>NZ_JAODNM010000018.1 GCF_025464955.1 Amycolatopsis sp. | reverse complement strand
CCTGCGTCAGCAGCCTTACCTCCCCGGCCGCCCAGTCGACGTACGGCGACGGCTCGTCGACATGGAGGGTCTTCGGCAGGATGCCGTGGCGGATGGCCTGCACCATCTTGATCACTCCGGCGGCTCCGGCGGCGGCCTGGGTGTGCCCGATGTTGGACTTGATCGACCCGAGCAGCAGCGGCTGTTCGCGGTCCTGGCCGTAGGTCGCCAGCAGCGCCTGCGCCTCGATCGGGTCGCCCAGCCGGGTTCCCGTGCCGTGCGCCTCGACCACGTCCAGCTCCGCGGGCGAGAGCCCTGCCCTGCCGAGTGCCTGGCGGATCACGCGCTGCTGCGCGCGGCCGTTCGGTGCGGTGAACCCGTTGGACGCGCCGTCGGAGTTGACCGCCGAGCCGCGGACCACGGCGAGCACCTCGTGGCCGTTGCGCTCGGCGTCGGAAAGCCTTTCCAGCAACAGGAGTCCGACGCCTTCGGACCAGCCGGTGCCGTCGGCGTCGTCGGAGAACGACTTGCACCGGCCGTCCCGCGCCAGACCGCCCTGACGGCTGAACTCCACCAGCGAGCCGGGCGTGGCCATCACGTTGACACCGCCGGCCAGTGCCAGCGAGCATTCACCGCCGCGCAGCGCGTGCGCGGCGAGGTGGAGGGCGACCAGCGATGAGGAACAAGCCGTGTCGACCGTGACCGTCGGCCCTTCCAGCCCCAGCTCGTAGGACAGCCGTCCGGACGTCGCGCTGGCCGCGATGCCGGTGCCGATGTCGCCGGTCGCGTCGGCTACCGACCTGATCATCAGATGGGCGTAGTCCTGTCCGTTGGTGCCGACGAACACGCCCGTCCGGCTGCCTCGCAGCGTGCTCGGGTCGATCCCGGCGCGCTCGATCGCCTCCCATGAGATCTCCAGCAACAGCCGCTGCTGTGGGTCCATGGTGACTGCTTCGCGTGGCGAGATGCCGAAGAAGCCAGGGTCGAAGTCGGCTACACCCGACAGAAACCCGCCCTGCACGCTGACACTCATGCCCCGCTCGTCGACCGAACCCTCGCGCAGGGCTTCGATGTCCCAGTTGCGGTCCGTCGGGAACCCCGTGATGGCGTCGCCACCCGACGCGACCAGCTGCCACAGGTCCTCGGGCGAGCCGATGTCGCCGGGGAACCGGCAGCTCATACCCACGATGGCGACCGGCTCCGTGACCGCCGCGAGGAGATCCCTGTTCTGCCGCCGCAGACGCTCGGCCTCCTTCATCGACGCGCGGAGCGCTTCGACAACCTTCTCCGAGGGGGTGCTCATGAGTTCAGCTCCATCACTTGCGCCGGCTGGTCAGACAAGGGGGGTGGACGGGCCATCGAGCGCGGCCCGTACAAGGTCGTCGACGGACATCGAATCGATCGATTCGGTCTCTTCTTCCTGGCTTTCCGAGCTGGACCGGCCCGCGAGCTTGAGCAGTGGTTCCAGCACGCCGATCTCCCGCAGCCGCTCGAGCGGCACCGCGGCCAGCAGCTCCCGGATCCCGGCTTCCTCAGCACCGCTGCCGGTCTCGCCGTCCGGCAGCAACTCCTCGAGCACGTGCTCGGCGAGAGCCAGCGGCGTCGGATGGTCGAACACCAGCGTCGAGGCCAGGCTCAGCCCGGTCACCACGTTGAGCTGGTTGCGCAGCTCGACGGTGGCCAGCGAGTCGAACCCGAGATCGCGGAACGGCCGCTCGGCGCTGACCGCGTCGGTGTCCGTCCTGCCGAGCACGTCGGCCGCCCGAGCCCGGATCAGGTCGAGCACGGCCTCCAGTCGGGCAGCCTTCGGCAGCGGGAGCAGCCGGTCGCGCAGCGCACCGTCGACCGCTGTGTCCCGCGGGCCGTCGGGAAGCTCGGCGAAACCGGGCATGTCCCGCATCAGGGCGTTCGGCCGGAAGCCGCGCGCCTGCCGTCCCCGCTCCACCGCGACGACGACCGCCGTCGCCTCGTCCTCCACGACGAGCTGGCGCAGCACCGTGCACGCCAGTTCGGGGTCGAGCGCCCCGATCCCCGCCCGCCGGGCATGGATTTCGGCGTCGGCGTTGTCGGCCATGCCACCGCCACCCCAGGCGCCCCAAGCGATCGAGGTCGCGGCGAGACCGCGTTCCCGTCGCTGCTCGGCCAGTGCGTCGAGCACGGCGTTCGCCGCCGCGTAGTTGGCCTGGCCGGGATTGCCGACCGCCGAGGACGCGGAGGAGAACAACACGAACGCGGCGAGGTCGGCTTCGGCGGTCAGCTCGTCGAGCAGCAGGGCCGAGTCGACCTTGGTGCGGAAGACCTCATCGAAGCGATCCGGCGTCAGCCGGTCGAGGACGCCGTCGTCGAGTACACCGGCGGCGTGGACCACGGCGGTGAGCGGGTGCTCTGCCGGGATCTCCGTCAGCAGCGCCGCCATCGCATCGCGGTCGGCGACGTCACAGGCCGCGACGAGCACCCGGGCGCCCATCCCGGCCAGCTGCTCGCGCAGTTCGGCCGCTCCGGGCGCGTCGGGCCCTCGACGGCTGACGAGCACCAACTGCTCCGCGCCCGCCGCGGCCAGCGTGCGTGCCACGTGGGCACCGAGCGCTCCGGTGCCGCCGGTGATCAGCACCGTGCCGGTCGGGGTCCACTCGCGGGCCGGTCGCGGCGCGGGAGCCGGCAGCAGCCTGCGGCCGAACACCCCGCTCGCGCGGACCGCGACCTGATCCTCGCCGTCCAGTCCGGACAGGACGGAGACGAGCCCGCTTGCCGTTCGAGTGTCCAAAACAGTCGGAAGGTCGACCAGTCCACCCCAGCGATCCGGGTACTCCATGACCGCGACCCGGCCAAGGCCCCAGACGGCGGCCTGAGCGAGATCGCCCAGCGGCTCACCCCTGCCGACCGAGACCGCGCCCCGGGTGACACACCACAGCGCGCCGGTGATCCCGGCATCGCCCAGTGCCTGCACCAGCGTGGTGGTCAGCAGCACCCCAGCCGGCGGGGTGCGCGGCTCCGAGGGGCTCAGTGCCAGCAGCGACACGACTCCGGCGAAGGGACCGGACTCTGTGACATGCGTCCGGAGCTCGTCGGCCAGGGCCGACCGATCGCACTCCGTTACCTCGACACGGACCAGCTCGACACCAAGTCCGTCGAGTGCCTTCGACACCCACTCCTGGTCAGCCTCCGCTGCCGGAACCGCGGCGAGCCAGGTCCCGGTGAGCCCGACCGCAGGTCGGGTAGCCAGCGGAGTCCAGGAAATCCGGTGTCGCAGACCGTCCAGAACAGCCTGGTCCTGCTGCCGGCGCCGCCAGTCGAGCAGGGCGGGGAGCACCTTCGACAGCGAGTCGCCGTCGACGTCGAACACGGTCTCCAGCGAGCTGAAGTCGTTCTGTGCGACCGCGTCCCACATCTGCTCGTCCGTGGCGGCGTCCAGACCGGCGGGAGCCGGGGCGACGTGCGGTGCGGGGTTGGCCCAGAACCGCTCGTGTTGGAAGGCGTAGGTCGGCAGGTCCACCCGCCGGACGTCGAGCCCGGTGAAGAACCGCTTCCAGTCGACGCCGACGCCGTGCGCGTGCAGCCGGGACACCGCCGTGACCAGATTCGCTTCCTCGTTACGATCCTTGCGCAGGGCGGGAATAACCAGGATTCCCTCGGAGGTCGACTCCCCCACCAGCGAAGACAGCGAGGCGTCGGCGCCGAGTTCGACGAAGGTACGCACACCGCGCTCGGCCAGCGACCGCACGCCGTCGGCGAACCGAACGGCCTCTCGTACGTGCTGTACCCAGTACTCGGGTGAGGTCACGTCGCCGGAAGTCACGATCGGGATGCGCGGCGCCTGGTAGGTCAGTTTTGTCGCCACGGCCCGGAAATCGGCCAGCATCGGGTCCATCAGCGGCGAGTGGAACGCGTGGCTGACCGCCAGCCGCCTCGACTTCCAGTTGCTCGCGATCCTGGTGACCGCGTCCTCGTCCCCGGCGATGACGACGGAAGAAGGCCCGTTGATCGCGGCGATCGAGACAAGATCCCTCAGATCTGTCAGGTGCGGCAGGACTTCCGCTTCGCTGGCCCGCACCGCGAACATCGCCCCGGTCCGGGGCAGCGCCTGCATCAGCTTCGCCCGCGCGGAGACCAACGTGCACGCGTCGGCCAGCGACAGCACCCCGGCGACCTGCGCCGCGGCGAGCTCGCCGATCGAGTGCCCGGCCAGGAAGTCCGGCCGCACACCCCAGGATTCGACGAGCCGGAACAGCGCCACCTCGACGGCGAACAGCGCGGGCTGGGCGAAACCGGTCTGGTTCAAGACCCCCTGGTCCTCGCCCCACAGCACATCCCGCAGCTCGGGATCGAGCTGGGCCAGTACCTCGTCGAACGCCGAGGCGAACACCGGGAACCGGGCGTGCAGCTCGCGGCCCATGCCGATCCGCTGGCTGCCCTGCCCGGCGAACAGGAACGCGAGCTTGCCCGACCGGGCGGCCTCGTCCCGCACGACATGCGCCGCGGACCCGGCCGCGGCCAGCGCGGTGAGCCCTTCGACCAGCTCCTGGCGACTTCCGGCCAGTACCGCGGCACGGTGCTCGAACACCGACCTGCTGGTGGCCGCGGAGAACGCCAGGCTCGGCAGCGCGGTGTCGTCTTCGGTGTCGTCTTCGGTGTCGTCTTCGGTCACCTGCGCGAGCAGCGAGCCGGCCTGTGCCCGCAGCGCGGCGGACGTACGACCAGAGAGCAGGACCGGAAGCAGCTCGGGCGCGGGTCCTTCCCGTACCGGCACGACCTCGCGGGACTGGCCCTGCTCGATGATCACGTGCGCGTTGGTGCCGCTGGCGCCGAACGACGAGATCCCGGCGCGGCGCGGATGGCCGGATTCGGGCCACGCGACCGTCTCGGTCAGCAGCTCCACCGCGCCCGCGGTCCAGTCCACGTGGGACGTGGGCACGTCGGCGTGCAGGGACTTCGGCAGCACGCCGTGCTGCATCGCCATGACCATCTTGATGATCCCGGCGACCCCCGACGCGGCTTGCGTGTGGCCGATGTTCGACTTGACAGCGCCCAGCAGCAGCGGCCGTTCGCGGTCCTGGCCGTAGGTGGCCAGCAGGGCCTGTGCCTCGATCGGGTCGCCCAGCCTGGTTCCGGTGCCGTGCGCCTCCACCGCATCCACTTCGGACGGGTTGAGCCGGGCGCTGGCCAGCGCCTTCCGGATCACCCGCTGCTGGGCCGGTCCGCTCGGCGCGGTCAAGCCGTTGGACGCGCCGTCGGAGTTGATCGCCGAGCCTCGCACCACGGCCAGCACCCGGTGACCATTGCGCTGTGCGTCCGAAAGCCTTTCGACGACGAGCATTCCGACGCCTTCGGACCATCCGGTGCCGTCTGCGGAATCGGAGAACGCCTTGCAGCGGCCGTCGACGGACAGCGCGCCCTGTGCACTGAACTCGGCGAAACCGACCGGCGTCGACATCACCGTCACACCACCGGCCAACGCCAGCGAGCACTCGCCGGTGCGCAGCGCTTGTGCGGCCAGGTGCAGCGAGACCAGCGACGACGAGCACGCCGTGTCCACCGAAACCGTCGGTCCCTGCAGGCCGAACGTGTAGGCCAGCCGGCCGGAAAGCAGGCTCGCCGACTGGGCGGTCTGCCATTCTTGGCCGAACGTCTCGGCGGACACGCGGTATTCGCCGCTGCCACCGCCCACGAACACGCCGGCGTCTGTGCCGCGCAACGTCGCGGGGTCGATGCCGGCCCGTTCCAGTGCTTCCCAAGCGGCTTCCAGCACGATCCGCTGCTGCGGGTCCATCACGACCGCTTCGCGCGGTGAGATGGCGAAGAAGTCGGGGTCGAAGTCGGCGACGTCGTAGAGGAAGCCACCCTGGCGGGTGACGCTCTTGAGCGCGTCGAAGTCCCAGCCGCGGTCGGCGGGCATGTCACCGATCGCGTCGACCCCGTCGGTGATCAGCTGCCAGAGGTCCTCGGGCGAGCGAACGCCGCCCGGGTACCGGCAGCTCATGCCGACGATCGCGATCAGGTCGTCGGACACGCTGCCGGTGACCGGTACGAAGGTCGCCAGGTCCGGTTGGGCGCCGAGCAGTTCGGCCCGCAGGAACGCGGCGAGCTCCGCTGGCGTCGGGTAGTCGAACACCAGCGTCGCGGGCAGGCTGAGCCCGGTCGCGGTATTGAGCTGGTTGCGCAGGTCGACCGCGGTCAGCGAGTCGAACCCGAGGTCACGGAACGGCAGGTCGGATTCGACCGCGTCTGCGTCCGCGTGGCCCAGCACCAGAGCCGCCTTCTCCCGGACCAGAGCCAGCAGCTCGTCAGACCAGACCTCCTCGGGCAGCGTCAGCAGGTGCTGCCGGAACTCGGACTCGTCCCGCGCACTGACCTGAGCCGCTTCTGGCAACGCTGCCAGCAGCGAGGCACTGCAGGATGGCGCGAACCGGTCCCAGACGACGTCGGCGATCGTCTCGGCCGCCTCGCCGGACGCGACCGCCCGGGCGAGCCCGGTGAGTGCCGTCTCCGTCGCCATGACCGGCAGGCCGCTCAGGTTCAGGTGGCCTGCCATGGTCGGCGGCGTTGTCTCCGCCAACGGGCCGAACGCGACGAAGGTGGCAGTGAGCCCGCGCTGGCGGCGCCGCTCGGCGAACGCCGCGAGGTAAGCGCTGTCGGCGGCTTCCGTTTCCTGGCCACGGAAACCCCACACGCCGGCGACCGAGCCGAGCAGCACGAACGCGTCCAGTTCACGATCACCCAGCTGCGCGTCCAGTTCGGCGAGCCCGTCCAGTTCGCCGCCGTAGATCACGGCGTCGGCCTCTGCACATGCGGTGCGGTCGACGATCTCAGCACCCTCGCCGGCCAGCCAGTCGGCGATCCGCGGGTTCTCACCGACGAGCAGCACCTTGCCCGCCGGCCGCCATACCTCGGTGCTGGGCGCCGAGCGGACCAATCGTCGAGCGAACAGACCCTCCGAGCGGACCGCGACCTGGTTCTCGCCGTCGATCCCGGCCAGCACGCTGACGAAGCCGGCGGCGGCGTTCTGGTCGAAGTCCTCGGGAAGGTCGATGAGACCGCCCCAGGTGTCCGGCGACTCCAGCGCGACGACCTGGCCCTGACCCCACGCGGCGGCCTGGTCCGGGTTGACCAGCGAAGAACCGGCGCTGACCGCCGCCTTCGTGACACACCACAGTGGCGCGCTGATCCCGGCCTCGGCCAACAGCTTCACGACGTCGGCCGGACCGGTCGCCAGCAAGGAGACGACACCGTCGAAAGTGGGCTCAGGCAAGTCGGAGGTCCCGGCACGGACCACCCCGGTGCCCAGCGCGGCGACCACCGCGTCGGTCCACTCGGTGACATCCGTGGCATCAGCGACATCGGGGGCGTCTTCGGGGACCAGCACCAGCCACCGGCCGTCGAGCGTCGACGGACCGGTAACGCTGATCGGGGACCACGTGATCCGGTATCGCAACCGGTCCACGTTCACTCCCGCGGCGACCGAGATCGCGGGTTCCGGCCAGAAGCGCTGACGCTGGAAGGCATAGGTCGGCAGGAGGATCATGCGGGCACCGGTTCCGGCGAAGAACGCCTGCCAGTCCACGGCGGTGCCACGGACGTGCAGCTGTCCCAGCGCGGTGGTGAACGCGGTTTCCTCGCCGCGATCCTTGCGCAGCACCGGAACCATCACGATCTCGTCGGCCATGGCCGACAGCGCACCGTCCGGCCCCAGCTCGACGAAGGTGCTCACGCCGGCGTCGGTCAACGTCCGCAGTGCGTCCGCGAAGCGCACGGTGTCCCGCACGTGCCGCACCCAGTACTCGGGCGAGGTCACATCGCCGGAAGCCGCGATCGGGATGTGCGGCTCTTCGAACGACAGACCGCTGACGACGGTACGGAACTCGTCCAGCATCGGGTCCATCAGTGGCGAGTGGAAGGCGTGCGACACGGTGAGCCGCTTGTGCTTCCACCGCCCGGCAAGCGCCAGCACCGCGTCGGAGTCGCCGGAGATGACCACCGAGGAAGGCCCGTTGATCGCGGCGATCGAGACGAGATCCGTCAGATCCGTCAAGTACGGCAGGACTTCCGCTTCGCTCGCCCGCACCGCGACCATGGCCCCGGTCGAGGGCAGTGCCTGCATCAGCCGCGCTCGCTCGGCCACCAGGGTCGAAGCGTCGGCCAGTGAAAGCACACCGGCGACATGCGCGGCCGCGATCTCACCGACCGAATGCCCCGCCAGCCGGTCCGGCCGGACACCCAGGGACTCGACCAGCCGGAACAGCGCCACCTCGAGGGCGAACAGTGCGGGCTGAGCCCACCCGGTCCGGTTCAGCGCTTCCGCGTCCTCGCCCCAGACGATCTCGCGGAGCGGGCGGTCCAGCAGCACGTCGAGATGCGCCGCGGCCTCGTCGAACGCGGCCGCGAACACGGGGAACCGGGCGTAGAGCTCCCGGCCCATCCCGATCCGCTGACTGCCCTGGCCGGTGAACAGGAACGCGGTCTCGCCGGAACCTCGCCCGACACCGCGAGCGACCTCCGAGACGTGTCCGTCCGCCGCCAGCAACACCGCGCGGTGCGCGAAACTCGACCGTCCGGCCAGTGAGTAGGCGACATCCAGCGGATTCGCGTCGATCGTGGCGATCCGATCAAGCTGAGCCCGCAGCGCCTCCTGGGTCTTGCCGGACACCAGCAACGGCACCACCGCCGGAGCGATGGCCGGCACGCTGGTGGAGTCCACAGTGGTCGGACCTTGTTCGAGCACGACGTGCGCGTTGGTGCCGCTCAGGCCGAACGCCGACACACCCGACCGGCGCGGACGCCCGGTCGCCGGCCACGCCGCCTGCTCGCTGAGCAGCGACACCGTCCCGGATGTCCAGTCGACGTGGGAGGACGGCGCGTCGATGTGCAGTGTCTTCGGCAGGACGCCGTGCCGCATCGACAGCACCATCTTGATGACGCCCGCCATCCCGGCGGCGGCCTGCGTGTGCCCGATGTTCGACTTGACCGACCCCAGAAACAGCGGGTGGTCCCGCTCGCCGCCGAACGTGGACAGGAGGGCCTGAGCCTCGATCGGGTCGCCCAGCGTGGTGCCCGTGCCGTGCGCCTCGATCGCGTCGATCTCGGCGGCAGGCAGCCCGGCGTCGGCGAGGGCCTGGCGGATCACCCGCTGCTGGGACGGCCCGTTGGGCGCGGTGAGGCCGTTCGAGGCGCCGTCGGAGTTGACCGCCGAGCCGCGGATGACGCCCCACACCTCGTGTCCGTTGCGGACCGCGTCGGAGAGCCGTTCCAGCACGAGGACACCGACGCCTTCGGACCAGGCGGTGCCGTCCGCGCCCTCGGCGAACGCCTTGCAGCGGCCGTCGGGGGCGAGCCCGCCCTGACTGGTGAACTCGATGAACGAGTCGGGGCTCGACATCACCGAAACACCGCTGGCCAGTGCCAGTTCGCACTCTCCCGTGCGCAGCGCCCGTGTCGCCCAGTGCATCGCGACGAGCGAGGACGAGCACGCCGTGTCGACCGTGACCGACGGGCCTTCCAGTCCGAGGCTGTAGGAAAGCCGACCGGACATGACGCTCGCCGTGGTGCCGGTGGCGATGTAGCCCAGCACGTCGGCGTCCGCGGCCCTGCGCAGCACTTCGCCGTAGTCCTGGCCGTTGGTGCCCACGAAGACTCCGGTCTGGCTGCCGCGCAGCGTGGCCGGATCGATCCCGGCCCGCTCCAGGGCCTCCCACGCGGTCTCCAGCACGAGCCGCTGCTGCGGGTCCATCGCCAGCGCCTCACGCGGCGAGATACCGAAGAACGCCGCGTCGAAGTCGGCGACCCCGCTCAGGAAGCCGGCCTCGCGGGTCGCCGAATGCCCGGACGCGAGCGCGGCCAGATCCCAGCCGCGGTCCTCGGGGAACGGGGAAATCCCGTCACGGCCCTCGGCGAGCAGCTGCCACAGGTCCTCCGGCGAAGCCACCCCACCCGGAAAACGGCACCCGATCCCGACGATCGCGATCGGGTCGTCGGTGGCCGAAGTGGTGGCGATGCCACGGGTGACGACCTTCTCGCCCGGGTCGCCGTCGGAGCCGCGCAGTTCGGCCAGCAGGAAGTCCGCCAGCTCCAACGGCGTCGGGTAGTCGAACACCAGCGAAGCGGGCAGCGTCAGCCCGGTCGCGACCACGAGGCGGTTGCGCAGTTCCAGGGTGGTGAGTGAATCGAAGCCGAGGTCCTTGAACGCCCGGTCCGGCTCGATCTCGGTCGCGTCCGCGTGGCCGAGCACCGCCGCGACCTGGGCCCGCAGCAGTCCGAGTACGGCAGCGTGGTCCTTCAGCTTCGGTGGCGTGACCGCCGGCGCCTGACCGGTCCGGATCGCCCTGACCTCGGGCAGGTCCGTGACGAGCGGCATCGGCCGCAGCATGGTGAAGGCGGGGACGAACCGGGTCCAGTCGATGTCGGCGACGGTGAGGTTCGCTTCCCCGTGCTCGATCGCCTGCCGCAGCGCGGTGATCGCCGGTTGCGGCGCCATCGGGGTGAACCCGCCGCGGCGCACGCGGGTCTCCACGAGCGCGGCGTCGGCGACCATGCCCGCCTCGGCCCACGGGCCCCAGGCGACCGAGGTCGCGGGCAGTCCTTGTGCCCGCCGGTGTTCCGCGAGCGCGTCCAGGTAGGCGTTGGCCGCCGCGTAGTTGCCCTGTCCCGCCGCGCCGATCACTCCGGCTGTGGAGGAGAACAGCACGAACGCGGACAGGTCGTGGGTCAACTCGTGCAGGTGACGGGCGCCGTCCATCTTCGGACCCAGCACGGTACTGAGGCCGTCCGGTGTCAGCGTGTCGAGGACGGTGTCGTCGACGACACCGGCCGCATGGAAGACAGCGCTGACCGGATGGCCGGCCAGCACCGCGGCCAGCGCGTCGCGGTCGGCGACGTCGCAGGCGACGACGGTGGTCTCGGTGCCCAGCGAGCTGAGCTCCCGCACCAGGTCGTCGACGCCCGGTGCGTCCGGGCCGCGCCTGCTGATCAGCAGCAGGTGATCGGCGCCGTCACGGGCGAGCCAGCGGGCGACGTGCCCGCCGATACCGCCCGTGCCACCGGTCACCAGGACGGTGCCGGTCGGCCGGAACTCACGACGTGCGCTCTCCGGCCCGGACGGCCGGTGGCCGAGCCTGCGGGCGTAGACGCCGGAGGGCCGGACGGCGACCTGGTCTTCGGCAGCGGCCAGCACGCCCGGAAGTCGTTGTGCGGTAACCCGGTCCAGCGCATCCGGAAGATCTACGAGACCACCCCAGCGCTCGGGGTGTTCCATCGCGGCCACTCGGCCGATGCCCCACACCGCGGCCTGGGCCGGATGTGCGAGCTGGTCGGAACGGCCGACGGACACCGCACCGCGGGTCACACACCACAGTGGCGCCTGGATCCCGGCGTCGCCCAGAGCCTGGATCGCCGCGATCGACAGCGCCACGCCGTCATCGGAAACGGCCAGCAGGGAAAGCACGCCGCCGAACCGGGTTCCGCCGGCGGCGATGTCGCGCAGCTGCTCGGCGAGCGCGGCACGATCGGCTCCGCCGACCGGAACCCGCACAGTAGCCACCGCGAGCGCGTCGACGACCGTCGTCGCCCAGTCGTCGGCCTTCCCGTCGAGCAGCACCAGCCATGGGCCGGTGAGCACCGCCGGAGCCCCGCCGACCGGCTTCCAGGTGACACCGTAGCGCCAACTGTCCACAACGGACTTCTCCTGGCCCTTGCGTCGCCACGAAGCCAGCGCGGGCACCATTTCGGCGACAGTGACCCCATCGAGTCGCAGCGTGGCAGCCACGGTTTCGAGATCGGACCGCTCGACGGCGGACCAGAACTCGGCGTCGACCGGATCGGCCGCACCCAAGACTGCCTGGTCGGCGGGACGGCCCTCCGGCCAGAAACGCTGATGCTGGAACGGATAGGTCGGCAGGTCGATCAGCCGCGCGCCCGACTTGGCGAAGAACGCGCGCCAGTCCACGGGTACGCCGTGGACGTGCAGACCGGCCAGCGTGCCGAGGATCGCGGGCACCTCGGCACGATCCCGGCGCAGGGCGGGCAGCAGCACCGCGTCCCCGGCCAGGCTCTCCTGCGCCATCCCGGACAGGACGCCGTCGGGGCCGAGCTCCAGGAAGGTACGGACACCCTCCTGTGCCAGCCAGGAAACCCCGTCGGCGAATCGGACGGTGGCGCGGACCTGGTCCACCCAGTAGTTCGGCGAGGCCAGCCGCTCGGCGGTGGCGAGCGAGCCGGTCACCGTGGAGACCACGGGGATCACCGGCGCGCTGTAGGAAACGGTTCCGGCCACCTGCCGGAAGTCTTCGAGCATGGCGTCCATCAGCGGCGAATGGAAGGCATGACTCACCCGTAGCCGCTTCGTCTTCTCGAACCGAGCGGCGATCGCGAGGACGGCGTCCTCGTCACCGGAGATGACCAGCGAAGCCGGGCCGTTGATCGCGGCGATGGACACGTCGCCGGTCAGCAGCGGCGTGACCTCGTCCTCGGTCGCTTGCACGGACACCATCGCGCCGCCGGTCGGCAGTGCCTGCATCAGCCGGCCGCGGGCCGCGACCAGGGTGCAGGCATCGGCCAGCGAGAACACTCCCGCGACATGTGCCGCGGCGAACTCACCGATGGAGTGCCCGGTCAGGTAGTCGGGCCGGACGCCCCACGACTCGACCAGGCGGAAGAGTGCGACCTCGAGTGCGAACAGCGCCGGCTGGGTGTTGCCGGTCAGGTCGAGCAGGTCGCCCGACTCGGCGAAGATGACCTCACGCAGCGGCTGTTCGAGTTGCGTGTCGAGATGGGCCAGCACCTCGTCCAGCGCGTCCGCGAACACCTCGAACCGGTCGTAGAGCTCGCGGCCCATTCCCGGCCGCTGGCTGCCCTGTCCGGTGAACAGGAACGCGAGCCTGCCGCGAGCGGCCGTCCCCCGCACCAGACCGGAGTCGGGAAGCTCGTCGCGCAGCGCGGACAGGCTCCGCAGCAGGTCGCCGGTCTCCTCGGCCACGACGACGGCCCGGCGTTCGAAGCTCGACCGGGTGGTCGCCCGCGAGAAGGCCAGATCCGCGAGCCTGAGGCCAGGTCGCCTCTCCAGCAGGGAAAGCAGACGGCCGGCCTGCGCACGCAGAGCCTCGTCGGTACGGCCGGAGAGCAACACTGGCACCGCACCGGGAATCTCGACCTCGGCCGGTTGCTCGACCGGCGGCGACTGTTCCAGGATGGTGTGGGCGTTGGTGCCGCTGAGGCCGAATGAGGACACCGCGGCCCGCCGTGGACGCCCGGTCTCCGGCCACTCGACCTGCTCGGTCAGCAGCTCGATCGCTCCGGACGACCAGTCCACATGGGACGAAGGCGCGTCGATGTGCAGGGTCTTCGGCAGTACGCCGTGGTGCATGGCCAGCACCATCTTGATCACGCTGGCGACACCGGATGCCATCTGGGTGTGGCCGATGTTGGACTTGACCGAACCGAGCAGCAGTGGGCGTTCGGCACGCTTGCCGTAGGTGGCGAACAGGGCCTGCGCCTCGATCGGGTCGCCCAGCGCGGTGCCGGTCCCGTGGCCCTCCACAACGTCCACTTCGGATGGTGTGAGCCGCGCGTTCGCCAGTGCCCGCTGGATGACTCGCTGCTGTGCTGGGCCGTTCGGCGCGGTGAGCCCGTTCGAGGCGCCGTCCTGGTTGATCGCGCTGCCGCGGACGACCGCGAGGATCCGGTGGCCGTTACGCAGCGCGTCGGACTGTCGTTCGAGCAGCACCAGGCCGATGCCTTCGGCCAGCGTCATGCCGTCGGCCGCCTCGGCGTACGCCTTGCAGCGGCCGTCGACGGCGAGCGCGCGTTGGCGGCTGAAGCCGACGAACGCGCCAGGGGTGGCCATGATGCTCACGCCACCGGCGAGTGCCAGCGAGCTCTCGCCGTCCCGCAGCGACCGGCAAGCCAGGTGCATCGAGACCAGTGAGGACGAGCAGGCCGTGTCGAGCGTGACCGCCGGGCCTTCCAACCCCATCAGGTACGAGACACGGCCGGACAGGATGCTCGACAGCGTCCCGGTGATCATGTAGCCCTCGGCGCCTTCAGCGCCGTCGGACGAGCCCGCCTGGGCGTTGGTGTAGTCCTGGTAGCTCGCGCCGATGAACGCGCCGGTGAGACTTCCGCGCAGCGAAGCCGGGTCGATCCCGGCCCGCTCGAACGTCTCCCAGGTCGTCTCCAGCAGCAGCCGCTGCTGCGGGTCCATCGACAGCGCCTCGCGGGGGCTGATCCCGAAGAAGCCGGGGTCGAAGTCCGCCACGTCATGCAGGAATCCGCCCTGCACGGAGTAGGTCGACCCCTCCTGGTCGGGGTCGGCGTCGTACAGCATCTCGGCGTCCCAGCCGCGGTCGGCCGGGAATCCCGAGATGGCGTCGCCGCCGCCGAGCACGAGCTCCCACAGGTCCTCCGGCGAGCTGACCCCGCCGGGGTAGCGGCAGCCCATGCCGATGATCACGATCGGGTCGTCGTCGGTGGCCGAGGACACCGCCGGGGCGGCCGACAGGATTTCGACGCCGTCGATCTGCGAGCGCAGGAACTCGGTGAGCGCGAGCGGGCTCGGGTGGTCGAAGACCATCGTCGTCGGCAGGGTCAGCCCGGTCGCCGCCACGAGGCGGTTACGCAGGTCGACCGCCGTGAGCGAGTCGAAGCCGATGTCACGGAACGCCTGGTGCTCCGACAGTGCGTCGCCGCTGGCGTGTCCGAGCACCGTCGCGGCCTGGCCGCGGACCAGGTCCAGCAGGACCCGTTCCTGTTCGGCACTGGGCAGCGCGCGCATCCTCGCGACGAATCCGTCGTCGGTGGCAGCGGTCGCGGCCTGTTCCGCGGCGGCCAGCTGCCGGATTTCGGGGATCTCGTCGAACAGCGTCGTCGACCGGGACGAGGTGAACACCGGGTGGTAGCGGTCCCAAGCGATGTCGGCGATGGCGAGTTCGGTCTCGTCGCCTTCGACGGCTCGCAGCATGGCGTCCAGCGACAGCCGGGCGTTCATGAACACCAGGCCGCTGCCCCGGATCTGCTCGGGGTCGACGCGGCCGAGGCCGATGTCGTCCGCCCAGATGCCCCAAGACAGCGAAGTGGCGCTCAGACCACGGGCACGGCGGCTACTGGCCAGCGCGTTGAGGTACGCGTTCGCCGCGACGTACGCCGCGTGCTGCCCACTGCCCCAGGTGCCGGAGATGGACGAGAACATCACGAAGTTCTCGACTTCCTCGCCGCACAGCTCATCGAGGTTGCGGGCGCCGACGACCTTCGCGTGCACGACCCTGGCGAACTGGTCCATGGTGGTCTCGGCAAGGGATGCCAGCTCGATGACGGCCGCGGTGTGCACGACCGTTCGGACGTCGAGCCTGGCCAGCAGGTCGGCGAGCGCGCCCTTGTCGGTGATGTCGCAGGCGACGATCTCAACCCTGGTGCCCAGCTCGGCGAGCTGTTCGACGATCAGTTCGGCACCCGGTGCGGCCATGCCGCTGCGGCTGGCGAGCACCAGGTGCTCAGCACCGTGACGGGCGGCCCAGTGCGCGATGTGCGGGCCGAGCGTCCCGGTGCCGCCGGTGATCAGCGTCGTGCCGCTGAACGACCATTCGCGAGCCCGTTCCTCCTTGGCGGGGGCGCGGACGACGCGGCGGGCGAGTGCGCCGGACGCGCGGATGGCGACCTGATCCTCGCCGGTACCACCGGAAAGCACGGCGACCAGCCGCTGCGCGGAACGCTGGTCGAGAACCTCCGGCAGGTCGATCATGCCGCCCCAGCGCTGCGGGTTCTCCAGCGCCGTCGTCCAGCCGAGACCCATCACCTGAGCCTGGGCCGGGTGGGAGACGCGGTCGGAGCGGCCGGTCGACACGGCACCGCGGGTCACGCACCACAGCGCAGCGCTGATCTCGTTGTCTCCCCGTGCCAGATCTCCCAGGGCCTGCACGAGCGCGACGGTGAGGGCGAGGCCGGACGGCAGAGCCGGGAACGACTCGGCCGGCTCCTCGGCCGAAGCCAGCAACGACACGATCCCCGCAACACCCTCGGCCGCGACTTCGAGCCGGGAAGCCATGATCTCGCGGTCGATGCAGGACTCGTCCAGCACCAAGCGGCGCACCTCGGCGCCGTGACCGCTCAGTGCGGCAGCTACGTCGTCGTCCGCGATCCCGTCCGCGGTGACCAGCAGCCAGGTGCCCGGCAGCGCGGCCATCGGCAGGCCACTCAACGGCTTCCAGACGGTGCGGTAGCGCCAGGAGTCCGTTGTGGACTGGTCACGTTGCTGCTTGCGCCAGCTGGTCAGTGCGGGCAGGACCGCGGCGAGCGAGTCCTCGTCGATGTTCAGGCTCGACGTGAGCGCGTCGAAGTCCGACTGCTCGACCGCGGCCCAGAACGCCGCGTCCACGGCGTCCACCTGGCCGGCCGGGCCGGGTTCGATCATCGTGGGCGCGGACCAGAAGCGCTCGTGCTGGAAGGCGTAGGTCGGCAGGTCCAGCCGCCGCGCGCCAGTGCCTTCGAAGCAGGTCGGCCAGTCCACCGGGAAACCACGCACGAACAGCTCAGCCACTGAGGTCAGCACCCGGCGCAGTCCACCTGTGTTGCGGCGCAAGGTACCGGTCACGACCGCGCGCTCACCGGCGTCCGCGATCGTGTCCTCCAGCCCGACCGCCAGCACGGGGTGCGAGCTGACCTCCACGAACGCACGATGGCCCGCCGCGAGCAGCGTCCGCACGGCGTCGAGCAGCCGCACGGTCTGGCGCAGGTTGCGGTACCAGTATTCGACATCCAGCTGCGGGCCGTCGATCCACTCGCCGGTCACCGTGGACAGGAACGGTACGTGCGGCGCCCGCGGAACGATTCCGGCGAGCTCGGCGACCAGTTCGTCGTGCATATCGGCGACCTGTGCGGAATGCGAGGCGTAGTCCACCGCGATCCGGCGCACCCGGACGTCTTCGCCGGTCAGCCGCGCGCACAGCTCGTCCAAGGCCTCGGTCTCCCCGGAAACCGCGACCGAGCGCGGGCCGTTGACCGCGGCGAGCGAGACGCGGCCGTCCCACTCCTCGAGCCGGGCCTGGACCTCATCCACGGGCAGCGGGACCGAGGCGATGCCACCGCGGCCGGACAGCCGCCGCGCGATCACCTGGCTGCGCAGCGCAACCACCTTCGCGGCGTCTTCCAGCGACAGCGCCCCTGACACACAAGCCGCGGCGATCTCACCCTGGGAGTGCCCGACGACCGCGTCCGGCACCACCCCGAAGGAACGCCACATCTCGGCGAGGGAAACCATCACCGCGAACGACGCGGGCTGAACCACGTCGACCCGTTCCAGCGAAGGCGCACCGGGCACCTCACGCAGCACATCCAGCAACGACCAGTCGAGGTGTGGCGCGAGCGCCGCGGCACATTCGGCCATCCGCTCGGCGAAGACCGGCGACTCCGACATCAGCTGAGCGCCCATGCCCACCCACTGGGTGCCCTGCCCCGGGAAGACGAAGGTGATCTGGCCGTTCAGATCGGCCACGCCGCTGACGACCTCGGAACCGCTCAACGCCGTCAAGCCGGTCGTCAGCTCGTCGCGGGACTCACCGAGGACCACCGACCGGTGGTCGAAGACCGCCCGCGAGGACACCAGCGAGAAGCCGATGTCGACGGGACGCCACTCGGGCTCCGCGGTCACCCTGCCGAGCAGGTTCGCGGCCTGGTCACGCAACGCGGGCGCACTACGGGCGGAGATCACCCAAGGCAGGACCCCGGCAACCGGCTCGACCGGGGAAGGCGCCCTGCCGGACCGCGGTGCTTCCTCCAACAGCGTGTGCGCGTTCGTGCCACTGATGCCGAACGCCGAGACCGCGCACCGGCGGGGCCGCCCGTTCGGCTGCCATTCGAGCGACTCGGTCAGCAGTGACACCGCGCCCGAGCTCCAGTCCACGTGCGTGGACGGCGTGTCGACGTGCAGCGTGCGCGGAAGAACACCGTTGCGCAGCGCCATCACCATCTTGATCACGCTCGCCACACCCGCCGCGGACTGGGTGTGTCCGATGTTCGACTTGACCGAGCCCAGCCGCAGGGGCTGGTCCGCGTCGCGGCCGCGGCCGTAGGTCGCCAGCAGCGCCTGCGCCTCGATCGGGTCGCCGAGCCTCGTGCCGGTGCCGTGCGCGTCGACAGCGTCCACATCAGACGGTGCGAGCCCGGCGTTCGCCAGTGCCTGCATGATGACGCGCTGCTGCGACGGGCCGTTCGGGGCGGTCAGCCCGTTGGAGGCACCGTCCTGATTCACCGCGGAACCGCGTACCACGGCCAGGATCTCGTGGCCGTTGCGCTGGGCGTCCGACAGCCGTTCGAGCAGCAGCACGCCGATGCCCTCGGACACGGTCATGCCGTCGGCGGAATCGGAGAACGCCTTGCAGCGACCGTCCTGGGCCAGCGCGCGCTGCCTGCTGAAGGCGATGAGCGGCTTCGGGTTGGGCATCACCGTCGCGCCGCCGGCCAGCGCGAACGTGCTTTCACCGCTGCGCAGTGACTGGCACGCGAGGTGAAGCGCGACCAGTGAAGACGAGCAGGCGGTGTCGACGGTGACGGCTGGGCCTTCGAGCCCGAACACGTAGGAAACGCGGCCGGACAACACACTGGGGATCGTGCCGGTGACCTGGTAGCCCTCGGACCCTTCCTCGTTGCCGCCGTATTCGGCGTAGCTGGAGCCGATGAACGCGCCGGTGCGGGTGCCGCGCAGCGAGGCGGGGTCGATCCCGGCCCGCTCGATCGACTCCCAGGTGGTCTCCAGCAGCAGCCGCTGCTGCGGGTCCATCCCGTTGGCCTCACGCGGACTGATCCCGAAGAAGGCGGGGTCGAACTCGCCGGCGTCGTGGAGGAAACCACCGGCCATCGAGTAGGTGGCGCCCGACTGATCGGGGTCTTCGTTGTACAGCGCGGCGACGTCCCAGCCGCGGTCATCGGGGAACTGGGTGATGGCGTCGACGCCGTCGCTGATCAGTGACCAGAACTCTTCGGGCGTGGTCGCGCCGCCGGGGAAGCGGCAGCTCATGCCGATGATCGCGATCGGCTCGTCCGAAGCGCCGTCGCCACGTACCGCCGTGATGGCGACATCGTCGCCCGCGCCGAACAGTTCGGCCAGCAGATGGTCCGCGAGCACCCGCGGGGTCGGGTAGTCGAACACCAGGGTGGCGGGCAGGTTCAGGCCGGTCGCGGTGCCGAGCGCCTTCCGCAGTTCCACCGCGGTCAGTGAGTCGAAGCCGAGGTCGCGGAAGGCGCGCTGTTCACCCACCTCGTCGGCAGAGCTGTGCCCCAGCACCGCCGCCGCCTGGCCGCGGACCAGTTCGAGCAGCCGTCGCAGCCGGTCGGCTTCGGTCAGGCCACGCAGCCCTTGGGCGAACTCGGAACCGGCGTCGCCCGCGGTCTCGGCGATCGCCGCCAGCTCACGCACCTCGGGCAGGTCACCGAGCAGGGCGCTGGGCCGGATCGAGGTGAAGATCGGGAAGTAGCGCTCCCAGTCGACGTCGGCCACGGTGACCGTGACGTCCTGCTGCACGATCGCGCGGTTGAGCTCCGTGATCGCCTTTTCGGGCTGCAGGAAGGACAAACCGCGACGTGCGAGGTTGTCCGACATGACGTCCTGGGTGGCCATACCGACCTCGGCCCACGGGCCCCAGGAAACCGACGTCGCCGCGAGGCCGCGGGCACGCCGGTTCTCGGCGAGCCCGTCAAGGAAGGCATTGCCCGCGCCGTAGGCACTCTGGCCACCACTGCCCCAGACTCCGGCGATCGAGCCGAAGAGCACGAACAAGTCCAGCTCGCGGTCGCCGAGCAGGACATCGAGGTTGACCGCGCCGACGACCTTCGCCGACATCAGCTCGGCGAACTCGTCCATACTGGTCAGCTCCAGCGGCGAGTTCTGGCCGGCACCGGCCGCGTGCACGACGCCCGTGAGCTCGGGCACGGCGTCGATCACGGCGGCGAGCGCGTCGCGATCGGCGACGTCGCAGGCGACGATCTCAACGCGGGCGCCCAGCCCTTCCAGCTCCGCGCGCAACTCGGCCGCGCCGGGAGCGTCAGGTCCACGACGGCTTGTCAGCACCAGGTGTTCCGCACCGCGGCCGGCGAGCCAGCGGGCGGTGGCGGCGCCGAGGCCACCAGTGCCGCCGGTCACCAGCACGGTGCCCCGCGCGGTGAACTCGTCGTCGGCGGGCAGCGTCTCGACCGGGCGGTGCGCGAGCCGCCGGCCGAAGACGCCGGAAGCCCGGATCGCGGTCTGGTCTTCACCGTTGAGACCGGCCAGCACGCTCAGCAGTTTCGAGACGACGGGTCCGGTCGCCTCCGCCGGGAGGTCGACGAGACCGGCCCAACGCTGCGGGTACTCCAACGCGGCGACCCGGCCGAGACCCCACACCGCGGACTGCGCAGGCGAGCTGACGAGATCTCCGGCGCCGGTACCCACCGCGCCTCGGGTGACCGTCCACAAAGGAGTTTCCAGGGTGCGCACCACCGCGATGGTCAACGCGAGCCCGAGTGACAGCACGGGATGTGGCCGCTCATCCAACCCGAGCAGCGACACCGCGCCCGCGAACTCTTCGGCACCGGCCAGCCGCTCGGCAAGCACTTCCTGATCGACGCAGGACTCGTCCAGTACGACGTGCCGCACCCGCGCGCCGTGGGTGACGAGTGCGTCGCGCAACTGTCCGGCGAGTGCGTCCTGGTTGCCTTCGGAGCTCAGCAGCAGCCAGGTGCCGTCGAACACCGGGCTCGCCGCGATCCGCAAGGGGGTCCAGCTCACCTGGTAGCGCCAGGAATCCAGTTGGGTCTTCTGCTGGCTGTTCTGCCGCCACGAGGACAGGGCGGGCAACAGGGTGTCGAGCGAGGACTGCTGCTGCTCGCCGAGCCGGAGCAGGGTGGCTAGTTCGTTCGCGTCCCCGCGCTCGATCGCGGCCCACAGCAGGTCGTCGGCAGGATCGCCGGACGTGGTGGAGATCGCGGCAGCGCCGGCGGAGACCGGCCAGAAGAACGAGTGCTGGAACGCGTAGGTCGGCAGGTCGGCACACCGTGCGCCGCTGTCGGCGAAGTAGGCCTTCCAGTCCACAGTGGACCCGTTGACGTGCAACCTGGACAACGCCGTGCTGATCGCCAGCTCATCCGACCGCCCGGCGCGCAGGAACGGCACGACAGCGGGCTCGTCGCCGAGCACGTCCTGGACCATCGCCGACAACACACCGTCCGGGCCCAGCTCGACGAAGGTGTTCACGCCGGCATCACTCAGAGCGCTCACACCGTCAGCGAAGCGGACGGTCCCGCGGACATGGTCCACCCAGTAGTCCGGGGAGCACACCTGCTCGGGGGTGGCGATTCGCCCGGTCAGGTTCGACACGAGCGGGATGCGCGGGGCCTCGGCGGACAGACCCGCCACGACCTCGCGGAATTCCGCCAGCATCGGGTCCATCAGCGGCGAGTGGAACGCATGGCTGACCCGCAGCCGCTTGGTCTTGCGGCCTTGTTCGCCGAAACCGGCGGCGATCTCCAGCACCGCGTCGGAGTCACCGGCGATCACCAGCGAGGTCGGACCGTTGATCGCGGCGATCGACACGCCATCGGTCAGCCGCGGCAGCATCTCGTCCTCGGAGGCCTGCACGGCGACCATCGCTCCGCCCACCCGTCGCCCACCACCACCCTCAACGGAGTCGCTACGCGACACTGAAGCATTCCCGGGCAACGCCTGCATCAACCGCGCCCGCGCCGCCACCAGGGTTGCCGCGTCGGCGAGGGAGAACACGCCGGCCACATGTGCCGCCACGATCTCGCCGATGGAGTGCCCGCCCAGGTAGGCGACCTTGATCCGCCACGACTCGGCCAGCCGGAACAGTGCGACCTCGACGGCGAAAAGTGCGGGCTGCGCCCAGCCGGTCTGGTCGAGCAGCGCCGCTTCCGGGGTGCCTTCGTCCGCGAACAGGACGTCGAACAGCGGACGGTCCAAGTGCCGGTCCAGTTCCGCGGCCACGACGTCCAGCGCTCGCGCGAAGACACTGAACCGGTGGTAGAGCTCCTTGCCCATCGCAGCACGCTGGCTGCCCTGTCCGGTGAACAGCATCGCGACGCGGCCGACGCCGGTAGCTTCGCCCTCGACTACGGCCGCGTCAGCCGAATCGGTGGCCAGCGCGGTCAGCGACCGCAGCAATGCCGAGCGGTCGCCGCCGACCACGGCCGCGCGCTGCTCGAAAGCCGACCTGGTGGTGGCCAACGACAGCGCGACATCGGCGATGTCGAGATCGGGGCGTGCATCTACATAGGACCGAAGCCGGGCGGCCTGTGCACGGACGGCCGCCTTGGTCTTGCCGGAAACCAGCCAAGGCAAGACTCCCGCGGTGCTTTGTCCGCGCGTTCCGCGCGGGGCAAGGTCGCTCTGCTCCAGAATCACATGCGCGTTGGTGCCGCTGATACCGAACGAGGAGACACCGGCCCGGCGCGGCCGGTCCACTTCCGGCCACTCGGTCGGCTCGGTCAGCAGTTCCACCGCGCCCGCGGTCCAGTCCACATGCGACGACGGGGTGTCGACGTGCAGCGTCTTCGGGACGACGCCGTGCCGCATCGACAGCACCATCTTGATCACCCCGGCCACTCCGGCCGCCGCCTGCGTGTGACCGAAGTTCGACTTGACCGAGCCCAGCAACAGCGGCCGTTCGCGGTCCTGGCCGTAGGTGGCCAGCAGGGCCTGCGCCTCGATCGGATCGCCGAGGCTGGTGCCGGTGCCGTGCGCCTCCACGACGTCCACATCGGACGTGGTCAGGCCAGCGCCGGCCAGCGCCTTGCGGATGACCCGCTGCTGGGCCGGGCCGTTGGGAGCCATCAGTCCGTTGGACGCGCCGTCCTGGTTCACCGCGCTGCCCCGCACGACCGCCAGGACCTCGTGGCCGTTGCGTAGCGCGTCGGACATGCGCTCCAGCACGACGACGCCGACCCCCTCGGCCCAGCTGACGCCGTCAGCGGAGTCGGAGAACGCCTTCGACCGGCCGTCCGGGGCCAGGCCGCGCTGGCGCGAGAACTCGATGAGGGCCATCGGCGTGGACATGACGGTCACTCCGCCCGCCAGCGCCAGCGAACATTCCCCGGCCCGCAGCGCCTGCATCGCCCAGTGCATCGCCACCAGCGACGACGAGCATGCGGTGTCGATGGTGACCGCGGGACCTTCCAGCCCGAGGGTGTAGGAAACGCGACCGGAGACGATGCTGGGCGAAGTGCCGCTGCCCTGCATGCCTTCGAACTCGACGCCACCGAGACCGGCGCCGTAGTCGTTGTACATCACCCCGGCGAATACACCGGTTTGGCTGCCACGCAACGAAACCGGGTCGATGCCGGCGTGCTCGATCGCTTCCCACGTGGTCTCCAGCAGCAGCCGCTGCTGGGAGTCGGTGGCCATCGCCTCACGCGGGGACATCCCGAAGAAGCCGGGGTCGAACTCGCCCGCGTCGTGCAGGTAGCCGCCCGAGCGGGTGTAGGAGGTGCCGAGGTGGTCGGGGTCCGGGTGGTACAGCCGTTCGAGGTCCCAGCCGCGGTTGACCGGCAGGCCCGAGATCGCGTCACGGCCCTCGGTGACGAGCTGCCACAGGTCCTCCGGCGAGCTCACGCCACCGGGGTACCGGCAACCCATGCCGACGATCACGATCGGGTCGTCGGACACCGAGGCGAGCGGCTTCGCCTCCGGCACGAAGGAGTCCGCGTCGAACAGCTCGCCGACGATGTATCCGGCGAGCGCGCGCGGAGTCGGGTGGTCGAAGACCATCGTCGCGGGCAGCCGCAGCCCGGTCACCGAAGTCAGCTTGTTGCGCAGGTCGACCGCGGTCAGCGAGTCGAAGCCGAGGTCCTTGAACTGGCGCTCGGGATCGATGTCGCCGCCGTCGGAGTGGCCGAGCACCACGGCGACCTGGCCACGGATCAGCTCGACGATCGTATCCTGGCGGTCCTCCTCGGTCAGCCCGCTCAGCCGGCGGGTGAGGGTGACCGCCTGCTCCGAGCCGCCGGCGGACCGGCGCGACCGGAGGCGGATCAGACCACTCAGCAGCGGAGGGATCTCGTGACGGGACCGGAGGGTCGGCAGATCCAGCCGCAGCGGCAGCACCACGGGCTCGCCGGTGGCGAGCGCGGCGTCGAACAGCGCCAGGCCCTGGTCGACCGACAGCGGCGGCATCCCGGAACGCCGGATCCGGAGGGCGTCCGCCTCGGACAGCATCCCGGCCTGTTCCCAGGCGCCCCAGGCCAGCGACACGCCCGGCAGGCCCAGCTCACGCCGCCGGAGGATCAGCGCGTCGAGGAACGAGTTGCCGGCGGCGTAGTTGCCCTGGCCGGCGCTGCCGAAGCTGCCCGCGGCGGACGAGAAGACCGCGAACACCTTGAGGTCAAGGCTCTGCGTGAGCTCGTGCAGGTGCCAAGCGGCGTCCACCTTCGGCCGCAGCACAGTGTCCATGCGTTCCGGTGTGAGCGAACCGATGACACCGTCGTCCAGCACGCCGGCGGTGTGCACGACGGCCGAAACCTGATGCTGTGAGAACACTTCCGCCAACGCGGAGCGGTCGGCCACGTCGCAGGCGACGACGGTGACCTCGGCACCCTGGCCGGTCAGCGCTGTGACGAGATCCTCGGCGCCATCAGCGGCCAGGCCTCGGCGACTGAGCAGCACGAGATTGCGCACCTCGTGTTCGGACACCAGGTAGCGCGCGAGAAGACCACCCAGACCGCCGGTTCCGCCGGTGATCAGCACGGTGTCGTCGGCACTCCACACCACCGGCACCCGGGGCGCCGCGACGCGAGCAAGCCGCGCGGCATGCAGCCTGCCGTCGCGGATCGCCAGCTGCGGATCCTCCGCCGCCAAGGCCCGCAACACCAGCGCCGCACCATCGGCGTCGACATCCACCAGGCCGAACCGGCCAGGGTTCTCCGACTGAGCGGTGCGCACCAGACCCCAGACCGCCGCACCGGACAGGTCCACGCCGTCCACCGCGCCCCTGGTCACGAAGACCAGCCGCGAATCGGCGAATCGCTCCTCAGCCAGCCAAGCCTGTACCAGTCCCAGCACCTGTGAGGCCACCGAGTGGGTGAACTCGACAATGTTGTCGTCGTCGGCGACACCGGCGATCGAGCACACCACGACAGCCGGCACCTGCTCGCCGAGCGACGCCAGATCCGGCACCACCGGCGAAGCGCCGGCCAGACCGAAGACGTCCGTTCCGACAACGGCCAGTTCGGACACCGCCGTAGGCGACCGGACAGCGGTCCAATCCACCCTGAACAGCGAGTCCAACCCGATCGACGCGGCGTCGTTGAGTTGGCGCGCCGACACCGCGCGCAACGCCAGCGACTGCACCGAGACGACCGACGCGCCTGCCGGGTCCGTAACCGAGATCGACATCGTGCCCTCGCCCACCGGGGAGAGCCGCACCCGCACCGAAGACGCACCGCCGGCATGCAGCGACACCCCTTCCCAGGAGAACGGCACACCGCCGTGGAACTCCGGGCCGAAGTCGACGAACGCCGACGCGTGCAGCACCGCGTCGAGCAGCGCGGGGTGGATGCCGAAGCCATCGGTGTTGACGCCGTCGGGCAGCGTCACCTCGGCGAAAACGTCGTCACCAAGTCGCCAGGCGGCACGCAGCCCCTGGAACACCGGTCCGTAGGCGAAGCCGGACTCGGCGAGCGTGTCGTAGATCCCGTCGGTCGTCATCGGCGCCGCGCCGGCGGGCGGCCATTCGGTGGCTTCGCTGCCGGCCTCGGGCAGGCGGTGCTCGGGCAGGCCGGGCGCGACCACGCCGACCGCGTTCGCGATCCACGGCTGGTCGTCGTCACCGTCCGGCCGGGAAAAGATGTTCACCGTGCGGTGGCCGGACAGGTCCGGCCTGCCGATCCACAGCTGCACCTGGACACCTCCGCGCGCGGGCAGCACCAGCGGCGCGGACAGGGTCAACTCCTCGACCCGATCGCAGCCGACCTCTTCGGCCGCACGGATCGCCAGCTCCAGGAAGGCGGTTCCGGGCAGCAGCACAGAGCCGAGCACCACATGGTCGGCGAGCCAGAGGTGGGAGTCGAGCGACAGGCGGCCGGTCAGCAGCGCACCGTCGGAATCGGCCAGCGAGACGACAGCGGTCAGCAGCGGGTGGTTGGTCGCACCGAGGCCGACCGCGCGCGGGTCGCCGGCCTGGAACGACCCGGCCTTCGGCCAGAACCGCTTGTGCTGGAAGGCATAGGTGGGCAGGTCGACGAGTCGCGCGCCGGTTCCCGCGAAGTACTCGGCCCACCGCACCGCGACGCCCCGAACGTGCAGGCCCGCGAGCGCGGCCGCACTGGTCGCGGTCTCGTCGTGGCCGGATCGCAGGGTCGCCAGCGCGACAACACCGTCAGCGGCGCCATCGAGGCAGCCCTCGACCATCGGGGTCAGCACGCCGTCGGGGCCGAGCTCCAGGAACACGGCGACACCGTGCTCGTGCAGCCACGCCACGACGTCGGCGAACCGCACCGGCCGGCGAACCTGCTCCGCCCAGTAGTCAGCGGAGGTCAGCTGCTCGACGGTCGCCTGCTCGCCGGTCACCGAGGACACAATCGGCAGCAGTGGCTCCTGCGGGGACAGCTCCGCGATCACGCGGCGGAACTCGTCGAGCATCGGGTCCATGCGGGGCGAGTGGAAAGCGTGGGACACCCGCAGTCGCTTGGTCCGACGGCCCTGTGCGGCGAAGTGGTCCGCGATCTCGGCGACGGCGTCGGAGTCCCCGGAGACGACCACCGAGGACGGCCCGTTGATCGCGGCGATGGACACGCGATCGTTCAGCAGCACCGCGATCTCGTCCTCGGTCGCTTGCACCGCCGTCATCGATCCGTCTACAGTGGACGATGGAAGCGCCTGCATCAGCCTGCCGCGCGCGGTGACGAGCTTCGCGGCGTCGGCCAGCGAGAACACGCCCCCGACATGGGCCGCGGCGATCTCGCCGATCGAGTGCCCCGCCAGGAAGTCCGGCTTGACACCCCAGGACTCGACCAGCCGGAACAGCGCCACCTCGACGGCGAACAGCGCGGGCTGGGTGTAGACGGTCTGCTGAAGCACGTCGTCCTGTTCGCCCCACATGACCTCACGCAGGGAGCGGTCGAGGTGTGCGTCCAGCTCAGCCAGCACAGCGTCGAGCGCTGCGGCGAAGACCGGGAACCGGCCGGCGAGTTCCCGGCCCATGCCAAGGCGCTGAGCACCCTGGCCGGTGAACAGGAACGCCTGCTTGACCTTCGCCTGGGTGGTGCCCTGCACGACTCCAGCCGAAGACCCGCCTTCTGACAGCGCGGTCAGTCCCGCGCGCAGGCTCGCGAAATCGCCCGCGACGACGACGGCACGGTGCTCGAAGCTCGATCGCGTGGTGGCGACGGAAAACGCGGTGTCCAGCAGCGACCGCCCAGACTCCACTGTGGACAACAGACTCGAAGCCTGCGCACGCAGCGCGTCACGGGTCTTGCCGGAAACCAGGACTGGAACGGTACCCGTGACGACATCACCGTCCACTACGGACGGCTCGGCTACCGGAGCCTGTTCGAGAATGGTGTGCGCGTTGGTGCCGCTGATCCCGAACGACGAGACCCCGGCGCGGCGCGGCCGGCCGGTCTCCGGCCACGGAATGCTCTCGGTCAGCAGCTCGACGGCGCCCGCTTCCCAGTCCACCCGCGAAGACGGGTTTTCCACGTGGAGCGTCTTGGGCAGCACCCCATGGCGCATCGCCATCACCATCTTGATCACACCGGCGGCACCCGCCGCCGACTGCGTGTGACCGATGTTGGACTTCACCGATCCCAGCCACAGCGGACTTGCGGCGTCACGGTTCTGACCGTAGGTGGCCAGCAGCGCCTGAGCTTCGATCGGGTCACCCAGCACCGTGCCGGTCCCGTGCGCGTCCACGACGTCGACCTGGTCCGCCGAGATCCGCGCGTTGATCAGCGCCTGCTGGATGACGCGCTGCTGCGAGGGGCCGTTCGGAGCGGTCAAGCCGTTGGAAGCGCCGTCCTGATTGATCGCGCTGCCGCGAACCACGGCCAGGACCTCGTGCCCGTTGCGCTGGGCGTCCGAAAGCCGCTCCAGCACCAGCATCCCGACACCTTCGGCCCAGCCGGTGCCGTTGGCCTCCTCACCGAACGACCGGCAGAAGCCGTCCGCGGCGAGACCGCCCTGCCTACCCATCTCGGAGAAGGTGACGGGACTGGACATGACCGTGACACCGCCGGCCAGCGCGAGCGAGCACTCCCCGGCGCGCAGCGAGTGCACCGCGAGGTGCAAAGTCACCAACGAAGACGAACAGGCCGTGTCGACGGTGACGGCCGGTCCGACGAGGCCGAGGGTGTAGGACAACCGTCCCGACAGGACACTGTTGGCATTACCGGTCAACTGGAAGCCTTCGGCCTCCTCGGCGTCGATCCGGTACTGCTGCGCCATCGCGCCCGCGAACACACCGGTGTCGCTGCCTTTGACCGAGTTCGGATCGATCCCCGCACGCTCGAGTGCCTCCCAGGTCACCTCGAGCAGCAGGCGCTGCTGCGGGTCCATCGCCGTCGCCTCACGCGGCGAGATCCCGAAGAACTCCGCGTCGAAGTCGGGTGCCTCGTAGAGGAAACCGCCCGAGGTACCGTCCGGCGTCCCGCCGAGGGCGGCGAGATCCCAGCCGCGGTCGGCGGGGAAGGCGCCGATACCGTGGTCGCCCGCCACCACCAGCCGCCACAGGTCCTCCGGGCTGGTCACGCCGCCGGGGAACCGGCACCCCATGCCGACGATGGCGATCGGTTCCTGGGCCGAGGCCTCGACCTCGTGCAGTCGCTGTTTCGTGCGCCGCAGATCGGCGCTCGCCCGCTTGAGATAGTCCCGAAGCTTTTCTTCATTGTCCATCTCAAGTCAACCCATCTCGTAAACCAGCGACTGCGGGAATAGGTATGCGACTAGGGCTACCAGTTCGCGGCCAACAGCAGATCGCCGAACTCGTGTTCCCTGCCGACCTGCTGAATATCCGAATCCACCATCATCCGCATCAGTTCGGGAAAGGTGACCGTCGGCTGCCAGTTCAGCGCGGCACTCGCGCGCTTGATATCCGCGCAGAGGATCTCGACCTCGGCGGGACGGACCAGGTCCGGGTCGACGACGACGTAGTCGAGCCAGTCAAGGCCCACGTGGTCGAACGCTATCTCGACCGCGTCGCGCACCGTGTGCATGGCACCGGTACCGATCACCCAGTCGCCCGGCTCTTCCTGCTGCAGCATGGCGTGCATGGCCCGGACGTAGTCACCGGCGAAACCCCAGTCGCGCACCGCGTCGAGATTTCCCAGGTGCAATTTGTCCTGATGACCGAGCTTGATTCGGGCCACCGCGAGCGAGATCTTCCTCGTCACGAACTCCGCGCCGCGCCGGGGTGACTCGTGGTTGAACAACATTCCGGAAACCGCGTACATCCCGAACGACTCGCGGTAGTTCTTGGTGATGAAGTGGCCGTAGACCTTCGCGACGCCGTACGGGCTACGCGGGTGGAAGCCGGTGTTCTCCGACTGCGGTGTCTCGGCCGCCTTGCCGAACATCTCCGACGACGAGGCCTGGTAGAAGCGGATCCCGGCCTCGGTGCCACGGTGCGGGGCGGTCAGCCCGCTGACCATACGGATGGCCTCGAGCATCCGCAGCACGCCCATGCCGTTGACCTCGGTGACCAGTTCGGCCTGCTGCCAAGACATCGGCACGAACGAGATGGCGCCGAGGTTGTAGACCTCGTCGGGCTGGACCTTGTCGACAGCGGAGACCAGACTCGCCTGGTCCATCAGGTCGCCGTAGACGAAGGACAGGTCCGAGACCAGGCGGCTGATCCGCGACTGGCGCGGGTTCGCCTGCCCCCTGACCAGTCCCCACACCTCGTAACCCAGCGACAGCAGGTACTCGGCCAGATATGAGCCGTCCTGCCCGGTGATCCCAGTAATTAACGCGCGTCTGGGCATCGGCGTCTCCCTACTTTCCACGATGGACGACAACATCTCTCGGCGACCACGCACGGTCACGGCTGAGGTCAACCGTGGCCGGTCCCTCTGCTCTGGTGGTGACAGTAGGTTCTTCCGCACTAAGGATTCTTCAAGACTTCCCGAGCCTGCCCGCCCGACCGTGCCGAAAACACTAATGATTACCCAGTCCGCGCTGGGGTCGACTCAAGACCCACGCCATCGCAAGGCCAGCCGAGCTGGAGTGTTTTCTGTGCTGACCGGATTCCTGCGTACCCACCTGAGACCCTATCGAGGGCCGATCACGGCACTGGTACTGCTTCAAGTGGTCCAGACCATATCCATCCTGCTGCTGCCAACGCTCAACGCACTGATCATCGACAACGGAATCGTCAAGGGCGACGCCGGCTACATCGTCCGGATCGGCTCCGTGATGGGCGGGGTGACGCTGGTCCAGGTTACCGTCGCGATCGCGGCCGAACGCCTCGGCTCCCGGGTTTCCGCGGCGCTGGGCCGCGACCTTCGCTCCGCGGTCTTCCGGCGGGTGCTGGGGTTCTCCGCGCGCGAAGTCGGCCAGTTCGGCACTCCGTCCCTGATCACCAGGACCGTCAACGACGTCAAGCAGGCGCAGACACTCGCGCTGACGACATTCGACATCGCCGTGTCGACACTCATCCTGTCTGTCGGCGGCCTCACGATGGCACTGGTGCAGGACCTCCAACTCGGACTGCTGCTGGTGGGCCTGTTCGTGGTCATCGCCGTCTGCATCGGGATCATGGTCGCCCGGTTATACCCGCTGTACGACCGGATGCAGCAAGGGATCGACAAGATCAACCGGATCCTGCGCGAGCAGATCACCGGGGTGCGCGTGGTCAGGGCGTTCGTCCAGGACGCCCACGAACGCGCAAGGTTCGCCCGCACCAACTCGGAGCTCTACGTTCCGTCGCTGCGCATCGGCAGGCTGATGGGTTCCTTCCCCGCCGTCGTACTGGTCGTGATGAACGGCTTCATGGTCGGGCTGATCTGGCTCGGCGGCCGCCGAGCCGACGCCGGCGACCTCCAGCTCGGCGCCCTGAGCGCGCTACTGGGCTACCTGTCGCTGATCGTGCTGGCGATGGTCATGACGATCATGGTGATCACCGGGGCGGCGCGGGCGAGGGTGTCCGTCGAACGCATCCAGCACGTCCTCGACACCGAGACGAGCGTGCGGCCCCCGGACGAGCCGGTCCACACCAGCCCCACCACGGGCAGACTCGACCTTCGCCACGCGGAATTCGGCTACCCCGGCGCGGAAAGCCCGGTCCTGCACGGAATCGACCTGACCGCAAAGCCCGGCGAGACCGTCGCGATCGTCGGCGGCACGGGCAGTGGCAAGACCACTCTGTTGAACCTCATGCTACGGCTGTTCGACGTGACCGGCGGCTCCGTGCACCTCAACGGGGTCAACGTGCGCGAGATCGACCCGGACGTGCTCGCCGAAGTCATCGGTTTCGTGCCCCAGACCGCTTACCTGTTCTCCGGCACCGTGGCAACCAACCTTCGGTACGGAAAACCGGACGCTACCGACGAGGAACTGTGGCGGGCGCTGGAGACCGTCCAGGCCCGTGACTTCGTGGAGAGCATGGCCGCCGGGCTCGGCAGCACGATCGAGCAGGGCGGAAAGAACCTCTCCGGCGGTCAGCGCCAGCGCCTCGCGATCGCGCGCACGCTGTTGCGCAAGCCCGAAATCTACCTCTTCGACGACTGCTTCTCCGCCCTCGACGCCACCACCGAGGCCGCGCTGAGAGCGGCACTCGAGACCGAGATCGCCGGAGCGACGGTGGTGCTGGTGACCCAGCGGATCAGCACGATCCAACACGCCGACCGCATCGTGGTACTCGACAACGGCTGTGTCGTCGGCGTCGGGACACACCACGAACTGGCGCGTGACAACGCGACCTACCGGGAAATCATCCAGTCCCAGCCGACCCGCCAGGAGGCGCTCGATGCGATCGTCAGCGAGACGTGAGCGTTCAGCGCCCACGGAGAACCGTCAGCAGCGGGCAGACCGATTCGGCATCACCCTCCGGTTGGCCGGCCTGTTCCGGCCCTACCGCTTCGCGCTGACCGCGACGGTCGTGCTCGGACTGTTCGGTGCCGCCTTGAACCTGGCCGGCCCCAAGCTGCTCGGTCAGGCCACCGACCTGATCTCCGCCGGCCTGATCGGTCGAGCGCTGACCCCTGGCTCCACCAAGGAGCAGGTGATCTCCAAGCTGCGCGCCGACGGGAACGACACCCTCGCCAACGTTCTCAGCACGGTGAATCTCGTGCCCGGCCATGGCATCGACTTCGCCAAGCTCGGACCACTGCTGCTGCTCAGCCTGGTGCTGTTCTTCGCCGCGTCCGTGTGCATCCTGATGCAGGGTCGCATAGTGGCCACCGTCGCCCAGAGAATCCTCTACGAACTGCGTGAGCAGGTGGAGGCGAAGCTCTCCCGCCTGCCGCTCAGCTACTTCGACCACACCCCGCGCGGCGAGGTACTGAGCCGGGCGACCAACGACGTCGACAACCTCCAGCAGACCCTGCAGCTGACCATCGGGCAGATGGTCAACTCGCTGTTCAGCGTCCTCGGTGTGCTGGCCCTGATGCTGGCCATCTCCCCGCAGTTGGCTCTGGTCGTACTGGTGAGCGTGCCCGTGTCCGCCGTGCTCGCAGCGTGGATCGGCAAACGCGCCAGGCCGCGGTTCGCCGAGCAGTGGGCGACTACCGGACGGCTCAACGCGCAGATCGAAGAGATCTACACCGGGCACTCGCTGGTCAAGAGCTTCCGGCAGCAGGAAGCCACCGAACACGCCTTCGACGAGCGCAATCACGCGCTGTGCGAAGCCGAGCGCCGCGCTCAGGCCATCACCGGGATGATCGAGCCTTCGACGAGATTCGTCACCGATCTGAACTACATCCTGATGGCGGTCTTCGGCGCACTGCGCGTCGCGAGCGGCTCGATGTCCATCGGTGACGTGCAGGCTTTCACCCAGTACGCGAGCATGTTCAGCAGGCCGATCGTCAGTCTCGCGGCATTCTCCGGCCAGCTGCAGTCCGGTATCGCCTCCGCCGAACGGATCTTCGAACTGCTGGACGCCGGAGAACAGACCCGCGAACCCACAAACCCCAGGCACCCGGGGCAGATCCGCGGGCACGTGGAGTTCGACCGCGTGTCCTTCCGCTACCTGCCAGACGTGCCGCTGATCGACAACCTCTCGCTGACCATCCAACCCGGCCAGATCGTGGCGATCGTCGGGGCCACCGGCGCGGGCAAGACCACGCTCGGCAACCTGCTGATGCGGTTCTACGAGATCGACGACGGCCGCATCCTGTTGGACGGCATGGACATCGCCCTGATGACCCGCGACCACCTCCGGTCGACGATCGGTCTTGTGCCGCAGGATCCCTGGCTCTTCGGCGGGACGATCGCCGAGAACATCGCCTACGGCTGCCCCGACGCCACACGCGAGGACATCGAGGCCGCGGCCAAGGCGACGTGTGTGGACCGGCTCGCGCACGGCCTGCCCGATGGCTACGACACCGTGCTCGACGACGAGACGTCGACGGTCAGCGCCGGTGAGAAGCAGCTGATCACGCTCGCAAGGGCGTTCCTGGCCAAGCCGTCCATCCTCGTCCTCGACGAAGCGACGAGCTCGATCGACACCCGCACCGAGCTGCTCGTCCAGCACGCGATGAATTCGCTGCGCGAAGGCAGGACCAGCTTCGTCATCGCCCACCGGCTGTCGACCATCCGCGACGCCGACGTCATCCTCGTGATGGAGAACGGGAAGATCATCGAAAGCGGCACGCACGACGAACTCGTCGATGCCGATGGCGCCTACGCCCGGCTCTACGGCAGCTCCCAGCCTCTCGCCCAGCCGTCCTGACATGACGGTGAACGAAGGCCCGCTGCACACCGTGCAGGGGCCTTCGTTCACATTCGGTCAGGGCACGATGTTCATCTGCGCCATCATGCCGTCCATGGCATGCTCCAGGAAGTGGCAGTGGTAGAGGTACCGCCCGGTGTACGGCACAAAGGTGGCCTGCACCCGAACCGTCTCCCCTGCCGTGAGGTACACCGTGTCCTTGAGGCCCGCGTCGCTCTGCAGCGGCGGCTTGCCGTTGCGGTCCAGCACACGGAACTGCACGAGGTGCATGTGGAACGTGTGCCGCACACCAGGCGGGTCGGTGCTCGTGATCGTCCAGATCTCGGTGGTACCACGCTTGATCGTGAAGTCGATCCGGTTGTCGTCGTACGGCTTGCCATTGATCTCGCCGAGCACCGGGCCGCCGGACGGCAGTTGGCTGAAGTCGAAGGAGAGGTTGACGTCCCGCTCGACCGTGGCGCGGGGCATCGGGGGCAGCTCCCTCAGCTTGTCCGGCACCCGGCTGAAGTCGAACAACACGCGTCGCGTCACATCGAACCGCAGTATCGTGCCCGCGACCGGGTCGGACAGCTCGATTTTGGTGCCGACCGGGAATCGCGAGAAGTCGATCACCACATCGGCCCGCTCGGCCGAGGACAGCTCAAGTGTCCGCACCTGCACCGGTGCGGGCAGCAGCCCGCCGTCGGTGCCGATCTGGGTCAACTGGCCGGCGGACAGGCTCAGCTGGAAAGTCCGGTCGTTCGCCGTGTTGATCAGCCGGAAGCGATACTTCCTTGCCGCAACGGGAAAGTAGGGCCGCGAGACGCCGTTGGCCAGTATCGTGGTGCGCTTCCTGACGTCGTCGAACACGACGAGGTCGCCATTGGCGTCGAACTGGATGTCACGGAGCATGATCGGCACGTCGTAGTCGCCGCGCGGCAGGCCGAGATACTCCTCGCACGGGTCCTCGATGATGTACGCCCCGGCCAGTCCCCGGTAAACGTGCTCGGCCTCGGTGTCCATATTGTGGTCGTGGTACCAGAGCGTGGTGCCCTGCTGCTGGTTCGGATAGGTGTACAGGCGCGACTTCCCCGGCAGGATGACGTCCATCGGGTGGCCGTCGGAGTCCGCCGGTGTGCGGCCACCGTGCAGGTGGACGTTGACGGGCACGTCGATCTCGTTGGTGACAGTGAGCTGCGTCGGACGCCCGGTTCTCGCGCGGATCGTAGGACCGGCGAACTGGCCGGCGAAGCCCAGCAGCGGGGTCTGGATACCTTGCAGGATCTCGGCGCTCGTGTTCCGGATCGGGATGCGGTACACGTCGGTTCCGTCGCGGGTGGACACGGGCTCCAGCACCGGCGCCACCGGCATAGGTCTTAAGAACGGCGCGGTCGGCTGGACAGTCCTTCTAGTCGGTACGTATGCGTCCGCGACGCCTCGACTCAGCAACTGTGGCATCCCCAATACGCCGGCGGTAACGGCTCCCGCGGCGAGCAATGCACGTCTAGTCAACATGCGGTGACCCTAATCACCCGTTAGTGCGACTTTCCCTAGCCTTTTGTCGTAATTATCCAGTCACAGACCGCGACTGTCGCCGTCGCCGCCGCGGCGGTGTCAGTCGGTTCGATCGATTCAGTCGGTAACGAAAAGCTCGTGCTCCGCGGCATAATCCTCAAAACTCTCCAATCGTCGCTGACCCGACGCACCCGCGGCATCCGTCATCGCTTCCAGCAACGCGGCCGAAAGCGACATCACGGCCGCGTGGGAGTCGAACACCAGTTCCGAAGCCACCCCGGCGCTCACCACGTCGTCGGCGTCCGGGGTCAGCGCGGAAACGGACTTGTCGGTCAGCAGGACCGTGCGCAAACCCAATTCACGGGCCTGCAGCAGCGCGTCCCGCGCTTCCCTCGGGTAGCGCGGTAAGGCGAACAGGATCACTGTCCGCGCTCCGCGCCGGCGAGCTTGGCGCAAGCCGTCACCCAGCACACTGCCGCCATCGGTCAGCACCCGGACGTCGGGATGGATCTTCGCGGCGAGGTAGCCGAACAGCTCCGCCGGCGGCGCCGAAACCCGGAAACCCATGACCACCAACGGTTCCGAGGCCATCAGCCGGCCACCGACCGCGCGCAACGACTCTTCGTCGGCAAACCGCTCCCGCAGTGCGGCGAGATTGCGGACGTCCTTGTCGACGCCCTCCTGGAACTTGTTGCCCAGCTCGGACGGCGGCTTCGGCGCCGATCGGCGCAGGTCCCGGCGGAACTCGGCGTACCCGTCGAACCCGAGCAAGGCCACAAACCGCGTCACCGACGGCTGGCTCACCTCGGCCCGCTCGGCGAGCTCCATACTGGTCAGAAACGCTGCCTCTTCGCCGTTCGCGATCAGGTAGCCGGCGATCCGGCGCTGCGCCGGGGTGAAGCGGTGCGCGGCGAACAGTTCCTGCAACGACCGTCCCACGCGGACACCACCCTTGCCTTCTCGACGAATGAAGAGTTTCATGCAGCATCGTCAGGTGAATGGATAGTTGTCAAGAGGGAGCCCATGACCGACAGCAGCCGGATCCGGATCACTGGCAGCGGCCTCCGCTGCGCCGACGTCGTCCGCATCGCCCGCCGAAGCGCTTCGGCTGAACTCGACAACGACGCCGTACACCGCGCGGGGAAGGCTTACACCCTCGCTGTCGAAACCGGCGCAAAGCGCGCTGTGTACGGCCGCACCACCGGCGTCGGCGCCAACCGGCACACCGTCGTCGACCCGGACTCCGCCGACCAGCACGGGCTCAGGTTGCTGCGCAGCCACGCCGGCGGGACTGGACCGACGCTGCCGGACAGCGTCGTCCGCTCGACCCTGGTGATCCGGCTCAACCAGCTCGCCGCGGCGGGCAGCGGCGTCCACCCGAGACTGCTGCACGCGCTCGAAACCGCACTCCGCGTCGGCGCCCTCCCGATGGTCCACGCGCGCGGCGCGATCGGCACCGGCGACCTGACCGCGCTGGCCGAGATCGCGCTCACCATCGCCGGCGAACGGCCATGGGCCGTCGGCGACCTCGACCCGGTCGCGATCAGCCCGGGCGACGCACTCGCGTTCATCTCCAGCAACGCGGCAACCCTCGCCGAGGCTGTCCTCACTTGGCACGACCTGCAACGTCTACTCTCCGCGAGTCACGTCGTCGCGGCCCTGTCCTTCTGCGCACTGGGCGGGTCGCCGGAAGCGTTCTCCGAGCGCGTCCACGCCGCCCGGCCACATCCCGGCTCGGTGCGCTGCGCCGCGGAGATGCGACGCCTGCTGCTGTCCGGCGGCGAAGTCCCACCCGGACGCCGGATACAGGACCCGTTCGGGCTCCGCGCGTTTCCGCAGGTCCACGGCCCGGCACTGGACGCGGCCGACGCGCTGGAACGAGTGTTGACCATCGATCTCAACGCCGCGGCCGAGAACCCGCTGATCGACATCGAAACCGAAGAGGTCTACCACCACGGCCAGTTCTCGACGGCGTACCTCGCCTTGACACTCGACCACCTGCGCGCCGCGCTCCACCACGTCGCCGAACTCTCGACAGCGAGACTGAGCGACCTCGTCGAGCCCGACCTGACCGGACTGTCACCCTTCCTCGCCGCCGGCCCGACCGGCAGCTCCGGGATCATGATCCTCGAGTACGTCTCCCACGACGCACTCGGCGAACTGCGACACACCGCCGCGCCGGTGACACTCGGGACAGCCGTCATCTCCCGCGGTTTGGAAGATCACGCAAGCTTCTCGATACACGCCGTCCGCAGTACAGCGGCCGCTGCCAAGGCTTACCGGACCGTGCTGGCCTGCGAACTGCTCGGCGCCGTCCGGGCACTGCGGCTGTCGGGTAAGGAGATCCCGCAGTCCCCGGTCCGAGATGCCTTCGAGGTAGCCGTCCGCCGTCTCCCCCTTGTCGAAGAGGACCACTCCCTCAGCGACGAAGTCGCACTCGCCGAGTTGCTCGTCGACTCCCTGGCGGGGTTCTGATTCTTTGCTGTTTTTTGGAGGTGAGTGACGACTATTCGTGACTGGGCTCTTTCTACAACCAGCGTCGCCGTATAGGACGTTATACATTTGATGAATCAAGGCAATCAACTGTCGGCCAGTAAACAAAATGACAGCCGGCGCGCCCCGGGATTACCGTCCGTCGCATGTACGACGTATCGACCTCGCTCACGTGGCGACCGCTCATCGCCGAGGACGCCAGGCCGTCGGCCGACCTCCTCAACGCCATAGAGGTTGTTGACAAGATCGGCGAGAACTACACCGAGGAGGACACCCTCCAAGAATTGATCGACCCCCACGCGGACCTTGAGCGCGCGAGCCTCGCCGCCTGCGACGGCGAGGTGATGGCCGGCTACATGAAGATCCGCTACAAACCGCTCGCGGACGTGGTCCATCGAGTCTTCCTGGATGGCGGGGTCCACCCTGACTACCGGCGTCGAGGTATCGGCACCGCGCTCGTGGAAGCCGGGGTGGCGGCGGCGAAGGTACTCCACGCACGGCATCACCCAACACTGAAGCTCGTGGTCGACGTCCATAAGTGCGAGCACATCGCCGGCCTGGCCCAGCTCGTCCGCTCCCAGGGTTTCGCACCGGTCCACTACTTCCAGCGCATGGAGCACCCGCTCAGCGACGCACTCGCCGCCGCGGCGATCCCCGACGGGCTGCGGGTCGAGCCGTGGTCGGAGCAGAACGACGAGGACTTCCGGTCGACCCGGAATGACGCGTACCAGGACTACTGGGGCGCGGCGCCGATGCCCGCCGACTCCTGGAAGAACAAAATCACCAACCAGACGTTCAAGCCCGAGCTCAGCTTCGCGCTCCGTGATATGGCGAACGGGGCCGCGGCAGGCATCCTCGTGACCATGTGCTGGGAGGGCGATACCGTGGCTACCGGCGTCCGCGACGCGCACTTCATGGTCATCGGAACACGCCGGGACTACCGGCAGCGGGGCGTCGCCAGCGCACTGATCGGGCACGCGCTGCAGACCGCCACCGACCAGGGCTACAACCGCGCCAGCGCGAACGTGGACGCGGCGGACCCTTCCGGGGCGTTCGGGATTTTCGAGAAAGCCGGCTTCACCGCGAAGATGCGATACGCGCGCTGGGCGCTCGAGGTCTGACGCGCACGCACTGAAGGGCGACGACTGCCGGTCAGTGTCTCGGCCGGAATAGGCGACTCGGTCCCCCGTCTTGGCCCGGCGGCTTCCGCAACTCGGCGGCGAGTTGCGGTCTTGGCGGGGATGCAGCCGGGGCTCTGTCGGGGCTCGTGGTGTCGAGGTCACGTCTACCGAAGCAAGGACCGGGGCGACGACGGGCACGCGGTACGGATCCAAGCGCCACTCCCGTCACGCCGTGGTACCACCGGTGCCGACGTGACCACTGAGGCTGCTGCGGTTCGCCGCGCAGCTGCCATTCGTATCAGGGGTCGGCGGGTTCAGTAGTGCTGCGGCGCGTGCGCAACTCGACGGCGAGTTGCTGTTGTGCCGAACGCAGTCAGGGCTCGTCAGTGTCGCGGCCGGATGATCCGGTCGCGGCACTCACGAGCCCTGGGGTGGGTTTT
>NZ_JAODNM010000166.1 GCF_025464955.1 Amycolatopsis sp. | reverse complement strand
GCCAGGGTGGAAGCGCGACGGGACCAGACGCTGGGCTCCGCGCCTGCGCTGTGGGCGCTGACCGTATTCGTGGCACTGACCGTTCCGGTGTTGATTTTCGCCTGACACGAGCGACAGGGAGCAGGGGAGAGACGGTCAGTACCGAATCGGCATCAGGATTTCGGTGTTCTTCGCCATCGAATTGCAGGTGGTCAACCGCGCCAGTGTGAAGATCCGCGTCACCATCAGGTAGATCAACTTTAACGCCACGAGTGGACATCATCGCAGCTCGCACAGGTAATCGGCACCCACCACTTCGGCAACAAGCGGGGCATCCACGTGGAGGCCATGCGGCAGATCGCCCGCCAGCTCGCCCAAGACTCGCCGCCGCCCGGCCCTGCCGCCACGCGGATCCGGCACCTCATCCGCGGCCACTTCACCTCGATCCAGCAGAACCTGGCCGCCTACCTCGGGCTGATGCTCAGCGCTGATCCCGACAGCCGCGCGATCATCGACTCCGCCAAACAGTTGGCCATCCACGCCGTCAGCGAGATTCTCGGCCTCGCGCCGACACGGCCCGCTTCCCGGCCGACGACATGGTCGAGTTGCTGATGGCCGGCCTAGCCGAGCTACTCCGCCAGGGCGGCCGTCTCGACGACACGGTCGACCTGGCCCCGGTGTTAGCTGCCTTGGCGCGGCCTGGGGACCTCGCTGCGGGTCCGGATCGCACGTGAACGGCCGGTGACGGTCATTGCCCGTCCACGGTGATCGCCTGGGACGGGCAGTGGCTGGCCGCGGTCAGGGCGTCGCCGCGTAGTGAATCGGGCGGGTTCTCGTGGATCAAGACGACGAGGGCCTCGTCGTCTTGATCGAACACGTCCGGCGCCGTGAACAGGCAGATGCCGGCTCCGATGCAGCGCTCCCGGCTCGTGGCGATCTTCATATCGGGGCTCGCCAGGTTGTGGCGGACACTGTGCCCGGCAACGAAACTAGCAGACGATGAGAGTCCATAGTGGATGGATACTGAAGGTCAACAGGGATAGGCGACCACCGCCGGATCTTCGATCTGCCCGAGCTGGCAAGGCTTCCATCAGGACCCCAGCCAGATGCCGGTGGGGCGCGCATGGTGGTTCCCGATTTACCTCAAGGCCTGGGGCTCCTTTGCAAGCCGGCCGCATCTGTGCTGCCGAAGGAGTGCAGGAACGGGCGCCCGCTGGATGCGAGAGGGGTCACGCTCACGGCGCAGCTGTCGTTGTGCTCCACGCGCATCACCGGCGTGTAACGCCGCTTGCCGCTCTTCGCGCCCCGCAAGGTCAGCAGCACGATTGACGAACCGAGGACGTCGCTGCCGTCCGTCGTGCCGGTCTCGAGGATCGTCTTCGTCTGATCGTGGACCCAGGTTGTCGGGCTGCGACGCGTTGAGCTAGGTCGTGTCGGTGCGAATGCGGGTCGACAGATCGGCGGCGGCCCGGGTCAGGGCCTTCCGCGCCAGCAGTCGATCCGGTCCCTGCATTGTGGTTTTGAACGCGAGCGTCGCGATGACGCCGACCAGTGTGTCGTCGACGAGAACGGGAACCGCCATCGTGGTCGTGCCGCCGTCCTCGGCAACATCGTGCCGCACGAACTGATCTCGGCGCGCGAGCTCAAGTTCGGGCTCAAGCTCGCGCAGACGCGGGTCCGAGGCGTGAGTGCGTCGCGCGTCCGCTGAGAACGCCAGGAAGATCCGCCCCTGCGCCGAGTCAAAGACTGGAAGGCAGGAGTACATCGGCATGGTGGCGATCACGACCATCCGCTGCACCGGGATACCCGTGCGGACCAGGACCGGGCAGTCGCCGTTCCATACCGACGCGACGGCGGTGTGGTTCGTCTCTTCCGACAGCCGCCGCAGAACGGGTTCGGTACGCCGGACGAAAGCACTGGCGAACTTCGCCGAATCATGGACCACCGCCGCGTAGTCCAGCGTCTTGACGCCGAGTGTGTACACCCCGCGGGCGGTCTCGTAGGCGAGAAGGTTGGTGGCCCGCAACGTGATCAGGTAGCGGTGGGCGGTCGCACGGGACATGTCCAGCCGTTCGGCGATGGTCCCGAGCGTCAGCTCCGGCTCCTGGGACGTGAACAGGTTCAGCACGGCGACCGCCTTCTGCACCGCTTGGATCGGCTGCACCCCGCCGGGGCGTTCGGCCACGATCTCGCCGTCCACCTGCAGGTCGCCATCGGCTGATTCGCTCACGTAGCCCATCTTGACACCTCGCGCGCCCAGCTTGACGGCTCGGTGCCGACGGGCTAGCTTGCGTATCACTCTGCGATACAAAATAGTATCGCAGAGTGATACGGAGGATGTCATGAAGTATGTGCGGCCAGTTGATTTCGACGCCGCCGAAATCACCGGGGACAAGGGCTACCAGGGCAAGATCCTTTACAGCGGCGAGACCTGCGTCCTGATCGCCAGCCAGGAGCCGGCCGGTGCGCGGGGGCCGGAGAACCACGTGCACCCGTCGGACCAGCTGTACTTCGTCACCCAGGGGGAAGTGACGATCAAGCTGGGCAAGGACGTGCACAAGGCGGCTGCCGACTCCGCGATCTTCATCCCCGCGGGTGTTCCGCACCACAACTGGAACGAGGGGAGCGAGACCGAAGTGCACCTGGAGGTCATCGCGCCCGGCAGCGTCGGAATCCAGCCGATGCTCACCTTCGCCGAGTCGGACGACGCGCACGGCCTTCCCTACGCCGTGCTCACGCCCTCCGGGGATCAGACGATGTCGCTCGAAGGTGGAATGACGGTCACACCGCTGGTCGGGCCCGGTCAAGACTCCACAAACGCGCTGATCTACATCGGCGGTCTGCCGGCGGGGGCGGCCGGTCCCAGCCTGCACACCCACAAGTTCGATCAGTTCTACCTGGTTCTCGAAGGACTGCTCGGCGTGCAGGTCGGCTTGAAGGAATTCACCGTCGGTCCGCAACACCTGGTCGTTCTGCCGGCCGGGGTTCCGCACCGGCAGTGGAACGCGGGCGCGGACGCCGAGCGGCACCTCACGATCATCGCGCCGCCGCCACCGGAGCTCACCGAGACCGACGCCGACGGCGAACCGTGGGACTTCTCCGTCGAGCTGCGCGCTGTCGAACACACGACGCGGGTCGCGCCATGACAAGTCTGGTACAGGCATGGTCAGAGGGCGCCACAACCTGCGGCGCGTGGACGATGGTGAATACTCCAGTGGTTGCCGAACGGCTCGCGCTTGTCGGACACGACTACGTCTGTCTCGACCAGCAACACGGGATCGTGGACGACGCCAATCTGGTCGCGAGCATCCTGGCCATCTCCGCTGGTGGCTCGGCGCCGCTCGTCCGCGTCGCCGCGAACGAACCGAGCCTGATCAGCAAGGCGCTCGACTGCGGCGCCGCGGGAGTGATCGTGCCGCTGGTCAACGATCGCCGCGACGCCGAGCGGGCCGTCCAGTCCTGCAACTACCCGCCGGACGGCGACCGGAGTATCGGGCCCATTCGGCAGGCACCAGGCCGGCCCGCGTGCATCGTGATGGCGGAAAGCAAGTCCGCCGTGAACAACATCGACGAAATCTGCGCCGTGCGCGGTGTCGACGCCGTCTACGTGGGCCCGGCCGACCTGGCGGCCAGCCTGGGTTGCGCGCCGTCCCTCGGCGTGACGCCGGGCGTCCACGCCGAGGCGGTCGCCGCCATCCTCGCCGGGTGTGCGCGACATGGAATTGTCACCGGGATCCATTGTGGCACAACAGAACAAGCGATCGAATGCGCCGGCATGGGATTCCAGATGATCACGATATCGACCGACGTGCAACTGCTCACCGAAGCGGCCACCCTTCGTTTCGACGAGGTGCGCGAAGGGCTGAAAGGACAGCACGTCTGATGGCCGAACACGAACAAGGTCGTTACCGGGGCTTCGGCCCCCGCCCAGCTGGATCGCTCCCGTTGAGCCACGGCCTGCTGGACATCTCGCCCTTCCCGTCAGCGGTCAAAGCACTGTTTCCGCAGGTGCCCGAGGCAGCACAGGAACCGTTCACCGGCATCACCACCGACGGACGCGTCGTGCCCGACCTGTTCGACCTCCGCGACACCGGCTGGGATCCCGAACCGGCGGCGAAAGCCGCGTTGTCCTTCCTGGACAGTCTCACCCCCGTGCAGCACAAGGCCGTCGTGTTCGAGATCGACGCGACCGAGTGGCGCATGTGGATCAACGCGTTCCCCACCTGGGAGCCGCACGGTCTGCGGCTGGAAGACATCGAGCCCGGACAACGCGATCGCGCGCTGGCCATCATGCGGGCGTGTCTGTCCGACCAAGGCTACGCCGACGCCCGAGCGGCGATGAAACTCAACGCCGCGCTGGGCGAGCTGATCGACCAGTACCGCGACACGTTGACCGAATACGGCTACTACTTCGCGCTGTTCGGCACTCCGTCGTCGACCGAGCCGTGGGGCTGGCAGCTGTGGGGGCACCACCTGGACGTGCACTGCTTCATTCTGGGCCGGCAGATGGTGCTCACCCCGACGTTCATGGGCGCGGAGCCCGTGGAGGCCGATCGCGGCACCTACAACGGAACACGGCTATTCGACGCGCAGCGGGAAGCGGGACTGGAACTGCGGCGCAGCCTGCGCCCCGCGCAAGCTCGCCTGGCCGTGGTGCACGAGTCGATTCGGGTCCAGGACCTGCCGCCCGAATTGGCGGATCTGGCCGACGGCCGGCACCGGGGCGGCGCCGGACAGGACAACCGAGTCATCCCCTACGAGGGACTGCGGGCGGCGAATATGTCCTCCGGGCAGCAGGAGATGCTGCTCGACCTGGTGCGCACCTACGCGCATCGGATGCCCGCCGGCCCCGCCGGTGCGGTGCTGGACCAAGTCCAGCAACACCTGGACGACACGCACATCTCGTGGATCGGTGGCGCCGGCCGCGATGACGCCTTCTACTACCGGGTCCACAGTCCCGTCGTCCTCATCGAGTACGACTGCCACCAAGGAGTCTTCCTGGACAACGATCAGCCCGAGCCGTTCCACGTGCACACCATCGTGCGGACACCCAACGGCGGTGACTACGGACGCGATCTGCTCCGCCGCCACCTCGCGCTCCACCACCGCCCAGGTCAGCGATGATGGACAGCAGCACCGGCCTGATGGCTGGCAAGACCGTGCTGGTGACCGGCGGCACCAGTGGTATCGGCAAGGCCACGGCCGCGGGCCTGGCCGCACTCGGGGCCAGGGTCGCCATCACGGGCCGCGACCGCGACCGCACCCGGGACGCGGCGGCCGGCATCGCCGTGGCGGTCGGCAATCCGGCGGTCGAACCGTTCGCCGCCGACATGTCCTCGCAGGCCGCGGTGCGACAGCTCGCTCAGGAGATCCTGGACGCCTACCCGCGCCTGGATGTACTGGTCAACAATGCCGGCGGGTTCTGGGCCACCCGCCGGATGACCCCCGACGGGCTGGAGCACACCTTCGCGGTCAACCACCTCGCCGGTTTCCTGCTCACCAACTTGCTCCTCGACCGGCTCAAGGCCGGCGCCCCGGCCCGGATCGTGACGGTCGCGTCCGCCGCACACGGCAGTGGACGGATTGACTTCGACGATCTGCGGGACGAGCACGGCTACTCGGCGCAACGGGCCTACGCCGAGTCGAAACTGGCCAACGTCATGTTCACCTATGAACTGGCACGCCGGCTGCACGGCACCGGTGTCAGCGCCACCACTCTGCATCCGGGCGGGGTCCGCACCGGAATCGGCGCTGATGACCCCGGTCTGCTGTTCAAGGTCGCCTTCTCCCTGGCTCGGCCATTGCTGAAGACGCCGCAGCAGGGTGCGGCAACCTCGATCTACCTGGCGTCCTCACCCGCCGTTGAAGGCATCACCGGCAAGTACTTCGTCAACAGCAAGCCGAAAGCCTCGAGCAAGACTTCCTATGACGAGGCCGCCGCGGCACACCTGTGGCAGATCAGTGCCGACCTCGTGGGGCTCACTGCCGGCGCGTAGCAACCCAACTAATACACCAGGAACAGACCATGACAGATCCGCAGAATCCTGCCCTGCTGGTGACCAGCCGCCGCGCGCAAGGCTGTCCCTTCGAGCCTGCATCCGAACTGACCGCGCTGCGCGAGCAGGGCGACCTACCGACCGTCTCCGGCGAGCATCCGTTCCTCGGGCACTTCGACGTCCGCGCCGTCACCCGCTACGCCGACGTCCGCGCCATGTCCACGCACGGGCACCTCTCTGCCGGCGCGAACGTCGACCCCGACGGACCGCGCACCCTGTTCAACCAGCCCGGCTTCCTGCTCAGCTACGACGGGCCCGAACACACACGGCTACGGCGGATGCTGACCGGCGCCTTCACCGTCCGCCGGCTGCAGCAGATGCGGCCGTGGATCGAGCAGATCGTGTCCGCGCAGCTCGACGCGATGCAGGAGGCCGGTCCCGTGGCCGACCTCGTTCAGGCGTACGCCCTGCCCATCCCCTCCCTCGTGATCTGCGAGCTGCTCGGCGTCCCGTACACCGACCGCGCCGACTTCCAGCACCGCAGCGCGGTTCTGCTCGACTCCACCCGCACGGCGGAGGAACAGATCGCCAACTACGCCGGGATGCACGCCTACATGGGCGAACTCGTCACCCGGCTGCGCGCCGAGCCTGGCGACAGCCTGCTCGGTGAGGTGGTCGGCAAACACGGTGACGACGTCACCGACGAGGAGTTGATCGGCTTCGGCAACCTGCTGCTGATCGCCGGGCACGAGACTACGTCCAACATGATCGCGCTGGGCACCCTGGTCCTGGTGCAGAACCCCGAGCAGCTCGCCGCCGTCCGCGACGACGACGAGGTGACGACCCCCGCGGTCGAGGAACTACTGCGCTACCTGTCCATCGTCAGCCAGATCGGCCGGCACGCGACAACAGACCTGGACGTCACCGGCCACGCGATCGCGGCCGGTGAACGACTGACGCTGTCGATCCTGGCCGCCAACCAGGACCCCGAGTTGGTCGGCCGGGACGCCGGACTCGACGTGCACCGCAAGCCAGTTCCCCACCTCGCCTTCGGCTTCGGACCCCATCAGTGCCTCGGCCAGCAACTGGCCCGCATCGAACTGAAAGTCGCGCTGCCCGCGCTGCTGCGTCGCTTCCCGACACTGCGGCTTGCCTTGCCGTTCGAGCAGATCGACTTTCGTGTCCTCTCGCCGGTCTACGGCCTCATGTCCCTGCCTCTGACCTGGTGATCCGAGTAGTTCAGAAGCTCAACCAACGAAAGGTTTGCCGTGACGGAAATCGCGATCATCGGGGGTGGCCCCGGCGGGCTGATGGCCGCCATCGCACTGGCCCGCAGGGGCGTCCGCACAACAGTGTTCGAACGTGAGGACCACCCCGAGCGCATGCCACGCTTCAACCCCGATCGCTCGTACCCGATCGACATCACCGGACACGGCCTCAAAGCGGTCAGGCACATCGACGCGCTCACGCACTTCGACGCCCACCTGACCGCGTTTCACGGGATAAGCGGCCGGGCCTGGTTGTCCGACCCGTGGTTGGAGCCCGGTTGGATCGGCTCGCGCGGAGACATCACGCGGGCGCTGATGTCGGTCGTCGAGGACCGGCATCACGACATGATCGACTTCGTGTTCCACAGCGAGGTTCGCACCGTCGACGTACTCGCGGGCGAGGTGGCCGGACAGAGCTTCGACCTCGTCATCGGCGCCGACGGGGCGGGCTCCGCCGTCCGTGCGGCCATGCGGGACCAGGTCGCGGGGTTCACCGTCGAGACGTCCTCCGTCCCCAACTACGGGCTCCTGCTGGAACTCGACCAGGTCGGCGAGAAGCTGGACAAACACTGCCCGAACGGGCTCGCGGTCAACCCGCCCACCCTCGCCGCGGTGATTCGCGACGAGGACAAGCCGGACGGCGTGCGCTGGTTGTCTGTGATCGGACTGGGCAAGCCGATCACCTTCACTTCTCCTGTCCAGGCCACCACGTGGTTGCGCAAGCACTGCCCGCGTGTGCTGGATCTGACTAGTGAGCAGGCGATCAGCGAGTTCTCCCGGCGGGAGTATGTCCACCTGGGACAGCGCGCGACCTGCTCCCAACTCTACGGCGGCCGGGCGGTGCTGCTCGGCGACGCAGCCGCCGCGTTCCCGCCGGCCGGCCAGGGCGGCAACGCGGCACTGGAATCGGCGATGGTGCTCGACCAGTGTCTGGCCGCTGGTCCCCCTGAGACCGTCGGTGCCCGCTACAACTCGGCGTGGAAGCCCGAAGCTGACGCGGTCTCCTGGATTGGCGCACAGGTTCGCTACCAGGACGTCAGGATGATTCTTCGCATGACCCTCGCCCGTGCCGTCGGCGTCGACATCGGACGCCTGTCCAAGAGCTCCACTCGCTCCTACTCCGACGTGCGGCGCGCCGCACGACGACTTGGGCCGATCTGGGCGTAGGCGGCGTCAGCGGATTTGAGGTCAGCGTCGTCTCATACCGGCGGTGACAGCCGCGGGAATGATCACCGCGGTGTCGACCGCGGCCCACGCCGCGCCGGCCTCGTTCGTGGTCAGCGAAGACTAATTCAACCAGATTTTCCCCAACCGGAACGGCTTCTACACCTACGACGGCCTGCTCAACGCCATGAATTCCTACCCGGGCTTCGCTACCACCGGCAGCGACACCACACAGCGGCAGGAGGCGGCCGCGTTCCTGGCCAACGTCAGCCATGAAACCGGTGGCCTCGTGTACATCGACGAGCAGAACACCGCCAACTACCCGACCTACTGCGACTGGAGCCAGCCCTACGGGTGTCCGGCCGGACAGTCGGCCTACTACGGTCGAGGTCCGCTCCAGTTGAGCTGGAACTTCAACTACAAGGCGGCCGGTGACGCGCTGGGCATCGACCTGCTCGACAACCCGTGGCAGGTCGAGCAGGACCCGGCGGTCGCGTGGCAGACCGGGCTCTGGTACTGGTTCACCGGGACCGGCGCCGGTGGCACCACCGCGCACGACGCGATGGTCAACAGCGCTGGCTTCGGTGCGACGATCCGGGCCATCAACGGCGGTCTGGAGTGCAACGGCAACAACCCCGACGAGATGCAGGACCGGATCAACCTCTACACGCAGTTCGTCGGCATCTTGGGCGTCGACCCGGGCGGCAACCTGTCCTGCTGACCGTTCCGACCAGCCCGCGCCGCAGGGCTCGAGGCAGTGGCGGGCACCGAGCCGGCGTACTGGGAAATGGTCGGCGCGCGACAGTTCGGGGTGGCAGGCAACCCCGAACTGTCAGGTGTATGCGGCAGGCTGGATTTGAGGGCAGCTCAAGCGGATCATGTTCCACGACAGCCCCAGCGGCTCGACCTTGAGTCCACCGTCCACAACGGACGCACCGTCGATCGCGCGGACGCGGAGGGAAGTGACCCTGGTGCGCCCGCGTCGTCGTGGGACTCCGGGGCTCGCGACCCTCCACGGGCCTATGCCCCGTTCAGGTGTCGATGATGAGATTTTCCAGCGCCGTGGCGGTTTCCGCTTCGCTGGCCACGGTGTACCGGCCCGTCACGTCGATGTTCGCGTGGCCGAGGATCTCGCGATCGTCGACAGGACCCGGCCGGGGCGCAGAACGTGCTGAAGGTGCTCGGCGAGACCTCGAGCAACGTCAAGCCGCGCAAGGACAAGATCGACCTGTCGAAGACGTACACCACCCAGTTCGTCGACGCCGCGAAGTCACAGCTCGGCTGAGGACCAGACCACTTCAGGGGACCCTTTGCGTTGTGCGCGAAAGGTCCCCTGAGTCCGTTCGTGGGTGAATCTCTCCCAGTATCTGAAGACCCACCGAAAGTAGCTACCCGAAAGAGTGGCTGCATCCAAGACTGAGTACCCAGTGCACCGCCGCGCTTCTCCACGTCCCCGTTCGGTGAATGGATTGGATTCCGACATGAAATCTGTCTTCGGCTCCCGTGCAGCCCGTGTCGCCGCCCTGACCGCAGTCGCGCTCTCCACCGTCGCCGCGGGCTCCGCGGCCGCGCAGGAGCCGGCCGGTTTCGGGCCGCAAACCACGTACGGGCACAACTTCTCCGGCGGAAACTGGGGCGGTTACGCGAGCTTCGGCAGCTGGACCACGGCCACGGCCAGCTGGACCGAACCGTCGGTGACCTGCAACTCCTCGAACGACCTGGTCGCCCCCTGGGTCGGCATCGACGGTGACGGCTCGTCGACCGTCGAGCAGACCGGTGTCGCCACCGACTGCTCCAGCGGGAGCCCGGTGTACCAGGGCTGGTACGAGATGTACCCCGCCGCGCCGGTGTACTACAGCGACGCGGTCAGCGCCGGCGACCAGTTCACCGGCACGATCACCCGCACCGGGGACTCCTACCAGCTCGACCTTACCGACAACACCCAGGGCTGGACCGAGACGACCACGCAGTCGTTGACCGCCAACCACTCCTCGGCCGAGGCGATCATTGAGTCGCCGACCGACTCGTACCCGAGCACCCCGGGCGGCTACACGTTCAGCGGCGTCAAGTTCGACGGCAAGACCCTCGCGTCGACCAACCCCTCGGCCCTCGACGCCGACGACGCCGGCAGCGGCACCTGGTCACCCAGCGCCATCGGTTCCGATGGCGGCAGCTTCACCATGACCCGCCACTAGGTCCAATCGCGTTCCCTCAGGGCCGCTTGGGTTCATGGGGTGCATCACCCTCTGTGGAGTGGAGTTGTGATGACTGGTCGTCCGGGTTGGCCTCGTCGGTGTCATCTGGCGTTCTGGGCCGCTGCCCGTGCCCGCTCCCTCGGCGTCGGAAGCACTGCATCGCCGCGAGCGCCTCGAGCTGTCGCTACCCGGGCGGGGCGAGTTGGCAAGGCGGCTCCACGCCATATCGAGGGGCACGCCGCGCGGTGTGGGGTTATTCCGCCGCGGGGAATGGGTAGAGCTCGTCGGGGATCCACACTTGCCCCGGCCGCGCACTGGAGATGGAGTGGGCGACTTCCGGTGCGAGGAACCCCGACGGGTCGCCGGTGGCTGCGGCCGGGTCGTTGAGGTCGCAGAGCTCCGCGACGACAGGGAACTGCTTGGTGAGCAAGCGGGTGTAGTCGCGCTGCCGTTCCCGTTCACGCGCTCGTTCGGCTTCGGCTTCGCGTTCGCGGCGGCGCTCGAGTTCCTTCTCGAACTTCCCTCACGGTGGGTGGTGCGACCTTGATGCCGAGGGTGGCCAGTTCGCCGTGGAGGCGCCGGTAGCCCCAGTTGGGGTTCTCCCGTGTCAGGCGCAGAACTAGGGCTCGGATTTTGTGGTGGGTCGGCGGGCGTCCTGGTCGGCGGGGCCGCGATCGGCGCGCCCAGGACCGGCGCAGCAGGTCCCGGTGCCAGCGCAGTAGCGTGCGCGGAGTGACGATCAGCCGGAGCTGGGATATCTGGCGGCGGGGGAGCAGGCTGGCCAGCAGAGCCAGCCACGCCCGGTCGGCCCAGGTCGGTTTCCGTGCCAGGCGCGGGTCTCGACGTTGTGCGACCGCGAGCTGATGCCGCAAGATCAGGATTTCGGTGTTCTTCGCCATCGAATTGCAGGTCGTCAACCGCGCCAGTGTGAAGATCCGCGTCACCATCAGGTAGATCAACTTTAACGCCACGAGTGGACATCATCGCAGCTCGCACAGGTAATCGGCACCCTCAGGTGTATATCCACAGCGGAGTGAGCGTGAGCAGTGATCCGATAGCGATGGGTGCGCCCCACCGTGATGGGTGTCGGCCGGATTCGGCCAGCTGAACACGCCATATTCTGCTCTGCGCCGTGATCGTGACCGGACTCACCGGAACGACGTCAGTGGTCTTCTTGTTTTGGCGTGTCTGCGGTTCGGTTTCGGGATCGGCATGGTCAACGAGGCGGGCATCACCGCGGCGGGGCGTGCTAACGTGCAACTACCAACCAGTATATACGAGCTAGCGCATGGAGGAAGTTATGGGCAAGTGGTTGCTGGCTAATGTTCGGGTCTTCGACGGGAGCCTGCTGACGGATCCGACCGATGTCACTGTCGAGGGCGGAGTCATCAGCAGCGTCGGTGGCGGGCGCCCCGGAGACGCAGATGTCGTCGACGGGGCCGGCGCGACACTACTGCCAGGATTGATCGACGCCCACACCCACGCCGACGAACCGGGCTTGCGGCAGGCACTGACGTTTGGCGTCACCACCGAGCTCGACCTGGCCTCCATGCCCGACACCATGATCCCGCTCCGCAATAGCGTCGCGACCTCGTTCGACCTCGCCGACGTGCGCAGCGCGTCGTTCGGACTCACCACCCCCGACGGTCACCCCCACCAACTCCGTCAAGAGATGAACGACCCCGTCTGGCCGACGGCAACTCACCCCGATCAGGTGCAGGACTTCGTCGACGGCCGCATCGCCGAGGGCGCTGACTACATCAAGATCCTCATCGAGGACGGACACACCCTGGGTGCATCCCTGCCCACCCTCACACCCGACGTCGTCGACGCGGCCGTGCGCGCTGGCCACGAACGCGGGAAGTTGGTGCTCGCACACGCTCTGACCTTCGCCGCCACACAGATAGCCTTGGACGCCGGAGCCGACGGCCTCACCCACCTGTTCGTGGACCAGCCGCATACCGACGAGCTGATCGCCCGCATCGCCGACTCGGGAATGTTCGTCATCCCGACGCTGAGCACATTGGCGTCGATCACCGGCCAGCGCAACGGGGCGGACCTCGCGAATGATGTCCGAGTCCGTCCCAAGCTGTCACCGGAATGGTTCGACAACCTGTCGCGGAGCTGGGGCTTCCAGCAACCACACGAATTCCAGTACGCCTTGGATACGGTAACCGCGCTACACGTCGCAGGAGTCGACGTGCTCGCCGGCACCGACGCAGCCCACCTGGGCGGGTACGGGATGGCGCATGGTGCGAGCCTGCACGACGAAATGCGCCTCTTAATCCTTGCCGGTTTCAGCCCGGCAGAGGCCCTCAATGCGGCGACGTCGGTGCCCGCCGCTCGGTTCGGCCTGCACGAGCGGGGCACAATCCGGCCCGGTGCCCGCGCCGACCTCATCCTCGTCGACGGCGACCCGACCGAGACGATCAGCCACACGCTGTCGCTCCTTGGGGTCTGGCGGGAAGGCGTCCGCCTGGACCCGGCCGCCGTCAACCCCACCTAGACAAAACCGGCAACACTCGTAACGCAAGGAGCCGCACCACCATGGCCGACCACAGCGACTTCGCCGACGGTCTCGTCGACGTACACGCTCATTTCACGACCGACCGCTACATCGCGGCCGCCAAAGCTGCTGGACACATCGAACCGGACGGGATGCCCGAGGACTACTGGCCGCGGTGGAACGCCGGGGAGCACCTCGACCTCATGGACCGTACCGGTGTTGCGGCCGCGATGCTGTCGATCTCCTCGCCCGGTGTGCACTTCGGCGACGACAGCGCCGCTCGCGCGCTTGCCAGCCAGGTCAACGATGCCGGCGCGGAAATCGTGCGCGCCCACCCCGGCCGGTTCGGCCTGTTCGCCAGCCTGCCGGTCCCCGACACCGACGGCGCTCTCGCCGAGACCGCTCGCGCCTTCGACGAACTCGGTGCCGCAGGCGCGGTCTTGATGGCAAACAGCCGTGGCGCCTATCTCGGTGACGACCGGCTGGCACCGGTCCTTGCCGAACTCAACCGCCGCCACGCCGTCCTGTTCCTGCACCCCACCTCAACAGCAGGGCATGAGGGCTTCGACTGTGGCCGCCCGCAATGGACGACCGAGTTCCTATTCGACACCGCACGTACCGTCGTCGACTTCATCCTCTCCGGCGCCGCCGAACGCTACCCCGACCTGCGGGTGATCGTCCCACACATGGGCGGTGTCCTGCCCCTGCTCGCAGACCGGGTCGAACTGTTCCGGTCAGTCAGCGGCGTCGACGCAGGCGGCCCGATCGTGATCGAACGCCTCCGGTACCTCTACTACGACCTCGCGGGCGCGTCGAACGCAACGCAGTTGACTGCGCTCCGTTCCATTGCGTCAGCTGACCACCTGCTCTACGGCAGCGACTACGCCTGGAGCCGCCCCGAGGTCGTCCAGAACGCACTCGCGACGCTTGACGCTCTCGTGCCCGGCGACGAGGAGGGGACATGGCGGGAGTCGACCACCCGCAACGCCCGTGCGCTCCTAGCCACCTGACGTCCGAGCGTGCCGCAGGCCGGCACGTAGTCGACAATCGCTTCATGACACCCGAGCGCACCGGCCTCAACGTCGACATCGCGATCTTCCTGCGGCGCGCTCAGCTCCGGAAGCAGCTAGCTTGCGAAGCCGAACTGTCCACGATCGAGCTGACGCTGCCGCAATGGGGAATCCTGCACGCGGCGGACACCCATCCCGACTCCTCGACCCATGCGCTGGCCCTGGTGACCGGTCAGTCCGACCAGTCTGCTGGGTCGGTTGTCGCAGGCCTGGAGAAACGCGGTCTTCTTGACCGCTTCTCCCGAGGCGGCCGAGCCATCCTGCACCGGCTCACCGCTGAGGGGGATCGCATCGTCGAGCAGGCGGACTGCATCATCGACGAGGTCATGCAACGCGAACTCAGCGACCTATCTGACAACGAACTGAAGACCCTGCGCCGATTACTCCGCCGCATCGTCGACCCACCGAAAAAGACCCCCTGAACAGGGACCGATCTTGGCGGTCGGCGACCCGATCTCGATCAAGCGTCCACCAGAGCAACGCCCGCAAGCGGATCATCCACGTAGCAGCCGAGTTCGGCCGGGAGGATCCCTGGCTTGCCGCCACGTGTCAATGTAAGGGCTCAGGACATCCAGAGGGGTTCGAAGCGGCGGTGGCGTCCGACGGCGTCGGGGACGTTGCGGGCGACGTTGCGGGTGATGCGCTCTTCGCGGACGGCGTGTTGCAGGACCGCGGCGAGGACGGCGTGCACGTACTGGATGGTGCGCAGGGACAGGCGCCTGCCGCAGCATCAGTCGCCAAGTACGCCGTCTGCTTTTCAGCTGGCGGCGAGAAGGCGCTCCAGCCAGTTGCGGCGTGCCGCGACGGCGGCCTTGCTGATCTGTGTCTCGGGGTCGTCCCGGTCAAAGGCGTGGATTGCACCGGGCCACACATGCAGCTCGGCCTTACCGCCGGCCTGCCAGATCCGGTCGGCGTAGGCGAGGACCTCGTCGCGCAGGCACTCGGCGGAGCCGACATCGAGGAACGCGGGCGGCAGGCCGGTCAGGTCGGTGGCGCGTGCGGGCGCGGCGTACTGCGGCACGTCCGCTCCGCCCTGGACGTCGCCGAGCAGCGAGCTCCAGCCGAACCCGTTGTGGCTGCGGTTCCAGAATTCGATGCCATCCATCTGGATGGCCGAGGCGCTGTCGTTGCGGTCGTCGAGCATGGGGGCCATCAGCAGCTGGCCGAGCAAGCGGGGACCGCCCTTGTCGCGCACGGTCAGGGCGAGCGCGGCGCTGAGGCCGCCGCCCGCGCTGTAGCCCGTGACGACGATGCGCTCCGGGTCGATGCCGAGCTCATCCGCGTGGTCGGCGACCCACAGCAGACCAGCGTAGGCGTCGTCGATCTGGGCGGGGTAGGGGTGCTCGGGCGCAAGCCGGTAGCCGATCGAGATCAGCGTGGCCCCGAACCGCTCGGCCGTCTCGAGTTGCTGGTCGAGCCCGATGCGGTGATCGTTGCAGTAAAAGCCGCCGCCGTGCATGAAGTAGAGCACCGGCCGCGATGCGGGCGTGCTGGCAGGCGTGCAGACCAGCAGCGGGATATCGGGGGCGCCGTCCAGGCCGGGCGCCGCGGGTTGGGAGACGGTGAAGCGGCCGCCACCGCTGAGGTCCTCGATCGCCGCCACCTCAGCGTCGACCGCCGCGCGGATCTCCGACAGCTTCTCGAGGCTCATCACCAACTCCGGTTCCTCTGCCTTGTAGGCGTCATAACCGAGCTGGAGTTCTGCATCGAGTGGAACGGACGCGGCGAGCACGGTCCTCCCGGGTTTAAGCTCCATGCGCGCACGCTAGCGCCCCCTGCTCCCTTCGCGTCATGCGATTTTTAATACCTCGCCGGGTCGTGCTGCGGGCCAGGCAGATCAGCCGCCCGGGTCGGGCGCGTGGCTGATCGATCTCGGCCAGTTCCTCAGCCGTCGGCGGTCAGATTCCGGGGACGGCGTCAGCGCGGATCCGGTCGGGGGACATCACGCCGGCGATCACCGAGCCGCAGGCGGGACGGGTGGCCAGAGCCGCCAGGGCGATCTCCAGGACGCTGCGGCCGCGCTGCTCGCCCTGAGGGCGCCGAGCTGGTCAGGCCAGACCCGCCGACGCCGAAAGCCGCGCGGTCCAGCACGCCTGGTCCAAGCAGGACTCGACCTCGCCGCCTAATTAGCCACATCAGGCCCGCGAAAACCGTGAAAGCCAAGGGAGACCAAGACGTGCAAGAACCGACTCCATCTCGACGTCAGGACTGATGGCCTGCGCGGCACGCCGATCGACAGGCGCCGGTCTCGTGTCGATGCCGAAGTTGTCCGGCTGCTCGAGCTTGGCGCGACACATGTTCGGACGGTCGAGGACGACACAGACTACTTCGCGTGGATGCAGGACCCGAAGGAAACGAGTTCTGCATCTGCTAGCACGCCGCCCTGACGGCAATCTTGAGACATGCTCACGTCAGCATCCGCACCCTACCCAGAACATTTCAGTCCAGGGCAGCCCCGCGGAGTGGTCAACACTGCGACAACTGAGGCATCTTTGACCTGTCGATGGAGGTAATGCGTATGTTTCGTGGATCGACGGAGTTGTATCAGAAGCTGGTTCGCGACCGTATCCCGCAGTTGATCTATGCCGCAGGCGACGTCCCGACCTGGAGCCGGCTCACCGACGACGACGCCTACGTGGCAGCGCTCTGCGACAAGGTCATCGAGGAGGTTGGCGAGTTGCGGGCAGCGTCGACGGCAGAGCACGCTGAAGAGCTCGCGGACCTGCTGGAGGTGGTGCAGGCTCTCGCCTGTGCGCTGGGGGTGGCGATGTCCGATGTCCAGCCAGTTGCGGCGCACAAGCGAGCCGAGCGTGGCGGATTCGGCGGTCGAGTGTGGCTGGAGCAGCAGGTCGCGCTTGGCGATCGTGAGCCGTAACGCCTCAGCCCGGCGGCGGCGCCCCCAGGCCACCACAGCGGCCACCACCATGCCGGGTACGACCATCCTGTCGCCTGCCGCGCTGAAGCGCGGCAGGCGACACTTTCAACGAGCTGACGCGCATTGGCACGTCCGGGGCTTCTGTGACTTTTCGGGAGCGTCACGACCCGCCAGCATTCCTGTCACGTAACGAAAACTCAAGGGAAGCTAGCAAATACAAGCTGATCCGGCATGGCTGGCGCCGGTCGCCCCCCAGCTCGCGCCAGCAACATCGACAACCGGACACGGAAACTCAATCCAACGTCGCGAACATGCCCGGGACGTGAAACCTCAGGTCAGGAGCCTGATGTTGTCGATCTTGGTCGGAAAAGTTGAGCGCAGGTGAAATGGCAGCGGACGCTGAGCACGAAGTTGGTGCGGCTCGGGACGATCCACACGGCAGGCTGATCGGGGTGCCAACCCAGGGTGGGGGTGACGCGTCTTGTGACTGTGACCGGTGGCAGAGAGCTTTCTTGGGATGGGTGTGTAAATGTTCGTGACCTGGGCGGGCTGGGGCAGATCAGACCGCGTGCGGTGGTCCGGATGGTGGCGCCGACGCGCTTGAGCGAGGACGGGTGGGCGGCGCGGCCTGGGCCTACGGGGTCCGCATCGTGATCGATCTGCGCGATCCCGACGAGCGCGAGCCGGAGCACGCGTCGAGACCCGCGGGAATCACGACCGTGCAGACTCCACTGGATCCGGTCGGCACCCCGTTCTACGAGCAGTGGACAAAGATCGACAACTTGTCCTCACCGCTGTATTACCCGGCGATGCTCATCGAACATCCCGAGCCAGTGGTCACCGCCGTGCGGGCGATCGCCAACGCCGCACCGGGGTGCGTGGTGTTCCACTGTGCTGGCGGCAAGGACCGAACCGGGCTGCTGGCCCTGGTGTTGCTCGCGCTGGCCGGGGCGGCGCCGGAGGAGATCATCGCCGACTATCTGCTGACCTACGACCGGATGAAGCAGCGGTATGACGAACTCGGTTTCCGTGATCAACTCACCGGAGTGACCGAGCTCCTCGCAGCCCGCAACACCACTATCGACGCATCGCTGACCTCGACGATCACATTATTGACGATGCCTGACTTCCTCCTCGACAACGGTCTGTCCGATACCGAACTCGCCGCCCTGCACACCCGATTGACCATCTGAAGAGCAGGTCCGTCGGCGAGAACCCTTCGGTGCCGGCTACCGGCGGGACCGGCTACGCGGCACCGTGTCGCGCCGGTCAGGTATCAGCCATGTCACTCCCGCGCAGGTCGCCGCTATGGCCAACAATCGCGCTCATCTGGGGCAACTGGGGTTCTCATTCAGGCGCACTCCGCGACGGCGTCAACGAGGGCCGGGCCGACATCGACCGGTTTCGCGATGTTGTTGCCCGCCAGCAGGTACCGCGCTGCGACGACGACCGCATCGTACTGGCCATCGACGTCAGTAACTGGCTGCACGCGCTGTTCCACTCCGAAGCAGGGGAAACCGTCGGCGGCGTCCCCACCGGCGGCGGTGAGTCACTCCGGCACCGTCGCGGTGCCGCCTGGCCCACGCCTCTCGATCGTGAGGACTCCGACCACATCAACGCGATCAACGAGGTCCTCGACTTCAGTTTCGCCAACCGCGCCCGTAGGCAAGCCCAACTCACCCACGACCGACTTCTGTAGCAGGCTCTTCGCTCGGGCGGGTTGACTCCCATACCACAAAGGTGCAGTTCATCCAGGACAGCCCTATCGGGCCAATCACCCGCTCTGCGGTCATGGCCAGATCGCGTCAGGGACGGGGCAGGTAGGAGGAGATATCAGCCAATGCGTCGAGGATCGGCGTGCTCAGGTGTCCGGTTTCGGTTTCGGCGATCGCCATCGTGGTCTTCTCCGGTCGGGAGTGGTAGTGGTGGCCGCTGAACGCCAGATGCGCCACACCCAGCAGCGCTGACCCAGAGGGCGGACGTCTCCGCTGCCTTGGATTCGTTCCACGCGCTCGAACGCGTCAGCGTCGCTGCGTGTGCGGAATCCGACCCACACCACAGAGATGATCGCGAGGACATCTCGCGCAGTGGTGCGCTGGGTGCGATACTCGCCGCTGAGACGCGGCAGTGGGTCGGCGTCTTCGACGACATGCGCAACACCCCGCACGACGCGTCACGGCGATCGCGCTGCTCGAACCCGACCTGTTCAAGTTCACCCCGCCGGGCCGGGTGCGCATCGACACGAACTTTGACCGGGCGGGCTCCAGCACGTTCACGCCTGATCCGACGGGCACCGTGCTCATCGCCACGGCCGTGGACGTGCCGGCGGTCCACAGTTCGGATCCTCGGCAACATCTTCCGGGCCGGCACCGAGCCGGCGCACGTCCGGTGAGCAGGGCCCGAGGCGCCACGGCGCCTCGGGCCGCTTGCTCAGCAGTACAGGTTGTTGCCCGCCGGAACGCCGAGAACTCCGACAATGTGGTTGTAGTTGTTGACCCGATCCTGCATCCCGCCGGTGCCCTTGCCGTCGCACTCCAGGCCGCCGTTGATGGCCCGGATGGTCGCGCCGAACCCGTTGCCGTTCACCATCGCGTTGTGCGAGGTGACGTTGCCGGCGCCGGTCCCGGTGAACCAGTACCAGAGGCCCGTCTTCCAGGCGATCGCCGAGTCCTGCTCGACCAGCCACGGGTTGTCCAGCAGGTCGGTGCCCATGTAGTCGCCGGCGGCCTTGTAGTTGAAGTTCCAGCTGAGCTGGAGCGGGCCGCGACCGTAGTACGAGTACGTGCCGGCCGGGCAGCCGTACGATTGACTCGTGTCGCAGTAGTTGCCCGACTTGTCGATCTCGGTGACGTAGACCAGGTTTCCGGTCTCGTGGGCCACGTTGGCCAGGAACGCGGCAGCCTCCTGCTTCTTCACCGTGTCGCTGCCGGTATTGGCGAACGCGGGGAACGCGCCCATCGCCGAGACCAGTCCACTGTAGGTGTAGAAGCCGTTCCGGTTGGGGAACAACGAATTGAACTGCGACTCGCTGACGACAAAGCCGCCGCCTCCCCCGCCACCACCTGAGCCGGGGGCATTCCACTTCTGATTGCCGCCGCCACTGCAGTCCCAGATCTGCAGCCGGGTGCCGTTCGCCGAGCTGTTCCCGGTGGCGTCAAGGCACTTGTTGGCCTGGACGTTGACGATGTCGTGGGCCGCGGTGACCGTCCAGTTCTGCGCGCCGGTCCCGTTGCAGTCCCACAGTTCGACGACGGTGCCGTTCGCGCTGCCCGCGCCGGACACATCCAGGCACTTGCCCAGGACCTGGATCTGGCCATTGCCGACCACGTTCCACTGCTGGGCCCCGGTGCCGTTGCAGTCGTAGAGCTGCACCGCGGTTCCGTTGGCGCTGTTCGCCCCCGCGACGTCCACGCACTTTCCGGCGATGCCCGTGATGGCCCCGGTGGCCGCCGCTGCCGGGAGGGCTGGCAGAGTGACCGTGGCGACGACGGCGGCCGTACCGACGAGCAAAGCTGCGATTCTTCGTAACATGGTTCTCCTTGAGGCAGGGCTGGGGACCAGAAAGCTCAGGCAGGGATCTGACACCGGCCGCGGCACGGGGCGCGATCGGCTAGAGGTGTTGCTGTGCGGGTTCTCTCGACCATCCGGACAGGTGTTCGACCACGAGTATGACTGGTCTAGACCAGGTCAGCAATAGGTCAACGGCGATCCCGAGGGGGACCCATTAACCGCCGACGAGGTCGAACTGCTCCCACATGCTGGCGGAGGTGCGGTTGTCGATGAGCGGGTTCGCGAGAGCGGGACGAGGCGCTTCGTGCGAATCGACCCCCGATCGACCGGAATGAAGTTTCCGAGTTCCGCATGTCCTTGATCATGGAGGGACCGGAAAACGTATCCGAGGACGTCCGTGGCAGGCTGCTTCGACGGTTGGCGGCGCTGAACTCAGCCCCTACTGACGAGGACCTGTGGCGGGAGCTGGCGGAGGTCCTGAAGTCGCTGGATGACCCGGAGTTCACACGCGGGAGTCTGCGAGACAAGCTTCGTGCCCGCAGGGAACGCATTGCGTTGTGGTTGACACGTTCCGGTAGCGGCGTCGACGCGGTATCGGGGCTGCCGTGGTCGGAGATCGCCAGGTATCGGGTTGTGGAGGATCCTGACTTTGGACCGGTTCCCCAGTATGTCGGCTCGGCGCGCCAGTTGGCCATTCGCGATGCTTCGGAGCACGAGCATGCTCGTGGACAGAGCTGATCGCATGTTCGCGGATCTCACGGCGGAGATGGACCAGCATTGCCTGATCTGGCTTCCAGACCTGCTACGTGCCGCCGCAGCAGAAGACGATGAACTGCTTCCGGTGTTGGACGACCAGGTCGAGGTCTGGAAGAACCCGCGGATGCAACATGTGCTGATGCGTGAGAATTCTCGAGGTTGGCCGGTTGCTTTCGAGGGTGACGAGGCGTAGCGGTCGCCGCGCGGTCTACACGTCGCTGCCGCGACTCGTCGACACCCGCCATTTCATAGCAGGACAGGACAATGAAGGAGGTGTGCCAGGCTGTTTGGTCGGTGCTATTGCCGGTGTCAACGCCATGGGGTAGGGCGATCCTTACCTGCTGGTCGGATCGGCTCCAAAGTTGGTTGCGGGATGATCGGGATATGGATTCATGCATGAACGCCGGGCCGCGGTGACTCTTACCACGCGCCACCAGCGCCGAGACCACCGGCAGCATGGGATTTGACATGACCATAGGCTGAATAGGGGACGAAAACGATGTCACCCATTCGCGACGCCGTGGTGCACATTCCCGACGGGCTGCATCCGAGAAGGGGTTTGGCTTGGATCGGCAGACTCGTCGAGCGAAGACGATTGAGCGCATTCCTGGAAGCGGTCGGGGTATAGACGGGATCCACCCGGATCTGACCGGCGATCAACGGGGTAGTTCCCGCGATGGACACGGGCGTGCCGTCCGGGGTCTCCCAGAACGTGAACCGTTTGTGGGCGTATCGCCTGGCCCAGGACTCGACGTCGGCGAAGGGGGCCTGCCCGACAGCTTGGGCGAACCCGTTGCACCAGAGGCGGAGTTGTTCGCGGTCGTGCTCGCCCGCGACGCGCGGCCGGCCCTCGGGGGACGGCTGCGGTGGGATGAGCGTGCCGAGGCGGTACAGGCGGAGCCGATGAAGCAGCGTTGGCGTTGCGCCTGTGTGCCGCTGCCAAGCCTCGGCGAAAGCGGTAGCGGTCTGGTGATCCGCGCTGACGCCGGGTAGGGGATGGCCGAGGCCGGCCAAATGGGCGGCGAGGGCATCGGCCTGTCCGGGGGTGAGGGAGGTGAGGATCAGGCGGCGGGGCGGTACGCGATAGAAGACGGCGCAGACCTGGCCGCCCGTCTCCAGCCGGCCGAATACGGGCGGTTCGGCAGCGTGCGTGTCCGTCCCGCCGGCTCGCAGCGTCTCGGTCGCCGTCAGCGGCATGGTGTGCAGCGCCGGGCGCGAACGAAGGAAGCCTCCGGCCCGGGCAAGAAGGTCGTCGACATCTTCGGTGAGGTGCCAATTGTCCGGGCGCATGCCTCATGATCCCGCGTCGCGGTACTTCCCGGTGGTCACGAGCTGGACGAAGTCCCGCTGCTGAGCCGTCCCGGTATCCGTGCCGCGAGGCGGCGGCCGAAGGCGATCGCCGGGGTTTCGACCCAGCGGTACAGCACGCAGGCGAAGCCGAGCGCGACGGCCGCGGTGGCGGTCGCCTTGAAAAATCCTGACGGTGCCACGAGTCCGGTCACCGCGGCCGCCATGATCTGGCACAGGTAGAGCGCGTAGGACCGATCGCCGATGAAGGTCAGCGGGCGGCTGGTGAGCACCCGCTGCACCGGCCCCGGCGCGAGCGTCGCGACCAGCAGGATCGCGGACGCCGTCGCGTAGATCGGGATGAAGTGCCAGTTGCCGCCCACCAGGTCCCGCAGCGGGCCGACGGACAGCTGGAACACGACGAACCCGAGCGCGATCGGGACGGCGACGGCCGCGCTGGTCAGCGGGCGCAGGAGGGCGAACCCCCGTGGGTGGTGCAGGAGCAGGGCGAGCAGGCAGCCGATGGTCAGCGAGCCGTAGTGCACGGAAAGGGTCGCCCAGACCGCATCCGGGGTCAGCGGGAGCGCCACGAAGACTATCGCCAGGATCACGCCGGCGCAGATACCCGTCCGCAGCAGGTTCTTCCCGAACTTCGCCAACGCGGTGAGCGCGAGCAGCGCCGGCCACAGGAGGTAGAACTTCTCCTCCACCCCGAGGGTCCACGACATGCCGTACGGCGTGTTGTAGTCGACCAGCTCGTTGCCGAAGATGAGGTACAGCGGCATCGCGTCGTCCAGCCTGCTGCTCTGGTACGTCCCGCCGATCAAGACGGACACCGCCGTCAGCGCGAGCACGGTGAAGTACACCGGCATGATCCGGAACACACGACGCACCCAGAACGCGCGCAACGAGATCCGTCCGTCGCGTTCCTCCTCGCGCAGGCTGAGGGTGGTGATCAGGAAGCCCGACAGCACGAAGAACAGCTGCACGGCGATCCAGCCCTGCAGCGGCTCCAGCGCGGGCCCGCCGTAGTGGAAGAAGACCACGGCCACCGCGGCGAGCGCGCGCAGGCCGGTGAGCGCGGGGAACCGGTGGGTGGCGAGGTACTCGCGGTGGCTGAGCGGGGTCCACCAGGACCGGTGGACGGCGGTGAGCGACATGCCGCGCAGCTTCGGGTTTCGACGCTGAACGGAAGCTTAAGACAGCTGAAGACGTCTTCAGCTTTCCGCGCGGGGGAGCCGGACAACGAAGTGGGCGTCGTCGCCCACGGTGACGCTGCCGCCGTGAGCCCGCGCGATCTCGGCCACGATGGCGAGGCCGAGCCCGGAGCCGCCCTCGTCACGGTCACGGCCGTCGTCGAGCCGTACGAAGCGGTCGAAGACCCGCTGCCGGTCTTCCACTGGGATACCCGGGCCGTCGTCATAGACGGTCACCACGCATTCGGTGTCCGTTGTGGATACTGCAATGTGGACATCGGTGATGGCATGACGCTCGGCGTTGTCGACGAGGTTGCGGACCATCCGGATGAGCCTGGCGCGGCTCCCCGGCACCATCGCGGCCTCGGCGTCATCGGCGATGTCGGAGGTGATCACCACACCGTCGCGAGCCTCCCGGCCGGCGAGACAAGCGCTGACGACGTCCGCCAGCGGCACCGGGACGAACTGCCCGGACGTCGCCTTTTCCAGCTTGCTGAGCAGCAGGAGGTCGGCGACCAGATCCTGCATGCGCGTGACGTCGAGGACGGCGTTTTCGCACGCCGGCCGCCACGCGATGTGGTCCGGGTGGGCCAGCAGCACCTCCAGCTGCGTCCGGAGCGAGGTGAGCGGGGTGCGCAGCTCGTGGGAGGCGTCCGCGGTGAACTGGCTCTGCCGGGTCACCGCGGTGTCCAGCCTGGTCAGCATCGTGTTCATGGTCTCGGCGAGCTTGCCGATCTCGTCCTGGCCGGTGGGGACCGGCACCCGGCGGCCGAGTTCGTGCGCGCTGATCTCGGCGACCTCCGAACGGATCGCCTCGACCGGGCGCAAGGACCGGCGCACGGCGAACCAGGCGATCGCGCCGATCAGCAGCGCCACGAGCGGCACCGCGACCAGCAGGCCCGTGCGTGCCGTGTCGACCGCGTCCTGCCCGCCGGGGTCGACCGCCGCGGCGCCGCGCACGATGTAGCGGTTGTCGTCGCTGACCTGTGTCTCGACATACAGCGTGAGGGTGTCGTCGCCGGCGACCGCGGGGCCGAACGTGTCGGCACAGCGGACGGTGTTCTCGGCCTGCATTTGGATTTCGTACGGCTGCAACGTGACCACGTTGGCCGGTCGCGGCGGCTTCAACGTGGCGTCGAACAGCACCGGGCAGCTCGCCAGGATGTGGCCCTGCTGGTCGGTCACCTCGAACAGCTGGCCGCTCGTCAGCCGGTCGAGGTCGGTGGCCGGGGTGCCGGTGCGCAGCATCTGGACGATCGTCCTGGTCCGTTCCCCGGCGACCTCCTGCGCGGCCTGCTCGAGCCGCCCCTGAAGCTGCGTCACCAACCACACGGAGAGCGCGCCGAGCGCGATCGCGGAGGCCAGCGCCGCCACCAGCGCGACCCGGAACCGCGTCGAATGCCAAAGCCTAAACACCGGGCGCCACCAGGAGATACCCGCCGCCGCGGACGGTTCTGATCGTCTCGGTGCCGAACGGGGTGTCGATCTTGCGGCGCAACGCGCTGACGTGGACCTCGACGACGTTCACCGTGGCGGTGGCGGCGAAGTCCCACAGGTTCCGCAGCAGTTCGTCCTTGCCGACGAGCTGGCCCGGCCGCCGCATCAGGAAGGCGAGCAGAGCGAACTCCTTGGCGGTCAAGGAGATCTCGGTTTCACCGCGGCGGCAACGGTGGCTCGCCTCGTCGAGTTCGAGGTCGCCGAGCCGGAGCGGACCGCCGTGTGCCGAGCCGCCGCGTCGGATCAGCGCACGCAGCCGGGACAGCAGTATCTGGTAGGAGAACGGCTTGGGCAGGAAGTCGTCGGCCCCGGTGTCGAGGGCCTCGATCTCGTCGTCTTCGCCGTCCTTGGCGGTGAGCATCAGGATCGGGGTGGCGTTGCCGCTCGCGCGAAGCCGCTGGCAGACGCGGTAGCCGTTGAGGCCGGGCAGCATGATGTCGAGGATTATGGCCGCATAGGGGTGCTCGCCGGCGAGCCACAGCGCGTCCCGCCCGTTGTGGGCGACGTCCACGGCATAGCCCTCGGCCGTGAGCCCGGCCCGCAAGGACTCGGCCAGCCGCCGTTCGTCCTCGACCACAAGTACCCGCACCCGGGAACGATCTCACACCGCCCCCCGTGATCGCGGATCGTTCACCCGACCCGTGCTCACGTCCGGGCCTGCCCTCAGGGCCACTCTGAGGGCGTGCCGCGCCCCCAGGGTGGCCCTGAGTGCGCGGCATCGGCGCCGACGGGTAGCCGCGGGCCGGAATGAGCGTCGTGTCCAGGCCGCGGAGGGTGCCGAGCGCGGTGATCTCGGCCGCGGGCTCCAGCTGGCGCAGCGCGTCGGCGAAGTTCATCATGGGCTCGATGTGCCCGGCCGAATGGCCGCCGGCGACAACGACGCGCGGTGCCGTCACACCTGCTCCCGTCGCCCGGCGATCGTGCCGGCGCGGGACTCACCACGGTCGTTGTCGTCGAGATCGCGGAGGAACCGCGAGGACCTTCCTGTCTGGTCGAGGTAACCGCGGCGTCGGTAGAACTCGTGTGCGGCTTGGCGATGGTCTGCGCTGGTGACCTCCATGCGTACGCAGCCGCGACTTGCAGACGCGGACCGCGACAAGGCCGAGCAGGTCGCCGTCAGCATCGGCCACAGAGGCCGCGCTGGAAGGATCGCCAGCCCAGATCTGGATTCGGGTTGCTCGTCGGGGTACCGGAGATGGTGCCGGTGGAGGCGTTGATCGACAGACCGGCCGGTAGGCCGGTCTGTCGATTCAGCTGTACGGCGCGATGCCTCCGCTGGGCGGGAGCGGCAGGTTCACCGCGGCACCGACCGGGGTGGACTAGTTGCCCGGGCCGGCCACGGTGACGGTGCCGGTCGCGCTGCAGGTCGGGTCGCCGGCTTGGGCGGGCACGCTGATCGCGTCCCAGGCGGCCTTGACTGTGTTGAACTGCGTGCAGCTGCCGGGGAAGAGGTTCTTCGCC
>NZ_JAODNM010000118.1 GCF_025464955.1 Amycolatopsis sp. | reverse complement strand
AAACCCTGTTCTGGCCATGGTGCATGGTCACCGGGTTCGGACCGGTGACCATGCAGGCTGGCCGGGCAAGTGTTCACGATGTTCTGAGACATAAACTGTTCACGATGTCCTGGGCTGGGACAGCCGGTTAGAACCGGCCGCAACGCTCACGAGTCAGTAGGGTCGCGGGCATGGTGCTGCACAAGGGAAAGCCGAGTTCCGAAACGCGTCGCGGTGGGACGAATCCGTTGTATACCGGGGCAAACCCGGCACTGGCGGCGGAGCTGACGCTGCCCCATGACAGTCTCATGGACAACCCGCTGCCCCCGGACACCGCGCTCCAGCTGGTCCGCGACGAGCTGATGCTCGACGGCAACGCGAAGCTCAACCTCGCCACGTTCGTGACGACGTACATGGAGCCGCAGGCCCGTGAGTTGATGGCCGACTGCGTCGACAAGAACATGATCGACAAGGACGAGTATCCGCAGACGGCCGAGCTCGAGCGCCGCTGCGTCAATATCCTCGCCGACCTATGGAACGCCCCGGAGCCGACGGACATCATCGGCTGCTCGACCACTGGTTCGTCCGAAGCCTGCATGCTCGCCGGGATGGCGTTCAAGCGCCGCTGGTCGAAGCTCGGCCGCAGCGGCAAGCCGAACCTGGTAATGGGCGCGAACGTCCAGGTCTGCTGGGAGAAGTTCTGCGAGTACTGGGAGGTCGAGCCGCGGCTGGTGCCGATGGACGGCGACCAGTTCCACTTGACCGCCGAGGGCGCGATCTCGCGCTGCGACGAGAACACCATCGGGGTCGTCGCGATCCTCGGGTCCACTTTCGACGGTAGCTACGAGCCCGTCGCGGAGATCGCCGCCGCACTCGACCAGCTTCAGACCGAGCGCGGCTGGGACATCCCGGTGCACGTCGACGGCGCGTCGGGCGCGATGATCGCGCCGTTCCTCGACTCGGACCTGGAGTGGGACTTCCGGCTGCCGCGCGTCGCGTCCATCAACACGTCCGGGCACAAATACGGCCTGGTGTACCCGGGTGTCGGCTGGGTGGTGTGGCGCAACAAGGCCGCGCTGCCCGCCGAGCTGGTGTTCAACGTGAACTACCTCGGCGGCGACATGCCGACCTTCGCGCTGAACTTCTCGCGGCCGGGCGCCGAGGTCGCCGCGCAGTACTACACGTTCGTCCGGCTCGGGCGCGAAGGCTTCCGCGCCGTCCAGCAGGCGTCTCGCGACGTCGCGACAGAGCTCGCGGACCGGATCGGCGAGCTCGGCCCGTTCCGGCTGCTGACCCGCGGCGACGAGCTGCCGGTGTTCGCGTTCACCACCAAACCCGAGGTGACCGCGTACGACGTCTTCGACATCTCCAGGCGGCTGCGGGAGCGCGGCTGGCTGGTGCCAGCGTACACGTTCCCGGAGAACCGGACCGACCTCGCCGTGCTGCGGATCGTGGTCCGCAACGGCTTCACCCACGACCTCGCGGACCTGCTGCTCGGCGACCTGAGCCGCATCCTGCCGGAACTAGCAGCCCAGCCCGCGCCCTCGCATGACCCCGCCCTGAGCACAGCGTTTCACCACTAGGACTTCGCGCGGGCGTACTGGTCGGGCCAGGCGACGTCGGCGCCGAGGGTGTTGGCGGCGCGCAGCGGCCAGTGCGGGTCGCGGAGGAGTGCCCGCGCCAGGAAGACGGCGTCAGCCGCGCCTGAAGCGACGATCTCCTCGGCCTGCTCGGCGTCGGTGATCATGCCGACGGCGCCGGTCGGGATGCCGACGTCGGCACGGATCCGCCGGGCGAACGGCACCTGGTAACCCGGTCCGAGTGGGATCTCCGCCTTCGGGGTGTTGCCGCCGGACGACGTGTCGATCAGGTCGACACTGCGCTCACCCAGCAGCCGCGCCAGGCGGACCGAGTCGTCGATCGTCCAGCCGCCCTCGGTCCAGTCGCTGGCCGAGATGCGCGCGAAGACGGGAACGTTCTCGCCGACCTCCGCGCGGACGGCCTCGGCGATCTCCAGCGCCAGCCGCACACGCCCGTCGAAGTCGCCGCCGTAGCCGTCGGTCCGGGAGTTGGACAGCGGCGAGTAGAACTGGTGGACCAGGTAGCCGTGGGCGAAGTGCAGCTCGACGAGGTCGAACCCGGCGTCCAGCGCGCGGCGGGCACCGGCGGCGAACAGCGCGGGGATCGCGGCGACCTCGGACTCGGTGAGCGGACGCGCCGAGTCGTAGACCCCGAACGCCTGCGCGTCGGCGCCGACGGACTGCCAGCCGCCCTCGCTCGCGGGGACACTGCCGTTGCCGTCCCATGGCCGGATCGTCGACGCCTTACGCCCGGCGTGGTTGAGCTGCATACCCGCCGCCGCGCCGCGAGCGTGGATGAAGTCGGTGATGCGGCGCCACGCGGCGACCTGGTCGCTGTTCCAGATCCCGACGTCCTGCCGGCTGATGCGCCCGTCCGGGGTCACGGCGCTGGACTCGGTCAGCACCAGCCCGGCACCGCCCGCGGCGAACTGGCCGAGATGGACCAGATGCCAGTCGTCGGGCAGTCCGTCGGTGGCGGAGTACTGACACATCGGCGAGACCCAGACCCGGTTCGACAGGGTGAGGTCGCGCAGCTTCAGCGGTTCGAAAAGGTGGCTCACACGTATTTATAGCGTGCGCGGCTCAGGGTTTCTTCCTTCGAGTGCTGTTTCCCACCTGAAAAAGGCACCGTGCGCTACCTGCGAGTAATCTCCGGAGAATGAGTGTTGCCAAGGACGAGCGCACAGCGCTGGCCGATCTTTTCACCGAACTCGGGCCGGATGCCGCGACCCTCTGCGAAGGCTGGACGACGCGGGACCTCGCCGCGCACCTGATCATTCGCGAGCACCGCGCCGACGCGTCGCCCGGCATCATGATCCCGGCGTTCGCGGGGCATACCCAGCGCGTGCAGGACAGCTACGCGGCCCGGCCGTACGACGAGCTGGTGAAGCTGTTCCGCGCCGGCCCGAGCAAGTTCTGGCCGACGTCGATCGGCAAGCTCGACGAGCTCACCAACACCGCGGAGTTCCTCGTCCATCACGAGGACGTCCGCCGCGCGCAGCCCGACTGGAAGCCGCGCCCCGCCGAGCCCGTCCGTGACGCGGCGACGTGGAAGAACGTCAAGCAGTCGGCCAAACTGAACTTCCGCAAGACACCCGTCGGGGTCACCCTGCGCACCCCCGACGGCCGCGAGGCCGTCGCCAAGGCCGGCGAGAACCCCGTCACGGTCACCGGTGAGCCGATGGACCTGCTGATGTACGCGTTCGGCCGCGCGGCGGGCGCCAACGTCACGTTCGACGGCCCGGAGTCCGCTGTCGAGGCACTCCAGGGCGTCAAGCGCGGGATGTAGGTTTCCGGCGGGACCCCGCGAACGAGGAGACACCGTGCCGATCATCAACGTGAACATGCTTCCCGGCCGCACCCAGGACCAGAAGCGTGACCTCGTCCGCGAACTGACCGACGCGTTCGTCCGCACCTGCGGCAGCAAGACCGAGAACGTCCGGGTGGTCATCACCGAGACCCCCGGCGAGCACTGGGGCATCGGCGGGATCCTCGTCTCCGACCGCGACTGAACGCCGCCACAGCAGTTGTCCACAGGTTCACAGACCTGTGGACAAACTGCTGTGGACAACTCTCTGATCAGCGCAAACCGACGGCCCGCAGGGCGAAGTGGACCTCGATCAGGGTCTGCTTGATCGTCTCGGTGGTGACCAGCGAGCCGTGCCCGGCGTCGTAGCGGTAGAACTCGTACGGCAGGTCGCGCTTGGCGAGCCGGTCGAGGTAGTTCTCGATCTGCCGGATCGGGCACCGCGGGTCGTTGTCGCCGGCCAGGACGAGGACGGGCGCCGCGACGGCCTCGACGTAGGTGATCGGCGAGCACTCCCTGTACACCGCGCCGACCGTGTCCGGCGCGCCGCCGAACAACGCGCGGTCGAAGGACCGCAGCTGCTCCATCTCGTCCTCGTACGCGGCGACGTAGTCGGCCACCGGGACGCTGGCGACGCTTCCGGCCCACCGCGTCGGCTGGGTTCCGATGGCGAGCAGCGACAGGTAGCCGCCCCACGAAGCGCCGTTCACCACGCACTTGGTGGGGTCGGTGAGCCCGCTTTCGACGGCCCAGTCGTACACGGCCGCGACGTCTTCCAGCTCGGTCAGGCCGGGCCGTCCCTCGATGGCGTCCCGCCACGCGGAGCCGTACCCGGTCGAGCCGCGGTAGTTCACCTCGACGACCGCGAAACCGGCGTCCAGCCAGGTCGCGCGGTATGCCGAGAAGCGGTCCTCGTCGGCTGAGTGCGGCCCGCCGTGCAGCGAGAAGACCGTCGGCAGCGGGCCATCCGGCGCGTCCGTCGGCCGGGAAACCAGCGCGTGGATCTGCCCGCCGATCCCCTCGACGAACGTGTCGGTGATCGGCGCGGACTCAGGCGCGCGCTCACCCGGCGGTTCGAGCAGCACGCTGTCGGTGCCGTCGGGCGTCCGGACGCGCACGGCCGTCGGCTGCGCGGCGCTGGACCACGAGTATTCGACGGAGCCGTCCGGGCGGACGCCGGCGCCGCCGATCCGCCCCGGCGGAGTATCCAAAGAGGACAGAGCGCCGGTGGCGATGTCGTACCGGAACAGCGAGCTGCGGCCCTGGTGGAAATGCGCGACGAGCAGCGCGTCGGCCGTCGGGTACCAGCTCGCGGCGACCTCGCCCGGCAGGTCGAGCTCGATCTCGGCCTCGGTGTCGGCCTCGACGTCCCAGATCATCAGCTCCTCGCGGCCGCGGCGCTCGTGCACCACCAGCATCCGCGCGTCGCCCGCGATGGGGGAGAACTCGAGAGCGCTGAGTCCCTTGCCTTCGCCGTCCCACTTCTCGGCAACGGTGGAGAAGTCGCCCGTCGCGAGGATCCGCAACGCCGGGTGGCGCGAGTCGCCGTGCTCGGAATGCGAGATGGTCACGAGCCGTCCGTCTCGGGACATCGACGCGATGCCGGCGTCGTCCTCGTGGGAGTAGAAGAGCGACGTCTTGCCGTCGGCATGGGCGAAGAGCTGGCTGCCGTCGTCGGTGGACACACCCACCACGACGAGGTTCTCGCCGACCTCGAGCCCGGCCGGGTAGCCGTCGTGGACGTCCGGCACGGCCCGCTCGGCGGCGGCGCCCCCGGCGAACGGCTCGCGGACCCACGAGCCGAACTCGTCGCCGTCGGTGTCGTTGAACCACCAGATCCACGCGCCGTCTGGCGAGGGGAAGGCGTGCATGGTGCCGTTGGGGCGGTCGGTCACCTGGCGGTGCTCGTCGGTCGCCCGGTTCCAGGCGTAGACCTCCCAGACCCCGCTGGCGTTGGACACGTAGAGGTTGACGTCCGGTGCGTCGATCGCCCAGTCCGGCACGGACAGGCGTTTGGCGTGGAAACGGGCGCGCCATCGCGACTCGGCTTCGGCGTCGTCGAAGAGGCGGTCCGGGACCACCGCGGGCGGATACTGGGTGCCAGGCGCTGTATTCACCCCTCGATCCTGCCAGGTTCAGCCCGTACTGTGTGCGGGGTGCTAGAGGGTTATGCGCCGGGCTATGCGCGGGACGCGATTTCGATGATGGCCGGGCGCAGTGCCCCGGACCGTGCTGAGTTCGTCCTGCCCCTGTTGACCACGGACTCCCGCGTCCTCGACGTCGGCTGCGGACCCGGCTCGATCACCGTCGGGCTGAGGCCGGCCGCCTGGGTGCTCGGCGTCGACACCGAGCCGGGGCAGATCGCGCTCGCGCGCGCCGCCGCCCAGCATCTGTCTACTGTGGACTTCCTGGCCGCGTCCGTGTACCACCTGCCGTTGCCGGACTCGAGTGTGGACGTCGCCTTCTCCCACGCGCTGTTCGAGCATCTGGCGCGGCCCGCCGACGCGCTGGCCGAACTGCGCCGCGTGGTGCGCCCCGGCGGCTCGATCGCATTGTCCACTTCGGACTGGAGCCGGGCGAAGCTGCGGCCGCGGACGGGCAATGTGGAGGCCGCGCTGCGCGGGCACTTCCTGCTGCGCAAGCGCTCGGGCGGGGACCCGTTCGCCGGGCGGCGGCTGGCGGAGAACGTCGAGCAGGCGGGTTTCCAGGTGGCCAGGATGCGGACCCGGCACCGGCCGGACATGACGTACCGCCAGCTCGCCGAGTACGTCGAAGTGCGGCTCATCGCGGCTTTGCAGGAGCCGGGTGCCGACCGTGAGCAGCTCGCCAGCGCGGCCAGATCTGCTTGGGCGTGGGCGCGCGGCCGCGACGGCGACTTCGCCCAGCACTGGACCGAAATCCTCGCGACCCGGTAAGCAACCCAGTCAACGCAACCACCGGGGGTCCAGGGGGCTCGCCCCCCGGCGGGGCCCGGGGTTCGACCCCGGAAAATAAAAAGGAAGATCCTCGCTCGCGTCTTCCGCGAGCAAGGATCTCCCAGATCTACCGTCGGGGTGGCGGGATTCGAACCCACGACCTCCTCGACCCGAACGAGGCACGCTACCAAGCTGCGCCACACCCCGATGTACTGCGTTACTGCTTTTTGGGCCGAAAGGAAGTCTAGCTGATCCCGTTTGGCGGGCGTACTGGGGCCTACTGATCGCGTGCGACCAGCGTCAACAGGCTCGCTTCGGGCGGGCAGGCGAACCGCACGGGGGCGTACGGCGAGGTGCCCAGGCCGGCGGACACGTTGAGCCACATCCGGGCGCCCCAGCGGGAGACGCCGCGGGCGCGCGAGCGGTCGAGCTCGCAGTTGGTGACGAGCGCGCCATAGCCGGGCAGTCGCAGCTGGCCGCCGTGGGTGTGGCCGGCGAGCACCAGGTCGTAACCGTCTGTCGCGAACGCGTCGAGCACCCGCGGTTCCGGTGAGTGACTGAGGCCGAGCCGCAGCACCGCGGCGCTGTCGGCTGGGCCGGAGATGTCGTCGTACCGGTCGCGGCGCAGGTGCGGGTCGTCGACGCCGGCGGCGAACACCTGCTGCCCGGCGACCTTCATCGTCCGGCGGACGTGGGTCAGGTCGACCCAGCCGTGTTCGACGAACGCGGCACGCAGGTCGCGCCAAGGCAGCTGGACGCCGTGGATGCGCTTTTTCCGGCCCCTCGGCATCAGGTAGCGCGCGGGGTTCTTCGGCTTCGGCGCGTAGTAGTCGTTGCTGCCGAAGATGAACATGCCCGGCCTGTCGAGCAGCGGCCCGAGCGCGCGGAGTACGGACGGCACGGCCTGGTGGTGCGACAGGTTGTCCCCGGTGTTGACGACCAGGTGCGGGTCGAGCTTGTCGAGGGCCGCGACCCACCGCTGCTTCGACTGGTGGCTGGGCAGCATGTGGAGGTCGGAGATGTGCAGAATCCGGATCGGGCGCGACCCCGGCGCCAGCACCGGCACCTCCGCGGTCCGCAGCGTCCAGTGCCGTCGCTCGATCCCGGCGGCATAACCCAGCGTCGCCGCGCCGAGGACCATCGTCCCCACGGCGAGGCGTTTCGCGAGGGCCCCTGCGGTGTTCTTGTTACTCAGCGTGCTCACAAGGTTCAGGATACGTGCGTCCTCCCGCTTGCGGGTGATTGGCATTCTCCTGGCCCAGTCCCTGCCTCGAACCAGTCCGCCAGCGTGTTGACGCCGCGGTGCAAGCGGCGGAAGACAGCCGCAGGATCCGCCCGGCCCTGGCTCGGCCGGGACGGCGCTCGCCGACAAGGTTTCGACGGCGTCGCGCAACCATTTGCGCAATGCTTCGACGGACGGCGTGTGCGGCGCGGCCAGGGCTACTCTCGCTGAGCTTTCGAGAGCCGTGGCTGCACTTGAGGGTTGCCGGGTGACTGATCTCGGGAGGACCGTGAACATGGTAGAAGTCGGCCTGAGAAGAAACGAGGTTTTTTACCGCCTGCACGTGCAATGTCCATTTCGTGTAGTGCGGGGGGATCGAATCCTTCTCGGAGCGGTCGACATTCTCTGAAGCGGTCAGGTTTGAAATATTTCCAGCGTGTTCCGGCGTGGTGGAAAGTTGGCGACTCTTCGAAAAGGGATCTGATACTCACTACGTCTATCCAGATTCGGCTGATCGTGATTGATTTGTGACGGTTGACAGTGTGCGCCGGATATCAGGCGGCAGGGGCGACGGTTCCGCCGTTGATGTGGTGGCGCTTCAGCGAATCGGCGACGAAGCCGGTGGCCTTCATCTCCTCGACGAACGAGGCAAGCAATGCCTGCGCCTCGGCTCCTCGGCTGGAAGGTGTGCCCATGGCCTGCTGGATCACCATGAAACGTCCCGGTAGCACACGCAAACCGGGCGCCCGCTGAGCTTCGTCTTCGAGTACTTGGCGGATACCGGCTGCCACTTCGACGTCGCCCGCGCGCAGGGCTGCGAGTGCGGCTTTGGCGCCTTGCAAGTGGACGATCTCGGCATGGCTGGTTTCGCGCGTGAGGAACAGGTCGTAGGCGCTGCCCGACCCGACTGAGATGCGTCGGCCGGCGGCGTCGATCTGTGCGTTGTCAGTCAGACCCGACGACTCGGGCACGAGGTAGCTGCCTTCGATGAGCACATAAGGCGCGGTGAACAACAGCCCCTCGCTGCGTGCCGGATCGATGGCGAAGAAGCCGATGTCAGCCTGCTCACCCTTCACCGCATCAACCGACGCCGCGGCCTTTTCGAACACCACGAGTTCGATCTCGACGCCGAGCCGCCGCGCGAACTCGTGCGCGAGATCGATCGACACCCCAACCGGATTACCGCTCGCGCCCCGGTTCGCCAGGATCGGGTTGCCGAGGTTGATCGACGCCCGGAGTGTCCCTTGAGGAGCGAACGTGGAGACGAGTGCGGGATCAATCGGCTGCGGCGTCATAGGTCCGAGTTTAGCCAAAGCAGTTGCCGGAGTTGCGCGCTACTTCGGAGACGAACTCGGCCAAACTGAAGTCGTTGGCGCGGAACTGCTCGAGAACGATCGTTCCACCTCCTTCATAGCAGGGCGATACCCCGATAGAGCCGAATGCTCCCGATCGGTTGACGTATATCTGCGTTTTCATGACGATGCTCGAGCTGCCACGGTGAATGCTATTGGTTCCAACAGCCGACTGAGTCATCGTCTGCTTGATCTCGTCGTCGGTCAGTGTTCCGTCTTGTGACGCAAGAGGGAGGCTGTCAGCGGCGCTCTGTGCCTGCCGTTGCGCGTCGGCTGTTGCCTGCTGGAGGACACGATCATTGGTGCTGGGCAACCCATAAGTGTCCCAGAAGAATATCAGGAGGCCGATCAGAATGGCGCCGCCGAGCAGCCAGGAGACAGTCCTGACTGCTCGACGGCTGGGGTTACCGGTGTTGCTCACGAGCCATGGTAATCATCGTCCCCCCAGGTCGGTTTTGTTAGGAAATGCCGCCGGCGCTGACGTAGAGCGTAATCGTCGCGCCCGGAGCGACCAGGCCCTGCGGTGTTTGCCCGAGCACCTGTCCGACCCCGGTCTTGCTCTTGAGGTTCTGTGTCGTCACGTTGTAGCCCGCCGCCTTGAGGACGTTCGTGGCGTCGTCCGACTTTTTGCCGATGGTGAACGGGACGATCGGGCCGTGGTCGCCGATGTCGAGGAACGCGGGGTCCGGGCCGGGCAGGGGCTGGTCGGGCTGGCCGGCCAGGATCTGGTTGAACGCATCGAAGTAGGCGGGACCGGCGATGGGGCCACCGAAACCACCGCTCACGGTGCAGGCATCGGAGCTTCGGATCGGGTACGTCTTGCAGATACCTTCAGGCCGGATGCTGCCGTCCGCGAACACCATCGACGTCACCGCGTAGTCGTTCACACCGCCGACGAACGCCACCGACTTGTTGGCGTTGGTGGTCCCGGTTTTCCCGTAGTCGGGGCGTGTCCAACCGGCCGCGTGTGCCGCCGCCGCCGAAGTACCGTTCACCGTGTCCTGGCTCAACCCGGCCAGTAGTGTGTTCGCGACGGACTGCGAGATCACCTGCTCGCACGGTTCGGTCGGGAACGAAACCGGCTTGCCGTCCCGGTCGGTGATCGAGCCGATCGGGTTGGGCGGGCACCAGACGCCGCCGCTCTTGATAGTGGCGGAGACGTTGCTCATTTCCAGCGGACTGACCGCGCTCACGCCGAGCGTGAACGATGGTTTGCTTTGGTAGTACTCGCTTTGGGGGAGCGAGTAGGCCTTTGTGTCCTGCGATCCTGTCGGCACGTTTTTCGGGCTTGGCGCGGTGCCGACAGCGTTGGACTGCAAGGTATTGCGCAGACCGAGCCGGTAGGCCATGTCCAGCACCTGGGGCATGCCCGTTTGCAGTTCCAGGCCGACGAACGCCGTGTTGGGTGAAATAGCGAGTGCTCGGGCCAGGGTGATGGGATCTTCGTTCGGCTTGTTGTCGTTGTTCAGCGTGTAGGGAAGATCGCGTTTGGTCGCGTTGGGTATGGGGAAGGTCGCTACCTGCGGATTGGACATCTGCGTGTTCAGCCCGACTTTGCCGTTCTCCAACGCCGCCGCGCTGGTGAAGATCTTGAACGACGACCCCCCGCCGAAGGCGTTCGCGGGCTCGGATATCAGGTTGTGGTTGAACTCGCCCTTCGAAATATCGTTACCGAAGGCACGGTTCGACACCATGGCGACCACGTTATGACTCTTGTCGCCGGGTTGGACCACCGAGAACGCTTGCGAGATTCCTGGTGCGTTGGGCGGAACCTGCGGGACGTTCTTCAGGATCGACGCGCGAATGGTCCGGGAAATGTTCCCGTCCATGGTGGTCTTGATCGTGTAACCGCCGGTGATCAGATCGTCGAGGCTGAAACCCGCGTTCTGCAGGTATTCCTCGACGTACTGGCAGAAGAAGCCGGCCTCGGGAGCGGCACCGGTGCAGTTGGCGCTGGGCTTCTTCGGGCCGTCGGGGACGACGCCGAGCGGCTGGGATTTGAACTTGGCCGCGTCGGCGGCGGCGAGCTTCTGGTTGTCGACCATGCGGTCGAGCACCAGGTTCCGGCGCTTGGTGGCCGCGTCCGGGTGCTTCCACGGGTCGAAGGTGATCGGGTTGTTGACCAGGCCGGCGAGCAGCGCCGCCTGCGGGACGGTCAGCTTCTCCGGCGTGGTGTCGAAGTACGCCTGGGCGGCGGCGCCGATGCCGTAGATCGACCCGGCGAACTCGACGATGTTGAGGTACCCGGTGAGGATCTGCGCCTTCGAGAGCTTGGTCTCCAGCTGGATCGCGATGCGTGCTTCCTTGAGCTTCCGCGAGACCGACTGCTCCCGTGCCTGGGCCTGCCCGGCCTTGTCGTTGCGATACACGACGTTGATCAAGTAGTTCTTCACGTACTGCTGGGTCAGCGTCGAGGCGCCCTGGGTGTCGCCGCCGGTGCCGTTGCTGACCGCCGCGCGCAGGGTGCCCTGCCAGTCGACGCCGTGGTGGACATAGAACCGCTTGTCCTCGGTCGAGACCAGCGCCCATCGCATCGCGTCGTTGATCTGGCTGGTCGCGACCGGCAGCCGGTACTGGTCGTACAGCGTCGCGATCGTCGCGCCGGAGGAGTCGGTGATGTTCGTGACCAGCGGCGGCGGGACCTGGGCGAGGTCGGACGAGGTCTTGTCGACCGTCTCGCTCGCCTGGTTCGACAGGACCCCGGCAGCACCCGCGATGGGGAAAAGCACCCCGGCGACGAGCACCCCCGCGAGCACACACAGGCCAATGAGCTTCAGCAGACCGTCCGTTTTGCGCACGCGGCCAGGGTACGCGGAACGGGTATGACCGCCGTGACGTGCGCGCCCCGAACGCCGATTTCGGTCACAAAACAGCCCCCATGTGGTGACGTTCCGTAGTGGAAGGCATTCTGGTACTGGCGGGGGGAACCGAGGGCCCCTACAGTCCGTCAACGTCTCACGAAGAAAAGCCAGCGGACGAGTGGAGTGGGCGAGAGCCCGCCTGGTCGTCCTGAGGCAGCCGGCGCCGGGGAGGTGTCGGTCGACCGACGTGAGCTACGGGAGACGCGCTCGCAGGGGGTAGGGGCGGCAAGATCGCTTTCTTCACCCGGCAGGTGTGTCGAACACCAGTCAGGAGGGGAGCTGGGGGCATGGAAACCAACCAGTCGAGCTGGCGGATCAACGCCTTGTGTCGCGACACCGACCCGGACGGCCTGTTCGTCCGCGGTGCCGAGCAGAACAAGGCGAAGAACGTCTGTATGGGGTGTCCGGTACGGGCGGAATGCCTGGCCGAGGCCTTGGATAGCCGGATCAGCTTCGGCATCTGGGGAGGGATGACCGAACGTGAGCGGCGGGCGTTGCTGCGTCGGCGTCCGGACGTCGACAACTGGCGTGAACTCCTCGATTCGGCGAAGGAGCGCTTCGTAGGCGTCAGCTGACTCGTGAGTGTTCCGGCCTGCCCGGGTGCGGGTGTCCCGCAGGACACCGGAACCGGCCGGAACACTCACGAGCCAGCGAGCCGCTCGCCGATGTCACGAAGGCCTTCGACGTCGTGGACGTCGCTGGGCAGCGCCGGGACCCGCACCACCGGGACCTCGGGATGGGCTTTGGTGAAGCGGGCGAGCAGCCGCGTCTCGCGCGCCTCCAGGGTCACCCTGTCGGCGTGCAGCCGGAGCACGGCCACAGCCAGCGGCAGCGCCTTTTCGCCGTGCTCCAGCGCGTCGGCCGCGGCGGTGGCTTTCGTGCCGGAGAGCTTCGCCAGCACCGGATGGGTCCGGTTCGCGACCAACCCGGCCAGCGGCATGGACTCCTCCGACAGCCGCTCCACGAAGTAGCTCGCCTCGCGCAGCGCGTCCGGCTCGGGCGCGGCGATCACCAGGAACGACGTCCCCTTCGACCGCAGCAGCTCCGACGTCTTGCGTGCCCGCTCGCGGAACCCGCCGAACATGCTGTCGAAGGCCTGCATGAACGCCGACGCGTCGGCCAGCAGCTGGCCGCCGATGATCGTCGACACGGCCTTCGCGAAGATCGAGAACCCGGTCGTGACCACCTTGCGCAGGCCCCAGCCGCCCGCCTTCGCCGGCCCGGTGAGCAGGCGGATCATCCGGCCGTCGAGCGCGCTGGAAAGCCGCGTCGGCGCGTCGAGGAAGTCCAGCGCGGACCGGCTCGGCGGGGTGTCGACGATGATCAGGTCCCAGTCGTCCGTCGCCGCGAGCTGGCCGAGCTTCTCCATCGCCATGTACTCCTGCGTACCGGAGAACGACGTGGAAATGGTCTGGTAGAAGGGATTCGACAGCAGCGCCTCGGACCGTTCCGGCCCGGCGTGCTTGCGCACCATGTCGTCGAAGGTGCGCCGCATGTCCAGCATCATCGCCCAGAGCTCGCCCTTGGGCTCGAAACCCTCGACGACCACCTGCCTCGGGTGGTTGCCGAGCTCCTTCAGCCCGAGTGCCTGGGCGAGCCGCCGAGCCGGGTCGATGGTGAGCACGACGGTCTGCCTGCCGCGCTCCGCCGCCCGCAGCGCGAGCGCCGCCGCCGTGGTCGTCTTGCCGACCCCGCCGGAACCGCAGCAGACGATCACGCGGCTCTTCGGGTCGTCGATCAGGGCGTCGATGTCGAGTAGGACGTCGGTTTCCTCGGGCATGTCAGCGCACTCCCTGGGCGATCAGGGCCTCGGCCAGGTCGTACAGCGCCGCGACATCGACGCCGTCGGTGAGATCGGGCAGCTCGAGCGTCGGCAGGTCCGCTTCGGCGAGTTGCTCACGTGCGCGCTGTTCGGCCGCGACGCGAATCGCGTGCTCGACGGTCTCCTCGACAAGCGCGTCCAGCACGTCGGCGCTCAGCTTCAGTCCGGCCGACGCGAGCCCGTCGCGCACCCGCGAGGCGTCGACACGGCCGTCCGCGGCGGCGGTGACCGAGCGCGCCGGCAGCCGCGGCGGGCGGACGCGGTTGACCAGCACCGCGCCGGGCCGCAGATCGGCGCCGTCCAGCTCGGCGACCGCCTCGACGGTCTCCCGCACGGGCATCTCCTCCAGCAGGGTCACCAGGTGTACCGCGGTTTCGCCGGAATGCAGGAGCCGGACCACGCCGTCGGCCTGGCCGCGGATCGGGCCGGTCTTGGCGAGGTCGGTCAACGCCTTGGTGACGTCGAGGAACTTCACGACGCGGCCGGTGGGCGGGGAGTCGACGACGACGGCGTCATAGGTGTGCCTGCCGTCGGACTCGGTCCGCCCGACGCACTCCTTGATCTTGCCGGTGAGCAGCACGTCCCGGAGCCCGGGCGCGAGGGTCGTGGCGAACTCGATGGCGCCCATGCGCCGCAGTGTCCGCCCGGCGAAGCCCAGGTTGTAGAACATCTCGAAGTACTCGAGCAAGGCGGCTTCGACGTCGATGTGCAGCGCGCGCAGCTCCCCGCCGCCCGGCGCGGACGCGATGCGCTGCTCGGCGTAGGGCAGCGGCTCGGTGTCGAACAGCTGCGCCACCCCCTGCCGCCCTTCGACCTCGATCAGCAGCACCCGGCGCCCGCCGGTGGCCAGCGCGAGTCCGAGCGACGCGGCCAAGGTCGTCTTGCCGACGCCTCCCTTGCCGCTGACGAAGTGCAGCCGGGCACGCGCGAGTTCGTCGGTCCAGCCGCCGGGGGGAGTTGTCACCTGTTCACCCTAATTCAGTCCTCAGCTGGCCAGCAGTATGACGCTGACCGCTGCGACCACCACCACAACGATCCCCCAGGTCACCATCGTGGGGAGCACGGTGAGCATCACCACACCCAGCAGGATCAGGATGGTCAGCGTCACCGCCCCGGCGATCGCGACCGTGCCCGAGTTGTTCCGATGGTCGCGGGTCTTGGCCATCACGATCAGCACGAGCGGCACCCCTGCCGCGGCCAGCAGCACCGTCGCGATGATTCGCCAGGTCTCCACCCCTCAACGTTAGCGTCGGCGCAGGGCCGTGAAGGCCTAGTTGAGTGCGCCTTACGCCGTGAAGGTGGCCTTCACGACACGTCGCAGTGCCGCCGGTGACTAGCTCCCCAGCGGAGTGGCGGGGGAGCAGGGCACGGGCTTGGCGTGTGCCGGGTCGAGGGCGTTGAGCACGTGGCCGGCCGCGTTGCGGTCCGCGGCGAGGCCGAGGTGCTCCGCGAAGTCCAGGCCGCAGGTGTCCTGCAGGACGATGTTGGTCACGTTGGGGCCGGTGCCCAGCCCACTCGTGTAAGGCGAGACGAGCTCGTCGTAGCGGGTGACGATGTTGGTGTACGTCACGCCGGGCTGGAAGATCCCGTTGCCGCTGTGCAGTTTGCCCAGGAAGTCCGAACCGTGCAGGAACTCCGCGCAGGAACCGCAGACGGGGTTGAGCACGCCGTCGACGACAGGCCGCAGGCCCAGCCCGCTGACGAACTGATAGAGGTTGGACAGGCCGAGCAGGGTGGTGCCGTCCCACAGCGGCGTCAGGCTGACGTACTTGTCCACTTTGGACGCGCCGCCGAGGAACTTCACGTAGTAGCTCGGCATCAGCGTGCCCTCGGAGTGTCCGAGGATGTCCACTTTGGCCGCGCCGGTGGCGGCGAGCACCTTGTCCACAAAGGCCGAGAGCTGTGCCGCGCTCTGTTCCATCGGCGCGAGCCCTGCGGGCTGGTAGATCGGGACTCCGGTCGCGGGCGCACCGTAGGTCAGCGTGAAGACGCAGTAACCGTTGTTCGCGAGCAGCGGGCTGTACGTCTGCCAGTTCACCGTCTGGTTCGCGCCGAGGCCGTGGGTGAGGATCACCGGTTCGGGATGCCCCGAACTCGGCCGGCACGACCAGTTGTTCGCGCCCGGTGGCGGGCTGTCCGCGGCGAGGAGCTGTTGCGTCACGCCCGGCGCCAGGTTGTAGGGCACCGGCAGCGTCGCCGCCTGTGCGCCGGGCGCGACCAGCAACGTCAACGCCGCGGCCAGCACGATTGAGACCAGGGACTTCATTGTCCGCATGCCCGACTCCTTAACTACTCACGAGTAGGTGTGAAGTGAACCACACGACCGCCGGGTGGGCCAGTGGTTCACTGGCTTGGCGCAGTCCCGTCGACCGCGACACAGGGCACCGCGAACGCATGGCGCGGGTCGAGCGCGTTGAAGACCTGCCCGATCGCGTTCGGATCGGCGGCCAGGCCGATATGCGTGATGTGGTCGCTCGGGCAGGTGTCCTGCAGGACCACATTGGTCACGTTCGGCCCAGTGCCCAGCCCGCTGGTGTAAGGCACGATGTTGTGGTCGTAGCGGGTCACGATGTTGGTGTAGGTGATCTGCGGCAGGAAGATCCCGCCTTCGTGCATCTCGCTCAGGAAGTCCGACCCGGTCAGCAGTTCGGGGCACGCCAGGCAGTTCGTCATCAGACTCGTCAGCGAGCCGAGCCGGAGCGCGCGCAGGATCGCGTAGAAGTCGGCCAGTCCGTCGAGGTTCGTGCCGTTCCACACCGGAGCGAGGCTGACGTACCGGTTGATCTTGCCGCCGCCGTCGAGCTTCTTCGCGTAGTACGTCGGCACCATCGTGCCCTGCGAGTAGCCGACTATGTCCACTTTGGCCGCTCCGGTGGCGGCCAGCACGTTATCCACAAAGGACTGCAGTTCACTGGCGCTGTACTCGATCGGCATCAGCCCACCGACCACGGTGCCGACCACCGGCGCGTTCGGCAAAACGCCGTAGGTCAACGAAAATGTGCAGTAACCGCGTTGGCTGAGCTGCGGGCCGAGCACGGCCCAGGTGGTGTCCTTGTTGTCGTCGGTGCCGTGGACGAGCACCACGGGATCCGGATGTGCGGCGCTCGGGAGACACGACCAGTCGTTGACCCCGGGCAGCGCCGCCGCGGTCGCGGGGGCGAGCAAGCCGGCTAGTAGGACGGATGCAGCGATAAAGCCGACTTTACGGCGACGCAAGTGGAGCTCCAGGGAGTCAAGAAGATGTCACCCTTGAGATTCCTGCAGTTTCAGCGTCCTGCCTAGGACACATCAGGGTGGACTCTGGGTCAGTGGCCGTCACTCTGCGCAATATTCCTGGCTTGCCGCCGGCGAGGTTGCCGCCTTGGCTACGCTCGCGCTATGAGCGCCACCAAATGGGAGTACTCCACCGTTCCCCTGCTGATCCATGCGACCAAGCAGATCCTCGACCAGTGGGGCGAGGACGGCTGGGAGCTGGTCACCGTGCTGCCGAACCCGTCGGGTGAGCAGCACGTCGCCTATCTCAAGCGACCGAAGGGCTGATCGATCACCATGACCTGGAGCGCTCGCCTCGCCGAACTCGGCATCGAACTTCCCGGCGTGGCCGCGCCGCTGGCCGCCTACGTGCCGGCCGTGCGCAGCGGCTCGTTTGTCTACACCTCCGGCCAACTGCCGTTCGTGGACGGCAAGCTTGCGGCCACCGGTAAGGTCGGCGCCGAGATCAGTCCCGAGGAGGCGCAGGCGTTCGCCCGTACTTCGGCGCTCAACGCGCTCGCCGCGGTGCACGCCTTGGTCGGTATCGACAACGTCACCCGGATCGTGAAGGTGGTGGGATTCGTCGCCTCGGCGGACGGCTTCACCGGCCAGCCGGCGGTCGTCAACGGCGCGTCGGAGCTGTTCGGGGAGGTTTTCGGAGAGCAGGGCGTGCACGCCAGGTCGGCGGTGGGCGTCGCGGAGTTGCCGATCGGCGCTCCGGTCGAGATCGAGATCATCGTCGAGGTGGCCTGATGGACCCGGATATCGAACAGTCTTCCCACGAGCTGCTGCTCCGCCTGGCGGGACGGCTGCCGGACCAGCTGCTGTGGCGGTTCCGCGACTGGCTGGGCGAAGGCGCGATGGGCACACTCGCCAGGACGCTCCCGAGGTCTTTGCTTAAGCACAGGATCGATCTGGACCAATCCGAGTATCGCCTGCTCGTGGCGGGGCTGATCCCGCACGGCGCCGATTGGCATCAGGTCAGTTCCACTCTCGGGGTAGACGATGTCACCGAGACCAGGTACACATTCACGGGGAGTACGCCCGAATGGGTTAACTCCGTCGATTCAGTGTCCGTCTTGCTTCACGCAGCGTTGCGTGGACGACCGGACGTTGGTGAAGTGCGGCAAAGCTGGCGGCACGGTGTCTCTGGCAACAGCGACGCCGCTGGTGAGGGTGGGGTCAAGCGGGTACTGGTGGTCACGGCGTTGTCTTCACTGCCGAGGCTGACCGGTGAGCTGCAACGCGTACTTCGCGTGCTGGGTGACGAAGAGCCCAGTGTCGAGGTCCTGCCCCCGCGCTTCGAGTTGACCGATTACCACCGCTCGGCGCTCGCGAGTTCCGAGCTGGTGTGTGTCGGCGCTGTTGACGCCGGACATCGACTGGTAGCCGCTTAGCGCTCGCTCCTCCAGCGAGCTTGGAGGGAGCAAAGCATGGTGGAGGTCAACGAAGGGCCGCCCATCGACGGGTTTTCGGTGCCACTGCGGCTGCACAACCTGCTGCTGGCGCTGGCGGGCCGCATCGATGACAGCGCGTTGACCGAGGCGCGGGAGCTGATCGCTCGTGCGCACATCGACGAGGCCGTCGAGCTGACCACCGGCACGCTGATCGCCGGCCGGATCCCGGTCCGCTCGGCCGAGCAGCGCGAACTCGCGCTGGTCCTCGAGATGAGCCGGTCCGACGCCACGCTTGCGAACGAGCTGCTGGTCGACGAGCACGAGACGATCCACCGCCACCGCTTCACCGGCGAGAACGACCCCGAGGACGGCATCGCCGTCGCGCTCGACCGCACCCTGCACGTACTGCCGGACGTGCGGTCGGTGCACGCGGTGTGGCGCAACACCCCGGCCGGCAGCGTGCCCGGGGCGCTCCCGCAGCGAGTCGTGCTGATCGAGATCGGCCCCGAGGGCAACCCGCCGGCGGTCGCCTTCCGCGTGGACACCGCGTTGCGGCGGGCCGGTATCCGGTCGGTCGTCGAGGTCAGCGGGCCCGGCGTCAGCCAGTCCGAATACCACCGTGACGCGGCTGCGGCGGCGAGCCCCGTCTGGGTGACGGGCAGCGCGCCGAGCAGCACTCCACCACCGCCGGCCGCGATCGCGCAGGCGTTCAAGCCGTTCAAGGGCGATCCGGCGTCGTCCTCGCCGTCGAAGGACACCGTGGCGTTCTCCGCCGACCCGGACGCCCCGAGCAGGCACGGCCTGCGCCCGGTGCCGCCGCCCACGCCGATCGTCCCGGTGGTGCCGATCGTCCAGCCCGACTCACCGCGGGTGGAATCCCGCGCGGAACGGACGGCGGACCTCTCGCCCGCCGAGGTCGCGCAGCTGCGGCAGGCGCTGGCGGAGGACCCCGAAAAGGGCCGCGCGATCGCCGAAGGCAAGCCGAGCATGCATGAGGTCGTCGAGTTGCCCGCCCTGGACCTCGATGATCCGAACCTGAGCGAGCGGGACCGCGCGCTGCTGCGCGAGCTCCACGCCGAGCTCGCCGAGCGTGAGCGTGCCGAGGCGGCCAAGATCCGGCTCAACGGCGCTTCCCGAGGCCCGGAGCAGCGAGGCTGGTCGGACGGGTTCTCCGGCTGAGCAAGCCGAGTATGTTTCGGGTGTGGCTGAGTTACCGGAGAGTATGAGGTTCGACATCCCGCTGCGGCCCGAGTCGACCGGTCCGCCGGTGACGCCGAGGGACGCCGCGACGGTGATGCTGCTGAGGGATACCGCCGACGGCGTCGAGGTGTTCCTGCAGCATCGTGTGTCCGGGATGCCGTTCGCCGGCGGGATGACCGTGTTCCCCGGCGGTGGGGTCGACAAGCGCGACGCCGACGCGTCGGTGAGCTGGGCCGGTCCGCCGCCGAGTCAGTGGGCGGAATGGTTCGACTGCGACGAGTCGCTCGCGCGGGCACTTGTGTGCGCGGCCGTGCGCGAGACGTTCGAGGAGTCGGGCGTCCTCCTTGCGGGGACCGACTCCGACGTGCTGGCGGACACCGCGCAGTACGCCGACGTCCGGCAGGCGCTGGTGTCGAGAGAAGTCTCGCTGGCCGGGTTCCTGTCCGAGGCGAAGCTGACCCTGCGGTCGGATCTGTTGCGCCCGTGGGCGAACTGGCTCACGCCGACGCCGGAGCCGCGGCGCTACGACACCCGGTTCTTCGTCGCGACGCTGCCGCAAGGCCAGGAGGCCGACGGCAAGACGTCCGAGGCGGACAGCTCGGGCTGGCAGCGCGCCGAAGACGCCCTGCTGGACTCGAAGGAAGGGCGTCGCACGTTGATGCCGCCGACGTGGATCACCCTGACCGAACTCGCCGAGTTCACCTCGGCCGGCGATATCCTCGCCGCCGAGAGGTCGATACAGAAGATCATGCCGACGCTCGTCCGCGAAGGTGACCAGGTCCGAGTCGTTCTGGAGCCGCAGTGACCGCACCCGCCTACGGCGTGCTTCGTGAAGTCTCGCCGATCGCCTCCGTGCTGCTGGAGAACAATCCATCCGCGATGACGCTCGAGGGCACCAACAGCTGGGTCCTGCGCGCGCCGGGCGCCACGTCGTCCGTCGTCGTCGACCCTGGTTACGAGGACATCGAGCATCTGACCCTGCTCGCTGCCACCGGGCCGGTCGAGCTGATCGTGCTCACCCACCATCATGGCGACCACGCCGAAGGTGCGCCGTGGTTCGCCGGGCGGGTCGGCGCCCCGGTGCGGGCGTTCGATCCCGCGCTCTGCATCGGCGCCGAACCCATCGCCGGCGGGGACGTGATTTCCGCCGCAGGGCTGGAGATCGAGGTCCTGCACACCCCCGGGCACACCGACGACTCCGTGTCGCTGCGCATCGGCGACACGGTCCTGACCGGAGATACGGTGCTCGGGCACGGCACGACCGTGCTGTCCGACCTCGGCGCGTACCTGCGCACGCTGCGCGCGCTGATCGAGCTGCCCGCGGGCACCCTCGGGCTTCCCGGCCACGGCCTGGAACTGCTTGATCTGGCAGCCGCCGCGCGTGACTACCTCGCGCATCGGGAACAGCGGCTCGACCAGGTGCGTTCGGCACTGAGTGAGCTCGGCGCCGATGCGACAGCGCGTCAGGTCGTCGAGCTCGTGTACGCCGACGTGGACCAGTCGCTGTGGCTGCCCGCGGAGTGGAGCGTGCAAGCCCAGCTCGAGTACCTACGATCGGAGGCCGGCGCGTGAGTGCCCAGGAAATCGAGTTCTACTGGCGACCCGGATGTGGTTTCTGCAGCGCCCTGCGGCGTCCGCTGATGGCCAGCGGGCTCCCGGTGAAGGAGATCAACATCTGGGAGGACCCCGACGCCGCCGCGCGCGTGCGTGCCGTCGCCGATGGCAACGAGGTCGTCCCCACGGTGATCATCGGCTCGACCGCCCTGGTCAACCCCAGCTTCGCCCAGATCGAAGCCGCCGTCCGCGCCGAAGCACCTGAGCTGCTCAAGTCCTGAGGCTCTGACTGGACGTGAAGGCCACCTTCATTGCGTAATTCGTTGTGAAGGTGGCCTTCACGTCCGGTTTTTGGTGTCCCTCAAGCGAGTCCGCGTTCCGAGCGCGAGCTCGACGCAGTCGTTGTTCTGGCCACCTGAGTAGCGAGGCTCCTGCGGAGAGTCCATACGCGCCTGCGGCGAAGGGCGTCACCTGCACGGTGATCGTCGAGCGTTTGCTCATTGCGAGTAGATGATTCAGCTGCTCCAGCATGACTGCGTGCCCGCCGACCTGGCGACTGATGGCCGCTTCGTCGAGTATCGCGTGCAGGTGCAGTGGATCCGGCTCGTCCAGCCGCTGTTTACGTGCCGATCGGACGGCGATCGCACCGTCGACTTGCGATTCGACGACCACTCCGACGACGAAGGCGGCGGTGACCATCGCGACCACCCCTCGACGACCGGCTCGACCAGGACCCGAAGCCTCGCTGGTGAGGGTGTCTGGTGGTCGTTTAGCGCCCGACGCCGACGAGAGCCGGTGCCAGTGCAGGTTCGGCGACAGGCCGCACGGTGTCGCGCAGCAGCCAGACCAGGCCCGCCACCGCCATGCCGACGAGGCCGGCGGCGAGGAACGCGACGGACGGGCCGCCGTGTTCCACCAGGAAGCCGCTGATCGCCTGGCCGATGGCCAGACCCAGCGTCACCGCGGTGACGACCCAGCCGAACGCCTCGGCGGCCGTGCCCTTCGGCGCGACGACCTCGATAGTGGTGGAGTGCGTGGTCGACTGCGGGGTGATCATCGCTCCGGCCGCGAGCATGCACAGCGCCAGCGCCCACAGCGTCGACGGCAGCGCCAGCAGGGCCACCAGCGCGCCGAACGCCGCGAGCAGCATCGGCAGCCGCTTGCCGAGCGGTGTCGGCCACGGGCGCAGGCTGTACGCCACGCCGAACCCGACCGAGCTGATCGACCACGCCGACAGCAGCAACCCGCCGACGGTGGGAGATCCCGCTTCGGTGGCCGACGCCGGCACGGCGACCTCGACGAAACCGATCACCATGCCGAAGCCCAGCACGGCCAGCGCCAGCGTCCGCATGCCCGAGCCGGCGAGCGCGCCCAGCAGTGGCCGTTTGGCAGCGGGCGCCGGCCCCCAGGCCCGCACGGTCGGGCTCAGCGCGAACGACACGGACCCGGTGATCAGGCACGCGGTACCGATCACCATGCCCGTACCGGCCCAGGGAGCGGCCACGAGCAGGCCCGCGAAGCCCGGGCCGAGGATGAAGAAGACCTCCATGCTGATGGCTTCGTAGGAGAAGGCCGCGTTGCGCGCCGGACCGGCCGGGAGCAGCCGCGACCACAGCGCGCGCGACGCCGAACCGACCATGGGCTCGGTGAAGCCGGTGAGCCCGGCGAACAGGACAAGCGTCGTCGTCGACAATCGTGCTTCGATCGCGAACACCAAGGTCAACGTCGTGAGCAGGTACAGGACCGCGGTCACCAGCAGCGGCCGGGTAGGCCCGAAGCGGTCGATCAGCCTGCCCTGGATGACCGCCCCGATCGAGACGCCGATCAGCAAAGCGGCGGAAACCAGCCCGGCCGTAGCGAACGAACCCGTCTCGCGCTGGACGTAGAGCAGCGCGGAGATCCCGATCATTGCGATCGGCAGCCGAGCGAGCAAGGACGCGACGGCAGGGCGGCGCGATCCGGGCGCGGTCAGCGCGGCTCGGTAGTCGGCGAGGGTCGTTCGGGTTTCGGCGTTCTTCAGCTTGGACTGGGACACGTGTACCAGTATGCAATATTTGGTACGGGAGTACCAGTTATTTGGCGGTCATGTGCGTCACCCTGACCAGCGGGTTCGGTGAGCTGCATCTCGGTTGCGTAACGCTCCGCTGAATTCGACGGTTTCGCCGCAACGAATCGTCGCGGGTGGCGTCCTTGAGAGTGAAGGGCCTTGAAATATGGGTTCAAGCCGTTCACGGTTGAAGACAGTTACACATCCTCAACTCCCTCCGGTTACGGGTCGGGGCCTTAGGTCCGGAGGGTGGGGAGCGCGGATCGTCGGGGGATGGTCCACGCGCAGCGAAAGGCCGGTGCGCCACGTCGGGGGTGGCGCCCGGCCTTTCGTCATGTCCGGGGTACGTCAAAAGCCGTGAAGGTCACCTTCACGGCGATTTACGCTGTAAAGGTGACCTTCACGGCCAGGTGAAAGCTTGACTACCGGGCCCGGCGGGCGAGGCGTTCCGGGTCGAGGATGAGCACGCTCTTGCCCTCGAGCCGGAGCCAGCCGCGGTGGGCGAAGTCGGCGAGCGCCTTGTTGACGGTCTCGCGCGACGCGCCGACGTACTGGGCGATCTCTTCCTGCGTCAGGTCGTGGGTGACCCGGAGGAGGCCGGCTTCCTGGCTGCCGAACCGCTGCGCGAGCTGGAGCAGCGCGCGGGCGACACGGCCCGGGACGTCGGTGAAGATCAGCTCGGCGACCATGTTGTTCGTCCGGCGCAGGCGCCGGGCGACGACGCGTAGCAGCTGCTCCGCGATCTCCGGCCTGGTCGAGATCCACTGCCGCAGTGCCGGGCGGTCCATCGTCACCGCGCGGACCTCGGTCACCGTCGTCGCGCTCGACGTGCGGGGGCCGGGGTCGAAAATGGACAGTTCGCCGAACATGTCCGACGGTCCGAAGATGCCCAGCAGGTTTTCGCGGCCGTCGGGCGACTTGCGCCCGATCTTCACCTTGCCCGACTGGATGATGTACAGCTTGTCGCCGGGTTCGCCTTCGTTGAAGATGACGTGGCCGCGGGGGAAATCAACGGACTCCAAGGTCTGTGCGAGCGCCTCGGCGGCTGCCGGCTCCACACCCTGGAAGATGCCCGCGCGTGCCAGGGTTTCGTCCACCTCGGTGCCTCCTCATCGAGAGACGACCACGATCCTCAAGGGAGGGGACCGCGTGTCGCCGATCACTTCGTGCAGTGTAGGTCGTGCTGGTGAGACCGCCCGTTGGCGCGCCGGTAGGGGCGCTGCCACCGAAAACGATCTCACTCGACAGTGGAGCCTAGCCCCGTACGCGTCGCGTCCGTAGCTTGGCCGCTCGACCGCCGAGCCGGCGGAGCCGGAACAGCTCGAGCGCTCGGCCGATCCCGTGCCCGTAGAGCGCTTTGACCTCGTTGGGCTGGGCCTGCTCGAGAAACTCTTCGACTTCGTTTTCCTGCACCGCGACGTGCCGCAAGCGACGTTCGACGCGCTCCATGAACAGGGCGAAGAACATGATCACCAGCGGTACCAGGATCACAAACCAGACTGTCATTGACTCCAGATCCTCGCTCATGGCGGCTCGATCTTTGCGCCAGGGTCGTGCTTGTGGCGTGTCGGCCGTCGACCCGCGGGTGCTCCCACTGGCTCGTCCGATGGCGCCCGTAGGCTATCGGGGTGCCTTCTGCAGCCGGTAATGCCCCCCTGAAGGGTGACGCTCGCCGATCACCGGCCGGGCGGAAGAACGTGGAAGAAAGCCGCCTTGCCTTGGTGAGACGCGCTCGCCGAATGAAACGTTGCCTCGACGAGATGTATCCGGGCGCGCACTGCGAGCTGGACTTCACGACTCCGCTCGAATTGCTCGTGGCTGTCGTGCTGTCCGCGCAGAGCACCGACAAGGGCGTCAACCTGGCCACGCCGGCGCTGTTCAAGCGTTACCGCACGGCCGCCGACTACGCCGGCGCCGACCGCGCTGAGCTGGAGGAACTCATCCGGCGGACGGGGTTCTACCGCGCCAAGGCGAACTCGCTGATGGGTCTCGGAGCCAAGCTCGTCGAGGACTACGAGGGCGAAGTTCCCGGCAAGCTCAAGGAGCTCGTGAAGCTGCCAGGAGTGGGCCGAAAGACCGCAAACGTGGTCCTCGGAGACGCCTTCGGTGTGCCGGGGATCACGGTAGACACGCATTTCGGCAGGCTCGTTCGCCGCTGGGGCTGGACCGAGCTCGAGGACCCGGTGAAGGTCGAGCACGCGATCGGCGAGCTGATCCCCCGCAAGGAATGGACGCTGCTGTCACACCGGGTGATCTTCCATGGACGCCGGGTCTGCCATGCCAAGAAGCCCGCGTGCGGAGCATGTCCGCTCGCGAAGGACTGCCCGTCGTTCGGCACCGGCCCGACCGGGTTCGAGGAAGCGGCGAAGCTGGTGAAGGGCGAGGAACGAGACCACCTGCTCGCCATGGTGACCAAGCCTTGACCACAGTCACCAAATGGGCCGTCGCCGTCGCCGTCCTGGTGCTGGCGGCGATCGTCGCGTTCCTGCCGCGGGGCGGGGACAAGTCGGTCAAGATCACCGCGGACCTCGGCCAGGCCAGGGCGAAGGCCGCGCTCGCCGCGTGTCCACGCGGGACAGGCGAGGTCAAGCAGCTGAGCGGCGTCTCGGTCCCGTGCCTCGGCGACGGTTCGACGGTCGACGTCGGCACGGCGCTGGCCGGTCGGCCGACGCTGGTGAACGTCTGGGCCACCTGGTGCGTACCGTGCAAGACCGAACTCCCGGTGCTGGCCGCTTACGCCGCGCAACCGGGCGCGGTGGGTGTCTTGGAGGTGCAGGTGGCGAGTTCGGCGGCGGACGGGCTGAGCCTGCTGACGTCGCTCGGGGTGCACCTGCCGTCGATTTTCGACGGCGTGGACAACACCGGGCCGGTCCGCACCGCGCTCAAGGTGCCGCCCACGCTGCCCGCGTCGTACCTGGTGACCGCGGACGGGCAGGTGCGGTTCATCTCGAACCCACGGGTCTTCGACAACACTGACCAGGTGCGCACGGCAGTGGAGGTTGGCCTTCATGGGTGAAGTAGGCCCTCTCGTCGACGCCGACTCGGTTCCCGGCTGGTTGCGGCCGCTGGTCGAGGTCAGCGCCGAACTCGACTCTCGCTCGTTCACACGCTTCAGCGCGCCTGAAGGCAGCTTCACTCGGCCGGCCTCCGTGCTCGTGCTGTTCGGCGAGCGTGACGCCGAAAGCGGGCCGGATGTTCTCCTGCTGCGGCGCGCCGACACGCTCGGTTCGCACGCCGGCCAGGTCGCCTTTCCTGGCGGTGGCGCCGAAGACGGCGACGGCGGCCCGGTCGGCACGGCGTTGCGTGAGGCAGAGGAGGAGACCGGCGTCGACCCGGCCGGGGTGCGTCCGGTCGCGGTACTGCCGGAGTTGTTCGTGCCGGTGTCGAGTTTCGCCGTGACGCCGGTGCTCGCGCACTGGGAAAAACCCTCGCCCGTCCGTGCTGTCGATTTCGGCGAGACGGCGTCGGTGGCCAGGGTCGCGATCGCCGATCTGGTCGACCCAGCCAACCGCTACCAGGTGCAGAAAGCGGGCAGGGGCTGGAAAGGGCCGGTCTTCGAGGTCGACGGCCTGTTCGTCTGGGGCTTCACCGCCGGCCTGCTGTCGGTGCTGCTTACCCTAGGCGGCTGGGAACGGGACTGGGACACGGGCGACGTCCGGGACCTTGACGTAGCGTTGGCCGAACACGAAGCCCGGATCGTGAAAACGGTCGGCGACGAAACCCACCGGGAGTAGGACACCTTGAACTGGGTCGATGTACTGGTCCTCCTGCTGGCGGTGCTGGCGGCCGTTTCCGGTGCGTACCAGGGAGTCATCATCGCGCTGCCGTCGCTGATCGGCGTGGTGCTCGGTGCGGTGCTGGGGATCAAGCTCGCCCCGCTGATCGTCGGTCTGTTCAGCAATCCCGCGATGAAGGTCGCGTTCGCGGTGGCCACCGTGGTGTTCCTGGTCGCGCTCGGGGAGACGCTCGGTGTCTGGTCCGGACGCAAGCTCCGGCAGAAGATCAACCCGGACAAACTGTCCGGAGTGGACAAGACCCTCGGTGCGATCGTGCAGTCCGCCGTGGTGTTCGTCGTCGCGTGGCTCATCGCGACCCCGCTGACGACGGTGTCCGGCTTGCCGGGGCTGGCCAAGGCGATCAACAGTTCGGTCGTGCTCGGCGGCGTCAACGACGCGATGCCCGCGGCCGCGCAGGGCTTTCCCAGCCAGCTGCGGAAGCTGCTCGACGAATCCGGGTTTCCGTCGATCGTGCAGCCGTTCGAGAAGGCGCCGTCCGCCGACACCGGGCCGCCTGACGTCGCGTTGCAGAACAGCCAGATCGTCGGCCAGGTGCATCCCAGCGTGGTGAAGATCCGCGGTAACGCGACTTCGTGCTCGCGCGCGTTGGAGGGCAGTGGGTTCGTCGTCGCTCCGCAGCGGGTGATGACCAACGCCCACGTCGTCGCCGGTACCGACGTCGTCGCCGTCGAGACTACCGAGGGCAGGTACGCGGCTCGGGTTGTGTACTTCAACCCCGAGGTCGATATCGCGGTGCTTGCCGTGCCTCGGCTCCAAGCGCCACCGTTGCAGCTTGCCGCCCAGGCGGCGCAGTCAGGCGACAGTTCGATCGTCCTCGGTTACCCGCTCGACGGTCCGTACAAGGCGACTCCGGCCCGTGTCCGCAGCCGGATCACGTTGCGCGGGCCGGACATCTACGAAGCGAACACCGTGCAGCGCGACGTCTTCACCGTGCGCGCGCAGATCCACAGCGGGAACTCCGGCGGCCCGATGATCGATCCGTCCGGGCAGGTGATCGGCCTGGTGTTCGGCGCGGCCGTCGAGGACCCGGACACCGGCTTCACCCTGACGGCGGACCAGATTCGTTCGGAGGCCAACACGGCCAGGGCACAGAGCGCCGAAGTCAGCACCGGCTCCTGCGCCGCCTAAAGCGAGGGCCCGATCGACCTGGTCGGGCACGACTGGGGCGGCAACCACGTGCAGCGTGTCGTGGCCCTGCGGCCCGATCTCATCCGTTCCTGGTGCAGCGACGTAGCCGGCGGTCCCGATCCGAACTACGTGTGGCACGACCTCGCCCAGCTCTGGCAGACACCGGGTGCGGGTGAAGCCACGGTCGACGCGATGTTCGGCGCGCCCCTCGAAGAGCAGATCGCGGGGTCCATCGCGCTCGGGATGACCGCCGAGGCGGCGGAGGCTTCGGCCAAGGCCGGCGGCCCGGAGATGGCCACCTGCATTCTGGCGCTGTACCGCTCGGCGCTGCAACCCGCCGTCGGCGACTGGGGAGTCGAGCTGGAGCTGGCTGAACGACGTCCGGGGCTCGTCATCAGCGCGACCGAGGACCCCTATGTCGGCGGGCCCGTCCTGGCACACCGGTCGGCCGTGCGGTTCGGGGCGAAGGAAGCGGTGCTGGCCGGGCTCGGGCATGGGTGGATGCTCCAGGACCCCCAACAGGGTGCCGCCGTACTCAACGAATTGCACGCGGGTCTGGGTAGCTGATGAGGAGTACGAAAGTACCGTCACGGGTGAGGGTCACGAATGGCCGGGCGGTCCCACTCTGCCGCCGGCCCTGGTCACGATCCTCGGCCCGCAGTCGAACGCGATCGACGCGAACAAGACGATGTGGTCCTTCTTCCAGGCTCACCCGATGCGTTGAGTGCGAGAATCTGGACTCGCAACTCGCCGTCGACTTGCGGTCGCTAAGTACTTGGGCACCGCAAGTCGCCGTCGAGTTGCGATACCTCGCGCCCGCGGGCTTGAGAGTTAGGGTTTGGTGAGGAAAGTCAGGAGGGCGTCGTTGGTGGCGGCCGGGGCTTCCAGGTGCGGGAAGTGGCCGACGCCGTCCCAAGTGGTCAGTGGCGAGTGCGGACCGAGCCACGGCGCGGACGCCGTGGCGGTCTCCGGGAGCACACACGGGTCCGCGCTGCCGTGCAGCTGAAGGACCGGCGCGGACACCCTCGTGCCGACGGCGTCGGTGAACCGCTTGCCTTCGCCACGGAACTGCGCGCGGAACGCCCAGCGGTAGTACTCGAGCGCGCTGTGCGGTACGCCCGCCACGAGCATCGCCTGCCGGAAGTTCGTCATCGCGGCGTCGAAGTCCGCGGTCTTCGTCCACTGTGGACCGGACCAGTCGCGGAACAGGGCGCCGACGGCGGCGGCGTCGTCCTTGACCAGCCAGCGTTCGGGTGCCATCGGGACCTGGAAGCGGAACAGATGCGCCATCGCGCGGGCTTGGTTGGTCCTTTTGCGCCTCAACGCGGTGTGCGAGATCGAGGAGCGCAGTGCGAGCGGATGCGCCGAACCGATGACGGTGACGGACTCGACGACGCGAAGGTGCAGCGCCGCGGCCGTCAGCGCCAGCATCCCGCCCCAGGCATGCCCGACGAGGTGCGCCTTGCGCGCGCCGAGCGAGCGGATCAGCCCCGCGACGTCACCGGCGAGCGTCCAGGCGTCGTACCCGCGCGGCGGCTTGTCGGAATCGCCGTAGCCGCGCAGATCGACGGCGACAGCACGATAGCCCGCGTCGGCGAGTGCCTCCAGCTGGTGGTGCCACGTCCACCAGAACTCGCCGAAGCCGTGCAGCAGCAACACCATCGGCCCGCTGCCGAGCTCGGCGACGTGCAGGCGGATGCCGTTCGCGGACACGTCGCGATGGGTCCAGGGACCGTCGATCCGCACGATGGACGGATCCGGCGACGCCCGCACAGTGACGGTCTGGCTGCTCAGGCGCCGACCGAGGGCAGTTCGTCCTCGGTGTGCTTGCCCGGTTTGAGGGCGGCGGCGGTGTCCTTGAAGCTGTCGATCGTCCGCTGCGGCGCCTTGAGTTTCTTCACCTTGCGCCAGCCGAGCAGCCCGAACACGGCCGCGCTGATGAGCATCAGGCCGAACACGATGCCGAACGCGGCCGCGAGCGAAAGCCAGATGTAGAGGACGTAACCGAGCGCGAAAAAGAAGAAGAACGAGCTGTACAGGGCGATCACGGCCGCGACGATGAAGTAGACCGCGCCCTTGGTTGCCTTCTTGGCCTCGGCGACCACCTCGGACTTCGCCAGCTCGACCTCGGCGCGAACGAGCGTCGAGAGGTGCTGGGTGGCGTCGCCGACCAGTTTGCCGATCGACTGTTCGCCGGCCGCCGTGCCGTCATCCGGGGACAGTGGGATGTAGGGCACGGCCCCCACGCCGCCGGGGTCGTTGCGTTGGTGCTTGGGGCTGCTCACCGGGCCATCGTGCCACGTGCGCCTTTACCCGGCGCGCCGGACTCGCTGAAAGCCGCGTTGATCAATCGTCAAGGCGGGCGTGGACGCGGTTTCGGTGCACCAGGACGGCGGCCGCCCCGAGCGACGCGACCCCCGAGGCGATCAACACCGCGGTTTTGGCCAGCTCGCTGGCTTCACCGGTCAGCGCGAGATCGGCGATCAGCAGGCTGACGGTGAACCCGACCCCGCCGAGCAGCGACAACGCGCCGACGTCGCGCCAGCTCATCCCGCGCGGCCGCTCGGCGATCTTCAGCCACACGGCCAGCGCGGACGCGCCGAAGATGCCGATCACCTTGCCGCCGATCAGCCCGATCATCACCGCCAGCGGCAGCGCGGTGGTGAACACCTCGCCGAGCGAGCCGCCGCTGATCTTGATCCCCGCGGCGAACAACGCGAACAGCGGCACCGCGACGGCCGCGGACCATGGCTGCAGCCGGTGTTCCAGCCGGATCGCCGGCGCGTGCTCCTCGCCGGCATCCGGGCGGACGCGGGTCAGCAGGCCGAGCGCGACCCCGGCGATCGTCGCGTGGATGCCCGCCGAGTGCACCGCGACCCACGTGATCAGCGCCAACGGGACGTAGATCCACGGCGTTCGCACCCGACGGTGTTGCAGCCAGGCGTAAAGCAGCAGCGCGAGCACGGCCACGCCGGCCGCGACGAGGTCGAACGAGGCGGTGAACAGGATCGCGATGACGAGGATCGCGCCGAGGTCGTCCACCACGGCCAGCGACAGGAGGAACACCCGAGCGCTGCTGGGCAGGTTGGACGCGGTCAGCGCGAGCACACCGAGCGCGAACGCGATGTCGGTCGCGACCGGGATGGCCCACGCGCGGTCGATGCCGGGACTTCCCCAGCCGACGCCGAGCGCCACGACCGCGGGCACCACCATGCCGCCGATCGCGGCGATCACCGGCAGCGCCGCCCGTTTGGGTTCCGACAGCTCGCCGACGACCAGTTCGCGTTTGAGCTCCAGTCCGGCCACGAAGAAGAAGATCGCGAGCAGGCCGTCCTTGGCCCAGTCGCCGAGCGAGAGGTTCAGGTGCAGCAGGTGCGGGCCGACCTGGAAGTCGCGGACCGTCTGGTAGATGTCACCGAGCGGGGAGTTCGCCCAGATCAGCGCGAGGGCCGTGGCCACAAGCAGGATTATCCCGCCGGTGGTCTCGGTGCGCAGGTAGCGGGCGAATTCGGCGACGGCCTTTGCCGGGCGGCGGGCTTCGGTCACGGGCAACTCCACGGGGTCGGCTGAACAGCAGTTGGCAGCGATTGCCACTGTTGCCGACCAGGCTTCCCGGCGCACCTTGTGAGAATTCTATCCGTTTTACCCGCCAAGGGTGGTTATCTTCCACCCGGCTCGACTTCTACTATGCGAAACGACAACGTTGTCTAGCGGGCTAGGACGGGATTTGTGAGTACCTCTACCGAGGTCAAGCGTGACAAGGGGTTCTTCGGCCACCCACGAGCGCTGGCCAACCTCTTCGGTGTCGAGATGTGGGAACGGTTCTCGTTCTACGGAATGCTCGGCATCCTGCCGCTCTATCTGTACTACGCGAGCGCCCAGGGCGGCCTCGACATGCCGAAGGCCACCGCCGTCAGCATCGTCGGCGCGTACGGCGGCCTCGTCTATCTCTCGACGATCGTGGGCGCGTGGATCGCCGACCGCCTGCTCGGCTCGGAACGCACCCTGTTCTACAGCGCCGTCGTGATCATGATCGGGCACATCAGTCTCGCGTTGTTGCCGGGCTACGTCGGCATCGGCGTCGGCCTGGCGTGCATCTCGCTCGGTAGCGGCGGGCTCAAGGGGAACGCCACGGCCGTCGTCGGAACGCTGTACGCCGAACAGGACGAACGCCGGGACGCCGGGTTCACCATCTTCTACATGGGCATCAACCTCGGTGGTTTCGCCGGGCCGCTGCTGACCGGGCTGGCACAGCAGAAGGTCAACTTCCACCTCGGCTTCGGCCTCGCCGCGATCGGGATGGCGCTCGGTCTCGTGCAATACACGTTGGGGCGCAAGAACCTCGGCGCGAAGGCGAGTGAAGTGATCAACCCACTGCCCGCCTCGAAGCGCCTTCGGTTCATCGGGCTCGGGGTGGCGATCGTGGTCGCGATCGTACTGCTCGTGGTGACCGGGGTGATCACGGCCGCGAACCTGTCCGACGTGACGGTGTGGGTGGTCGTCGTCGCCGCGATCATCTACTTCGCGGTGATCCTGACCAGCAAGAAGATCACCAAGATCGAGCGCAGCCGGGTGTTCTCGTTCATCCCGATGTTCATCGCGAGCGCCGCGTTCTGGGCGCTGTACCAGCAGCAGTTCACCGTGGTGACGGTCTACTCCGACCAGCGGCTCGACCGGAGCCTGTTCGGCTGGCAGTTCCCGGTGTCGTGGGTGCAGTCGATCAACCCGGTGTTCCTCATCGTGTTCGCGCCGATCCTGGCGCTGCTGTGGACGAAACTCGGCCCGCGGCAGCCGTCGACCCCGATCAAGTTCGCACTGGGCACCGGGCTGATGGGCATCGCGTTCCTGCTCTTCCTGCCCACGGCCAACGGCGGCGCGCACGACAGTCCGCTGCTCGCGCTCGCCGGGGTGCTGTTCGTCTTCACCATCGCCGAACTGTGCATCTCGCCGGTCGGACTGTCGCTCGCGACAAAACTCGCGCCGAAGGTGTTCCGCACGCAGATGGTGGCGGTGAACTTCCTGGCGATCTCGCTCGGCACGGCGTTGTCCGGTTCGCTCGCGAAGCACTACGACCCCGCCAACGAGGTCCCGTACTTCGGCATCATCGGTTCAGTGGCGATCGTGATCGCGATCGTGCTCGCCGCACTCAGCCCGCTCATCCGGAAGCTGATGGCAGGAGTGCGTTAGCGGGAGGAAGTCCTAGCCGACGGTCGTGCCGAACAGGACGCCGACGAAGTACGTCACGACCATGGTCAGCGCGCCGACGCCCACGTTGCGGATGACCGCGCGCCGGACGTCAGCGTCGCCGAGCCTCGCGCTGACCAGCCCGGTCAGCGCGAGGCCGACGGCGACAGCCATGGCGCAGGCCCAGACCCGCCAGGACACCGGCGGCAGCGCGATCGCCAGTAGCGGCAGCACCGCGCCGACGGAGAACGAGATCAGCGACGCCCAGGCCGCCTGCCAGGGGCTGGTCAGGTTGTCCGGGTCGATCCGCAGTTCTGCGTCGGCGTGGGCCTGCAGGGCGTCCTTTTCGGTCAGTTCCCTGGCGACCTGGGCTGCCAGTTCGGGCGAGAGCCCCTTTTCCTCGTAGATTTCCGCGAGTTCGCGTTCCTCTTCCTCCGGCATGGTCTTCAGCTCGTGCTTTTCCTGCCGGATCAACGCCTGTTCGGTGTCGCGCTGGGTGCTCACCGAGACGTACTCGCCGCCGGCCATGGACAGCGCGCCCGCGACCAGCCCGGCGATCCCGGCGGTCAGGATCGCGGTGTTGTCCGTCGTCGCGCCGGCCACGCCGACCACGATCCCGGCGACCGAAACGATCCCGTCGTTCGCCCCGAGAACGCCCGCACGCAGCCAGTTCAGCCTGCCGCCGACGTTTTCGTGGGGCTCATGGGACACATCCGTCGAAGTCACCGACTCAGCCTAGATCTCACCCGATCGGTGTCGGCAGCAGCCGTACCCGGTAGCCCAGGCCGATCACGTCCCCGGTGGACGGGTCCGCGAGCTCGACCCGCCACGACTCGGCGAACTGGTCGACACCCGCGCGCATGGGAATCGTTCCCGAGATCAACACCGTGCCTGCCGCGTACAGGCCGCGCTCGCGCAGCACGTCCAGCCAGTAGCCCGGGGTCAGCAGCTCGGCCAAAGTTCCTTGCTGGATCAGGGTTTCGCCGACCCACGCGGTCAGCGTCAGGTCGTCGAGGCGGTCTTCGACGTCGACCAGCCGCCAGGCGCGCCGGGCCAGCACGTCCGGGGCGGCGTTCTTGCTCCACGCGACGCCGTGGGCTTCCAGTTCGCGGTCGGTGTGGTCGCAGGCGGCGGTGAGCAGGACGTCCGAGGGCTCGGGTCCGGTGATCACGAGCGCCCACTCCGCCTCGCCGGACGTCCTGGTGTGCTGCGCGGCGACCTCGTCGGTCTGGCTCGCGAGGTACGGGGACACCGGATAGAGCGCAGGCGTCGTGCTCGGCGCGGGCACGCCCAGCTCGGCGAGCTCCGCGACGTGCGCGGCGACGTCAGCCTGGCTTCGGCCCGCGTACCCGGCGTTGAGGACGGTGTGGACCTCGGTCGTGACCTCGGAGCCGTCCGGGAGGGTGAACCGCAGACGCGGGTTGTCCGACATACCTTGTCTCCATTTCCGCTGGTAACGCACTTTTCACAAGCCAGGGCTTGCGCATGCACCTTGTATACAACCAGTATACGTGCATGACAGCTCAGACGGACGACCTCGACCGGCGGTCGCTGCGCCGGGCGTTCCTGGCGAGCCTCTCCGGCACCGCCCTGGAGTGGTACGACTTCGCCGCCTATTCGGTAGCGGCCGCGACGATCTTCGGCCAGCTCTTCTTTCCCTCCAGCGACCAGCTGGCCAGCACGTTGGCCGCGTTCTCGACTTATGCGGTCGGCTACCTGGCCAGACCCCTCGGCGGGTTCATCTTCGGCAGGCTTGGTGACCGGCTCGGCCGCAAGCGAGTCCTGGTGACGACGCTCGTGCTGACCGGGATCTCGACCTTCCTGATCGGCGCACTGCCGACCCACGCCGCCGTCGGCGGATTCGCCGCGGTGCTGCTCATCGCGCTGCGCTTCGCGCAGGGTGTCGGCATCGGCGGCGAGTGGGGCGGCGCGGTGCTGCTGTCCAGCGAGTTCGGTGATCCCCGCAAGCGCGGCTTCTGGGCGTCTGCCGCCCAGATCGGCCCGCCCGCCGGAAACCTGCTGGCCAACGGCGTGCTCGCCGGCCTCGCGCTGACCCTGACCGACGCGCAGTTCAACTCCTGGGGCTGGAGGGTGGCGTTCCTGCTGTCCGGGGCATTGGTCGGGTTCGGGCTGTGGATCCGGCTGAGGCTGGAGGAGACGCCGGTCTTCAAGCGCATCGCCGAACGCGGTGAGCAGCCGAGCGCGCCGATCTCCGAGGTGTTCCGCGACGAACGCCGCGCGCTGGTGGCCGCCGTGCTGGTGCGCGTGTGCCCGGACGTGCTGTATGCGCTGTTCACCGTCTTCGTGCTGACCTACATCACCACGCACGTGCACATGACCCGAGGTCAAGGGCTCGCCGCGGTGATGATCGGCTCGGCTGTCCAGCTGGTGTTGATCCCGGCGGCCGGCGCGCTGTCCGACCGGGTCAACCGGCGCAAGCTTTACCTGGTCGGCACGATCGCCGCCGGAATCTGGCCGTTCGTTTTCTTCCCGCTGATCAGCGGCGGGTCGTTCGCCGTGCTGGTGATCGGGATCGTGATCGCGCTGGCGATCCACTCGGTGATGTACGGCCCGCAGGCGGCGCTGGTGACCGAGCAGTTCTCGCCGCGGCTGCGCTACACCGGCAGCTCACTGGCGTACACGCTGGCGGGGGTGATCGGCGGGGCCTTGGCGCCGCTGCTGTTCACCGCGCTGCTGGCCGGTTTCGGCAGCTGGGTGGCGATCGCGCTGTACCTCGCGGTGACCGCGGTGGTGAGTCTCGTCGGCGTGCTGCTGAGCAAGGATCCTGACGAGAGCGAGTTCGCCGACGTGGATACCCGGCTCAGCTCGTCAACTGAAGGCGCAACGTCGTCTGCAGGTGATCGTCGATCGCGGTGAGGGTTGCCGGGAGGTCTCCGCTCTCCAGTGCGTCGACGATGGCCTGGTGCTCGGCGATCACCGCGGCCTGCCGGTGGGGGATGGCGAACAGGGCGACCAGGCCGGCGCGAACCTGCCTCGCGCGCAGCGCCTCGTAGGTCTTGATGAGCATCGCGTTGTCACTCGCCCGGATCAGCAGACGGTGGAAATCCGCGTCGAGGTCGATGAACTGCTTGCCCTGATGGGGTTCGTCGAGCGCGGCCTGCTTGGCGAGGGTGTCGCGCATCTCGGCCAGCGGGACCACTGCGCCGCTCAGCGACTTCTCGGCGGCGAACCGTTCGAGGACACCTCGGAGTTCGATCAGCTCGCGAAGTTCCTTGCCGGACAGCGTCGCGATGTACGCGCCACGCTTCGGCACCAGCTGGACGAGTTCCTCGCCCGCCAGCATGAGCAAGGCTTCGCGGACCGGGGTGCGGGACACACCGACCCTGTCGGCGATGTCCTGCTCGCTGATGAAACCGCCCTGGAGTTCGGGATCGGTCAGCACGACGTTCTTGAGGTACTCGTAGACCTTGTCGCGCCCGGCCACGCCCACCCCTCCAGTGCATACACGTTGTATACGTGGACTCTACTGCCTGGTGGGTGCCGGCGGGCACCATTGCCGAGGGGGATGCAGTTCTTGGCCGACATCCCCCTCAGCCGCATGGTGAAACGTCAGTCGTCGAGCTCCGCGAGGGCCAGCTTGGCCTGCTCGAGCTCGGCTTCGAGCTGGGCGACCTTGGCGGCCTGCACCTCGCGGGCCGCGTTGATCACCTCATCGATCGGACCGGACAGGTCCACGTGGAGCTCCTTGGCCGCGCGGGACACCGCGGCGGCGGGGATCTCCAGACCCTGCGCGACCCACTTGCTGCCGTGCTTGAGCTCGGCCTGCCAGTTGCCGTCGGCGGTGCCGGTGACCGTGAGGGTCAGCTCGACCGTCCGGGTCTTGCGTGCCGTGGCGCCACCCTTCGGGCGGCCGCGCTTGGCCTTGGGCTCGTCGTCGGCCGGAGCTGACTCCGGGGCGTCGGACGAGGTTGCCGGCTGCTCGGTGGCGGACGCGGCGGGGGTGTTGCTGGACTGCGGTGCCGAGTCGGTGGTGGCCTCGGGCGCCGTCGTCTTGTCTTCGATCAGGGCATCCACGGTCATCGTCGGTGCGTCTCCCTTGGCGGGTCGAGTGTGTACTCCCGGCCGACAGCGTAGAACATGCGTTCGACTGTCGCATCTCGGGGTGGGCTTAGGTGGGGAACAGGCAGGAACGGACCGCTACTGCCGAAAGTGACAGTAACGGTCTGGTCATGTCGTGCGGGTTACTAGTCCTCGGACTTGCCTGAGTTGAGGCCGGCGGAGATGAGGTCCATCACGGACGAGTCGGCGAGGGTGGTGACGTCGCCGACTTGGCGGTTCTCCGCGACATCGCGCAGCAGGCGTCGCATGATCTTGCCGGAGCGCGTCTTCGGCAACTCCTGCACGATCAGGATCTGCCGCGGTTTCGCGATCGGGCCGATCTCCTTCGCGACGTGGTTGCGCAGTGCCTGCACGGCTTCTTCGCCGCTCGCGCTCGCGCCGGCGTTGCCGCGCAGGATCACGAACGCCACGATGCCCTGCCCGGTCGTCGCGTCGGCCGCGCCGACGACGGCGGCCTCGGCGACGGTCGGGTGGGACACCAGCGCGGACTCGACCTCGGTGGTCGAGATCCGGTGACCGGACACGTTCATCACGTCGTCGACGCGGCCGAGCAGCCAGATGTCGCCGTCGGCGTCGTACTTCGCGCCGTCACCGGCGAAGTAGAAGCCCTGGTCGGCGAAACGCGACCAGTACGTCTCGCGGTAGCGGTCGTTGTCGCCCCAGATCCCGCGCAGCATCGACGGCCACGGCTTGTCGAGCACGAGGAGCCCGCCGCCGCCGTTGCCGACCTCCTTCGCGTCGTCGCCGACGACCTTCGCCGAGATGCCCGGCAGCGCGCGCTGCGCCGAACCCGGTTTCGTGGACGTGACGCCCGGCAGCGGCGAGATCATGATCGCGCCGGTCTCGGTCTGCCACCAGGTGTCGACGATCGGGGCCTTGCCCGCGCCGATGTGCTCGCGATACCAGATCCACGCCTCGGGGTTGATCGGCTCGCCGACACTGCCGAGCACGCGCAGCGAGGTGAGGTCGTACTTCTCCGGGATCTCCGCGCCCCACTTCATGAACGTGCGGATCAGCGTCGGCGCGGTGTAGTAGATGGAGACCTTGTACTTCTGGATGATCTCCCAGTGCCGGCCCTCGTGCGGGGTGTTCGGCGTGCCCTCGTAGACGACCTGGGTGGCGCGGTTCGCCAGCGGGCCGTAGACGATGTAGGAGTGCCCGGTGATCCAGCCGACGTCGGCGGTGCACCAGTAGACGTCCTCGCCCGCCTTGTGGTCGAACACGTTGTGGTGGGTGTACGCCGCCTGCGTCAGGTACCCGCCCGAGGTGTGCAGAATGCCCTTCGGCTTCCCGGTCGTTCCGGAGGTGTAGAGGATGAACAGCGGGTGCTCGGCGTCGAACGCCTCGGGGGTGTGCTCCGCGGACTGCCCGCCGACCAGCTCGTGCCACCAGAGGTCGCGGCCCTCGGTCCAGGACACTTCGCCTTCGAGGTCGCTGCCGGTGCGCCGCACCACGATGACCTTTTCGACCGTCTCCGCGCCCTCGAGCGCCTCGTCGACGTTGGCCTTCATCGGCGCGGCCTTGCCGCGGCGGTACTGCCCGTCCGAGGTGATGATGATCTTCGCGGCGGCATCGTCGACCCGGGCGCGCAGCGCGTGCGGGGAGAAACCGCCGAACACGACGTTGTGCAGAACGCCCAGCCGAGCGCACGCCAGCATCGCGAAGATGGCCTCGGGGATCATCTGCAGCTGGATGGCCACCACGTCACCGGCCTTCGCGCCCAGTGACAGCAGTGCGTTGGCGGTCTTCGAGACCTCGTCCTTGAGCTGAGCGTAAGTGATGTCGCGCGTATCGCCCGGCTCGCCGACCCAGTGGATCGCGACCTGGTCGCCGTGACCGCTGTCGACGTGCCTGTCGACGCAGTTGTACGCGACGTTGAGCTTGCCGCCGACGAACCACTTCGCGAACGGGGCGTCGGTCCAGTCCAGCACCTGGGTCCACGGGGTGTCCCAGTCCAGCCGCTCGGCCTGCTTCGCCCAGAACTGCTCACGGTCGGCGTCTGCCTCGTCGTAGAGCTCCGGCTTCGCGTTCGCCTGCGCGGCGAAGTCCGTGCTCGGCGGGAACGTGCGGACTTCGTTGAGCAGGTTGTCCAGACCTGGGGACTGCTCGGTCATGGTGCAAGGCCTCCTGGGAAAGATGCGGATGCGCGGCTGACGCCCGTGTGCACGACGTTAGTACTCCCCGACCGAAGTGCCCAGGCGAGCGGTCACCGTTTCCCGCCCCGGTCAGGCGAGCCTGGCCGCGAGTCCCCGCTCCACCGAGGGCCATTCGGCGGCCGTTACGGAGTAGACGACGGTGTCGCGCACCGAGCCGTCCGGCCGGATTCGATGAGCCCGCAGGACGCCCTCTCGCTTCGCCCCGAGCCGTCCGATCGCGCGCTGCGACCGCTCGTTCTTGATGTCGGTTTCCCAGGCGACGCGGCCGGCGTTCAGCGTCCCGAAGGCCCTGCGGAGCAGCAGGAGCTTGGCCTCGGTGTTCAACGCCGTTCGCTGCCACGGCTTGCCGATCCAGGTGTGGCCGATCGACACGATCCGGTGCTCGGCGTCCCACTGGTAGTAAGACGTCGTGCCGGCGACCTCGCCGGTGTGCGCGTCGAGCTGGACCCAGCAGAGCCGCGCCGGGTCGGACAGCGCCTTCGCGACGAACGCACGCATCCCGTCGAGGTCAGCAGGCTGACGTGTGCTGAGCCACGTCCAGATGGCGGGATCGTCACCGGCCTTGAGCAGCCCTTCGGCGTGCTCGGCCGTCAGTGCTTCGAGGTGGACGTGCTCGCCGCGCAGGGGTGGCTGCTGGTTCCATTCGTCGGTCACTGGTCCACCGTAGGTCGAGCAGTGGACGTTCAGTAGAGCCAATTCTGAAGCATTTCAGCAGTCCACTTTGCCGTTCTTTATGCTCCCACCATGAACATGGCCGAAGAGCGGGAAGAGCTCACCTGGGAGTTGTTCGGTTCGGCCAGCAGGGAGCTCGCGCGAGCGGTGGCCGACGACGGGTTCGAGCCCGACCTGATCCTGTCGATCGCGCGTGGCGGCCTGTTTGTCGCGGGCGCGTTGGGCTACTCCCTCGACGTCAAGAACCTGCACGTGATGAACGTCGAGTTCTACACCGGCGTCGACGAGCGCCTCGAACTTCCGGTGATGCTGCCGCCGGTGCCGAACGCCGTCGATCTCACCGGCGCGACCGTGCTGATCGCCGACGACGTCGCCGACACCGGCGCCACGCTGAAGCTGGTGCGGGACTTCTGCTTGAACCAGGTCGCCGAAGTCCGCAGCGCGGTGATCTACGAGAAGCCGCACTCGACGGTGAAATGCGAGTACGTCTGGCGTAAGACCGACCGCTGGATCAACTTCCCGTGGTCGACCGAGCCGCCGCTGGTGAAGCGTTCGGGACAGGTGCTGGACGCGTGACCGCCGAAGTACTTTCTCCCGCTGAGGCGGCGATATGACTGATCCGCTCGCGCCCCTGCTCGACCTCGAAGGTGTTGCGGCAGCGGTGAAATCCGCGCAGGACAGCGTCTTCGCGGTGCATCGGCTCCCGGCGAACCTGCGAGGCGGCTCCGCGACAGCTGCGGAGGCGTCTGTACGGGCGGCCAGGGCTTCGGCAGCCATCGACGGCGGCGACGCGGAAATCCCGGCCGACGCGTCCGTGACAGACCCGATTCTCTCGGGCGCCCTGCGGGTGGCCGAGGCACTGGAATCACTGCTGCCGACCTGGCGGCGCGCGCCACTTCAGGCGCTGGCGCGGATACACCTGCTCGCCGCCGCGGATCTGGTGTCGGATCCCGATGTGCTTGGCAGGCCCAAGAACGACGAAGGCGTCGGCCCCCGGCTCGAGCTGCTCGCGCAGTTGGTGACGGGTGCGACGTCGGTGCCCGGTCCGTTGCTCACAGCCGTCGTGCACGGAGAATTGCTTGCGCTGCGGCCTTTCGGCAGCGCGGACGGCGTGGTGGCCAGGGCCGCCGCCCGGCTGACCATGATCGCGACCGGGCTCGATCCCAAGGCACTGACCGTGCCCGAGGTCGCGTTCTTCCGGCGCGTCCGGCAGTACGCGGCCGCGGCCGAGGGCTTCGCCACCGGCACTCCCGACGGCGTCCGCACCTGGCTGCTCTTCAGTTGTGAAGCGGTGGAAACCGGCGCACGGGAAGCCAAAGGCATCTCGGATGCCGTCAGCTAGCGGCTGTCGAGCGTCCAGGACTCGTGAGCGTTCCGGCTCGTTCTAACCGGCCGGAACACTCACGAGTCCGTCGGGTCGTCAGCTTGCTTTGACCCGCAGCATGTCGAGGGCTTTGCGGACGTGCCCGTCGGTGGCCGCCAGTGTCCGCGCCGCGGCGTCGGCGTCCACCCCGGACAGCAGGTGCACCAAGGCGACCTTCAACTCGCCGTCCGCTTCGGTCAGTGCCTCGGAGCAGTCCTGCGCGCTCATCCCCGTTGCCTCGCGCAGGATCCGGACGGTTCGTCCGCGCAGCTTCGCGTTCGTGGCGCGCATGCTGACCATCAGGTTGGAGTAGGTCCGGCCGAGCCGGATCATCGTCGCCGTGGAAAACGCGGTCAGGATGATCTTCTGCGCCGTCCCGGCCTTCATCCTGGTCGACCCGGCGATCGCCTCCGGGCCGGTGTCGACGGCGATGAGCACGTCCACCCCCACCGGCTTCGCGGCCGACGGGTTGCCGGACACGAGCCCCGTCCGGGCGCCCCGGCGGCTGGCCGCGGCCAGCGCACCGAGGACGAACGGAGTCCGGCCCGACGCGGTCAAGCCCAGCACGAAGTCACCGGACTCGACCGAGTCGAGCATCTCCGCGGCTCCGGCCGAGGCGTCGTCCTCGGCGTTTTCCACGGCTTGGCGCAGCGCCCGCTCACCACCGGCGTGGTGCGCGACGAACCAGTCGCTCGGCACGTTGAACGTCGGCACCAGTTCGGCCGCGTCGAGCGTCGCGAGCCTGCCGGACGTGCCGGCCCCCACGTAGTGCACGCGGTGTCCCGCGCGCAGCGTTTCCACGGCGTAGTCGACCGCGCGCGCCACCTGCGGCAGCACGGCGTTGACCGCGTCCGGCACCCGGCGGTCCTCGGCGTTGATCATGCCCAGGATGCCGATGGTCGGCATGAGATCGATGTCGGTGGTCCGGGGGTTGCGCTGCTCGGTGGGCGAATCGACGTTCACCACCTGGCGTGGGACGGTCATCATGCGCCTCACTTTTTCGGATTCGGTCATTTGCCGGTTTCCCGGGGACGGCGCCGGCCGTCCGGTCTGACACCGAGCCGGTGCGAACCGACCGCATCCCTCGTCGCGTCCAGCGCGTTGACCGAAGCGTCCATGTGCCGCTGGGCCACCCCGATGAACAGGCAGTCGATGACGGTCAACTGGGCGATGCGGCTGGCTGTCGCACCCGAACGGAACGTCGTCTCGCGAGCCGCCGTGGTCAGCACGAAGTCGGCGACCTCGGTGATCGGCGAACGCGGGAAGTTGGTCACGGCGATGGTCACCGCGCCGTGTTCACGCGCGACGCGGAGCGCCTCGACGGTATCCGTGGTCGCGCCGGTGTGCGAGACCCCGACCGCGACGTCGCCCGGGCTCAGTACCGCCGCCGAGGTCAGCATGATGTGCGTGTCCGACCAGGCGAAGCTGATCCGGCCGATGCGGTGCAGCTTCTGCTGCAGGTCCGCGGCCACGAAGGCGCTGGCGCCGACGCCGTAGACGTCGACCCGGCCTGCCGTCGCGACGGCCTCGATGACCTGCTGCAGCGTCGGCACGTCGAGCTGCTCGGCTGTCTCCTCGACCGCGCGGGCGTCGGCGTAGCTGACCTTGCCGATGATCGCGGCGAGGTCGTCGTCCGGACCGATTTCGCCGCCGAGGTTGTGGCTCGACCGCATCTCGGAGCGGGCGGTGTCCGCGGCCAGCGCGATGCGCAGCTGCGGGTACCCCCCGACGCCGACGGCCTTGCAGAAGCGCGTCACCGTGGTCTCGCTGGTGTTCGCGGCGAGTGCTACTTCGGTGATGCTGCGGCGCGCGACGGAGCCGGGCGCGTCGAGCACGACCTTCGCCACGCGCTGTTCCGCGCGGGCCAGGCCGGGCAGGAGCGAGCGGATCCGGACGAGCGGGCTCGCGTCCGCGTCACGCTCCGCTGAAGTCAGCATCATGGCGTCGGACGGTGCCGTCATCGTGACGGATTCGGCATCACTCACCGTCGGAAAGTTACTAACCGTTGGCATTTGGGACAAGGCTACCCAACCCCTTCAGTGAGATCGCAACCCATCCGTGTCTCTGCGGATTCGATTTGCGATTAATCGTTGTCAAGAAAGTCGCTAACCAGGTCGGGGTTGTTAACGTCCTCTAGTTAACGACTTGGCAACTTACTGTCGCTGCGAACGCAATCGATCCGCGTGCTGACGGGTGCAGATGTCGCCTAGTGCGTCGCCTCGGTTACCGAGAGCTCAACTGCCAGCCGACTGCATCGAGTGAGATACCCGGAAGCTCACCGTCTAGCACGATCCCGCCCCGGTGTGTGACTTTAATCCCGTCGACCGAAACCCCACGGCCGGTGTAATTCTTGTCGGTGTTGTAACGCCAGCGGAGTGTTACAGGTTGGGGTGAGTAACCCACAGCCCCCGTGACCCGCCACCACGAGCGATGGCCATGCCCGGACAAAGCGGACACGGTACCGGCCGGCGCGCCCGGACCTGAGGCACTCACTGGTACTGCCTGCCACGTCACACCGTCCGTACTCGACTCGAGTGTGAGCGAATCGCCCTCCGCCGCGTCGACGAAAGCGTCGTAAGACACGTTCAGTGGGCCGTTACGGGTGTCGAGCGGTTTGGTCGTCAAGGTGGCGGTGCCGGAGTTGCCGATGTCGCTGAACCAGTCCTGGCGGCCCGCCGCGGGCTTCACCGCCATCGAGCGGGCCAACGCCGTCGCCCAGAGCTCGCGGGCCGGGTTGACCGAGCCCCAGGTGCGGATCGGGTGGACGTGGTTGGTCAGCAGGATCGCGATCGACCGCGACTCGGGGTCGATCACCAGTGTGGTGCCGGTGAACCCGGTGTGGCCGGCGCTGACCGGCGACGCCAGCGCGCCCATGTACCAGGTCTGGTCGAGCTCGAAGCCGAGCCCGTGGTTGTCGGTCGGGAAGGCCTGGTTGTAGTCGGTCAGCATCTGCCGCACGGTGCCCGGCCGCAGGATCCGGTGGCCGCGGTAGGCACCGCCGTTGAGGATCGTCTGGGCGAGCACGGCCAGGTCGTCGACGGTCGAGAACACCCCGGCGTGCCCGGCGACCCCGCCGAGCGACCACGCGTTCTCGTCGTGCACCGAGCCCCACACCAGCCCGCGCGGCGGGCTCGACTCGTACTCTTCCGCGGCGATCCTCTGGAGCTTCGACGCCGGCGGGTTGTAGCTCGTGTCCTTCATGCCCAGCGGCTCGGTGATCCGCTCGCGCACGACCGTGTCCAGCGTCTTGCCGGTCAGCGTCTCGACGAGGATGCCGAGGGTGAGCATGTTGAGGTCGGAGTAGCGGTACGTCGTGCCGGGCGCGTTCTGCAGCGGGCTGTCGAGCACGGCCTCGCGCCGCGACGGGATGTCCGGGTAGCCGGCCCACAGCGACGGGACCGGGTCGGGCGCGAAGCCGGAGGTGTGGGTCATCAGCTGCTCGATGGTGACCGCGCTCTTGCCGTTGACGCCGAACTCCGGCAGGTAACGCACCACCGGCGCGGTGATGTCCACCTTGCCCTCCTCCACCAGCTGCATCACCGTGATCGAGGTGAACAGCTTCGAGATCGAGGCCATGTCGAAGATCGTGTCGGTCCGCATCGGGAGCTGCTGATCCGCGGGCAGCTCGTCACCGGCAGCGTCGGAGTACTTGAGCGCGTCCCCGACGGCGTATTTGTCGACGACCACGCCGTCGTGCGCGTACAGCCCGACGGCACCGGGGAACAGCGGGTGGCCGTTCGCGCCGCCGGTGGTCGTCCAGTTCTTCAGTGCCTGCTCGGCCGCGGTGATCGGTGCCGGGTCCAGCCCGACGTCGGACGGCTTGCCCTGGCGCAGCACGGTGCCGCTCGGGGCGAACCCTGTCCGCGGCTGGTCGAACCGGCCGGTGGCGGGCAGGGGTGCGGGTCGGTCCGGACTGGCCATCGCGCTCGCTCCAGCGGTGGTCAAGGTGGTGGCCGCGACCAGCGCCGCGACTAGCAGCTTCTTAGCACGCATTTCCCGCGTCCCCTCACCGGTAGAGCAGATAGCGACGACGTGTCCGGTCGAACTGGTCCAGCTCGGCTCGCCAGGAGCCGACGATCTCGTCGACGCCCGCGCCGGCGTCGACCAGCTTGCGCAGCCGATCGGATCCGGAGAGCAGGTCGATGTAGTTGTCGGGGCGCCAGCCGAACGCGGCCGGGTACAGCTTCTTCGCGGTCACGAACATCGTGACCGCCGTCTTGATGGCGTCGAACTCGGCGGGCGCGGTGACCGTCAGCTGCACGCCGCCGCACGTCTGGTTGACGAACTTGTTGAACGTCGGCACGAAGTAGAGCTCGCGGAACCGCGCGCCGGGCAGCCCGGCCGCGTCGAGCGCCTCACGCCAGCGCCAGTCCACGCCGGGGGCGCCGACGATCTCGAACGGCCGGGTGGTGCCGCGGCCTTCGGCGAACAGCGTGCCTTCGAACATCCCGGTCCCGGGGTAGACCAATGCCGAGTCGGCGGTCGGCATGTTCGGGCTCGGCAGCGTCCAGTTCAGGCCCGTCTGCGCGAAGAACTCGTCACGCCGCCAGCCGCGCGTCCGCACCACCTGGAGTTCGGCGAGCTTCACGCCTTCGCCCGGCAGGAACTCGCCGTCGAAGAACCGCGCGAGCTCACCGACGGACATACCGTGTTGCTGCACGATCGGTTTCGCGCCGATACCGGAGGTGAACCCGGCCTGCAGCAGCGGCCCGAAAGCCTTGCCGCCCACCGGGTTCGGCCGGTCGAGCACGATGAACGCCGCGCCGACCTTCGCCGCGGCCACCATCGCGGTGTAGAGCGACCAGATGTAGGTGTAGTAGCGCGCGCCGACGTCGGCGATGTCGAAGACCACGGTGTCGACGCCGGCCTTGGTGAACAGCGTGGCGAGTTTCGACGCGGTGATCCCGTAGGCGTCGTACACCGGGATGCCGGTGCGCGGGTCGGTGTAGTCGCCCTCGGAACCGCCGGCCTGCGCGCTGCCGCGGAAGCCATGCTCGGGGCCGAAGGCCGCGACCGGGCGGACCCCGGCGGCGACCATCGAGTCGACGATGTGGTCGAGGTTCGCGAGGACGCCCGTCGGGTTGGACAGGACGCCGACCTTGCGTCCGGCGAGCGCGCGCCAGCCTTGCGCGGCGAGGGTGTCGGCGCCGGTGACGACCGGCCCGCGCTGCTCTGGGGCCGCTTCGGCGGCGATCGAGGAACCTGCCGCGAGGATGGGAGTCGCCAGCGCGCTCGCCGTGATGAACCGGCGTCTGTTGAGTGGCATTTTCCGGCCCTTACCAGCTCAGCCCGTATCCGAAGGGGTACTTGGCGGTGGTGACGTCGGTGCCCGAGGGGACGTCAACGGGCAACTTTCCCTGGGGTTTCGCCTCGCCGAGGATGACCTTCGTGAGCGCTTGGAGCGTCGGCCTGATGTAGCCGTAGGTCGCGAGCCAGGTCTGCACGGGGTTGTCGTAACCGGCGTCGTAGGGGATCTGCGCGGCCACCGCGATCACCGGTTTTCCGGTGTCGTTCAACGCCTTGAGCAGGTTCAGCTGCAGCGGGAACGCGCCGACGTTGTTCGTCAGCACGACGACGACGTCCGCGTTCTTCGCCGCCGAAACGGCCTGCTGGATCTGCGTGGCCGTCGGTGTCTGACCGGTCTGCAGGGCCGTCGCCTTCGTGCCATGAGCGGTGAGATCGTCCGCCAACGTTGCCGTCGTACTCACGCCCCAGCCCGTGACGAGCGCCGTCACCGGCTTCTGCTTGAGCGGCAGGACACCGCCGTCGTTGCGTAGCGCGGTGATGGACCTGTCCGCGATCGCCTGCGACCGGGCGAGGTGAGCGGGGATGCCCACGGTCTTCGCGACGGCGTTCGTGTCGACGAACGGATGCGTGAGGATGCCTCGTTTGAGTTTCAGCTTGAGGATCCGCAGCACGCTCTGGTCGATGCGCTGCTCGGTCAGTTTCCCCGAGTTCACCGCGGCGATGACCGAGTCGATCGCGACGTCGAGGTGGACCGGCATGAGCAGCTGGTCGACGCCCGCCAGCAGCGCGAGCACCGGGATGTCGGCGTCGGGGTGCAGCTCCCGGACGCCCTGCATCTCGAGGGAGTCCGTGATGACCACGCCCTGGTAGCCGAGCTCACCGCGCAGCTTGCCGGTGATGATCGGCTTCGACAGCGTCGCCGGCTCGAGTGAGGGGTCGAGGCTCGGGAACTGGATGTGCGCGCTCATGATCGAGTCGATCCCGGCGGCGATCGCGGCCTTGAACGGCGGGACGTCGATGGCCCGCCACTGGGCCTCGGTGCGGTCGATGCGGGGGAGCCCGGTGTGGCTGTCGGTGGCGGCGTCACCGTGGCCGGGGAAGTGCTTCGCGGTGGCCGACACGGTCTGCGCCGGCCGGCCGGAATCCTGGTAGCCCTTGACTTCCGCGGTCACGAACTGGCTCGCGAGGCCGGGCTGCCCGGCAAACGAGCGGACCCCGATGACCGGGTTGGCCGGGTTCGAGTTGACGTCGGAGTCGGGCGCGAAGTCCTGGTTGATGCCGACCGCGCGGATCTCGTGGCCGAGGATCGTGGCGGCGGCGTTCGCGGCGGTCGTATCCCGGCCGGCGGCGATGGCCATCGAGTTCGGGAACTCCGTGGCGGGTGCACCCATCCGGGTGACCGTGCCACCCTCCTGGTCGGTACCGATCTGCAGCGGGATGTGCGCGCCGCTGGACACGGCTGCGGTCTGTAACCCGTTGGACAGCTTGGCTACCTGTACTGGATCGTCAAAGTTGTCGCGCGAGTCGTTGTTGAAGTAGATGACCCCGCCGAGGTGGTATTTCGCGATCACCTGCGCGGGGGTGTCGACGCCGAAGTCGCTCTGGTTCTTGGGGTTCACTTCGTCGGCGGACTTGCCGTTGACCCAGGTGACGAACAGTTGGCCGACCTTTTCGGAGAGGCTGAGACCATGGAGGACGCCCATCGCCTCGCTGGTGGCCTGGGCGGCGGCGTCGAGGGGCTTCGGGGTGTTCACCGCGGACGCCGACCCGGCACCGGTGACGGCGAGCAGGCCGGCCAGTGACACGGCGATCGCGGTTCTGTATGTGGACCCAGCACGGATTGACATCCCCAGCCTCCCAGTTTCTTGCGCGGTGAGAAAACCACACCGCAGCACCACCGGCAGTTCGGAAATCTTCTCACCCGAAAGAGCCGGTATCGGGAAGCTACTCACCGAACCTGGGCTGGTCAACGACCGTTCGGTCTACTGGGGGCTGGGAATTTTTCACCGGAAAGCCCCGGACATGCTGGTGGCGCCCGCCGGCCGAAGCTTACGGGCGCCACCTGCAAGCGCGAACATCTCGGGTGACCAAGCGTGCAACTCTGGTCGTACCTTCATGGACTCGGCGTGCGGCGTCCCGCGACGCAGTCCCTAGACGACGAGCCTCCCGCGGCGCGCTGCGCGTGGGTGCCCGGAGTCCGCGCACGGAGACTTGGCGGGGTGGAGAAGGCTTCTCTTCTACCTTCTCCCTGGCCGACCGAATGTCCGCAACCCCTTTCTACGCCGTGATGGCGGTCACAGCAAGAGCGCGGACGGGTGCACCGGTACAGAGGCTCGATCTAGTGACGCGGACACGCTCAGCGACGTAAAATTTCTAACCCTGTCAACGAACTTCGGGATTTCAGCCCTGATCCCGCTTTCGTCGGGAAAGGCCGTACCAGGTCGCCCCGGCGGCGGCGACCGCGCCGACCCCGAAGCCCATCGCCATGATGCCCGCCGACGGCGTCGGGAGGCGGTTGCGGAGCGAGACGGGGTTGTCGAACTTCAGCACCGGCCAGCCGTGCTCGGCCGCGTGGCGGCGCAGGGCCTTGTCCGGGTTGACCGCGTGGGGGTGCCCGACGACCTCCAGCAGGGGGATGTCGGTGCTCGAATCGGTGTAGGCGTGGCAGGCGTCGAGGTCGTATCCGTAGGTCGCGGCGAGCTGCTTCGCGGCCACGGCCTTGTTCTCGCCGTAGCAGTAGAAGTCCACCTGGCCGGAGTATCGGCCGTCGATGATCTCCATCCTGGTCGCCACGCTGCGCGTGGCGCCGAGCATCTCCGCGACCGGCGCCACCACCTCCGCGCCGGTCGCCGACAGCACGATCACGTCGTGCCCGTCGGCCCGGTGTCGCGCGATGAGTTCGGTGGCCTCGACGTAGACCAGCGGGTCGACCACGTCGTGCAGGGTCTCGGCCACGATCGCCGAAACCTGGGCGACGTCCCAGCCGGCGCACAGCGCGGAAACCTCCGCACGCATCCGTTCGGTCTTGTCGGCGTCGGCCCCGGCCAGGGAGAACACCAACTGCGCGTAGGCACTTCTCAGTGCCGCGCGCCGGTTTATCAGCCCCTCGCGCAGGAGCGGCCTGCTGAACGCGAGCGCGCTCGAGGAGGCGATGATCGTCTTGTCCAGGTCGAAAAAGGCCGCGACACCGCGTCCGCCGTCGGAGTCGGCGGGGCTGGCGGGTGCGGGCGAAGGCGTGTTGTTCGGTTGGGCCACCTGTCCAGAATAGGAGACCTGGCGGTAGCGGTAGGTCCGCCGTGCCGTTGAACCGCCACAAAGGGCGTCGTCCGGCGGAAAATCCATCACAGCCACGGCCTTCCGACTGCTGGTGTCGTTATCGAATTGTGGGTACGGCGGCATGGCGTCAGGGCGGGGAGTCAGAGTTAGAGTGAACCGGTCCGGTGATTCACCGGACATGTTCAGTCCGACCCCCCGGGACTGAACACCTGACGACCCCCGCCCCTCCCCCCTGGCGGGGGTCGTCCCTTTTCCCACCTGGCGTTTTTCGCATTCTTTCCGATACGCCCCGATATTCGCCTGCCGACTCGCGCGCGCGGATTGTGCCTGAGGGGTACGACAGTTCCGTGGTTCGAACGTTTCATTCGCGGTGGTTGTCCACAGGACCCCGGTTATCCACAGTTCGGCGAACTGGGTGTTGTGCGGTCGGTTGGCGGGCGTGATTGTGGAATCACGTCGGAAACCGGGTCGGCACCCGGTTGGAGAATCGGGGGCATACCTTGCTTGACCATCGCTTGACCGGAAATCGATTGCCGGTAGACGCCGCGCCGGCCGAACGTCTGCTCGTCGTCGTCAATGACGAAGCCGTGCTCGACGAGGTGCTTCGGCTGGCCGCCGCCGTCGGTTGTGCCACCGAAAGGGCGCCGGATCTGCTCGCGGCCAGGCCGAAATGGGCCGCGGCGCCCTTGGTGATCCTCGACGAGGAAGCGGCGCGCGGCGAGTACCCATTCCCGCGAAGGCCAGGAGTTTTGTTGGTATGCAAGGGAACTCCTGCCCCCGAAGTCTGGCGGCACGCGTTCACCGCCGGGGTCGAGCGGCTGGTTTCCCTGCCGGATGAGGAAGCCGCGCTCATCGCGGCGCTGGCCGATGTCGCTGAGGGGCCGAGTTCTCCAGGCGGGCGCGTGGTGTCCGTCCTCGGCGGCCGGGGCGGTGCCGGAGCTTCGGTGCTTGCCGCGGCGATCGGGCTGGCCGTTTCCCGTGAGGGCGGAAACGGCCTGCTGGTCGACTGCGACCCGCTCGGCGGCGGGATCGACCTGCTGCTCGGTGCCGAGCTCGACAGCGGGGTCAGATGGCCGGCGCTGAAGGTCAACTCCGGCCGGGTTTCCTTGTCCGCCTTGCACGAGGCGTTGCCGCAGCGGCGCCATGGCAGCGGGCGCCTGTCGTTCATTTCCTGCGATCGCGAGGGTCCCGGCCCCACCGGTGACGCAGTCGCCGCGGTGATCGAGGCCGGCCGTCGCGCGGGCGGGACCGTCGTCTGCGATCTGTCCCGCCATCTCGGTGACGGCGCCGGGGTCGCGATCGAGCGTGCCGATCTGGTCGTGCTCGTGGTGCCGACGGAGATCCGTGCGTGTGCCGCGGCGAAACGTGTCCTCGAGCGTGTCCGGGACCGGGCGCGGCGGGTGGCTTTGGTCGCTCGCGGCCCCGCGCCCGACGGGCTGGAACCCGAGCAGGTGGCCGAGGCCGTCGGCGCGGCACTGATAGCACAGATGACTGCCGAACGCGGGCTGGACCGGGCGGTGGAGCGTGGTGCGTTCCAGCCGCGGCCACACGGCCCGCTGGGGCGCGCGGCCACCGCGGTGCTCGCCGCCGCCCGCACCCCGGGGGCGCTGATATGAACACGGAACTGGTCGACCGGGTGCGCTTGCGCCTGGCAGGCTCCGGAAGCACCCCGGACACCGCCGCCGTGGCGGCTGCCGTGCGAGCCGAGGCGGGCAGTGCGATCAGCCACGACGACATGCTCGAGATCCTGCGTACCTTGCGCGACGAGTTCGTCGGAGTGGGCCTGCTCGAACCGCTGCTCGCCGATCCGGCGACCACGGATGTACTCGTCACCGGCCCCGGCGAGGTCTGGGTCGACGGCCGGGACGGGCTGCGCCGGACCGAGCTCGCCTTCACCGACGAGGAAGCCGTGCGGCGTCTTGCCCAACGGCTCGCCCAAGTGGCCGGGCGAAGGCTTGACGACGCTCAGCCCTATGTCGACGGGTGGTTGCCGGGCTCCGGTCCGCACGCGCGGATTCGGCTGCACGCCGTACTCCCACCGGTTGCCGCGGACGGAACCTGCCTTTCGCTGCGGATATTGCGCCCGGCCACGCATGATTTGTCCGCGCTGCGCCGGCTCGGCACCTTCGATGCCGAAGGGGAAGCGTTGCTGCGCGCCGTGATCACGGCCAGGCTGGCGTTCTTGATCACCGGCTCGACGGGTGCGGGTAAAAGCACGCTGTTGGCGGCGATGCTGGGCGAGGTCTCGCCCGCCGAGCGGATCGTGTGCGTCGAGGACGCGGGCGAGCTGCAGCCTTCGCACCCGCAGTTCGTCCGGCTGATCGCGCGTCCGCCCAATGTGGAGGGTGCCGGCGAGGTCACTTTGCGCGAGTTGGTGCGGCAGGCATTGCGGATGCGCCCGGACAGACTCGTCGTCGGCGAAGTCAGGGGACGGGAAGTCTGCGAACTGTTGAACGCGCTCAACACCGGTCACGACGGCGGCGCTTGCACGCTGCATGCCAATTCACCGGCGGAGGTGCCGGCGAGATTGGAAGCGCTAGCGTCGCTCGGCGGCCTGCCGCGCGGTGCCCTGCAGAGCCAGTTCGCTGCGGCCGTGCAGATCGTGCTCCACATGCGCCGGGGGCCGGGCGGGCTGCGGCGGCTCGATGAGATCGGAGTCGTCCATCGCGGTACCGCGGGCACTGCGGTGGCGACGGTGTGGCGCGCCGGGCATTGGACGTCGCGGAAGGCCTTGCTGACGTCGTTGTTCAAAGCCCGGGGTGTCGAGCTGTTCGTCGATGCGTTCGAGGAGCCGGCGCCGTGGTGACCCAGGTCTTGCTGCTCTGCGGTTCGGGCCTGTGCTGTCTGCCGGTGCGTCGGCCGGGAGTCAGGCTGGCGGAACTGCGCGGTGATCGTTCCGCTCCGGCGCGCCGCCTCACGCCGCGAGCACGTCGGCTGTTTGTCGGTTCGGCTGTGGTAGCTGTCGTGGTCGCTGGACTCGTGTTCGAACCCGTTTCCACTCTCGCTGCCGCTTTAGTGGTTTGGCCGGCTTGGCGCCGGTGGCGCGACCGCCGCCGCGCCGCGCTGCGGGTGTCCGAAGCCGAGGCGATGGCTGAGGCTCTCCGGACGATGGTCGCCGAATTGCGGGCCGGAGCGCACCCCTCGGCGGCAGCGGACGCCGCAGCTGCCGAGGCTGCGCCGAAGGCTGCGAAAGCCCTACGCGCCGCAGCCGCCTCAGCAGGGCTCGGTGTGGTGACCGGTTCCGGCGCACTCGCTCGGCTCACGACGGCGTGGACACTCGCCGGCCAGCACGGTCTGCCGATGGCGGACGTACTCGACGCGGTCCGCCGCGATCTCGACGCCGCCGCCCGCTTCGTGAACCGAACCCGCGCGGGCATGGCGGGACCGAGGGCCAGCGCGTCGATCCTTGTCCTGCTGCCGTTCGTCGGGATCGCGCTCGGCGAGGCCATGGGAGCGGGTCCGCTGCGGATCCTGGTCACCACGTCGCCCGGGAACGTACTTCTCCTGGCGGGATCCGGGCTGATCTGCGCCGGCATGGCGTGGAGCGCGAGATTGACCGCGCAGGTGACGCCATGGTGACCGCCGCCGGGATAGCCGTGCTGGCGCTGGCCTTGCTGATCGTCCCCATCGGGTCCGCTTCACGTCTCGACCGGCTTCGCCCGCGGGCGGTCGCCCGAAGGCCGCGAAAGGCAGCTCGGAAGCCTGATCGTGAAAACCCGGCAACGGCCGCACTGAGGCTTGCCGCGAGCCTTGATCTCCTGGCGTCCTGCCTGCGAGCGGGGCTACCCGTTCAGGCCGCTGTCCGTGCGGTGGCCGGTGGTGCCCCTGCCCGAGTTGGCGCGGCGCTGCGCTCGACGGCCGACCTGCTCGCTTTCGGCGCCGAACCCGCCGACGCGTGGGCTCCGGTCCGTGCCTGTGCCGAGGTCGGCGAACTCGCCAGGGCCGCGACCAGGACGGCCCGCTCGGGCACCGCGCTGGCCGCGGTGGCCGCCGACCTGTCGGCACGGCTGCGCGCGACGGTGGACGACCAGGCCGAGGCGAAGGCGCAACGGGCAGGCGTCCTGATCACCGCGCCACTGGGCCTGTGTTTCCTGCCCGCATTTTTCTGTCTGGGGGTCGTTCCGGTGGTCCTCGGGTTCGCCGGCCGCCTCTCGATCTTGACCTGACAACTCAGATCTCCACCGAAAGGACCCGAAATGCAGACAACCACACCTCGAAGACCGGACGACTGGACGGGCGACGCAGGAATGAGCGACGCAGGAATGAGTACGGTCGAGTACGCCATCGGCACCATCGCGGCCGCGGCCTTCGCTTTTGTGCTCTACACCGTCCTGACCGGTGACTCGGTGGTCAGCACGTTGACCGGCCTGGTCGAGCACGCGCTCTCGGTGAAGTCCTGATGTCCGGGCCGGCCGGTGAGCGCGGAGCGGTGACGGTCGAGGCCGCCATCTCGCTCTGCGCGCTGGTCGCGGTGTTCGCCGTCCTGCTGGCCGGGGTGGCCGCGCTGTTCGGCCAGCTGGGCTGCACCGACGCCGCTCGTGAAGCCGCCCGGCTGCTTTCTCGCGGCCAACGGCAGCTTGCGGAGGACGCCGTGCACAATCTCGCGCCGGGCGGCGCCAGGCTCGCGGTGCACGCCGTCGGCGACACCCTTGAGGTCGAGGTACTCGCCGAGCCGGCGGGTGGTCTGTTGCCGGGGGTGCACCTGCGGGGCGAGGCCTTCGCAGTCCTCGAACCGGGAGTGGGAGCCGGTCATGACACGGGCTGAGACACCGGCCGAGACACCGGCCGAGACACGGGCGGACCAGGAGCGCGGCGCGGCGACCATCTGGACCGCGATCGCTGTTACGGCACTGCTCTGCGTCGTGGCGTTCGCGTTCTGGCTCGGCTCGGCCGCGATCGCCCGCCACCGGGCAGAGGGAGCCGCCGATCTGGCCGCACTGGCGGCGGCCGGAGTCGCCCACCGCGGCTCCGGGCCGGCTTGCGATCTTGCCCGGCTGGTCGCCGAACGAATGGCGACGCGGCTGGTCGGCTGCCGGCTGGACGCCGACGATGCCCTGGTCGAGGTGAGTGCGTCGGCCCCGGGCGTACCGCTGAACTTCGGCTCGGTGGGTGCTCGGGCGAGGGCCGGCCCCGCTGTTCATCCGCGCCAGTGATCGTCTCGACCGTTCATCGTGACCTGCTCGACGCCCGGTCAGAACCAAGATCCACGAGCAACGGTCGCTCACGAGCGCCGAACGGTAGCCGGTCTTTGCCCTGGTGCAGGCCAAGATACGTCATTAACCCTGCGCGCACTGACGAAAGTGTGGGGTAAGGCCCGGTCAGCGACGAGCGGCCAGGAATTGGTCGCTCTCGCCGGACGATCGGTTGGCCGGGTTCGGTCGCGCGGGTGCGCTACTGCGCGTTCACCGGTCTTTAACTACCGGTTGTCGACCTAGGTCTATCGGCAGAGTGCAACTTGCCGTTTATTGAGATGTACGCCACGGGAAGCAGTTGGTGGCTGACACACAACAGCAGTTGAACAAGCAGTGGTGGCCAGCAGCAGCTGGCGGTCGTGGTCGTTGTGCAGGAGGCAAGGAAAACCATGTTGGACGCGAATTGGCCGGATAGCTGGCGAGGCGCCTTCCGCATCGAGCTGCGGGCAGAGGCCATCGGTCTCGCCTGGCGCGGCTGGCCGGTGCTGCCGGGTACCTACCCGGCCCCGGTGCGCGGCGAGGACGACGAGCTGTCCTGGCGCAGCCCGGTGCCCACCCAGGAGAACTGGCGTGAGCTGATCGGGACAAACCCGCACGAGGTCGCGACCTGGTTCACCGGCAAGACCCGCAGCCTGCTCGTCGCCACCGGCACCGTGCTCGATGCCATCGAGGTCGACGACGACCTGGGCCGCCGCGCGGCCAAGCTGCTGCGGGCCACCGGCCACCCGGCGCCGATCGTGGCGCTGCCCAACGGCCGCTGGCTGTTCCTCACCACGGTCGGCGACCGGATCCCCGCGGAGCTCGCCGCCGACGCCTCGATCCAGTGGCACGGCACCGACAGCTGGATCCCCTTGCCGCCCACCCCGTTCCAGCACGGGGTCGTGCACTGGCGGGTCAAGCCGGAGGTCTGGGGCTGGCAGCTGCCCGAGGCCGCCGCTGTCCACGAGGTGCTCGTCCGCGCACTCGCCGGAGAGCGGGCCTCGCTGCTGGTCGAATCCTCGGCTGCTTAGTCCTCAATCATCAAGGTGGCCATGGTGGACTCCGTGCTGACGCAAAGCCCCGAGCACGGTTTCCAACACGGCCACTGCCCCCGCCTTGTCCAGCGGATCGTTGCCGTTCCCGCATTTCGGCGACTGGACGCAGGACGGGCAACCCGTCGGGCACTCGCAGGAGACGATCGCCTCCCGCGTTGCGCGCAACCATGGGAATACCGCGGCGAACCCGCGGTCGGCAAATCCCGCACCCCCGGGATGGCCATCGTGCACGAACACCGTCGCCTCCCCGGTGTCTTCGTGCCACGCGGTGGACACGCCGCCGATATCCCATCGGTCGCACGTGGCAAAAAGCGGTAGCAGGCCGATCGCCGCGTGCTCGGCGGCATGCAGGGCACCGGGGACACGCGCCGGAATCAATCCGGCGCTCCCCGGTGCCCTGCCAACACCTTCCCCGGTCCCCAGCAGGTCAGCACTGATCGTGTACCAGACAGCCCTGGTGCGCAGGGCCTGTTCCGGCAGGTCGAGCGCCACGTGGTCGAGCACCTGCCCCGAGTGGCGGCGGCGCAGGTAGCCCACCACCTGCGAGGTGACGGCCACTTCACCGAGACAGACGCTCACTCCGCCGTAGTCGTTGCGCTGTAACGTGTTCAGCACGGTGATGTCCACGACTTCGCGGGGCATGGTGTTCCAGTCGGGGTCTTCCGCGTGCACCAGTGCGAGCCCGGCCTCGAAGTCCAGCGCGTCGACCACATAGGACTCGCCGCGGTGGAGGTAGACCGCGCCGGGATGGACCGCGAAGCTCGCCGAGCCCGGGTCCACCGTGCCCAGCATTCGCCCGGAATCGGCTTCGACCACGGCGATCTGCTCGCCGCCCGAGCCTCGGATGTCGACGTCGTGCTGCGGGCGATCCCTGGCCGTCCAGTACCACCCGCTCGGCCGTCGGCGCAGCACGTTGTCCGCCACCAGTGAGTCCAGCACGGCACGTGCCGCCTCCCCGCCGAAAGTGGGCAGCTCGTCGTTCCTCAGCGGTAGCTCGGCGGCGGCGCACGCGAGCTGCGGCCCGAGCACATAAGGATTGGCCGGATCGAGCACCGCGGCTTCGACCGGTTTGTCCAGGATCGCCGCCGGGTGGTGCACCAGATAGGTGTCCAGTGGATCGTCGCGGGCGACGAACACCACGAGCGCCGCGTCACCGGCTCGGCCTGCCCGACCGGCCTGCTGCCAGAACGACGCCAGCGTGCCGGGGTAACCGGCGACCACGACCGCATCCAGCCCCGCGATGTCGACGCCGAGCTCGAGCGCGTTTGTTGTTGCCACGCCCAGCAAACGGCCTTCCAGGAGAGCCGATTCCAGCGCCCGGCGCTCTTCTGGCAAGTATCCGGACCGGTAGGCGGCGACCAGCCGGGGCAGCGAACTGTCCACTTCGGACAAGAGGCGGCCGGCAGCGAGCGCGGTCAGCTCGGCACCCCGCCGGGAGCGGACGAACACCAGCGTCCGCGCGCCCTCGACGACCAGCTCGGCGAGGATCCGCGAAGCCTCGGCGCCCGCGGACCGGCGAACGGGCGCGCCGTTCTCCCCGGCCAGTTCCTTGAGCAGCGGCGGTTCCCACAGAGCGACCGTGCGCGCGCCACGGGGCGAGGCGTCTTCGGTGACGGCCGTGCAGTCCACGCCGGACAGGACCGTCGCGAACTCGGCGGGGTTCGACGTTGTCGCCGACGCCAGCACGAACACCGGTGACGAACCGTAGTGCTCCGCCATCCGGCGCAACCGGCGGAGGAGTAGCGCCACGTGGGAGCCGAACACCCCGCGGTAGCTGTGGCACTCGTCGACGACCACATAGGACAACCGGCGGAAGAACCTGGACCACCGGGCGTGCCCGGCCAGGATGCCGCGATGGAGCATGTCCGGATTGGTGAAAACCCAGCGCGCGTGCGCCCGGACCCAGTCGCGCTCGGCCATCGGCGTATCACCGTCGAACGAGGCCGGGCGGGTGCCGGGCAGCTCCAAAGAGGACACGGACCGCAACTGGTCCGCCCCGAGTGCCTTCGTGGGGGACAGGTACAGCGCGCACGCGCGCTCGTCGGTCATCAGGTTCGTCAGGATCGGCAGCTGGTAGGCGAGAGACTTCCCGGACGCGGTACCGGTCGAGAGCACCACGTGCTTGCCCTCGAACGCGAGTGACGCGGCCTCGACCTGATGGGCCCACGGACGCGGCGCGCCACCGGCTTGCAGGGCCCGCACGACCGAAGGCTCCGCCCATCGTGGCCACTCGCCGAACTCGGCGGACCGCGCCGGCAACTGGGCTACATGGGTGATCGGACTGTCCTCGGCGGGGATGCCCGCGGTGACCCGTCGCAAGAGGCGCTGCCCCCTGGTCCCGTCCGCGGCGCCGTCCACCACCCGACTTAAGCACAGGGCACCGACAGTCCCGCGCGCCAGCCGCGCCGAGGTGCGTGAAGACCGTGTCAGGCCTGGAAAAATCGGTTCAGTGAGCAGGGTCACAACATCACCGAACGTATCTCTATCGGGACGCCTTGCCAGCCTCCGGAGCAGTACCAATACACTCCGGCAAACACACACCACCTGTGGTGTAGATCCCATGCCAGCGTCGGCGAGCCGGATCCTCGGCCTGCTTGCGCGTGGCTAAAGGCGACGTCTCCTGGAGGACGAATGTCCCGGCAGTTCCTCGCGGAGGGCCTCGAGCTCTCCGGAGGTGATTACACCATCGTGGGTGTGATCGCCGTGGTCGCCCTTGCCGCACTGGTTGTTGGCTATGTCCTGCTCAAGGAAGTGCTGGCCGCGGGCCAGGGCACGTCCAAGATGCAGGACATCGCCAAAGCAGTGCAGGAAGGTGCGGCTGCCTACCTCATCCGGCAGCGCAACACCCTCGTCGTATTCGGCGGAATCGTGTTCGTGTTGCTGTTCGCCCTACCCGCCGACGACTGGAGTGAGCGCATCGGGCGCTCCCTGTTCTTCCTGGTCGGCGCCGGGTTCTCCTTCCTGATCGGCTACACCGGCATGTGGCTGGCCACGCGGGCGAACCTTCGGGTCGCGGCCGCGTCCACCCAGCCCGGCGGCCGGGAAACGGCCATGCGGATCGCGTTCCGCACCGGTGGCGCGGTCGGCATGTTCACCGTCGGCCTCGGCCTGTTCGGTGCCGCGATCGTCGTCCTGGTCTACACGGGACACGCCCCGAAGGTGCTGGAAGGCTTCGGCTTCGGTGCCGCCCTGATCGCGATGTTCATGCGTGTCGGCGGCGGTATCTTCACCAAGGCCGCCGACGTCGGCGCCGACCTGGTCGGCAAGGTCGAGCAGGGCATTCCCGAGGACGACCCGCGCAACGCCGCGACCATCGCCGACAACGTCGGCGACAACGTCGGTGACTGCGCAGGGATGGCGGCGGACCTCTTCGAGTCCTACGCCGTCATGCTCGTCGCGGCCCTGATCCTGGGCAGCACGGCCTTCGGTGTGCACGGCCTGATCTTCCCGCTGATCGTGCCGGCCATCGGCGTGATCACCGCGGTGATCGGGGTCTACATCACCAAGGCGAAGGTCGGCGAAAGCGGCCTGGTCACGATCAACCGATCGTTCTACATCTCGGCGGTCATCTCCGCGGTGCTCTCCACGATCGCCGCGTTCGTGTACCTGCCGAAGTCGTTCGACGGCTTCGCCGACCTCGGCACCGCCGAGCAGTCGCAGAGCGGCAACCCGGCGCTCATCGCGACGATCTCGGTGATCATCGGCATCGTGCTGGCCGGCCTCATCCTGAAGCTCACCGGTTACTACACCGGCACCGAGAACAAGCCGGTCAAGGATGTCGCCGCGACCTCGGAAACCGGTGGCGCGACAGTCATCCTGGCCGGTATCTCGGTCGGTTTCGAGTCCGCTGTGTACACCGCGCTGGTCATCGCCGCGGCCGTGTTCGGCGCGTACCTGCTCGGTGGCGGCGTGGCGCTGTTCGCGGTGGCCATGGCCGGTACCGGCCTGCTGACCACCGTCGGCGTCATCGTCGCGATGGACACGTTCGGCCCGGTCTCCGACAACGCGCAGGGCATCGCCGAGATGTCCGGTGACGTCGACGAGGCCGCCGCGCAGATCCTGACCGAGCTGGACGCGGTGGGCAACACCACCAAGGCCATCACCAAGGGCATCGCGATCGCGACCGCCGTGCTCGCCGCGACGGCGCTGTTCGGCTCCTACTCGGACGCGATCAGCAAGGCCGTGGCCGGCGTCGGCTCGACCGTGGACGGCGTCAAGTCGTTCGTCAACACCGTCGTCAGCCCGAACACCCTGGTCGGCGTCATCGTCGGCGCGGCCGTGGTGTTCATGTTCTCCGGTCTCGCGGTCAACGCCGTGTCCCGGGCAGCGGGCGCCGTCGTCCGCGAGGTTCGCCGTCAGTTCCGGGACATCCCGGGCATCATGGAAGGCACCACGCGGCCGGAGTACGGCAAGGTTGTCGACATCGTCACGCGTGACTCCCTCCGGGAGCTGACCACCCCCGGTCTGCTCGCGGTGTTCGCCCCGATCGCCGTCGGTTTCGGCCTGGGCACCGGCGCGCTCGCCGGCTACCTGGCAGGCGCCATCGCGACCGGCACCCTGATGGCGGTCTTCCTCGCCAACTCCGGTGGTGCGTGGGACAACGCGAAGAAGATCGTCGAGGACGGCAACCACGGTGGCAAGGGCTCGTCGGCGCACGAGGCCACCATCATCGGTGACACCGTCGGTGACCCGTTCAAGGACACCGCGGGCCCGTCGATCAACCCGCTGATCAAGGTGATGAACCTGGTCTCGGTGCTGATCGCCCCGGCCGTCGTGCAGTTCTCGATCGGTGCCGACGCTTCGGCTCCGATCCGGATCATCATCTCGCTCGTGGCGCTCGCGATCATCGTCGCGGCCGTCGTGATCTCGAAGCGGCGAGGCACGGTCCTGACGGACACTCCTTCGGAAGTCGCCAGCGTCTAGGCAACGGCTCAACAAACAACGTCTGACTAGCAAGGCCTCGGGCCCGTCGCGCATTCGCGTGGTGGGCCCGAGGTCGTTTTCGCGCTGAAGTACCCTTCGTCTCGCTTGACGCTTTTTTCACACTGGGGTTTCTTTGGGAAGCAGAAAATAGGAGTCACTATGAGGCGCAGCCTCAGCTTCATCGCGGCGGGACTCGGCCTGGCAGTCGTCTTGACCGGCTGTGGCGGCAGCAAGACCACTCCGGCCGCTCCGTCGGGTTCGCCGGCCGCTCCGGCCACCTCGGCCGCGGCGTCGGAGCCGTCCGGTGCCGCCGGTTGGGTGGACCAGTATTGCGGTTCGCTCGTCGGGATCGCGGCCCTGCAGCAGACTCCCCAGCCCTCGGCCGCCAACCCGGGTGACTTCGAAGGTGCGAAGAAGGAGATCGACGCCTACTACACGAAGTTCGAGGCCGCCTTCGCCGACTCGATCGACAAGCTCGGCAAGCTGCCCGCGGCACCCGTCGCAGCTGGTGACAAGGCCAAGACCGACCTGCTTGCGGCGTTGACCCCGGCCGACGCCGGGCTCAAGTCGACCATCGCCAAGCTCGATGCAACTCCGGCCAGCGCAGCGTCGCTGCAGACCGCCGGGACCGACTTCCAGAACATCGGCTCAGCGCTGGACAAGCTTTCCGACCCGCTGGCCGAGGTCAAGGCCGCGCCCGAGCTGGCGCCGTCGGTCACGACCGCGCCCAACTGCAAGAAACTGCCGCCGGCCTGACCCATCTGTACGGCCGGAATCGGGCCTGTCGCGTATTTCGCGTAACGGGCCCGGTTCTGGCAGTAGCCGAGTATTGTTCGGCTTCTCTTCTTTCGGACAGTGCACTTTGGGGAGTCACCATGAAACGCGGTCTCAGTCTCGTCGCGGCGGGCGTCGGTGTGGCGCTGCTTTTGGCTGGATGCGGCGACAAGGTGGCCGGTACGGCCTCGCCCGCCCCTGGTGCCGCCGGTGCGCCGGTTTCGTCGGCGGGAGCTCCGTCTTCGAGCGGCTCGAGTGGCTCGACGTCGTCCGCGGAAGGGTGGATGGACCAGTTCTGTGGCGCGTTCGTCCCGCTCGTCTCACTGAGCACGGCGGTGCCGACCATGTCCGGTACCGACGTCGCGAGCACCAAGAAGGCTCTCATCAACTACCTGACCAAGGCCGTGGGCGCCTTCCAGAACGCCGTCGACACGCTGAACAGCCTGCCGCCCGCGCCGACCCCCGACGGGGACACGGCGAAGAAGGCCTTGGTGACGGCCTTCACCCCCGCCCTTCAAACGATGAAGGACGCCAACGCGAAGCTCGCTTCCTCGAGCAACGACCCGCAGGCGCTGCTGGACGCGGTGAAGGCGATGGAGGGGCTCGGCACCAGCATGGACAGCATGTCCGCGCCGATGAACTCGCTCACCACGTCACCCGAACTGGAAGCGGCCTACAAGGCGGCGCCGAACTGCAAGAAACTGCCCGCCTGATCGACGTCACGTATGTTCGGGGAGTGTTCTTGAAGCGCGGTATCACCGCCGCCGCGGGAATCGGCCTGGTGGTCGTTCTCGCCGGCTGTGGCGACAGCAAGCCCGCGGCCGCCGCGCCGCCGTCTTCGCCGTCGACCTCCTCCGCGGCGAAACCCGTGCCGGTCGGAGCCGACGCGGTGGCCTGGATGAACGGTTTCTGCGGTGCGGTGACCGGGCTCACCAAGCCGCCGGCGCTGAGCGACCCGCCGGTGACAGCCGGCGATCTGCCCGCGACGAAGAAGGTCCTCGACGACAACTTCGCGCAGCTCGCGAACTTTGTGAACTCCGCGTACACGAACTTGACCAAGCTCGCGCCCTCCCCGATCCCGGCCGGTGAAACGGCCAAAAAGGACCTGGTGGATTCGCTGGCGCCGGTCCGGGACCGCATCGCGGACGCACGTCGGAAGCTTGACGTGGCGCCGGCCGCCACCCAGCAGACGTTGCTCGAGGGCGGCAAGAACATGGACGCCGTCCTCGCCGGGGTGAACGCGCTGGGCAGCTCCACGAACGACCTGCCGGCGTCCCCTGAGCTGGCCTCCGCCGCCGGGCAGGCCGCGAACTGCAAGCAGCTCGCCGGCTGAGCTCCGGGCCGGAATCCCGCCTCCGCTAGGCGACTTGCAAATTGCAACAGGATGCGTACCGTCAGTGAGTAACGAAGGTGACATTTTTTCGGGAGGTGTACGCGTGTGCGGCCGGCGACCGTTCTAGCCGCGACAGTGACCGGGCTCTGCCTGTCACTGACCCTGGCCGGCTGTGGACAGCCCAGCGCGGTGCCCACGGGCGGCCAGCAGCCGGAAGCCGCTGGCGTCGCGCCGGAAAACCAGGCCGTGAGCTGGGTCGAAGGCTACTGCGGCTCGGTCTCCGAGCTGGTCAGATCGCTGTCGACGATGCCGGCGATCGATCCGAGTACCCCGCAGCGCGCCACCCGGACGTCGGGTGCGCTGCTCGCCGCGGTGATCAGCGGGCTGGACAACACCCTCGCCGGCCTCCGTGGGCTGGGCCCGTCCCCGCTGGCCGGCGGGGACAAGGTGCGTAGCGACGCCGTCGCGGAGTTCACCGGCATCCGCGACAGCGCGGCGGCAGCCAAGAAGCAGGTCGACGAGCCGTCGTCGGATCCCGCCAAGATCAAGCAGGCGCTGGCCGGCGCCGGCGCTCAGCTCGACCGCATCTCGAAGATCAAGTTCCTGTCCGGCCTCGACTCCGTGCCCGAGCTGAGCGCCGCGAGCAGGCTGGCCCCGACCTGCGGCCAGCTCGCCGAGGTGCCCTGACCCGGGGAACCTTCCGGCGCGCCGAAAGGTCCCCCGAGCCGGTCAGGCGGCGGGCTTGGGCAGTGCGCACGCCGGGTTGGTCAGGTCGACTACGTTGCCGGGCTTGAGGCAGCCGTAGAAGAGATAGGTCTCTTCGCCGTAGTTCGTTCCCTGGTGCACGGTCACGGTGCCGTCCTGCGCGACCTCACACGGGTTGTTGAGGGTGCAGCTCGCGCCGTCCTCGTTGCCGGTGTTGTTGATGCCGACGAGCTTGCCGCTGGCGGTGTCCACGATCGGCGAGCCGGACGTGCCCCCGATGGTCTGGCACTCCGGCGTGTAGCGGATCGAGTCCTTCCAGGTCCAGTCACCCTCGTGTAGCTGGTAGACGAACCCGTCGATCGAGCACGAGTACACCTTCCTCCAGTACCCGGACACGACGTCGATGTGGTGCCCGGCAGCCGGGTGGTCCGGCGAGATCTCCAGTGGCGAGATCCCGTAGGTCTGCTTGATCTTCGCGTAGGTCGTGGTCAGCTGATAGAGCGAGACGTCGGTGTTGGTCATCGTGGCGTAAGCGATTTTGTTCGCCCTCAGCGTGCCCAGCGACGACTTGCCGTTCGGGGAGAGAAGGCTGAACGTGCGGGTCGACGGCTTGTTCACGATGACCTGGCCCGCGGCGGGGAAGCCCGACTCGAGGCAGTGGCCGTTGGACAGGACGAGCGCGGGGTCGGTGTCGGCGCCGCCCGCGAGCTTCACCACCGACCCGGAGCAGTCGGAAAGGGCTACTGTGCCGGCGAAGCTGGTTACTGTGGGTGCCGCAGTCGCCGCGAAGGCGGTCGGTGCGGTCCCGAGGGCCAGCGTCACCGTCAGACCGGCGAAGAGGGTGCCGAGCAGGCGTCTCGTCATGGTGGGGTCCTTTCGAGATGAAGGTCCGAACAGTCAACCGGTCACCTGTGACCCCCACCACCGTCGAACGGAGGGTAAGCGCTCGACTACCCTCCACCCCCTGGCTGGTACGTGTCGGACATCACGTGCTAGCTCTGGAAAGGAAACATCTTCGAGGTCAGCGGCGATGCGCTTCACACACGGGATAGGGCGTGTTGCGCCACCTATGCGTCGGTCTGCCGCTCTCGGAGTGCACACTGACTGGTCGAAGAGGTGCCGCGAGGCGGCGAAGGAATGAGCGGAGAGCGGGACAGCGTGGCTGGATCGGCACGGACGAAGAAGAGCGACACCGGATCAAACGGGGCCAACATCCGGCGTCTGGTGATCGTCGAGTCGCCCACCAAGGCCCGTAAGATCGCGCCCTATCTCGGCAGTAACTATGTCGTCGAGTCATCGGTGGGGCATATCCGCGACCTCCCGCGCGGCGCGGCCGACGTGCCGGCGCAGTACAAGGGCGAGGCCTGGGCCAGGCTCGGCGTGGACGTCGACAACGGCTTCAAGGCGCTCTACATCGTGACCCCGGACAAGAAGTCCAAGGTCGCGGAGCTGAAAGCGCTGATGAAGGACGTCGACGAGCTCTACCTCGCGACGGACCCCGACCGCGAGGGCGAAGCCATCGCGTGGCATCTGCTGGAGACGCTCAAGCCGAAGATCCCGGTCCGCCGGATGGTCTTCCACGAGGTCACCGAGCAGGCCATCCTGGCCGCCGCCGCGGACACCCGCGAGCTCGACGTCGACCTGGTCGACGCCCAGGAGACCAGGCGCATCCTCGACCGGCTGTACGGCTACGAGGTCTCGCCGGTCCTGTGGAAGAAGGTCATGCCGAAGCTGTCGGCAGGCCGGGTCCAGTCGGTCGCGACACGCATCGTCGTCGAGCGGGAGCGGGAGCGCATGCGCTTCACCTCCGCCTCGTACTGGGACATCTCAGCGACGATGGATGCCGGTTCCGAGGCCGCTCCGCCGACATTCCCCGCCCGGCTGGTCACCGTCGACGGCGCCCGGCTGGCCAGTGGCCGCGACTTCGGGCCGGACGGGCAGCTCAAGGCCGCGTCCGCCGAGGTCCGCATCCTCGCCGAGGCCGACGCGAACCGCCTGGTCCAGGGTCTCAACCAGCGTGACTTCAAGGTCACCAGCGTCGAGGAGAAGCCGTACACCCGTAAGCCGTACGCGCCGTTCATGACCTCGACCCTGCAGCAGGAAGCGGGCCGCAAGATGCGGTTCACCTCCGAGCGCACGATGCGGATCGCGCAGAAGCTCTACGAAAACGGTTACATCACCTATATGCGTACCGACTCGACGACCCTGTCGGATACGGCGATCTCGGCGGCACGCAGCCAGGCGACGCAGCTGTACGGCAAGGAGTACGTCTCCGAGAAGCCGAGGCAGTACACCCGGAAGGTCAAGAACGCGCAGGAAGCCCATGAGGCGATCCGGCCCGCCGGCGAGGTCTTCCGCACGCCGGGCCAGGTGGCCTCGGAGCTGTCCACCGACGACTTCCGCCTCTACGAGATGATCTGGCAGCGCACGATCGCGTCCCAGATGAACGACGCCAAGGGCACCACGATGTCGGTGCGCATCACCGGCAGCGCCACCAGCGGCGAGGAGTGCACGTTCGCTTCGTCCGGCCGCACGATCACCTTCGCCGGGTTCCTCAAGGCGTACGTCGAGGCCGTGGACACCGAGGCCGGCGGCGAGGCGGATGACAAGCAGAGCCGCCTCCCGGTGCTGGTCAAGGGCCAGGACCTGACCGCGACCGAGCTGAGCCCGGACGGCCACACCACGTCCCCGCCGGCGCGCTACACCGAGCCGAGCCTGGTCAGCAAGCTCGAAGAGCTGGGCATCGGCCGCCCGTCGACGTACGCCTCGATCATCAACACCATCCAGGACCGCGGCTACGTGTGGAAGAAGGGCTCCGCGCTGGTCCCGTCCTGGGTCGCGTTCTCCGTGATCGGCCTGCTCGAACGGCATTTCGAGCGGCTGGTGGACTACGGGTTCACCGCCGGGATGGAAGACGAGCTGGACCGGATCGCCAACGGCGACGAGCAGCGCACGGCTTGGCTGGGGAAGTTCTACTTCGGCGGCGAGATGGGCGTAGACGGCTCGATCGGCCGGCTCGGCGGCCTGAAGAAGCTCGTCGAGGGCAGTGTCGAGGACATCGACGCCCGCGAGATCAACTCGCTGCCGCTGTTCAACGACTCCGAAGGCCACAAGGTGGTCGTGCGGGTCGGGCGTTACGGGCCGTACCTCGAGCGTGAGGTCGACGGGGCTTCGCAGCGTGCCAACCTGCCCGAGGACCTGCCGCCGGACGAGCTGAGCCTCGAGCTCGCCGAGAAGCTGTTCGCGACGCCGCAGGAGGGTCGTGTCCTGGGCACGGACCCGGTCAGCGGGCACGAGATCGTCGCCAAGGAAGGCCGCTTCGGGCCGTACGTCACCGAGCTGCTGCCCGAGGGCGAGCCGCTGCCGGAGAACGCGACGGCCGCGCAGAAGAAGGCCGCGAAGGCCAAGCAGCCGAAGCCGCGCACGGGTTCGCTGTTCAAGTCCATGGCGATCGAGACGATGAACCTGGACGACGCGCTGAAGCTGCTTTCGCTGCCGCGCGTGGTCGGCAAGGACCCGGAGTCCGGTGACGAGATCACCGCGCAGAACGGCCGCTACGGGCCGTACCTGAAGAAGGGCACCGATTCGCGTTCGCTGACGACCGAGGACCAGCTGTTCGAGATCACCCTCGAAGAGTCGCTGAAGATCTACTCGGAGCCGAAGCAGCGTGGCCGTCAGGCCTCGGCGAAGCCGCCGCTCAAGGAGCTCGGTCCGGACCCGGTGTCGGGCAAGCCGATGGTGGTCAAGGACGGCCGCTTCGGCGCGTACGTCACCGATGGCGAGTTCAACGCGACCTTGCGCAAGGACGACAGCATCGAAGAGCTGACGACCGAACGCGCCGCCGAACTGATCGCGGAGAAGCGGGCCAAGGGGCCGGCGCCGAAGAAGGCGCCCGCCAGGCGCAAGGCCCCGGCCAAGACGACCACCAAGACCGTGACCGCCAAGACCACGGCCGCCAAGGCGACAGCGGCCAAGAAGACCCCGGCGAAGACCGGGGTCGGCAAGGTTACCGCGAGCAAGGCCAAGTAACGATACCGCGACACGGGGTAACCCGATCGAACGGGTGTTCGAGAAAATGTCGGTCCCAGGGTGTTCAATAGGTACGTGAGCAACTCAGCAGCCGTCTTCGATGTCATCGACGAGGTGATCGCGCCCATCACGGCAGTGGTGCGCGATCGCCCTTCGGTAATGGAGTTCTTCGATCCCGAGTTCAAGCTGCCGGCGGTACTGGAGAACGAGCCTGCCGGGGGCGGTGAGTCCGAGGGAGGGTCCGTCGGACTGTCCGTCGCCGACGAGGCCGAGCAGTACGTCAAGTTCGTCAGCGGTATGGCGGCCATCGGCCTGGTGTCCGAGGGCGCTGTCACCCCGGAGGCTGTCGGGCTCTACCGGGCGCTGCGCGGCGGGTTCATCCGCGGCGCGGTCACCGGTGTGTTCCCCACCCGGCCGAAGCCGTGGGAGGTCCGGTTCTTCGGCGACGAGGAGTACACGACCGTCCTCAACACGCTCGATACCCAGGCACGGCTGCGGTCCGGTTTCCTCAGCTCGCTGCCCGGCTGGGTGTTCGACGGGCTGCCGGAGCGCAAACCCGGCCCCGGCGAGTTCTTGGAGATCCACGCCGACGAGTCCGGCCTCATCCCGGAATCCTCCGCCGCCGACCTGGCCACCATCCGCGAACTCGCCGCGCGCCCGCGCCTGGGCACCGTCCTGGTCGACCTGACCGTCCGCGACTCGATCCTCACTGAGTACCCGCACGGCGCGTTCGGGCTGGTGGACAACGACCTCGGCCGCTACCAGTTCAGCGCCTCCCTCGACGAAGACGGCCGGTGGATGATCGGCTGGGGCCCCGCCACCCGCCGCACCGCCGAGCAATGGATCGTCCGAGCGGTAAAAAACCACGCCTGACCCGCCTGCCGAGCCACACGTCTCGTGAGTGTTCCCGCACGCCCGGGTGCGGGTGTCCCGCAGGGCACAGTAAGCGGCCGGAACACTCACGAACCCCCGCTGACGTCACCCGCCAGCGTGAAGCCGCCCAAGCTTTCCCCGGCGCCCCTGGGCACCGATCGCGAGGCGTCGGTCGCGTTGCCGGAGCCGGATGTCATAGTCCTCAAGACCCTCACCGGCAGCCCGGTTAACGCAGGTAGGCGGTGCAGCAGGCTTCATCCACAGCGTTGTCACCACCGACCCACCCGGTCATCTCGGCCCGCACACCGCCAACGCTGAGTCACCGTTAAGAAACTGTGATGACAGGCACGTGTGCCCGATGGGTGGATGCGCATTTTCGTTCCGCCACTACCCTGGAGAAGGCGAATCCAATCCGTAGTGAGGTGGTCACGATGGGCGCGACCGGTGAGACTCCTTTTTTCGACGGTGACGGAACGTTCGCTCCGCAGTCGCGGGATTCGTTCTCGGACCCGATGTCCGGCCTGATCGCGGCCGCGGAGCCACGGCCGTTGTACGGGACGAACCAGGGCTTCGATCATGCCCACATCGCCGGTCCGGTCCAGCCGGACGCCGATGCGGTGCGGAAGATGGTGAACGCCGCGCTGCTCGAGGACGGTCGTGACTTCCGGCCTGCCGTGCCCATCCAGCCCGTCGCGCCGCTGAGCGCGTCGGGCAGCCTGACTACGAGCGAGCAGCCGCTCGGCATGCTGCCGCAGCAGCGGAACTGGCCGAGCAGGCCGCCTCAGCTGCTGCGTCGGTCGAAGCCGCGCTTCGCGCCGCCGGCCGAGGCGGAGTACGAGGATGTAGAAGACGTTCATGAGGCCGAGGAAGAAGTGATGCCCCGGCGGATGCCGGGCACGGTCCGCGGCCGCAGGCCGTCGCAGTCCTCCATCGGCGTGATCCTCGCGGTGGTGCTCATGCTCGTTTTCGCCGTGGTGGCGATCGAGATGCTCATCAGTCTCTTCGGCGGGATCGCAGGGCTGTTCCACTGAGCTGAACACCCGCTCGAGCACCGGGTCGAACGCCGAACCGCGGACGAACGGGCCGGTGGGACGGCCGCGAGTTCTCTGGGGATACGCTGGGCGCACGGTCGGGGGACTCGCGTGCGCACTGGGCGGGGTTCCTCCGGCGCCGCGGTGAACCTAGTGAGGTGGGCGTATCAGCGAGGACGTGCAGTCGGTCCCTGATGCCGACAGCAAGAAGCCGTCGCGTTCCGAGACGTCCACGATCTACCGGGCCCGTCGGGTGCTGGCGATCAAGCCGTTCCGCCGGCTCTGGGGCGTCACCTACCTGTGCAGCACGGCGGACTGGCTGGCACTGCTCGGCGTGACCGGCCTGGTCACCAAGCTGACCCAGAACTACACCGCCCAGAACTTCGCGTTCAGTGCCGTGGTGCTGACCAACCTGCTGCCCGGGTTGCTGTTCGCGCCGCTCGGTGGCCTGCTGGCCGACCGTTTCGACCGGCGCAAGGTGATGGTCGTCTGCGACCTGCTGCGGTGCGGCTTCCTGCTGTCGATCGCGTTCGTCGGCACCCCGCTGTGGTTGTTCGTCGGAAACTTCCTGGTCGGTGTCGCGTCGACGATGTGGATCCCGTCCAAGGACGCCGCGGTCCCGAACCTGCTGCGCCGCCCGGACCAGGTGGAGACGGCCAACCAGCTCGGCCTGGTGATGACCTACGGCCTCGCGGTGATCACCGGGGCCGGCGGGTATTCGCTCATCACCGGCATCGACTCGACGTTGCGCCTGTCCGCGGGGTCCCCGTTCGACCCGCTGCAGCTCGCGAAGATCATCGTCATCATCAACGGCCTGCTGTATCTGACCAGCGCGCTGCTGATCGCGACCCGGATTCCCGAGCTGTCGCACCGCGAAGTGCACGCGATCGAGAAACCGAACGAGAAGAAGAAGGACACGCCGAAGCGCGCCGACGTCGACGCCACCGGTTTCGTCGCGATGACGCGCGACGCGGCGAAGTACATCCGAAGTACGCCGCTCATCCGGGGGCTGCTGATCGGGATGGCGGGCGCGTTCGCCGCAGGTGGCGCGGTCATCGGTTCGGCCAAGCCGTATTCGTCGAGCCTGCTTGCCGGTGACTCGGCGTTCGGCCTGTTGCTCGTCGCCGTCTTCCTCGGGCTGGCCTCGGGCATGATCGGCGCGCCGAGGCTCGCCCGCCGCCTGCCGCACGACCGCCTGTTCGGTGTCGCGATCGTGCTCGCCGGGTTGGCTCTGATCATCGTCGCGCTGTCGCCCCATCTCGCCGTGTCGCTCATCGCGGTCGCCGTCGTCGGCGCCAGTGCCGGGGTGGCGTTCCTGACCGGGGTCACGATCATCGGTTCGCAGGTCGAGGATTCGATCCGCGGCCGGATCAACGCGATCTACCAGTCCCTGCTCAAGGTGATCCTCGGCGGTTCGCTGGCGGTCGTGCCGCTGTTGATCGGCCTGGTGCAGAAGCGGACCGTCAGCGTCTGGGGCAACGCGCTGACCATCGACGGCACCCGTCCGGTCATGCTCGGCGGCGGGGTGCTCGCGCTGCTCGTCGGCCTGCTCGCCTACCGGCAGATGGACTCGCGCCGGACCGAGCCGATCCTGTCCGACCTGCGCAACGCGATCAGCCGCCGTCCGCGCCGGGTGAACGGGCTGCTCATCGCGGTCGAGGGCACCACGGCGATCAACACGGCGAGCCAGGCGGCCCGTCTCGCGGAGTGGCTCCAGACCGGGCCGAGGCCGGTCGTCCTCGCCGCGGATCCCGCGCTCGACGAGAAACGGCTGCAGTCGCTGTTGGTCGGCGCGTCGTTGACCGGCGCCAGAGCGCAAGCGCTGGTCGCCGCCGCGGTGCGGGCGGACATCGTCGAGCGCGACGTACAGCCGGCGCTCGATGCCGGGTCTGTCGTGGTGATGGAACGCTTTGTCGACTCGCCGCTCGCTCACCTGTCGGCGGTCGCCGGACTGGACGCGGACGAGTTCGAGGGGCTCGCGGACTGGGCCACCGGGCGGCTGCGCCCGGACATCACCGTCCTACTCGACTCCGATCCCGGGTCCCCGCGTCCCGAGAAGAGCGCTGATTCGCACGACCAGTGGCGGGTGCAGCACCTGCTCGCCGAGATGGCCGCGGCGGACCCGGACCGCTACGTCGTGGTCGACGCCGACGGCAGCGAGGAAGAGATCGGCGATCGGGTGCAGACCGCGTTGCGCGCGGTGCTCGTCGGTAGGCGGCGTGGTCTCGTGCCCGTCGAAGCGACTCTGGAGGCATAGTGACCCAGGCGACCCAGGCCCCGCCGATCGGAGTCTGGACTCAACTGGTGGGCCAGGAGCCCGCCCTCGCGATCCTGCAGGCGGCCGCGGCCGCGGCGGGGAGCATCGTGGAGGGGAAGCCCGTCGCCGCCGGTGCGATGACCCACGCGTGGCTGCTCACCGGCCCGCCGGGTTCGGGTCGTTCGGTGGCCGCGCGGACGTTCGCCGCGGCGCTGCAGTGCAGCACCGGCACTGGCTGCGGGGGCTGCCCCGGGTGCCACACGGTGATGGCGGGTACGCACGCCGACGTCAAACTTGTTGTCCCGGAAGGATTGTCGATCTCGGTGGCCGAGATGCGCGCGCTGGTGCAGGCCGCCGCGCGCCGCCCGACCAGCGGGCACTGGCAGGTCGTGATCATCGAGGACGCCGACAGGCTGACCGAGGGCGCGTCCAACGCGCTGCTCAAGGCTGTCGAGGAGCCGCCGGAGCGCACGGTTTTCATGCTGTGCGCGCCTTCGGACCATCCGGAGGACGTGTCCGTGACGATCCGGTCGCGCTGCCGGCTGGTCACCCTGAGGACCCCGCCCGCGGAGGCCATCGCCCGTGTCCTCGCCGACCGGGACGGCGTCGCTCCTGATCTGGCCCACTGGGCCGCGTCGGTCTGCGGCGGGCACATCGGCCGCGCTCGGCGCCTGGCGACCGACGAGGGCGCACGGCAGCGCCGCGAAACGGTGTTGAGGATCCCGCTCGGGCTCCGGCGCGCTTCGGACGTCTTCACCTGTGCCGATCAGCTGATCAGCAACTCCGAAGCCGATGCCAGCACGGAAAGCAAGTCACGCGACGAGGACGAGCGCAGCGAGCTGCGGACAGCGATGGGCGGCGACGGCGTCGGCAAGGGCGTCGCCGGTGCCAAACGGTCCGCGGAAGCCGCGGTGAAGGCGCTGGAGAAGCGTCAGAAGTCACGCGCGACCCGAACCCAGCGCGACACGCTCGACCTCGCCCTGATCGACCTGGCCGGCTTCTATCGGGACGTGCTGGTCACCGCGAGCCGTTCCGGTGCCTCGCTGACCCATCCCGACCACGCGGCGGAGAGCGCGCAGGCCGCAACCGAATGGACCGCGGATTCGACGCTGCGCCGGCTTGAGGCCGTCCTCGCGTGCCGTCAGTCCATCGACGTCAACGTCAAGCCCAGGATCGCTGTCGAAGCCATGGTGACCACGCTCCGCCAAGGCTGAGCCGCACGCCCAGAGACCCCTCAGGGCCACCCTTGTGGCTTCTAACGCCACAAGGGTGGCCCTGAGGAGACCGCCGGGGGCGCTAGTTCCGGGGGCGGGGAGATGGCTTCAAGGGAGCCGCGGCCTTCGCCGTCTTGCGACGACGTCCCGGCATCGCGGCGACGAGGACCACACCCACCAGCAGCAGGCCGGTGCCGGTCCAGAACATCGGCACGGCGTCGTAGGCGCCGCTGGTGTACGCCAGGTTCTTCGGCGCGCCCGGGGGCGGCGCGTTCACCGGCGGGGTGACCGCGGTGGTGCCGCACTGGACACCGCCGGCTGGGGCGTACGCACGGGCGATCTGCTCGCCGAGCGAGATCTGCGCCAGCGACGACGGCAGGTTCTTAGCGACCTCGGCAGGCAGGATGTTCTTGAGACCCACGGTCGGCAGGAGCTGCAGATCGAACAGACGGGCCGACGCGCCGAGTTGGTAACCCTTGAACGGCGTGGTCATCGCCGTCGCGTTCTGGTCGAGCCCGGCGATGCTCAGCCGCAGCACACCGAGGTCCAGCACGAAGCCCTTGGCCGCGTCCGTGACCGGAGCCAAAGCGCCGCTCGCGAGTTCGGCCAGGCCGCCGACGACCGGCACGTTCTTGAGCGCGTCGCCGCCCTTGCCGAGCGCGCCGAGCAGGCCCTGCAGCGGCAGGCCGATCGGGATGTCCTTGGTCGGATTACTGGCATCGAGGGTGTAGAGGATGTCGCTGCCGCGCATGATCTGCAGCACCGGCGCGGTGTACTCGACCTTCGACGTCGCCTTGTCGCCGGTGGAGGTGACCTTCAGCGTCGGCTGGCTGGCGACGTTGATCGTCAGGCCGAGCGGGGTGTCCTTGAGGATGTTGATGCCGGCGGCCTGCAGCGTCGAGGTGGACTCGACGGCCTTGTTCTTCGAGCCGGGGATGTCGACGAGCTTGACGACCGAGCGGGAGGACAGCGTGTTCGGCAGGCTGACCAGCGACCCCATGCCGTTGGCGTTGGCCTGTCCACCACCGGAGAGCAGCCCGCCGAGTGCGCTCAGCGGGTCCGTCGGGCTCATGCCCTTCTCCAGCGAGGTGCCGGTGGGCAGGTTGAGGCCGTTCAGCGGGAGGCTGCCGAGCGACGGGATCACGTTCAGCAGCGAAAGGCTCGCCACGGAGGTGCTGGAGTCCGCGATCGTGCCGACGCAGGGGCCGAGCGTTTCGCTCCAGCGCGCGTGGGCGCTGCCGTTGAGCAGGCCGACGTTCAGCAGCGGGTTCGACGGGAAGTTGAGGCCGCCGGTGATCGGCTGCGGGTTGTCCGGCAACGCCGTCTGCACCAGGCTGCCGGGCGTCTGCGGCGCGTTGCCCGCGATCGACAGGCCGAACGGCGAGGACTGCGCGATCGACTTCTCGTACGCCAGGTACGCCTCGGAGTTGGCCTGGGCGCTCGACAGCCCCATGCCGGCCTCCAGCACCGACTGCTTGGGAATCGTGTCGCTGACGCCCGGCAGGATCGCGCTGGTCGGCACCGCCTGCGGCAGCAGCCGCACGACACCGAGCGCGGAACCGGCGTCGCCCACGGCGTGCCCGAGCGGCTGAGGCTGCGACGGCGAGGAGATCGGCGCCTGCCCCGGGTTGGCAGGCTGGGGGATCGGCGTGGTCGGGATCGTCGTCTGAGCCAGAGCCGGCCCAGCCGACAGCAGCAGAATGGCCGCCGTCACCGGGACGGCCATGGTGCGGGACAGGCTTCCGCGCATGTGCCGAGTCCTCCAAGGAAGAAAGTGCCGGTCAACCACTGAGACCGACGTCATAGCAGCCTAACGACGGTGGGCCGGGAAGGTGACGCGGAGGGCATGCCCTACACTTGGAGCCGAGCAAACGGAGCTACCCCGGTAGCGCCCTGCTCACGCCGCCTTAGCTCAGACGGCTAGAGCGATTCACTCGTAATGAATAGGTCAGGGGTTCGATTCCCCTAGGCGGCTCCCAGGTCAGGGCCCATCCGCACGTCGCGGATGGGCCCTGACCTTTTTTCGTAGCTACGCGTGTAGCCAATCCGGGGTCGTCCCGCGTCCAAGTGGGTCCCTTCGGGTGAAGGTCTACGCGGGTGTCGGCTGGCGGCGGAGAAGTGGTAGCACGTCGACCAGGCGTGCCCGCCGGGCCGGACGCGGCCAAGGCAGCCGAGGAGCTACTCGCGGAGGTCGACGCCCGGCGAGCACCCCGGACTCGTGCCACGGCTGACAAGCTGGGTAGCCCGCGAACTTGCGGAATTTGCCGGGGCGAGTCGCAAGCAATTGACAAACTATGTCTCCTATCCGTTTTATGGGCCAGTTCGGGACTGGCTATTTCGAATACTGAGATGTTCGAGGTAACCGGCCGACGACGGTTCTGCATCGATCTGCTGTCCGGCTTCGCGGGGCTCTCTCGCCTTGTAGCGTTCTGCGCGCAGACGTCGACGCTCCGGTGACGTCACAACTGTTGTCGGAACGAGGCGGATGCGAATGGGAGTACCTTCGCAACATAAGCTCGATCGGCTACTCGCTCGTCTTCGTTCGCTTCTGATTCCTTCTGTTTCGCTCGGAGCGATCCTGGATACGATCGGTTCCGTGAACCCTGAAGGTGCCGTCGAGAAGCTATTCGGCTGGGAGCGCGAGCGTCTTCTTGCGCTCGCAAAGGGTGCAGCCACGGCTGCCGTGACAGTGTTGGCCGCGCTTATTGCGTCTACTGTGAAAGGCGAGGTCAAGACCTCGCCGCTGATTGTTTATCTTGCGGCCGCGCTTGTGCTGTTGCTCTTGGTTTGGGGTGGATTCATCTTGACTGGTCTGCGCAGACTGGCTGAGGAGTATGCGGTTGCGCTGTCCATCATCAGGAGGTCCGGGCCAGGTAACGAGAGATCGAAAGCGAAGAGGTGGGAAATGTGACGGCTCTTGATCCGATGATTTGGGTATTCGGCAGCGCTGCCTCGGTGATCATCTTGTTGTCGATAGTCACGATGGTTCTGGTTGCGCTGCATCGGCGGCGGCGAATTGCGGGCTTGTATAGTCGGCAATTGTATAAATTAGCGGCCACGATCAGGGGTCGAGGTTCGTATCCCGGTTCATCTAGTGGGTTGCTTCACATAGTAACCATTGGAGACCTGGTCTTGGATGGCAAAACTCGCCATGCCTCGTTCATTGTCGCGGCCGAACTTGGGCAGGGACGGAGGCTGACCGGTTCACCGGGTGGTCCCGAACCGGAATCCGGTTCAGCAAGTGGTCCCGCACCGGCATCCGCTTCGTCCTGACGTGGGAGAGACCAGGATTGTGGACCGAGCACCGAGGTCCGCGAACGTGCGCGGGCTGTTTCGCGCGGGAGGACGCCGAGGTGTTCCGGATGCTCGGGCGGGAGTCGGACGTGGAACGAGTGAGCGGCTAGACGTCCAGTTCGGCCATCGGGGTGTGGGTCGGCGACCAGGCCGACCGGCCCTTGCGGGTGAGCTGGGGCGGCTTCTCCTCGGGCGGCAGGGGTTCGCCGTCGATGAACCGCCGCAGAGACAGCCTGACGTAGCGCAGGTAGTTCGTCACGTCCGTCGTGGCGCGGCTGGACGCGGCGGGTTCGAGCGGGGCGTTCAGTGCCTGGTCCGCGAGCAGGACGAGCTTGCGGTATCTCGACGTCAGTTCCCTGTCCTTCACGCCGAGCAGGGTCGTGTTCATGCTGCGGTGCGCGAAACTCAGCGCCTCCTGGCATTCGCGGACGCGCGCCTTGCCGACCTCGGACACGTTGCCCGACGCGTCGACGAACGTGCCGCCGCCGTACCGGGGCAGCCACTTCACGATCTCGTCGAGGCGTGCCACCGGTTCCATCAGCATGGTCGCGGCGTTCCGGGAATCCTCCGCGCGGCGTTCTTTTCGTTCGACGGCAAGGGATTCTTCGGTGCGTCGGAGGTCTTCGGCGCGGTCGCGGCGCTCGGTTGCGTACTGACTTCGCATGATGGACACCTGCTGTTCGGCCGCCGTGGCTTGACGTGCCGACGACCTCGCGTGGATCACCGCCACCACGGCAGCACCGGAGGCGACGGCCGCGGCCGCCCATGCAGCCCAGCTCGCACCATCCATGAGCAAAGGATAGGGGCAGCCGTCCAAGTAGCCGCAACCGCGCCTTGTGCTACTGAACGGAATCAGCTGGACCTGTTGCTGAGTAAGGGTTTCAACTCCGGAACGCGGCGAAATGGTCGTGGGCCCAGTCACGGAACGTGCGCGGTGGACGGTTCAGGACGCGTTCGGCATCGCCGGTGAGAACGGCTGCGTGACCGGCTCGGACGTACTCCTGTCCGGCGACGGCGACGGCGACCACGGACGGATGGATGCCGGCGTCGAGCATCTGGTGCCGGGCTTCTTCGATGTCGATATCGATGGTCTCGACGGCGTGTCCGAGTGCGTCAGCGAGTTGGGCGACCTGGTCCGGCACGCTGAGGCACTCCGGGCCGGTCAGCGTGTAGATCCGGCCGTCGTGCTCGGCTGAGAGCAGCGCTTTGACGGCGACTTCCGCGACATCGCGAGGGTCGATCGGGCTCTGCGCCCCAGTGCCGGTCCGGTTCGCGACCGGTTGCCCCGCCCGGATCGCCTGCGCCCAGCCCAGTGCGTTCGACATGAACCCGGCCGGCCGCAGGATCGTCCACGCCAAACCGCCGGCCTGTAGTGCTTCTTCGCCGGGTAGGTGCCAACTGCCTTTGGTCGTGTCCGCCCCGATCGCCGACAGCTTGACCACTTTGGTCACTCCCGCCGCGACCGCCGCGTCGAGCATTGCCTTGTCGTGCCTCGGAACCCAGTCGCCGGGTGCGGTGAGAAGGAAGACGGTCGTGACGCCTTCCGCTGACGCACGCAGCGAATCCGACTCGTCGAAGTCGCCGCGCACAATCTCGATTCCGTCGGGAAACGTTGCGGTGTAAGGGTTTCGTGTCATCACCCGCACGGCTTCCGCGCGGCCGGAAAGCAGCCGGGTCACTTCGCTGCCGATGGTGCCCGTGGCACCGCTCACCAAGATCATGGTTGGCACACTGCCACCGGGAACGTCCGGCTGATAGGAAAAAACGGCACGTCCGACGGGTTATCCAGCGGGTTATTGTGGAGTGGTGTACACCGTGCCGGCCGCCCTGCGCCCCTGGATCAGCGACGTCCGTGTCGACGCCGTTGAGCAGAGTCGGATCCTGGTGCACCTGCCGGAGCCGGCGGTGACGCTCGTGTGGCGTGGGTACGGCGAGGTGCAGGTGCTGGGCCCGCGTACTCAGGCCGCGTACTTCGAGGGCAAGGACCTGCCGGTCTGCGTCCGGTTCCGGGTTCGGCCGGGCTGCGCGCGGCCGGTACTGGGCGTGGACGCGGACCTCCTGAGCGATAGGCCTGTTTCGCTCCGCGAGTTGTGGGGCCGCAGTGGTGGCCGACTCGACGCCGAACTCGCGGACAATGACCCGGCCGAAGTCGTTCAGCGGCTGGAAACCGCGCTGCTGCAACGGCTTTCGGCACATCAGCCGCGTGATACGGCCCTCACGCGGCACGCCGTCAGCGGACTCGCTGCCGGCGTCGGACAGCCGGCCGAGCGAGTGCGGGATGTGGCTCGGCGTCTGGGTGTCAGTGAGCGGCACCTTCGCGATGTCTTCACGACCAGTGTCGGCGTCTCGCCGAAGCAGTTCGCGCGCATCACCAGGGTGCGGACCGTGCTTTCCGGCACCGGGACGCTGGCGCAGCTGGCGGGGGACGCCGGTTACTACGACCAGTCGCACATGACCGCCGAGTTCCGATCGATGATGCACGTCACGCCCGGTGCATACGCCGCGGGACGCCTGCCCGCCGCCGTCGCCTGCTGACTTCGTAAGCCTCTTGCGGCGGCAGACTTCGCGGCGCTAGTGTACGAAACCGTACCGTTCAGAATGGGGGCGCCGGTGGTCACACGAGGCGAGCAGCGGGAAGACGCCATCCTCCTCGCCGTGCTCGAACTGCTGGCCGAGGTCGGCTACGACCAGATGACCATGGACGGCGTCGCCGCCCGAGCCCACGCCAGCAAGGCGACCATCTACCGCCGGTGGCCGGGCAAGGCCGAACTCGTCGTCACGGCCGTCAAGCGGCACTCCGGGAGCCCCTGGTGGACCCGGCTGACACCGGGAGCCTGCGCGGCGACCTGCTCGGAGTCCTGTCCACGATGCGGGCGACCCTGGCCGGGCAGGATGCGGCGCTCCTGCTCGGGTTGATGATCGCCATGCGCGACGACGCCGAACTCGCCGGCACCGTGCGCGGCCACATGATCCAGGACAAGCGCGGCGCCTTCGGGACTGTGCTCGCGAGGGCCGCGGACCGCGGCGAGCGGCCGGCGAACCCCGACGCGGCGCTCATCGCCGAGATCAGCTCGGCGATGTTGTTTTCCCGGTTGCTCGTCACCGGTGAGTCCCTTGACGACGCCTTCGCACAGCACCTGGTCGACGCGGTGCTACTGCCGCTTCTCGGCTACCAGGCGTAGGGAGTTTCCGCTATGTGGCAGGCAATCGTGCTCGGTTTCCTCGGCGGGGTCGTCGGTGGCAACGCGCTGCCGCATTTCCTGCGGGGGATCACCAAACAGCGGTATCCCAACGCGCTCGGCAACGGCCCGCTGACGAACCTTGTCTCCGGGTGGGTGGGTCTCGTGCTCGCGGCGCTGTTGCTGCGCTGGGGGCACGACGCCACCCATCCCGTCCCCTTCTTCGTTTCCCTCGCGTTCGGACTGCTCCTCATCGGGCTCTTCCACGCCGGCCCAGGAGCCTTCGGCCGGCGTGACTCGGCCTCTTAACTTGGCGGAGAGAGCGCTACGACGGTCGCGGTGGTCTTGCCACCAGGCGTGCGGTAGCTGATCTCGTCGCCCGCCTTCGCGCCCACCAGCGCGAGCCCGAGCGGGCTGTCGGACGTCAGCACCGAGTTGTCCGCGTCGTCACCGGGGACGGCGACCACGTGCAGGGTGTCCTCGTCGCCGTCGGCGAAGCGGATCGTGACGGTCGTCCCGTCCGGTAGCACGGAGGAGTTGGACGGCACACCGTGTTCGAGCATCGCCACGACCTCGGCGATGCGGCGATCCAGCCAGGACGCCGTCTCGGCCCGCTCCAGGAGGTCTGCCTGGTCGGCGGCGTCGCCACCGCGGCCGGACTCGCCGGGGCGCGGGTTGGCCTCCTCGCGGCGTTGCTTGAGTTTGGCCAGCTCTGCTTCGAGCTGACGGCGGGCTTCAGGTCCCAGCCCGTTCTTCGACGTCGTCACCATTCCGGCATTGTCCGCTGTACGGCCTCTCGCTGCTACTTCGATTTTTACGACCCAGCACTTGGGACTACCGGCCCAATCTGTAGGGTGAGCGTCCCAGTCAACGAGGAGTGTTGTCGCCGTGGGTGTCGCACCAGGTCGTAGTGAGCAGCTTTCGCCCAACCAGCTGCAAAAACAGGAGCAAATCGTCGACGCGGCGCGAATCGTGCTCGCCCGCGACGGTCTGGCGGGCTGCACCGTTCGGGCGATCGCCGACGCCGGGCCGCTGACAAAGAGTGCTATTCATTACTACTTCGCCGACATCGATGTCCTCATCGATCGGGCCATGGCGGCCCACGTCAACTCGTTCGTGGCCAACCTCCGGGACGTCGCGGCCGGCCACGAGGACCATGGCGACAAGCTGTTCGCCGTCCTCGAGTCCTACCTCGACACGTTCAGCGCGTTCGGCGACCGGCCCAACGCGGCGTTCATGTGGTTCGAGTACTGGATCGCGGCGGGCCGCGCCCAGCATCCGCAGGCCATCGACGCGATGTTGAGCTCGATGACCGAGCTGCTCACCGAACTGCTCGCGCCGCTCGACGTCGACGACCCGCGCGCCAGGGCCAGGGCGCTCGTTTCGTACCTGCTCGGCTCGATCATCCAGCAGCGCGTCCGGCCGCGGCCGTTCATTGCGCTGCAGGCCGACATGGAAGCTCTCTGTTTCGCCAACTACGGGTAGCGAGGCGACCTGCCAAGCGCCCGCTTAGAGTGCAGGCATGCCGATGTTTTCGTTCGAGGGCGTCAGCCCGACCGTGCACCCGGACGCCTGGATCGCCCCCACCGCGACCCTGATCGGCGACGTCGTCGTCGAGAAGGACGCCTCGATCTGGTACGGGGTGGTCATTCGCGCCGACTTCGGCCGGATCGTCATCGGCGAAGGCGCCAACATCCAGGACAACAGCGTGATCCACGTCAACGACGGCGTGTGCGAGATCGGCAAGAACGTCACCGTCGGGCACCTGTGCCTGGTGCACGACTGCACGATCGGTGAGCAGGCCCTCATCGGCAACGGGGCCATCGTGCTCGACAAGGCGCAGATCGGCGCCCGTGCGCTCGTCGCGGCCGGCGCGACGGTGACGCCGGGTTCGGTCGTGCCGCCGGAGATGACCGCGATGGGCAGCCCCGCCAAGAAGCACGTGCCGCTCACGGATACGGCGCGGCTGTGGGTCGACCACAACGCGGAGGTGTACCGCCGGCTCGCGCGTCGGCACGCGGACGGCGTCGAGTTGATCGCGGAGTGACGCGCGTCCACTAACATCGACGGCGCAGCAGCGACTGGCGCCATCGAGGTGGAGCACCACCGGGAAGCGACGACGAGGTCCGCACCGCGCGCCTGGGTGATGGCCACTCGTGAGCAGGAGCACGCCCATGACGCATCAGCCAGCCCTCTCCGCCCTCACCGGCGCGGACCCGGAGATCGCCGGGCTCGTCGAGGCCGAAGCCCAGCGCCAGCACGACAAGATCCGGCTCATCGCGTCGGAGAACTACGTGTCGCAGGCCGTTTTGGAAGCCACCGGCACGGTGCTGACCAACAAGTACTCCGAGGGCTACGCCGGCAAGCGGTACTACGAGGGCCAGCAGCTCATCGACCAGATCGAGACCCTCGCGATCGAGCGCGCGAAAGCCGTGTTCGGCGTCGACCACGCCAACGTCCAGCCGTACTCCGGGTCCCCGGCGAACCTCGCGGTGTACCTCGCGTTCGCCAAGCCCGGTGACACCATCCTCGGCATGGCGCTGCCGGACGGCGGGCACCTGACGCACGGCTGGAGCGTGTCCGCCACCGGCAAGTGGTTCACGCCCGTCCGCTACGGCGTCCGCAAGGACACCGGCCGGGTCGACCTCGACCAGGTACGTGAGCTCGCGCTGGAGCACCGCCCGAAGCTGATCTTCGCCGGTGGCACCGCGATCCCGCGGACCATCGACTTCCCGGCGTTCGCCGAGATCGCCCGCGAGGTCGACGCCGTGCTCGTAGCCGACATCGCGCACATCGCCGGGCTCGTCGCCGGCGGGGCGCACCCGTCGCCGGTGGGGCACGCGCAGGTCATCACCACGACCACGCACAAGACGTTGCGGGGCCCGCGCGGCGCGATGATCATGACCGACGCCGACCACGCGAAGGCGATCGACAAGGCGGTGTTCCCCGGTTTGCAGGGCGGCCCGCACAACCACACGACCGCGGCGATCGCGGTGGCGCTGGGTGAGGCGGCGAAGCCGGAGTTCCGCGACTACGCGCACGCGATCGTCGCCAACGCGAAGGCGCTGGCGGAGGCGCTCACCGAGCGCGGCTTCGACCTGGTCTCCGGCGGCACGGACAACCACCTGCTGCTCGTCGACCTGACGAACAAGCACGTCGCGGGCAAGCCCGCCGCGCAGGCGCTGGACCGGGCCGGGATCGAGCTCAACTACAACACCGTGCCGTTCGACCCGCGTAAGCCGTTCGACCCGTCCGGCATCCGGCTCGGGACGTCGGCCATCACGACCCGTGGCCTGAAGCCTGAGCACCAGCCACAGATCGCGGAGTGGATCGACCGGAGCGTCACGGCGTCCGCTGCCGGCGACGAGCCCGCCATCGAGACGATCGCGGCCGAGATCCGGGAACTCCTGACCGGGTTCCCGATGCCTGGCTATCGTCCGTAACTCCGGCTGCGGGGGTGGCTCGTGAGTGTTGCGGCCGGTTGGAACCGG
>NZ_JAODNM010000096.1 GCF_025464955.1 Amycolatopsis sp. | reverse complement strand
GAGTTCCTTACGCAACTGCGCGACATGCATCGAGATACCGGCGTCCGACATGCCGAGTTCGGCTGCCGCCGCGTGCACGGAGCCCAGCCGCACGACGGCGGAATAGGCCCGAAGTTGTGCCGGTGTCACGAACGTGAGCCTACGTTGGGACACGTGAGAGACGTGCTGAGCGATTTGTTAGCGGTCTGGCGCGCCGGTGGAACGGCCGGCGTGGCGACCGTCGTTCGCACCTTCCGATCCGCGCCCCGGCCGGCCGGCGCGGCGATGGTCGTCGCACCCGGTGGCACGGTCAGCGGCTCGGTGTCGGGCGGCTGCGTCGAGGGGGCGGTGTACGAACTCGCCACCCAGGTGATGGGCGGCGGAGCGCCGGTGCTGCAGCGTTACGGCGTCAGTGACGACGACGCCTTCGCGGTCGGGCTCACCTGCGGGGGCATCCTCGACGTCTTCGTCGAGGCGGTGTCGCGAGAGACCTTCCCCGAACTCGACGACCTCGTGCAGGACATCGACACCCACCGGCCGGTGGCGACCGCGACTGTCATCGCCCATCCGCTACCCGAGTGGGTGGGCCGGCGGCTGGTCGTCCGCGAAGACGAAGTGACGGGAACACTCGGTTCGGCCCGGGCGGATGCCGCGGTTACCGACGACGCTCGCGGGCTGCTCGCCAACGGCCGCAGCGAGGTCCTGACCTACGGGCCCGACGGTCAGCGCCGGGGCGCCGGCATGGAGGTTTTCGTCGCGGGTCACGCGCCACGGCCGCGGATGCTGGTGTTCGGCGCGATCGACTTCGCCGCCGCGATGGCCAAGATGGGCGCCTACCTGGGCTATCAGGTCACCGTCTGCGATGCCCGGCCGGTGTTCGCGACCAGCAGCCGGTTCCCCGACGCGCACGAGGTCGTCGTCGACTGGCCACACCGGTACCTCCGGGCCGAGGCCGAAGCGGGCCGCATCGACAGGCGTACGGCGATCGCGGTGCTCACCCATGACCCGAAGTTCGACGTCCCGCTGCTCGAGGTCGCCTTACGGCTCGACGTCGGCTATGTCGGCGCGATGGGCTCCCGCAAGACGCACGACGATCGGTTCTCCCGGTTGCGCGACGCCGGGCTCAGCGACGTCGAACTAGAGCACCTGTCTTCCCCGATCGGGCTGGACCTCGGCGCGCGCACCCCGGAAGAAACCGCGGTGTCGATCGCGGCGGAGATCATCGCGCTCCGCTGGGGTGGCGGCGGTCAGCGGCTGGCCGCCCTTTCCGGACGTATCCACGGATAACGGTTACCGATTCCCCCGGGCGCGCGGAAGTCTGTTTCGTCACGACGTCCGCCGTCCGGATTTCTTTTGTCACAAGAAAATCGCCGCGGTTCCGCAAATGCGTGACAACGGAATGATTGTCCACGCATTTGCGGAGGAGTCTTTTCATGGCCCTCTCGCCGGGGTTGTCCGAACGGGATCGAAGTAGCACGCTCCAAGGTGACTCCGATCACTGCTCGGACCTCGGGAGACCTTCATGCGGATCACCGTCACTGTCGACGGAACGGCTTACACCGACGAAGTCGAACCGCGAACGTTGCTTGTCCACCACTTACGCGAAAAACTCGGCAAAGTCGGCACCGTCGTCGGCTGCGATACCAGCAATTGCGGTGCCTGCACGGTCCATCTCGACGGCCACAGCGTGAAGTCCTGTTCGGTGCTGGCCGTCCAGGCGGACGGTCACGAGGTCACCACGATCGAGGGACTCGCCAGGGACGGCGAACTCCACCCGGTCCAGCAGGCCTTCCACGACAACCACGCCCTCCAGTGCGGGTTCTGCACGCCGGGCATGATCATGCAGTCGATCGACCTGCTCGCCGACAACCCGGACCCCGACGACCGCGCCGTGCGCGAAGGGCTGGAAGGCAATCTCTGCCGGTGCACGGGCTACCAGAACATCGTCAAGGCGGTCCGGGACGCGGCGCACCACATGCGGCCGGGCGCCGGCCCGGAGGCCGAGCGACTCACCGAAAACACCGCCTCGCCCGTGGGTGGTGAGTGATGACGTCGACCATGGACACCGAGCCGGAGATCGGCAAGGCACGGCTGCGCAAGGAAGACGCGCGCCTGATCACCGGCCGCACCCGCTGGACCGACAACCTGACGCTGCCGGGGATGGTGCACGTGGCGGTGCTCCGCAGCCCGATGGCTCACGCGAAAATCGTCAGCGTCGACACGTCCGAGGCGAAGCGTTCGCCCGGTGTCATCGCCGTCTACACCGGCCGCGACCTCGATCCGGGCAGCGCGTTGGGTATGCCGTGCGCGTGGCCGATCACCCCGGACATGAAGTCGCCGCGGCGGCCCGTTCTCGCCGCTGACCAGGTCAACTTCGCCGGTGAAGGGGTCGCTGTCGTTGTCGCCCGCACGTCCGCCGAAGCCCACGACGCGCTCGAAGCGATCGACGTCGAGTACGAGGACCTGCCGGTCGTGCTCGGCATAGAGAACGCGCTGGCCGAAGGCGCGCCGCTGGTGCACGAGGAGCTGGGCACGAACCGCAACGCGCTGTGGGTCTTCGACTCCGCCGAAGCCGGCACGGGTGCGAGTGTCGAAGAAGCCATCGCGTCCGCCGAGGTCACCGTCAAGCGCCGGTTCCGCCAACAGCGGCTGATCCCGGCGTTCATGGAACCCCGCGCCTGCGTGGTCGACCCGACGAGCGCGCAGATCACCATGTGGTCGGCGACGCAGATCCCGCACATCCTGAAGACGATGGCCGCGCTGACGCTGGGCATCCCCGAGCACAAGCTGCGCGTGATCGCGCCGGACGTCGGCGGTGGGTTCGGCGGCAAGATCGGCGTGCTGCCCGAGGAGATGATGTGCCTGCTCGTGGCACAGAAACTCGGCAAACCGGTGAAGTGGAACGAATCGCGGTCGGAGACGATGGTCGCCGCGCACCACGGCCGCGACCAGATCCAGGACATCACCATCACCTCGAACCGGGACGGCACGGTCACCGGCTTGAAGGTCGAGCTGCTCGCCGACATGGGCGCGTACCTCGGGCTGGTCGGTCCGGGCGTGCCGATCCTCGGCGCGTTCATGTTCAACTCGATCTACAAGTTCCCCGCGTACCACTTCGCCTGCACGAACGTCTTCACGAACACCACGCTGACCGACGCCTATCGCGGCGCGGGCCGGCCTGAGGCGACGTTCGCGATCGAGCGGATCATGGACGAGCTCGCCGTCGAACTCGGCATGGATCCGCTGGAGCTGCGGGAAAAGAACTGGATCAAGCACGAGGAGTTCCCGTTCACCACGGTGTGCGGGCTGACCTACGACTCGGGCAATTACGAGGCCGCGACGGCGAAGGCCAAGCAGCTCTTCGACTACGACGGACTGCGGCGCGAGCAGGCCGAACGTCGTGAGCGCCGGGACCCGGTGCAGCTCGGGATCGGCATCTCGACGTTCACCGAGATGTGCGGGCTCGCGCCGTCGCGGGTGCTCGGTTCGCTGGCGTACGGCGCCGGCGGCTGGGAACACGCGGCGATCCGGATGCTGGCGACGGGCAAGGTCGAGGTCATCACCGGTGCGTCGGCGCACGGTCAGGGACATGAGACGGCGTGGAGCCAGATCGTGGCCGACCAGCTCGGTGTCGCGTTCGAGGACGTCGAGGTGCTGCATGGGGACACGCAGTCTTCGCACAAGGGCCTCGACACGTACGGTTCGCGGTCGTTGGTGGTCGGCGGGATCGCGATCGTCAAGGCCGCGGAGAAAGTCGTCGCCAAGGCCAGGGTGATCGCCGCGCACCTGATGGAGTGCGCGGAGGACGACCTCGAGTTCGCCGGTGGCAAGTTCACCGTCAAGGGCACGGATTCCTCGACCGGGATCGCGGATATCGCGTTCGCCGCTTTCATGGCACACGACCTGCCCGAGGGAATCGAGCCCTCGCTGGACTCCGACGCGGTGTACGACCCGGAGAACTTCTCGTTCCCGCACGGGACGCACCTGTGCGCCACCGAGGTCGACACCGAAACCGGCCGCGTCACGATTCGTTCGTACGTCTGTGTCGACGACGTCGGCCTGGTGGTCAACCCGATCATCGTCGAAGGCCAGGTCCACGGCGGGCTCGCGCAAGGCATCTCGCAGGCGCTGTACGAGGAAGCCGTCCACGACGAAAGCGGGACGCTGCAGACCGGCACGTTCGCCGACTACCTGCTGCCGTCCGCGGTAGACCTGCCGCATTTCGTCACCGACCGGACGGAGACGCCGTCGACGACGAACCCGTTGGGTGTCAAGGGGGTCGGTGAAGCGGGCACAATCGCGTCCACCCCGGCCGTGGTCAACTCCGTGATCGACGCGGTGCGCCACTTCGGGATCAACGACATCGAGATGCCGCTCAGCCCGATGCGGGTCTGGCACGCGATCCAGCACGGCACCGCCGACGCCGGTGACGGCACCGGGCCGGGCGGCGGACTCGGTTCGATCGACGCTGCTGGAGGTGCCCGGTGATTCCCTCGGCCTTCGACTATGTCGCGCCATCCACTGTGGACGAGGCGGTGCGAGCGCTGGCGGAAGCCGGCGAGGACGCCAAGGTGCTGGCCGGCGGGCAGAGCCTGCTTCCGGTGCTGCGGATGCGGCTCGCCACGCCGACCGTGCTGGTCGACCTCGGCAAGGTCGCCGAGCTGCGCGGCGTCCGAGAGGACGGCGATGTGCTGGTGATCGGCGCGATGACCACGCACTACGACGTCCAGCGAGACGGGCTGGTCGCCGAACACGCCTTGCTGCTGAAGAAGGCCACGGACACCGTGGCCGATCCGCAGGTGCGGCACCGGGGGACGTTCGGCGGCGCGATCGCGCACGCCGACCCGGCGGGCGACCTGCTCGCGCCGGTGCTCGCGTTAGGCGCGGAACTCGTGGTCGCCGGGCCGGGCGGTCGCCGCACGGTCGCCGCGGCGGACTTCTTCGAGGACTTCTTCACGACGTCGTTGCACCCGGACGAGATCCTGGTCGAAGTCCGCGTGCCCAAGCACACCGGCTGGCAGGCGCACTACGAGAAGTTCAACCGGGTGGCTCAGGCCTGGTCGATGGTCGCGGTGGCCGCGGCTGTGCGCGTCGAGGGCGGCATGATCGCCGAGGCCAGGGTCGCGCTGACGAACATGGGCTCGACGCCGGTGCGCGCGACAGGTGTCGAAGCGGCGCTCGTCGGCGGACCCGCCACCGCGGAAGCCATCCGCGCGGCGGCCGGGCATGCCGCGGAGGGCACCGACCCGACGCCGGACGGCAACGCCGACGTCGAATACCGGCAGCAGCTGGCCCGGGTGCTCACCGGGCGGGCCGTCGCGGCCGCCGTCAGTTCGTAGCGAACCAGGGAGATCGGCCTGTGCGACTCGACCACCAATTCACCGTCCCGGCGCCGCTCGACGACGTCTGGAAGGCCGTGCTCGACCCGGAACGCGTCGCGCCGTGTATGCCGGGCGCAACGTTGACCAAGGTCGAGGGCGATGCCTTCAGCGGTACGGTGAAGGTCAAGATGGGGCCGATCTCCCTGCTCTACAAGGGAACCGGGGAATTTCTCGAGAAGAACGAGGAAACCCGCACGGTGGTGATCAAGGCCTCGGGCAAGGACGCTCGCGGCGCGGGCACGGCGGCCGCGACGGTCACTCTGACGCTCACCGCAGACGGCAGCGTGACCAACGGTATCGCCGTCACGGACCTCGCCATCACGGGGAAGCCGGCGCAGTTCGGGCGCGGGCTGATCTCGGAGGTCGGCGGCAAGATCCTGGACACGTTCGTGGTGAACCTGTCGGAGAAGCTCGCTGCCGATTCCGATTCCGAGCCACCTCCGGTTCCCGAGGCACCTCCGGCTCCGAAGCCGCAGCTGCGAGCCGTCCCTCCGGTGGCCGAAACCGAGGCCATCGACCTCCTCGACTACGCCGGAGCGTCCGTCCTCAAACGCCTCACTCCCATCCTCGTCGCTACCGCCGCCCTCCTCGTCGCCTTCGTCACCATCCGCCTCCTCCGCCGCCACTAGGGAGGGCACTCAGCGTCCGCAACGATCGCAAGTCGCCGTCGAGTTGCGGTCGTCGATAGCGCAAAAGTGGGGGAAGGGTGTGATGGGGAGCGCGAAATAAGCGGGGGCGCGGGTCGTTGATACCGGTGTGAACAGCGCAGACCATGAGACCGACGTAGTCGTCATCGGGGCGGGGCAGGCGGGGCTTTCGGCGGCCTACTTCCTGCGCCGGGCAGGACTGCGCAACGAGTCCGGTTTTGTCGTGCTGGACCACGGGAAACGTGCGGGCGGCGCCTGGCAGTACCGGTGGCCGTCACTCGTGCTGGGCAAGGTCCACGGGTTGCACGACCTGCCCGGCATGGCGCTGGGATCGCCGGACACGAGCCGCCCAGCGTCGGAAGTCGTCTCCGAGTACTTCGACCGCTTCGAGCGCACCTACGACCTGCCCGTCCACCGCCCGGTCGACGTCGTGTCGGTGAGCAAGGGCGACGACGATCGGCTGATCGTGGCCGGCCCGGCCGAGTCTTGGGCGGCGCGCGCGGTGATCAGCGCGACGGGGACGTGGGACAGGCCGTTCTGGCCGCACTACCCCGGCCAGGAGACCTTCGCCGGACGTCAACTGCACACGGCCGACTACCTCGGCGTCGAGGACTTCCGCGACCAGCGGGTCATCGTGGTCGGCGGCGGGACTTCGGCTGTCCAGCAACTCATCGAGATCGCGACAGTCGCCCGAGAGACGACCTGGGCCACCCGACGTCCACCGGTTTTCCGTGAGGAGCCGTTTTCCGAGGACTGGGGCCGCAACGCCGTCGCGAAGGTCGAGCAGGCCGTCCGCGAAGGCCGTCCGCCGGCCAGCGTCGTCAGCGTGACCGACCTGGCCTGGACGCCGGAAACCCGCGCGGCCGAGGCAGCCGGCATCCTCGACCGCAAGCCGATGTTCGAGCGGATCACCCCGCGCGGCGTCGTCTGGGCGGACGGGAGCGAGCAGCCCGCCGACGTCATCCTGTGGGCTACCGGTTTCCGCGCCGCGATCGACCACCTCGCGCCGCTCCACGTCCGCGAGCCCGGTGGCGGCATCCGGATGGACGGCACGCGCGTGGTCGCCGAGCCGCGGCTGCACCTCGTCGGCTACGGCCCTTCGGCCAGCACGATCGGCGCCAACCGGGCCGGCCGCACCGCTGTCCACGAGCTCACCGGACTCCTCAGCCTGCCCTGAACCGCAACTCGCCGTCGAGTTGCGATAGTTGCGGACGCCAGGTATCGCAACTCGCCGTCGACTTGCGAGGCCTACATCCACCAAGTCGCGTTGCCGACGGTCTTGAAGCCCAGTGAGTCGTAAAGTGGCTTGCCCGCTTTCGCGGCGGTGAGGACGATCGGCTGCCCCTTGAGCGATCCCAAGACCGCGTTCATCAGAGCCCGCCCGACCCCGCGGGACTGATGCTCGGGCATCGTGGTCACCCAGTAGAGCCCGGCCACCGAACCGTCGTCGATGGTGTAGCACGTCCCGGCGGGCACGCCGTCTCGCTCGATGACAAACAGCTCGACGCCGTCGTAGTCGAGAACTTCCTTCGGGAACACCTCTCCCGGGCGGTACGGCTGGAATGCGCGCAGCGGGAAACCGTCGACAACGATGCGTTCCGCCGTTTCCAGCTGGTCTGCCCGGTCGACCCGCGTGACTTCGAGCGTCGGCGGCGCGGTGTCCATGCCCACTTCGCGGATCATGACCGGCATCTGTCGCGAAGTCAGCCCCAGCTCGCCCAAGTCGAGCGAGCTGTACGGGTCCTCGACGACGACCGTTCTCGACGACCGCCGCGCCAGCGCTGTCAGTTCGTTGATCTCTTCGGCAGTCGGATCTGGGGAGAGCAGCAAGATTCGCAGGTTCGCGCGCCCTTGCCCGTCGACGGCCAGGAAGCCGGGCCGGCGGATCACTTCGTGTCCGCGAGTCTGCGCGAGCGAAGTCCAGAACGTCGCGAAGTTGCGCGTGGCCAGGTCGACGGCGTCGGTCATGACGTCGACCCTACGAGACAGGCGGACCAGGCGTAAACGCCATTTCGCGGCGAACGGACTGGGCCATTCAGTAACGCTCGAGCGGAATCGCGGTCGCCTCCGCGGCGCCCTTGGCGATAAGTCCCTTCCACGGCATGTGCGGCATGGCCCACATGCTCAGGTTCCGCAGTGAGATGGCCGGCTGAAGGCGCCGGTCAGCCGGGAACGACGTCGCCGGCGCGCACGCGCGGCTTGGGCACGCGAAGCTTGCGGATCTGGCTGGCCCTGACGAACGCGTAGAAGCCGACCGAGCTGCCCTTGACTACTTCCTTCGGGAACTTCGCCCGCACCTGCTTGGCGATCCGGCGGCCGCTGATCACGCCCTCGATGACCATGCCGAGCAGCAGCAGGGTGCAGAGCAGCGTCGCGTACTGCTGGATCTTGGGGGCCGGCACCAGCAGCGCGACGAATACCAGCACGGCCAGCGGCATGAACAGGCCGAGGAGGTTGCGCCGGGAGTCCACGAGGTCGCGGACGTAGGCCTTGACCGGGCCGCGGTCGCGGGGCAGCAGGTACTTGTCGTCGCCGGACATCATCCGCTCGCGACGCTCCTTGGCCTCGGAGCGGCGGTCTTCCTTGGTCTTCGGGTTTGCCTTGCGGAGCTCCTTGTTGCGCCGCATCGCCTCACGGGTCGACTTCGGCGGCGGCGCGACGGGACCGCGGCGCTTGGCCTCGGCCTCACGGCGCTTCGGCGTCGCTCGCCCCTTGGCTGGCGTGAACGCCTTGGCGGCGCTGTCAGAGTCCTCCGAGGCCTCGACGGGCGGCTCTTCGGTGGCTGTGGTGCTGTTACGACGCAGGAACCTCACGTCAATAGCTTATTCCAGTGCTCGGCGCCATGTTCATCCGGTCGAAAGATGTGCGACCATGGAGGGACGTGCAAGCGTGGAACAGATCGGGTACGCCTGGTGTTGAGAAGTTGCAGAGCACCTGTACCCACGACCAGCTCGACCCCGAGGGAGACCCATGACGACCGCTGAGCAGACCGGCAACGCGCAGCCCGAGGCTGCCGAAGCCACCCACGGTGTGACGCTCACCGACGCCGCGGCTGCCAAGGCGAAGGCCCTGCTCGAGCAAGAGGGCCGTGACGACATGCACCTGCGCATCGCCGTCCAGCCTGGTGGCTGCGCCGGACTCAAGTACCAGCTGTTCTTCGACGAGCGCACCCTCGACGGCGACCTCTTCCGCGATTTCGGCGGCATCCAGGTGGCTGTCGACCGGATGAGTGCGCCGTACGTGTCCGACGCCGTTATCGACTTCGTCGACTCGATCGAGAAGCAGGGCTTCACGATCGACAACCCGAACGCGACCGGTTCGTGCGCCTGTGGAGACTCGTTCCACTGAGCTGACGCAGCAACGAGCGCGAGCCGCGACCTCAGTGAGGTCGCGGCTCGCGCTCGTTCACGGGGCCGTGGCGGCGCCGTCTCTAGCTGACTCAGATGTAGAGGTCCAGTTCGGCGACCTGCGCGTGGCAGTCGTCGTCGACCGCCCACGTCCTGGCGGCCCCGGGCCGGGCCCGCGGGACCTCGGTGTGCAGGGATGGCGGGATGTCCGCGCAGTCGGCGATCAGCTCGCCCATGGTCTCGGGTTCGGTGGTGATACTCACCTCTGCCACGGTATTGATCGAAGCTAGAGCGCAACAGAAGTACCAGCCGGTAGTGTCGGTCGTCGTGTGCCGAAGTACCCGATCGGGTCATGACCTGCGGGTAACTTCGTTCGGAGTGCCCCGCGCGTGACGACAAGGAGAACCGGTGGCAGCCAACGCTCGGATAGCGGTATCCGGCAGTATCGCAACCGATCATTTGATGCACTTTCCCGGTAGGTTCGCCGAGCAGCTGGTGGCCGAGCAGCTCCACCGGGTTTCGCTCAGCTTCCTCGCCGACGACCTCGTGGTGCGGCGCGGCGGGATCGCCGCGAATATCGTCTTCGGCCTGGGCGTGCTGGGGGTGGAACCGGTGCTGGTCGGCGCAGTCGGCGCCGATTTCGCGGACTACCGGTCCTGGCTCGAGCGGCACGGCGTCGACACGTCGGGCGTGCACGTCTCAGAGACGGCGCACACCGCGCGGTTCGTCTGCACGACCGACGACGACATGTGCCAGATCGGGACCTTCTACGCCGGCGCGATGACCGAATCCCGTGACATCGAGCTCTTCCCGATCGCGGAGCGGACCGGCGGGTTCGAACTGATGCTGATCGGCCCGGACGACCCGGCCGGCATGCTGCGCAAGGCCGAGGAATGCCGCCAGCGCGGGTACACCTTCGGCGTCGACCCGTCGCAGCAGCTCGCCCGGATGGACGGTGAGCAGGCGCGCGCGTTCGTCGAGGGTGCGACGTACCTGTTCAGCAACGACTACGAGTGGGAGCTGCTCCTGCAGAAGACCGGCTGGTCCGAGTCCGACGTCCTCGCGCGCGTCGGCATGCGGGTCACGACGCTGGGGGAGAAGGGCGTCGAGATCATCGGCAAAGACGGCCTCGCCCTGCAGATCGGCGCTGTCCCCGAGGTCAGCAAGGCCGACCCGACCGGCGTCGGTGACGGCTTCCGCGCCGGTTTCCTGGCCGCTCTGCACGGCGGCCTCAGCCTGGAGCGCGCCGCCCAGCTCGGCTCCCTGGTCGCCGTCCTGGTGCTGGAGACCGTCGGTACCCAGGAGTGGACGTTCGAGCGGACGTCCGCGCTCGCCCGCATCAGCTCCGCCTTCGGCCCCGAGGCTGCCGAGGAGATCGCCCCCGTCCTGCCCGCGTAGAGACTCGTGAGTGTTCCGGCCCGCCCGGGTGCGGGTGTCCCGCAGGACACCGTAAGCGGCCGGAACACTCACGAGTCCGTGACCTGCTAGAGCTTGATGGGGTAGGCGGGCTCGGGCACATCGGGCTTGATGCGGTGCTCGACGAAGATCCCGTGCCAGATCATGAAGACCAGCAGCGCCCAGATCTGGCGGCTGCGGTCGTGGTTGCCTTCCTTGTGCTCGTCGAGCAGCGCGAGCACGGCGCGCTTGTCGAGCAGCTCCTCGGTCTTCGAGTCCGAGATGATGCCGCGTGCCCAGTCGTACATCTCGTCGCGGAGCCACACCCGGATCGGCACCGGGAATCCGAGCTTGCGGCGGTTGAGCACATGCCCGGGGATGATGTCGGCCAGCGCGCGCCGTAGCGCGTACTTGGTGGTCTCCTTGGTGAGCTTCTGGTCCAGCGGGATGCTCGCGGCGACCTTGAAGACCTCGGCGTCGAGGAACGGCACCCGCAGCTCGAGCGAGTTCGCCATGGTCACCTTGTCGGCCTTGACCAGGATGTCGCCGCGCAGCCAGGTGTAGAGGTCGACGTGCTGCATCCGCGAAACCGGGTCCCAGCCCTCCGAGGCGTGGTACCAGGGCGCGGTGACGTCCTTGAAGCCGACACCCTCGGTGAACGTCCGGAGCACGGCGCGCAGCTGGTCGTCGCGGAAGTTGCGGGCGTTGCCGTAGTAGCGGTCCTCAAGGGACAGCGCGCCGCGACGCAGCAGGTCCTTGCCCCGGGTGCCTTCCGGGATCCGCTTCGACGCCTTGCCGAGCAGCGTCCGGACGCCGCCTGGCAGCTTCTCGAAGGGCGCGAGCGAGATCGGTTCGTTGTAGACGGTGTACCCGCCGAACAGCTCGTCCGCGCCTTCACCGGATAGCACGGCTTTGACGTGTTTGCGCGCTTCGCGCGCGATGAACCACAGCGGCACCAGCGACGGGTCGGCTACCGGGTCGTCGAGATACCAGACGATGAGCGGCAGCGTCTCCATCATCTCGTCGGCGGAGACCGTGCGTACCACGTGTTTGACGCCGATCGCCTCGGCGGTCTCGGCGGCGACGTCCACTTCGGAGTAACCCTCGCGCTCGAAACCCGCGGTGAACGCGATCAGGTTCGGGTTGTGCCGCTTCGCCAGCGTCGCGGTGGCCGTGGAGTCGATGCCGCCGGACAGGAACGCGCCGACCGTGACGTCCGGGTCGGAGATCATGTGCTTGGCGACGGAGTCCTTCATCACATCGGCGATGCGCTCGTACAACGCGTCCGCTTCGGCGGCGCCCTTGACCGGCTTCGAGCTGAACACCGGGTGGAAGTACCGCTGGGTGGCCAGTTCACCCCCGGGTGTGACGGTGAACGACGTCCCGGACTCGATCCGGCGGATGCCGGCGTGCAGCGACTCGGGCTCCGGCACGTACTGGAGCACCAGGTAGTGCTGCAGGGCCTTGCGGTCCAACTCCTCGGCGACACCCAGCGTGCCGGACAGCTCCAGCAGGCTCTTCTTTTCACTGGAGAACGCGATCCCGCCCGAGCCTGCCGAGTAGAACAGCGGTTTGATGCCGAACGGGTCCCGCGCGCCGAAGACGAGCTTCTTCTCGGAGTCCCAGATCATGAAGGCGAACATGCCGCGCAGCTTCTTGACCGCGTCCGCGCCGAGGTAGTGGTACGCCGCGACGATCGCTTCGCCGTCGCCTTCGGTGTTGAACTTCGCGCCGAACTCGGCGGTGAGCGATTCCCGCAGCTCCAGGTAGTTGTAGATCTCGCCGTTGAAGTTCATCGTGTACCGCGTCGGCGATTCCGGCGGGCCCCAGGTCAGCGGCTGGTGCGAGTGGGCGAGGTCGATCAGCGCCAGCCGGTTGAAGCCGTAGACGACCTCGGCGTCGGCCCAGGTGTCCGTCTCGTCCGGACCGCGGTGGCGCTGGCAGTGCAGCGCGGCGGCGACCGCCTTGCGCGCGTTGGCCGCGTCCGCGTCGGTGGCGCAGATAAGTCCAAGAAGGCCGCACACGTGTACTCACACCTCTCGTTTGTGGCCGGGATCGAAGCCCCAAGTATGCCGCGACCGCCGTTCGGCCGTGCTCGGCGGGCCGCCAACGGCCAGGCGCGCCAACAACTCACCCCTTGGTCAGCGCGAACGGATAACTCGGCTAGGCTCCGCGTGTCACAAAGATCAGTCGAGGAGGCTCTGGGTGAAAGGGCGAGGCGCAGTGGTAAATCCAGAGCGCACCCCGGCGGGTAAGCCGGCTAAGTCCAGGTTCGGCCGTGCCGGTCGGATCGCCGTGCTGGCGGCCCTCGTGGCCGTCACCGCTACCGGCTGTTCCGGTGACGAGGTCCTGCGCTTCGGCTGGCCGGTGGGGGTCACCCCGCAGGCGCTCGAGATGCAGCACCTGTGGACGTACACGGTCATCGCCGCGCTCGCGGTCGGCGTCGTCGTCTGGGCCCTCATCTTCTGGGTCGCGGTTTTCCACCGCAAGAAGAAGGGCGTTCCCGGCGAGCCTGAGGAGCTGCCGCGTCAGTTCCAGTACAACGTGCCGCTGGAGATCTTCACCGTCGTCACGCCGCTGATCATGGTCTGTGTGCTGTTCTTCTTCACCGCCACGACCGAGAGCGACGTCCTCGACAAGAAGCCGAACCCTGACGTCACGGTCAACGTGGTGGCCTTCCAGTGGAACTGGGAGTTCGACTACCCGAGTGAGCCGAAGACGGCCAACGGTGACATCGTCCGCACGATCGGCAGCTCCGGTGAGATCCCGCTGCTGGTCCTCCCGACGAACCGGACGATCCAGTACAACCTGCGGTCCACCGACGTCATCCATTCCTTCTGGGTCCCGGAGTTCCACTTCAAGCGGGACGTCTTCCCGTTCCCGGAGAAGAACAACCAGGACATGTCGTTCCAGAACTCGATCGACCAGACCGGCTCCTTCGTCGGCCGGTGCGCCGAACTCTGCGGCACCTACCACTCGGTGATGAACTTCGAGGTCCGTGCGCTCACCCCGGACCTGTATGCCCAGTACATCAGGCTGCGCGGCCAGATCAACGCGAAGACCAACCAGCTCTACACCGCGTCCGAGGCGCTGACCACGATGAACTGTGGTGAACTGTGCACCTCGCACGCTGTCACCACGCAGCCGTTCAACACCGACCGCACCGCGCGGACCGCGTCCGGCTGAGCAGAACGGCTCCGCCCGTTCGAAGCAGCTTCAGTGCGCATGAGTCAGGAGTGAGGACAGGTCCATGAAGACCGAAGCGCGGATCTTCGAAATTGTCACCATCTTCGCCTTCCTTGCGGCGGCGATCTACGGGGTGTCCACCGGGTTGTGGAGTGGCTACGGCGTGGAGCCGGTCGGCCTGGTGGCGTTGATCCTGACCGGTGGGCTGGCCCTGCTGGCCGGTAGCTACCTGCGCTTCGTCGCCCGCCGGATCGAGGACCGCCCGGAGGACCGAGAAGACGCCGAGGTCAGCGATGGCTCCGGCGAGATCGGGTTCTTCAGCCCCGGCAGCTACTGGCCGATCGGCCTGGCCGCCTCGGCCGCCACAATCGGTCTGTCGCTTGCGTTCTTCCACATCTGGATGCTGGTCATCGCGGCGTTCATGTTGCTCATCACCATCGGTGGCCTGGTGTTCGAGTACCACACCGGCCCCAACCACGAATAGCTTTCACCCGCGCTGAAGGGGATGTCCTGCTTCCAGGACATCCCCTTCAACGCGTCCCACATCCGGCTCCGCCAGCACCGCAACTCGACGGCGACTTGCGAGCGACGCGTGGGCACTTTTGTACTTTTGTGCCCTCGTTGAAGTCTCAAGCAGAGCGCAAAAGTACAAAAGTGGTTCTTGTGTCGTATGTGTGGGTCCGCGACGCCTCGGTGGTGTCGGTGTGGCTGGTGAGGTTCTTGAGGTCAGTGGGTGTGGTCGGCTGTCAGTGAATGTGGGACTCGTCGGTGTGAACGTGGGACTCGCCGGGCTGGAGTGTGGGACTCGCCGATGTGCTGTGCGAGTCCCACGTTCAGGGAGGGTGAGTCCCACAGTCAGAGGGCGTGTCCCACACCCAGCTCCGGACACCGGCATTCGCCGTACACCGACCCGGCCCTTGCTGCGGTAAAACGCAGCCAGTCCACAGCAACCAGCACCCACACACGACCGAAGAGCCACAAAAGTGCCCTTTTGGGCGAGGACGGGTCAGGCGTCCTTGGCGGGCTTGAGGATCTGGATGTCCAGCGGGCCGGCGAGCAGGGGCGTCATGTCGGCGACCAGAGCCTGGAAGTGCGGGCTCTTGTTGTGCGTGGCGATCGCGTCGTTGTCCGCCCAGGTTTCGACCATCACCAGGTCGGTGGGGTCGTCCGGGTTGAGGTAGAGCTGGTAGGACTCGCAACCGGCCTCTTCGCGGCTGGGGATCGCGACCGCCTTCAGGGCCGTGACCAGCTGGTCGACGCCTTCCGGCTTTGCCTTGATCTTCGCGACGATGGTCAGTGCCATGGGGTTGTGCTCCGTTCGGGTCGGGTCATTTCGCGGCGGCGGAGAACTCCGCCCACCGGGTCAGCAGGTTCGCCGCGGCGCCGGAGTCGATGGCCTGGGTGGCCGACTGGATGCCGGCGGCCAGATCTTCGGTCAGCGAGCCCGTGAAGCCGTTGAACGCGGCCAGTGCGCCTGCCGCGTTGAGCACGACGGCGTCACGGACGGGTCCGATCTTTCCACCGACGAGCTGGCGTACGACTTCGGCGTTATAGCCGACTTCTCCGCCCCGCAGCTGTTCGGGCGTCGCGAGTGGAATGTCCAGTGTGGAGGGATCGAACGTCTCCCGCCGGATCTCGCCGCCCGAAATCACCCAGACCGACGACGTGGTCGTCGTGGTGAGCTCGTCGAGTCCGTCGTCACCGCGGACGAGCAGGACGCTCGCGTCGCGGCGCGAGAACACTTCCGCCAGTACCTCGGTCTTGTCCTGGTACGCGCAGCCGATCAGCGACGCCGGCGGCTGAGCCGGGTTGGTCAACGGGCCCAGCAGGTTGAACGTCGTCGGCACGCCAAGCTGGCTGCGCGTGGCGCCGGCGTGGCGCAGCGCGGGGTGGAAGAGCGGCGCGAAGCAGAAGCCGATCCCGACCTCCGCGACCGAGCGCTCGACGGTGTCAGGCGGCAGGTCCAGCGCGATGCCGAGGGCTTCGAGCACATCCGCGGCGCCCGTCTGCGAAGACGCCGACCGGCTGCCGTGTTTGACCACGGGAGCCCCGGCCGCGGCGACCACGATCGACGCCATGGTCGAGATGTTCACCGAATTGGAGTGGTCGCCGCCGGTGCCGACGACGTCCACCGCACGCCCGTCGACGCGCACCCGGCGCGCGTGCCGGAGCATCATCGCGGCCATGCCGGAAAGCTCCGACGCCGTCTCGCCCTTGGCTCGCAGGCCGATGGCGAACCCGCCGATCTGGGCTGGGGTAGCCACGCCGGACATGATCTGGTCCATCGCCCACGCCGTGTCCTCTTCGGACAGGTCGGTCCTGGCGATGAGCTGGTTGAGCAGCGCCGGCCAGCTGTTCGGCATCGCCGGCTCAGCCGTTGGTCGGTACCGCCGGGACGCGCCGGGCGCGAAGCACCCCGGCGACGGTCTCGGCGGCGGTGAGCGGGTCCAGCGGGTGGACCAGCACGGCGTCGGCCTGGGACCAGGTGGCGAGCCAGCGATCATCCTTGCGCCGGACGGCGACGACGATCGGCGGGCAGTCGGTGATCTCGTTTTTCAGCTGCCGGGTCAGCCCGATGCCGCCGGTCGGCTGCGCTTCCCCGTCGAGGATGGCGAGATCGACGGTGCCGGCGTCCATTTCGGAGAGCACGTCGGCGATCCCGGAGACCTCGACGAAGGTCACCTTGGCCAGGTCGGTGGCGGGTTTGCGGCCGATCGCGTTGACGATCGACTCCCGTACTCCCGGCTTGTGGCTGAACACCAGGATCCTCAGCGACTCGTCGCCCATCTTGTGCGCCTCCGGCTTGTCACGGGTGGATATGCCGATGCTATCGGCCATGGCCTTCATCACGTAGGGGCAGGGGTTGAAGCGCGTCCCAGCCGAGCGAGTCGCCGCCGAGACGCTGGGCCAGCCCGGCCATCCTGGCGCGTTCCTGGGCGCAGTGCAGCGCGTCCAGCCGCTGTACACGCAGCGCGTGCGTGACGACGCGTCCGTCCACTTCGCGCACTTCACGCAGTTCCCAGCCGTCCTGGGCCAAAATCGCGGCCGCGTCGGGAATCCGATCGGCGGGCAGCGCGAGGTGGTGGCGCAGCACGGCCGGGTTTTCCGCTACCCAAGCGGGTGATCTCGCGAGCACTGAAGAGTCCGCTTCAACGGCGTCGAACGCCTCCGCGACGATCTCCAATCCTTCGTCGTCGACGCCCAGAGCAGGCACTTTGGGCTTTCTCAGCAGGTCACGAACACGATCGGCCAAACTCACCGGTAGCCCTCCTTCTCGCTTGGTCCCAGTGTGATCAAGTCCGGGTGCGACGCGCCGTGGACCCGGACGGCGGCATCCTGCCGCGAGAGGACATAATGCGAGTCGTGACAACGGCAGCCCCCTCCCTCAGTCAGCGGGTGCACTCGCTGAACCGGCCGAACATGGTCAGTGTCGGCACGATCGTGTGGCTGTCCAGCGAGCTGATGTTCTTCGCTGGACTGTTCGCGATGTACTTCACTGTCAAGGCCCAGAACTCGACCGGCTCCTGGCCGCCGATTCTGGCGTCGACCGGTGATCCGATCCATCTGGACGTGCCTTACGCGCTCGTCAACACGATCATCCTGGTGGCCTCTTCGGTGACCTGTCAGTTGGGTGTCTTCGCCGCGGAAAAGGGCGACGTCTTCCTCCTGCGGCGTTGGTACCTGGTCACGTTGGTGATGGGCACTGTGTTCGTCCTCGGCCAGGCCAACGAGTACCGCAGCCTGATCGGTGAGGGTGTCACCATCCCGTCCGGCGCCTTCGGGACGGTCTTCTACCTGACCACCGGGTTCCACGGTTTGCACGTCATCGGCGGGCTGGTCGCCTTCATCTTCCTGCTGATCCGTACCCGGTTGAGCAAGTTCAGCCCGGCGCAGGCGACGTCGGCCATCGTCGTTTCGTACTACTGGCACTTCGTCGACGTTGTGTGGATCGGCCTGTTCTCGGTCATCTACCTCCTTCCTTGACTTTCCAGGCCGGCCACCACAAGCCAGCCGGCACCTTCCACATCGGCCCGAACTGACAGCAAGGGTTGCCGCAGAGATGACCACCAGCAAGAAATCCTCGGAGCGTCGCTTCCGCGCGCGGTCGAAGCTGCGCAGGCGGTTCGCCGGCGTGCTCGCACTCGGTGTGGCACTGGTCGGCGTGGGCGCGGCGTACGCCGTGTTCGCTCCGGTGCCGCAGACCGCGCAGGCGCAGGGTGACCCGGCGCTGCTGCGCAAGGGCGAGCAGATTTACGACAACACCTGCATCGCCTGCCACGGCGCGAACCTCGAAGGCGTCCAGGACCGCGGTCCCAGCCTCATCGGTGTGGGCGACGCTGCCGTGTACTTCCAGACCTCGAGCGGCCGGATGCCGGCCGCCCGCCAGGAGGCGCAGGCCGAGCGCAAACCGCCGAAGCTGACCCCGGACGAGATCGACGCCGTCGGCGCGTTCGTCCAGCAGCACGGCGGCGGCGCGCAGGTGCCCACCGAGACCGGTGCCGCGCTGCGCGGCACCGACTCCGCCCGTGGTGGCGAGCTGTTCCGGCTCAACTGCGCTTCGTGCCACAACTTCACCGGCCGTGGCGGGGCGCTGTCGGCCGGCAAGTTCGCGCCGAACCTGGACCCGGCCAGCGAAGAGCAGATCTACACGGCGATGCTCAGCGGCCCGCAGAACATGCCCAAGTTCTCCGACCGGCAGCTCAGCCCGGAAGAGAAGAAGGACATCATCGCGTACGTGAAGTCGGTTTCCGACGGGAACAACAACCCGGGTGGTAACGGACTCGGCGGTGTCGGCCCGGCTTCGGAGGGCCTGATCACCTTTATCGTCGGAATCGCCGCACTCATCGGCGTCACGCTGTGGATTGGATCGAAGGCATGAGCGGCGAGGAGCCGAATTCGCCCACTGAGGCGGAGTTGGCCGAAATGAATCGTGACCAGCTGGTCACGCTGGGTAATGCGCTCGACGGCGTCGAGCTGGTCGACTACCCGACGCCTTGGCCCGTGCCGGGCACCCGGGCGGAGAAGCGGGCCGAACGGCTCGTCGCGGTGTGGTTCCTTATTTCCGGGATCGCCGGGCTGGCCTTCGTCGTCGCGATGATCTGGTGGCCGTGGCAGTACCAGACGCCGGACTCGTCCAAGGCGTTCGCGTACAGCCTGTACACCCCGATCCTGGGTGTGACGCTGGGTATCGCGATCCTGGGCCTCGGCATCGGCGCGCTGCTGTACACGAAAAAGTTCATCCCGGCGGAGACCGCGATCCAGGAGCGCGGCGACAACGCCGGTGCGGGGTCGAAGGAAATCGACCGGCAGACCATCCTCGCGGAGCTGGCCGACGCCGGCACCCGGACGACGATCGGCCGCCGGTCGCTGATCAAGCGCAGCGCCGGCCTCGGGGCCGGGATGCTCGGGCTCGCCACCGCCGCGCTTCCGCTGGCGTCCTTCATCAAGGACCCGTGGAAGGACACCAACAACCAGGACTCGCTGTGGCACACCGGCTGGCAGCCGCAGTCCCCCGGTGAAGTGGTGTACATGCGCCGCAACACCGGCAAGCTCGAAGACGAGGACGGCAAGCTCCTGCCGGTCTCGCTGGTCAAGGTCGAGGACCTCGACGCGGGCGGTATGGAAACGGTCTTCCCGTACCGCAAGTCCGAAGCGGGCGACCACGAGAAGCTCGCCGCCGCACTCGTCCGGTCGGACAACCCGGTCATGCTCATCCGGCTTCGCCCGGCGGACGCGGCACGCGTCGTCAAGCGCGAGAACCAGACCGACTTCAACTTCGGCGACTACTACGCGTACACGAAGGTCTGCAGTCACGTCGGCTGCCCGACCTCGCTGTACGAGCAGCGGACCAACCGGATCCTGTGCCCGTGTCACCAGTCGCAGTTCGACGCGTTGCACTACGCGAAGCCGATTTTCGGTCCGGCGACCCGTCCATTGGCCCAATTACCCATTACTGTGGACGCGGACGGCTATCTGATAGCTCGGGGCGACTTCATCGAGGCTGTCGGCCCGGCCTTCTGGGAGCGTAAGTCATGAGTTCACTCACCACGCCCACCAAGGGCACGAACCCCGCGGAGAAGGCGGCCGGGGCGGCGGCCAACTGGGCTGACCAGCGGTACCACCTGGCCAAGGGCATGCGGCACCAGATCAACAAGGTGTTCCCGACCCACTGGTCCTTCCTGCTGGGTGAGATCGCGCTCTACAGCTTCATCATCCTGCTGCTGTCGGGTGTCTACCTGACGTTGTTCTTCGACCCGTCGATGACCGAGGTCGTCTACCACGGCAGCTTCACGAACCTCCAGGGCATCGAGATGTCCAAGGCGTTCGCGAGCACGCTGGACATCTCGTTCAACGTCCGCGGCGGCCTGTTCGTCCGGCAGCTGCACCACTGGGCCGCGCTGATCTTCGTCGCCGCGATGCTGGTGCACATGTTCCGGATCTTCTTCACCGGCGCCTTCCGGCGGCCGCGTGAGGCGAACTGGGTGATCGGCAGCCTCCTGCTGGTGCTGGGCATGTTCGAGGGCTTCTTCGGTTACTCGCTCCCGGACGACCTGCTCTCCGGTACCGGTATCCGGGCGACGCTGTCCGGCATCGTGCTGTCGGTGCCGGTCATCGGTACCTGGATCCACTGGGCGCTGTTCGGCGGCGAGTTCCCGGGCACCGAGATCATCCCGCGGCTCTACACGATCCACATCCTGCTGCTCCCTGGCATCATGCTGGGCCTGATCGGCGCGCACCTCGCGCTGGTCTGGTACCAGAAGCACACGCAGTTCCCGGGCGTGAAGCGCAAGGAAACCAACGTCGTCGGCGTGCGCATCATGCCGGTGTTCGCGGCCAAGGGCGGCGCGTTCTTCGCCATGGTCATCGGGGTCATCGCGCTGATGTCGGGGCTGTTCCAGATCAACCCGATCTGGAATATCGGCCCGTACAACCCGTCTCAGGTGTCCGCGGGTTCACAGCCCGACTGGTACATGGCCTGGGCCGACGGCATGCTGCGAATCTGGCCCGCGTGGGAGGTCTACCTCGGGAACTACACGATTCCCGCGGTGTTCTTCCCCGGCGCGGTCGGGATGCCCCTGCTGATCGGGCTGCTGGTGATGTACCCGTGGATCGAGCGGAAGTTGTCGAAGGACACCGCACACCACAACCTGCTGCAGCGTCCGCGCGACGTCCCGGTGCGGACCGCGCTCGGTGCCATGGCGCTCGGGTTCTTCCTGATCATCATGCTGTCGGGGTTCAACGACATCATCGCCGACCAGTTCGACATCTCGCTGAACGCGACCACCTGGGCAGGCCGGATCGGCGTGCTCGTGGTGCCGCCGCTGGCGTACTTCATCACCTACCGGCTCTGCATCGGCCTGCAGCGGGCCGACCGCGAGGTGCTGGAACACGGTATGGAGACGGGCATCATCAAGCGCCTTCCGCATGGTGAGTTCATCGAGGTCCACCAGCCGCTGGGTCCCGTCGACGGACACGGTCACCCGGTTCCGCTGGAGTACCAGGGCGCCACGGTGCCGAAGAAGATGAACAAGCTGGGCACGGCCGGTCACCCCGTCGCAGGTTCCATCCTGTCGCCCGACCCGGCCGAGGAGACAGTCGCACTCGAGCGGGCCCGCGGCAACGGCCACTCGAATGGCCATTCGAACGGCCACGCCTCCGAAGACGAAAGCGCCACCCCCAAGGAAATCACCACCGGACACTAAGTTCGACTGGACGTGAAGGGCCCCCTTCGCGGCGTAATTCGCCGTGAAGGGGGCCTTCACGTTTTCGGTTCTCCTGCTCTATCCGTGGGTCCGTGATGGTTGAGGGGCTGATTGGAGTGGCTGGTTCCGTTTTACTGCGGCAGGGACCGGGGCGGACGGGGCGCCCGTGGACCGGATCTGAGGGTCTGTCGTGTGGTGTGGCGTGGTCGGCCGTCGGTGAACGTGGGACTCGTCGACCTGAGTGTGGGACTCGCCGAGTCGGAGTGTGGGACTCGCCGACGCGGCTCGCGAGTCCCACGTTCACGGCGCCGAGTCCCACACTCGGCTACCGACAGCGCTTGTGACCGCACGCCGACACGACACGACCGGCCCTCAGATCAGCGAGGGAGCCCCTACTCGCCCCGGTCCTTGCCGCTGTAAACGCCACCAGCACACATCAATCAGCACCCTGGGGACCCACGGATACGACACGAGAGCCACGTTTTCCGAGACCGGTCGGCTAAGCGCCTTCGATGCCGAGTTCGAAGGCCGAGTCGGTGTCGGCGCGGGAGTACGAGCGGAAGGCGATGTGAGTGTCGGTGTTGAGCACCCCGGGCACCTTGCCGATCTTCGCCGGGATCAGGTCCGCCAGGTCCTCGTGGGCCGCGACATGGACCGACGCGATCAGGTCGACGTCGCCCGCGCACGAGTAGACCTCGGTGACCCCCTCGATGTCCGCGATCGCCTGAGCGGCTTCGGGGATGCGGTTCGCCTCCGCGTTGATGAGCACGATCGCGGTGATCAAGGAAACCTCCTGGGGTTCGGTGCGCCTGCGGGGATCGTAGCCGGGGCGGCACCGCGACGACGGGACGTGCCCGCGGCCGGGCTAGGCGGTGTACTCGAGGGAGGTGGCGGTGGTGGCGAGGTCCAGCCAGCCGCGCCAGCTGCCGGCGGCGAGCGCGGGTTCGGCCCACGGGATCGACGTGCGGACCAGTCGGACGCCGGGGCGGTTCAGCCAGCGCACGAGGAGGCCGACTTCCTCGGCAGGCGCGCCGAACAGGGGGCCGGGGCCGGGGACGACGGTTTCGGCGGACGCGACGAGCGCTTCGACGATCGGCATCGGCGGAACGCCCCGGCGCGCGACTCCGGCCGAAGCGAGCTTGCCGTACCTGAGCACGGCGAACTCCCAGCCGCCGGTGCCGTCTGGGCCGGCCGCCACCAGCTCGGGAATCATCGCGAGTGAGGACAGCCGGTGTGCCCGGCCGACGGCGCGGACGAGACCGGCCAGCTCGTCGCGGTGGCGGGCGGCCTGTTCGAAGTGCTGAGCCTCGGCGAGGCGCTCCAGCTGCCGCGCGGCAGCGTGCAGCGGCTCGCCGCCCTGGCCGGCGATGAGCTGCGAGACAGCCAGGACGCCCGGTAGGTAGTCCTCAGTGCTTTGGAGCCCTGCGCACGGCGCTCCACACCGGCCGAGCTCGGCGAGGGCGCAGGGCGAACCTGAGGGCCTCTTCGCCGAGATCCGCTGGGTGCAGGTGCGCAGCCCGGATGCGCCGGCGAGGGTGCCCGCGGCCTCCTGAGCGGCCGACTGGGACCGGAACGGGCCCAACGTGCCGTCCTTGGCGATCCGGATCACCGACAGCCTTGGGAACGCCTCTTCGGTGAGCGCGACCCACCACGCGTTCCGCGGGTTCTTCGAGCGGCGGTTGTACGCGGGTTTGTGCGCGTGCAGCAGCCGCAGTTCCCGGACCTCGGCTTCGAGCGAATGCGAGCATTCGACGGCGTCGACCCGCTCGGCCAGCGCGACCATCTCCCGGATCCGGCCGCGGCTTTCGGAGCCGGTGAAGTACTGGCGCACGCGGCGGCGCAGGTTCGACGACGTGCCGACGTAAAGGACCTCTTCGCTGGGGCCCCGGAACAGGTATACGCCCGGTGAGCTGGGCAGATCCGCGGCCAGGCCGCGTTTGCGCCGTTGTGCCGGGGTGACCTCGGGCAGGTAGTCGAGCAGCTCTTCGAGCGAGTGCACGCCGACCGACCCGACCCGCTCCAGCAGCGCGTGGAGGACGTCGACGGTGGCGCGGGCGTCGTCCAGCGCGCGGTGGTTCGGCGTGGTGCGCGCGCTGAACAGCGCGGCGAGCGCGGACAGCTTGTAGCTCGGCGTCTCGTGCCGGGGGATCACGCGGCGGGCCAGCTTGACCGTGCAGACCACGGCCAGCTTCGGCCACAGGTAGCCGTGTTCCTGGCAGGCCGCGCGCATGAACCCCGTGTCGAAGGCGGAGTTGTGCGCGACGAGCACCGTGCCCGCGATGAACTCGAGGAACGCCGGCAGCACGAACTCGATGCGCGGCGCGTCGTAGACCATCGCGCCGGTGATCCCGGTCAGTGCCACGATCTGCGGCGGGATGGACATTCCGGGGTTGACGAAGGTGGCGAACTCCCCGATCACCTGCCCGCCGCGGACCTTCACCGCGCCGATTTCGGTGATCCCGTCCGGCCCCGGCCGGGTACCGGTGGTCTCCAGGTCGAACACCACGAAGGTGGTGTCCCGCAGCGGGGTGCCGAGTTCGTCGAACGTCAGTTGCACTTCCTCGGATTCGCGCTCGGGCAGTCCTCGGGGATCCATGATCGGCACGATAGGGGCGGGCACCGACAATCTCCGGTCGGCGCGCCCCGGGAGTCCTCCACAGAGCCATCGAGCGCGTGACGGGGCCTTGGGGCCTACGCTGGACCAATGCACCCACAGTCCGTCGAGCCGGAACTCCCCGAGGAAGCCGTGTCCGGCCCCTCGGGAGCCGTGCCACGGGCTGAGCAGGCGCCTCAGGTTCCGCAGGCCGAACCGGTCGAATGGGCCGAGCTGCCCGAACCCGTCCGCGACCGGATCGCCGAGCTCGCCGCCGCCGCGCTCGGCAAGCTGCAGACCGTCGACGTACCGCGCCAGCTGCGGCCGGTGGCGAAGTTCGCCCCGGCCAAACGGGCCAAACTGGGTGGCACCGCGTTGATCGCCACGCTGGGTGAATCGTCCCGGTTCCGGACCGCGGTCCTGGAATGGCTGCGAGACCACCGGCCGGACGCACTGGACCCGAACGCCGTCGACTCGGTCGCCGGCGCCGCCGCGGCGGTACTGCTCGGCGAGTCCAGCGCGAGCTCTCGCGTGCGACTCGTGGCGAAAAACGCCGAAGAGGCCACCCTCCGCGCGGAACGTGATGCCGCGGTCACCCGCAACCAGCGTCTCGAAGCCGAGATCGAGCGGTTGCGGGTCGAGCTCGTCGAAGCCCGGTCGGTGGCTGAGAACGCTCGTGGCGAACGCGAAGCCGACTTGGAGAAGCTTCGTGGCCGGCTCCGTGAGCAGGGCGTGCTGCTGCGCCAGGCGAAGGACGCCGCGGAACAGGCTCGGGGTGACGCCGAGCGTGGTGGCCAAGAGCGTTCAGGCGAGGTCAAGACGTTGCGGGCCGATCTCGAGCGGGAACGCCGGCGCGCGGCGAGCGACCGGGCTCGTGCCGAGCGCGCGGTGGCCGAAGCGGACGTGGCCCGCCAGTCCGCCAGGGAAGCCCGTCAAGCCGACGAAGTGCGCTTGGCGCTGCTCGTGGGCACCATCGACGGCGCTGTCGAAGGGCTGCGGCGGGAGCTTTCGCTCGGTTCGAGCGGGTCCCGGCCGGCGGACACGATCCGCGGAGCCAGTGCCGGCCTCGGTACGGGGTTGCGCATCCAGGACCCCACGTCGCTCGACAGGCTGCTCGCGCTGCCGAACGTGCACCTCATCGTCGACGGTTACAACATCACCAAGACGGGCTACCCGGAGCTGGCGCTGGCCGATCAGCGCGACCGGCTGACCAACCAGATGTCCAGCCTCGCCGCCAGGACGGGCGCGGAGGTGACCGTCGTCTTCGACGGCGCCGGTGTGCTGTCCGTGCCCGCCTCCGTCCCCAGGGGGGTCCGCGTGCTGTTCTCCGACCGCGGGGTCCTCGCCGACGACGTGATCAGGTCGCTGGTCGCGGCCGAACCGCCGGGACGGCCGATGGTGGTGGCGACCTCGGACCGGGCGGTGGCCGACTCGGTCCGGATCGGCGGCGCGCACTCGGTGCCGGCGGCCGTGCTCGTCGCGCGCGTCGGTCGTATCTGACTCGTGAGTGTTCGGGCCGCCTACTGCGCCCTGCGGGACACCCGCACCCGGGCGAGACGGAACGCTCACGAGCCCTGGGCGGGCCGGAAATTGTCGGTGGGTGGTTCTACCTTGCGTTCATGGACATGCATCCGAACGGTGTGGACGTCTCCCTCGACGAGATCTTCGCCCGCAGTGACAACGTGGATTACACATTGGGCCAGGCCGAAGTCCCCGGTGGGCTGACGGTCGACTGCGATCGCTGCCAGGTGCGCGGTGACGCCTGCGCGGACTGCGTCGTCAGTGTGCTCCTCGGCGCGCCGCCCGAAATCGAGTGGGACGACGAGGAGTGCCGCGCGATCGACGCGCTCGCCGAAGCGGGCATGGTGCCGCGGCTCCGGCTGGTGTCTCCCGGGTCGGGAGGGCGGCGCTCGCGCGTTGCACAAAGTCCGGGTAAACGCAGCTTGGCCGGGTGATTTGCCCGAACCGGGTGGAGGCGCCGAAGGGTCGATCGAAACTGATGAACGGTCGGTAATCGATTTATTCCCCAACTGTGGCGCCGGTCACAGATGTTCGTCGTCGCTGGTCCAATGGTGTTTCAGCGCACTACGCAGAGTTTTCAGGTGGACCCCGCTGGACGCGGTGGCCGTCTTTTCGTAACCTTGCCGAGATCTCTCGGGTGGAACGCCGTCGCACCAAGTCGGCTACGAGAGGTTGTCGCCGAGGCAGCTTTGTCGGGGAGCTGTACCGGAATCACCGCGTACCGAACGTTGTTGAGGTAAAACTCGCGCTTGGTACGAGGCGAAAACCGCTGTTGTCCGGTGTGGGCGTTGTGTCCGCGCACGCCGGTGCCCGAGGAGGTCACCCCGCCTCTTCGGACTCTTCGCAGCGGGCCGGTTGGCGGCCGACGAGTAAAGGAGACACGCGCGACGTGCAGTCGCATCCAGTCAAGCGCGTGGTAGCCGGCGCACTGGCAGCCGCGGCCGTGATTACGGCCGTCAGCTTCGCCCAGGTCCCCGCAACCGCTGCCCCAGCCCCCGCCCTTCAAGCCCCCCCGACGAACTCTTCGGACGCCCTCGCGAAGTACCGCGACCTCTCCGCGCAGGCCGAGAAGATCAGCCAGGACTACCTCAAGGCCCAGGACGACCTCACGGCCAAGCAGGGTGTGCTCGACAAGGCCACCCAGGAAGTCACCGCCGCCCAGCAGGCCGGTGTCAAGGCCAGTGCCGATGTCACCCGCTACCGGGTCGACGTCGACAAGTTCGCCGGTGCCTCGTTCACCAGCGGCGTCCAGCTCAACAAGCTCTCCGCGTTGCTCGCCGGCAACTCGGCGCAGGACTTCCTCGACCGCTCGTCCGCGCTGGACGTGCTGGCCACGGAGAAGGACCAGGCGCTCAACAACCTCACCGGTGCCGTTCAGGCGGCGGCGGACGCGCAGAAGAAGGCGACCACCGCTCAGGGCGTCGCGCAGTCCGCCAAGGACGCGGCGGCGAAGCTGACCACCGATATCGCCGCGCAGAAGCAGTCCCTCGATGATCAGCTGGCCCAGATCACCGCCGCGAACGCCGCGCTGAGTGCGGCGGACCGGGCTTCCCGGAAGGACACCGGCGGCAACGCTCCCAACCTGCCGGCACCGACGGCGGCCGCGCAGACCGCGCTGAACGCGGCTTTGAGCAAGCTGGGCAGCGACTACGTCTGGGGCGCGACCGGCCCGAGCACGTTCGACTGCTCCGGTCTGATGCTCTGGGCGTACGCGAAGGCGGGGATCACTCTGCCGCGTACCTCCAGTGAGCAGTCCACCTTCGGCGCAGCGGTTCCCAAGGACCAGCTCCAACCCGGTGACCTGGTGTTCTACTACTCACCCGTTTCGCATGTCGGGATGTACCTCGGCAACAACAAGATGGTGCACGCCCCGGACACGGGCGACGTCGTCAAGATCTCGTCGCTGCAACCTCAGTACGCCGGGGCTCGTCGTCCCACCGCGTAGCTGACGCTCGTTTCACCCCAGCCGGGGCGGTGCCGTGAAAGCGGTACCGCTCCGGCTGTGTTTTGCCGACCAGTAGCCTGCTGGGTGTGCTGCGGACCCTTCTCGTGACCAACGACTTCCCGCCCCGGCCGGGCGGGATCCAGAACTACCTGAACTCGCTCGCGACCAGGCTCCCGGCCGATGACCTCGTCGTCTACGCGCCGTCGTGGGAGGGCAGCTCCGGTTCACACGGCGAGTTCGACGCGGCCGCCCCGTTCGAGGTGGTGCGGCACCCGACTTCGCTGATGGTGCCGACACCGGACGTGTTGCGGCGCGCGAAGCAGATCATGCGCGCACGGGAGTGCGAGGCCGTCTGGTTTGGCGCGGCGGCCCCGCTCGCCCTGCTGGGCCACTCGCTGCGGGCCTCCGGCGCCCGGCGGGTCATCGCGTCCACCCACGGCCACGAAGTCGGCTGGTCGATGCTCCCTGGCGCGCGGCAGGCGCTGCGGCGGATCGGCGAGACCACCGACGTGCTCACCTATGTCAGCAAGTACACGCGGACCCGGTTCGCGGCCGCGTTCGGGCCGATGGCCGGCCTGGAGCTGCTGCCGTCCGGCGTGGACACCGAGCTGTTCAAGCCCGATGCCGGCGCCCGCGAGGAAATCCGGCGGCGGCACGACCTCGGCGACCGGCCGACGGTCGTCTGCGTCTCTCGCCTGGTGCCGCGCAAGGGCCAGGACATGCTCATCCGGACCTTGCCGGAGCTGCGCAAACGCGTGCCCGACGTGGTGCTGCTCCTGGTCGGCGGTGGGCCGTACCGCAAGCACCTGACGCAGCTGGTGGCCGACCTCGGGGTCGGCGAGAACGTGGTCATCACGGGCTCGGTCCCGTGGCAGGAGCTTCCGGCGCACTACGTCGCAGGCGACGTCTTCGCCATGCCTGCCAGGACGAGAGGCAAGGGCCTCGACGTCGAAGCGCTCGGGATCGTCTACCTGGAGGCTTCGGCGTCCGGGCTGCCGGTTGTCGGCGGGAACTCCGGCGGTGCGCCGGAAGCGGTGCTCGACGAGGTCACCGGGCACGTCGTCGACGGCCGTGACGTCGACCAGCTGCGCGAAACGCTCGCTTCGCTCCTGGCCGACCCCGTCCGCGCCCGCCGGATGGGCGAGGCCGGTCGCGAATGGGTCAGCCGGAACTGGCGGTGGGACGTCATGGCCGAGCGCCTCAGCGGCCTGCTGGACGGCGATCCGATTGCCGCGGTGCGCTAGGCCGTGTCCGGCTCGAGCATGGCCGGGTGGTTCGGGTCGTCCATGCGGACGACGACGTCGGCGATCGACGCGGGCGAAACCTCGTTTTCGTACCGTTCGTAGGCGGGCAGTGCCCATTGGGCGTCGGCGGGCACACGACGTCGCACAGCACCTGGTGACAACCACAGGTGCACCGCCAGGTCGATCGCCAATCCCGTGCCGAGCAGCAGTTCGCCGTCCAGTACCAGGACACCGCCCTCGGCCAGCCTGACGCGGTCCAGGCGGGTCGCGCGGTCGGTTTCGGCGTCCCACAGGGCCGGGAGCACGGCTCCCGTGCCGTCGTCGGCAAGCGGGTCGAGCACCTCCCGGCGCAGCGCGCCGACGTCGAGCCAGTCGGTGTAGCGCGAGTCCGGATCCTGCTTTCCGTGCTCGAAACGCAGCGAGGCCGGCTTGAGGAAGTCCTTCGCCGAGACCCGCACCACGTCGCGTCCGTTCACCCGCAGCGGCTCGACCAGCGCGTCCGCGAGTTGTGTGGTGTTGGTCGCAGTGTCCGTGCCGTCGATCGCGACGACGATCCATCGACGGTCGGTGAGGGCGAGGACGCGGTCGGTCAGTTCTTCGACCAGAACGGCCGCGGAAATCGGTCGGTAGCGCACTCCGGAGATCCTGCACCCACACCGGTACCCGAAAGTGTCGGCGTCCGGTGGGAGGATGGGGGGATGGGTAACCAAGTGGGGAAGACCGCCGATTCCGGTTGGGAGATAGGCGTTTCCAAGATCGTGCCGTATCCGGGCGCCGACCTGTGGGAGTTCCTGGTGAGCCGGGAGGGGGTCGAGATCTGGCTCGGCTCCGGCGCCGAGCTACCTCGTGCTCGGGGCGTCTCCTACGAAACGGCGAGCGGCACCACCGGCCAGGTGCGCAGCTTCCGCGAGTTCGATCGGGTGCGGCTCACCTGGCGGCCGAAGGACTGGGACCACGACTCGACCCTGCAGGTCACCGTCAGTGCCGCGGGCACGGGCGCGAAGTCGACCTTGCGGTTCCACCAGGAATGGCTGTCCGACAGTGAAGAGCGCGAACTGCAGCGCGTGTACTGGCAGGACGTGACGGACCGCCTGGTCACCGCCCTCGCCGAGCGCGTGCCGGCCGTCTAGTCTCTCCTGTCCATGAGTCCCGACGAGCTGCTCGCCCTCGACGCCGAACACGTCTGGCATCCGTACGGGCCCATGCCCGGCCGGGTCGAGTCGCTGCTGGTCACCGAGGCGAGCGGGGTGCGGCTCAAGCTGGCGGACGGGCGTGAGCTGGTCGACGGGATGTCCTCGTGGTGGGCGGCGATCCACGGGTACCGCCATCCCGTGCTCGACGCCGCGTTGACCGCGCAGGCCGCCAAGATGAGCCATGTCATGTTCGGTGGGCTCACCCACGAACCGGCCATCACGCTGGCCCGCACGCTGGTCGACCTCACTCCGGAAGGCTTGGCGCACGTGTTCCTCGCCGATTCGGGTTCGGTGTCGGTCGAGGTCGCGATCAAGATGTGCCTGCAGTACTGGCAGTCCGTCGGGCGCGGTGCCAAGCGGCGGTTGATGACCTGGCGTGGCGGGTACCACGGCGACACGTTCCACCCGATGAGCGTGTGCGACCCCGATGGCGGCATGCATTCGCTCTGGCGCGGCACGTTGCCCGAGCAGCTGTTCGTGCCCGAGCCGCCGGCCGGCTTTGATACCGAACCCGACCAGGCCTACCTCGACGTGCTGGCGGCCGCGATCGAGAACCACGCCGACGAGCTGGCCGCGGTCATCGTCGAGCCGGTCGTCCAGGGCGCGGGCGGGATGCGGTTCCACCACCCCGGGTACCTGCGCGCGCTGCGGGAGCTGACCGAGGTACACGGTGTCCTGCTCATCTTCGACGAGATCGCCACCGGGTTCGGGCGCACCGGCCGGCTGTTCGCGGCCGAGCACGCCGGGGTCACTCCGGACGTGCTGTGCCTCGGCAAGGCGCTCACCGGCGGCTACCTCACGATGGCCGCCGCGCTCTGCACCGCCGAGGTCGCGGCCGGTATCTCGCGGGGCGAGGTCCCGGTGCTCGCGCACGGCCCGACGTTCATGGGCAACCCGCTGTCCGCCGCGGTGGCCAACGCGTCGCTCGGGCTGCTGGCCAACGGCGGCTGGGCCGCCGATGTCGCCCGGATCGAGCGCGGTCTGCTGGCCGCGCTGGAACCGGCTCGAGACCTCGGCTCGGTCGTCGACGTCCGGGTGCTCGGCGCGATCGGGGTGATCCAGCTCGACCACCCCGTGGACATGGCGACCGCGACGAGGGTGGTGACCGAGCACGGCGTCTGGCTGCGGCCGTTCCGCGACCTGATCTACACGATGCCGCCGTACATCAGCACCGACGAAGACGTCTCCGTGATCGCCGAGGCGATGCTCGCGGCGGCCGCGAAGGCCTGATCGGCGCGAATTCGCCACAACGGATGCACCGCTCGGGTTCGAGAAGTGGCGCGACTCGGGTGCGGCCGACTTCGTCCCGGCCAGCGGTTCACCCACACGTGTGACTTTTCACCTAACTTCCGCTCATAGCGGACAATCCCGACTTTCTCCGGGAGCCTGGTGATCATGAAGCTCTCGACGACACTTCGGCACGACATCCCGGCTTCGCTCGTGGTGTTCCTGGTCGCCGTCCCGCTTTCCCTCGGTATCGCGCTCGCTTCCGGAGCGCCGATCGTCGCGGGGTTGATCGCCGCGATCGTCGGCGGCGTGGTCGCCGGCGCGCTCGGCGGGTCGGTGATGCAGGTCAGCGGGCCGGCAGCCGGCCTCACCGTGGTGCTGGCCGAAACCATCACCACCTTCGGCTGGGCGGTGACCTGCGCGATCACGGTGGTGGCCGGCGCGCTGCAGGTCGTCCTCGGCCTGAGCCGCGTCGCGCGGCTGGCGCTGGCCATTTCCCCGGCGATCGTCCACGGCATGCTCGCCGGGATCGGCATCACGATCGTGCTGGGCCAGCTCCACGTCGTACTTGGCGGTTCCGCGCAAAGCTCGGCCGTCAACAACCTGCTCGCGCTGCCGGGCCAGGTCATCGGCCACCACCCGGCGGCCACCGCGATCGGGCTGCTCACCCTGGCCGTCCTCCTGGTGTGGCCCAGGCTCCCGGCGGCCGTCCGCAAGGTGCCGGGGCCGCTGGTCGCGATCGTCCTGGCCACCACCGTGGCGTCGGTGTTCGGCATGGCCTTGCCGCGGGTGGTACTGCCCGGCAACCTGCTCGACGTCGCGCTGGTCCCGAGGCTGCCGTCCGGTGGTTGGTTCGCGTTCGCCGTCGCGGCCGTGACGATCGCGCTGATCGCCAGCGTGGAAAGCCTGCTGTCGGCGGTTGCCGTCGACAAGCTGCACACCGGCCCGCGTTCGGACCTCAACCGCGAGCTCATCGGCCAGGGCGCGGCGAACATGGTGTCCGGTGCGCTCGGCGGCCTGCCGGTCACCGGGGTCATCGTGCGAAGCTCCACCAACGTCGCCGCGGGCGCGAAAACGCGGGCGTCGGCGATTCTGCACGGCGTGTGGATCCTGGTCGCCGCGGTCCTGCTGGCCGGTCTGATCGAGGACATCCCGCTCGCCGCGCTGGCCGGGCTGCTGGTGTACGTCGGGGCGAAACTGGTCAACCTGCACGACATCCGCCAGGTGTTCAAGCACGGTGATCTCGTCGTGTACATCGTCACCGTGCTCGGCGTCGTCACGCTCGACTTGCTGACCGGTGTGCTCATCGGCGTCGGGCTCTCGCTCGCGATGATGCTGCGCCGGATGATCTGGTCCGGCATCCACGTCGAGCACGACGGCGACAAGTGGCGGGTCGTCATCGAGGGCGCGCTCACGTTCCTGTCCGTGCCTCGCCTGTCGAAGGTGCTCGCGACCGTCCCGCGGGGCGCCGAGGTGAGTCTGCAGCTCGTTGTCGACTACCTCGACTACGCGGCGTTCGAAAGCCTGTCGACCTGGCAGCAGGCGCACGAAGACGCCGGGGGCACGGTCGAGGTCGAGGAGATCGGGCATCCGTGGTTCGCCAGGGGGAAGTCGGCGGCGCCGACGGTGAGCCGCGACGCCACGAACCGCGCCGTGCCGCACTGGCTCGCGCCGTGGTCGGACTGGCAGGCCAAGGACGCGATCCCCGTGCCCCGCCGGTCGACCGCGTTGCGCCGAGGTGCGGCGGAGTTCCAGCGCCGCACGGCTCCGCTGGTGCGGCGCAAGATGTCGACGCTCGCGAAGGGGCAGGAGCCGCACACACTGTTCATCACCTGCGGCGACGCCCGGATCGTGCCCGACCTGATCACCGCGAGCGGTCCGGGAGACCTCTTCGCGGTCCGCAACATCGGGAACCTCGTGCCCGCCGAACGTACCGACGACTCGGTGGGCTCGGCGATCGAGTTCGCGGTGGGCGTGCTCAAGGTTCGCGAAGTGGTGGTCTGCGGACATTCCGGGTGCGGCGCGATGAAGGCGCTGCTGGAAGGCCCGCCGCCGGGCATGCCCGCGCTCGAGGGCTGGCTCCGCCACGCACGGCCGAGCCTCGCCCGCAGGGAGGCGTCCGAGGAGATCGTCCTGGACGGCGGGCTGCCCGCCGCGCAGGCGGACAAGCTGGCGCTGCACAACGTGCTCCAGCAGCTCGACCACCTCCGGCAGTATCCGATCGTGGCCGAAGCGGAGGCACGCGGAGAGCTGCAGCTGGCCGGGATGTACTTCGACGTCGGCGCCGCGCAGGTCTATCTCTACGACCCGCCGGTCTCGTCCTTCGTCCGGGCCGGTGCCGAGTCGCCGCAACTTGCCGTCGAGTTGCGGTAGCGAGTTGACGGGCGGCCCACGGGGAGGCGAACAGCTGGCTACCGTCCGGCAGGGGGTAGTGGCGCGCTGCTAGATTTTCCCGACGTGAGCATTTTGGTGATTACCGGAACCGGGACGGGCGTCGGCAAGACGGTCACCGTGGCGGCCATCGCCGCACTTGCCCTCGACCAAGGCCAGCGGGTCGCCGTGCTGAAGCCCGCGCAGACCGGGGTCGAGGACGGGGAGCCGGGCGACCTGGACGACGTCGTCCGGTTGGCCGGCCGCGTCACCACCGTCGAGCTGCGGCGCTACCCGGACCCGCTGTCCCCCGAGGCGGCCGCCCGCCGCAGCGGGATCCCGCCGGTGACCCCGTCGGACATCGCCAAGGCCGCCACCGAGCTGGACGCAGACCACGACCTCGTGCTCGTCGAAGGCGCGGGAGGGCTGCTGGTGCGCTTCGATGCCGCCGGCAGCACCCTGGCAGACGTCGCATGGTCGCTCGGCGCGGTGCTGGTCGTCGTCGCGGAAGCGGGCCTCGGCACCCTCAACGCGACGGCGCTGACGGCCGAGGTCGCCACCAGGCGCGGGCTGAACGTCGCCGGGGTCGTCATCGGGTCCTGGCCGGCCGAGCCGGACCTCGCCATGGTGTCCAATCTCGAAGACCTGCCGGTCGCGGCGGGCGGGCTGCTGCTCGGGGCACTTCCCGCGGGTGCCGGCGGTGTCCCGAGGGAGGAGTTCCTCGCCCACGCCCGCGGTGGCCTGTCCCCGTGGTTCGGCGGCGAATTCGACCCTGAATGCTTCGCGGGCAGCGCATCTGCCCAGAAGTGACCTGCGTCGCTGTTCAGCCCGCTGGACGTAGTGCAGCATGTGTTAGCGACCGTTAATCAAATCCACCACGAACAGGAGTCACCGTGACCTCAGCGCCCGAGAAGACCGTCCCGGTCACCGAAGGAGCGGACGTCCTCGCCGTGGCTCGCGAGCAGGTCCTCGAAGGCGGGGTCGGGCTCGGCGAGGCCCAGGTGCTCGAGGTGCTGCGGCTCGGCGAGGACCGGTTGACCGAGTTGCTGGCGCTGGCCCACGAGGTGCGGTTGCGCTGGTGTGGGCCCGAGGTCGAGGTCGAGGGCATCATCAGCCTGAAGACCGGTGGCTGCCCCGAGGATTGCCACTTCTGCTCGCAGTCCGGCCGGTTCCCGACGCCGGTGCGCTCGGCCTGGCTCGACATCCCCGGCCTGGTCAAGGCCGCCCGCCAGACACTCGTCGCGGGCGCGTCGGAGTTCTGCATCGTGGCCGCCGTGCGCGGGCCGGACGAGCGGCTGCTCAACCAGGTCCGCGAGGGCATCAAGGCGATCCGCGAGGACGGCAACGACATCCAGATCGCCTGCTCGCTGGGCATGCTGACGCAGTCGCAGGTCGACGAGCTCGTCGAGATGGGCGTCCACCGCTACAACCACAACCTCGAGACCGCCAAGTCGCATTTCCCGGCCGTGGTCACCACGCACACCTGGGACGAGCGCTGGGACACGCTGCGGATGGTCGCCGAAGCCGGCATGGAGGTCTGCTGCGGCGGCATCATCGGCATGGGCGAGACGCCCGAGCAGCGCGCGGAGTTCGCCGTGCAGCTCGCCGAGCTGAACCCGCACGAGGTTCCGATGAACTTCCTGATCCCGCAGCCCGGCACGCCGTACGAAGCGTACGAAGTGATCGAGGGCAAGGACGCGCTGAAGGTCGTCGCGGCGTACCGGCTCGCGATGCCCCGCACGATGTTGCGGTTCGCCGGCGGCCGCGAGCTCACGCTCGGCGATCTCGGTGCGGAGCAGGGCATGCTGGGCGGGATCAACGCGATCATCGTCGGCAACTACCTGACCAACCTCGGCCGCCCGGCGAGCAAGGACATCAAGATGCTCGGCGAGCTCAAGATGCCCATCAAGGCGCTCAGTGACACCATCTGACGGCGAGTTCTGCGTCCACTGTGGACAGACGACGAGTGGTGAGCACGCTGCCTGCGACAACGCACGGACGGCGTTGGAGCCGCCCCGGTTCTGCGCCCACTGCGCCCGCCGGATGGTCGTCCAGGTGACGCCGACCGGATGGTCGGCGCGGTGCAGCCGGCACGGTGAGCTGTCCGGCGGAGAATCCTGACGCGCCACGGGCGACACGGTTCGTGACAGCGGGCCGAGACCGGTTACTCTCGGTGGATCACTGACGGAAGGGAGGCCGGACGTGTCCGAATCGTCCGCCGGCGCACACCGGTCTCCGGTTGATGACGACCGCTGGGAACCGTTCCCGGAGTTCGTCATGCCCCGGGTCGAACCCCGGGTCGTGGTGAAGGCGGATCTGCTGCCCGCGGTCACGATCCTGTCGACCGCAGGTCTGCTGGGGATCCCGCTGGGCTGGCTGTGGTCGCTGATGGCCCCGGCCGAGCACGTCCGCATCATCACCGCCGTCGGCGACCGTGCCCCGTTGGAGCTCGAGAGCTGGCACCGGTTCGACGACCTGGGTATCTACACGGTGATGTCGATCGGTGTCGGGCTGCTCATCGGCGCGGTCGTATGGCTCCTGCGCGAGCGCCGCGGTCCGGTCGCGCTCATCGCGGCGGCTGCGGGTTCGACGCTGGCCTCCTGGCTCGGGATGCAGATCGGCTCGGCGTTTGCCACCGCGCACTACAAGCTGGACTCATCGCCCGCGCTCGGTGCCGTGATCGCGCAGGCCCCAGTGCTCGAATCCTCGTGGGTGCTCGTCGCCGCGCCGATGGCGACCGCGCTGGTCTACCTACTGCTGGCGTCGTGGAACAGCCACGACGACCTCGGCCGCCGGCTGGGCTGACGCAGTCCGGTAATTCCGCCACGCCCGGCCGGCTGGATCTCTAAGCTCGGATCGGACATAGGGGGCGGCACAGTGCCGAACGACATCGAGGTTTCCCAGTCGAGCAGCCGGGTGCGGTTCCCCGGCATCAGCCCGAGGGCGTACGAACATCCCGTGGACAGGGGTGCCCTGGCGACCTTGCGCGCGGTACCCGGGTTCGCGCAGGTGCTCAAGGCGGTGTCCGGGTTCTACAACGAACGCGGCGAGCGGTTGATGGCGCTGGCGTCGTCGATCCGGGTCGGCCCGACGCAGTACCCGGAACTCGACAAGCTGCGCAACGACTGCGCCGAAGTGCTCGACCTGGACGTCGTGCCGGCGCTGTTCGTCGAGCAGAGCCCGGCCATCTACGCGAGGGCCATCGGCATGGACGAGCCGTTCATCGTCCTGAGCTCCGGCGCGGTCGAGCGGATGGACACCGAATCGCTCCGGTTCGTGATCGGGCACGAGATGGGACACGTGTTGTCCGGGCACGCGGTCTACCGGACCATGCTGATCCGGCTGATCAACATTTCCGGCGCGCTTTCGTGGACGCCGATGAGCGCGCTGGGCATCCGCGCGGTCATCGCCGCGCTGAAGGAGTGGTTCCGCAAAGCCGAGCTTTCGTGTGACCGCGCGGGCCTGCTGTGCAGCCAGGAGCCGGCGGTGGCGCTGCGGGCGCACATCCTGACGGCCGGCGGGATCGACCCGTCGAAGATCGACATCCCGGCATTTCTGCAGCAGGCGGCCGAGTACGAGTCGGTCGACGACATTCGCGACAGCTTCCTCAAACTGCGCGGTGTCGAGGGCATGTCACACCCGTTCGCCGTGGTCAGGGCCGCGCAGCTGCAGAAGTGGGCCGCGTCGGAGGAGTACCGCGCCCTGCTCGCCGGCGACTATCCCCGCCGCGACGACGACACCCCGACAAGCACGTGGTCGGACGACGTCAAGTCGGCCGCGAAGTCGTACAAGGACTCCTTCGCAGCGTCTGCGGACCCGCTCGCGAAGGTGTTCAGCGACGTCGGCGAGGCTGTCTCCGGAGCCGCAGGGAAGGTCTGGAACAAGTTCACTCCCTCCAACGGCTCCGCAGGCTCCGCCGACTGACGGGGTTCGTGTTTGCAAACTGACTCGGGGGGCGTTTAGAGGCACCTGTGGGTGACCCGCGCTGCCGGGTCAGGCGTCGGCGGCGTCGGCGGCGGGGCGGAGTTCGACGCAGCAGTGGCCGGGGCTGGGGGCCAGGACGGCGCTGACCGTGGTCGCCTCCAAGCCGGTCAGGAAGCCCGCGAGGAAAGCCTGGTTGATCCCGCAGACGAGGTGCGGCGCCTTCGCCGTCAGCGGTCGGAACGGGCAGTTGCGCAGGCGGACCCGCGTCGTCGTCTCGCGGCTCGGTTCGAAGCCGTGTTCGGCGAGCATCGACACCGCCATCGTCAACGCGCGTTCGGTGCCGAGCCGGCCTGGGCGGTCGCGGTCGCGGTGGGCCGCGCCGACCTGTTCGCCCTGCTCGCCGGCGATGCGGACGGCAGCCTGGCCGGCGCTTTCGCCTTCGCCCTCCGACAGGACGGCGTCGAGCAGGATGCCGGCGAGCGCGTCGTGACGGCGCGCCGGGATGACGACCCGGATGTCCTCGGCGCCGGGTTCGTACACCTTCGGCGCGCGACCGACTTTGCGGATGCCGTCGACGGGTTCGCTGTGCGTCCGCAGCAGGCCGACCTCGACGAGCTTGTCGAGGTGGAACGCGGCCAGCTTGCGGGAGATCCCGGCCGAAGCCGCGGCCTCCTCCCGGGTGACCGGGCGCCGGGCCTGCCTGATGAACTCGTACAGGCCGCCGCGAAGTTCGTCATCGAGCACGGCGATCGCCCTGATCGCCGGATTCCTCGTCATATTCCCCACAGTAACGCCAATCTTGCTTTCCGTAAATCCCAAAAGATGGTATGCATGGCAATAAGGCTAATACTTCTTGGCGAAACTGAGTTAATGTCACGAGGTGGGAGCCGTAGCTGACCAGGTCCGACGAAAAGGGGTTGCCATGCTTTCCCCCGCTGCGCTCCACGTAGTCCACGAACCGGACGGCGGTGTCGATCTCGACGCGGCCGAGCGGGCCGCCGGGGACTTCTTGCGCGCCCTCGGCATCCCGCTGGACTCGGAAAGCCTGCTCGGCACCCCGGGCCGAATGGCCCGCGCCTACGCCGAACTGTTCACGCCGAGGCCGTTCGATCTCACCACGTTCCCCAACGACGAGGGCTACGACGAACTCGTCCTGGTCCGCGACATCCCGGTGCGGTCGGTGTGCGAGCACCATCTGCTGCCGTTCGTCGGGGTGGCGCACGTCGGCTATCTGCCTGGCGAGCGCATTCTGGGCCTGTCGAAGCTCGCCCGGATCGTCGAGCACTTCGCCAGCCGGCCGCAGGTGCAGGAACGGCTGACCAAACAGGTCGCGGACTGGTTGTCGGACCAGTTGCAGCCCCGGGGTGTCGGCGTGGTGATCGAGGCCGAGCACAGCTGCATGACCTTGCGCGGGGTTCAGGCCCACGGCTCCAGCACCGTCACTTCGACGCTACTGGGCACCCTTCGCGAGGACGCCCGATCACGCCAGGAGTTCTTCGCACTGGCCAGGATCAACGCTTAATTCAGGCTTGATTTCTCAGTCAGTTCCAGGGAATCGAGCAGCGGGGCCGGCACGGCTCGCAAGGCGGCGAGGAACCCGGCTTCCCTGGTCAGCAGCTGTCCGGTGATCCGCAGGCGGCGCAGCGGGTGGGTTTCTTCGAGCAGGCGCTGGCGGTCTTCCAGTGGGAGCAGGCAGTCCACGGCGAGGAGGTAGGCGAGCTCGTCAACGGTCGTTTCGGCTGGCGGGACATGCCAGTCCTCGCGTTCCCAGGCGGCTTCGCAGTAGCGCCGGTGTGCGGCGCGCGCGACCTCCGCCAGCCGCTCGGCCGCTTCGGCCCCGCCGTCGGTCACGGGCTCGTCGGGGATCCACTCGACCGAACCGACCAGGTAGGGCGCCGAGGTGCGGTCGATGTCGAGCAGCCGGAACCGTCTTCCGCCGACCGTGACGACGTCGAACCGGCCATCCGGCAACCGTTTCGCCTCCCGGAGCAGCGCCGCGCAGCCGAAGCTCTGTACGTGCTCAAGGGTCTCGACTTCGCGGACCAGCGAAGTCTTCAGCGCGATGACGCCGAACTCGCGGTCCGGCACCGCGCCGGTGACCAGGTCGATCGTGAGCTGCCGGTACCGCGGTTCGAAGATGTGCAACGGGAGCTGCGCCCCGGGCAGCAGCACGCTCTGCAACGGGAACAGCGGCAGCGTTGTCGTCACGCTGCTGTTTCCCGCTGGTTCGCCCACAACTTCACCGTACGGGGAACACCTTCGCGGCGCAGGATGATTCCGCAGCAATACAGCCGTTTGCGAGGCTTTTCAGTGTCGTTTCGGCGGCGGCCGGAAGACCGCGAACGGGTCGGTGATGTGCACTCCTTCGCCGACGAAAGAGAACAGCGCGGCCGGCCGGCCGCCGGCGCGACCGGATGGTGAGGTGCGGCCGGTCGGCACGAGCTGACCGCGTCGCGACAGCACACGCTGCAGGTTCGTCGCGTCGACGCGGTACCCGAGCGCCGCCGAATACAGCGAACGCAACGCGGACACGCTGAACTCGCTCGGTGCCAGCGCGAAGCCGACGTTGGTGTAGCAAAGTTTCGAGCGCAGCCTGTCGCGGGCGCGCAGCACGATCGCCTCGTGGTCGAACGCGGTGCGGGGGAGCGCGGCCAGGTCGTGCCACTCGGTGTCTTCCGGGATCTCGGGGTCGACATCGGAGGGAACGAGCCCGAGGAACGCCGTCGCGACCACCCGTGGCCCGGGCACGCGGTCGGGCGCGCTGAACACCGCGAGCTGCTCGACGTGCTTGAGCTGCCGGACGTCGACCTTCTCGGCGAGCTGCCGCCGGATGGAGGTCTCGACGTCCTCGTCGGGCCGCAGCCGGCCGCCGGGCAGTGACCAGCGCCCGAGGTGTGGATCGAGCGCTCGGCGCCACAGCAGCACCTTGAGTGTGTCCGAACGCACTTGCAATACCGCCGCTAAAACCTCGTGGGCCAAGGGGGCGTGGGTGTTAATATGACTTCGCACGGTTTTCGATTATAAGGCGAAAACCGGTAAGCAGTCTAGGAGGGGCCCCATGGCCGGCACCACCACGTTCGCGCCCGAGATTCCCCGGGCGGACAACCTCGTCCCGTACGGCGGAGTCGAGGCAGACGCAGCTTGGGCGGAGGAGGTGCGCTCGCTCGCCCGCCGGCACGACGCGGTGCTGCTCGCGCACAACTACCAGCTTCCGGCGATCCAGGACATCGCCGACCACACCGGCGACTCCCTCGCGCTCAGCCGGATCGCGGCGGCCAGCGAGGCGTCCACGATCATCTTCTGCGGCGTCCACTTCATGGCGGAGACCGCGAAGATCCTCGCCCCGGAAAAGCGGGTGCTGATCCCGGACGCCCGCGCCGGCTGCTCATTGGCGGACTCGATCACCGCCGAGCAGCTGCGCGAATGGAAGGCTGAACACCCCGGCGCGGTCGTCGTCTCCTACGTCAACACCACCGCGGAGGTCAAGGCCGAGACCGACATCTGCTGCACCTCGTCCAACGCGGTCGACGTGGTCGCGTCCATCCCCGCTGACCAGGAGGTTCTCTTCTGCCCGGACCAGTTCCTCGGCGCGCACGTCAAGCGCATCACCGGCCGCGAGAACATGCACATCTGGGCCGGCGAGTGCCATGTGCACGCCGGGATCAACGGGGACGAGCTGGCCGCGAAGGCCGCCGAGTACCCCGACGCGGACCTGTTCATCCACCCGGAATGCGGCTGCGCGACCTCCGCGCTCTACCTCGCGGGTGAGGGCGCTGTCGCGGCGGACCGGGTGAAGATCCTGTCCACCGGCGACATGGTGCACGCGGCGAGGGACACCAAGGCGACGTCGGTACTGGTGGCCACCGAGATCGGCATGATCCACCAGCTGCGCAAGGCCGCGCCGGAGATCGACTTCCGCGCGGTGAACGACCGGGCGTCCTGCCGGTACATGAAGATGATCACCCCGGCGGCGCTGCTGCGCTCGCTGCGTGAGCTCACCGACGAGGTGCATGTCGACCTCGAAACCGCGGCGCGCGCCAAGGCGTCGGTCCAGCGGATGATCGAGATCGGCAAGCCTGGCGGCGGGGAATGAGCGACCCGGTTAACGTCTATGGGACGAAAACACCCGTTTGGGACGCGCGCGCCGATCTGGTTGTGATCGGCAGCGGGGTCGCCGGGCTGACTGCCGCACTGCATGCCCAGGAACTCGGTCTGCAGGTACTGGTCGTCACCAAGGCCGCCGTCGAGGACGGCAACACGCGCTGGGCGCAGGGTGGCGTCGCGGTGGTGATGGACGGCGAGCACGACGACGACGATTCCGTGGCCAAGCACGCCGAGGACACCTTGACCGCCGGCGCGGGGCTCTGCGACGAGGATGCGGTGCGCCTGATCATCGGGGGCGGCCCCGCGGCGGTCGCCCGCCTGCGCGACCGCGGCGCCCGGTTCGACGCGGCCGACGCCGATTCCGCGGAACTGGCCAGGACCAGGGAAGGCGGGCACAGCGCGTTCCGGGTGATCCACGCCGGCGGTGACGCCACCGGTGCCGAGGTCGAGCGCACCCTGGTCGCCAGGACAGCGGACCGCCGCGTCCCGGTGCTCGAACGGCACATCGCCGTCGACGCGCTCCGTACTCCGCTGGGCGAGGTCGTCGGGGTGACCGTGCTCGACTCGTCCGGGGTCCTCGGTGTCGTGCGCGCGCCTGCTGTGCTGCTGGCCAGTGGCGGCGTCGGGCAGCTGTACCAAGCGACGTCGAATCCGGAGATCGCCACCGGCGACGGGCTCGCGCTCGCGCTGCGGGCCGGTGCGCTGGCCGCCGACGTCGAGTTCGTGCAGTTCCATCCGACCGTGTTGTTCACCCCGGGTGCGCGCGGCCGGTGTCCGCTGGTCACCGAGGCCATCCGCGGCGAAGGCGCGACGCTGATCGACGCGACGGGTGCTCCGGTGATGCGAGGTGTCCACCCGCTCGGGGATCTCGCCCCGCGCGACGTCGTGTCCGCCGCCATCACGCGTCGGATGACGCTGGCTCCCGGCGGGGTCGACGACCATGTTTTCCTTGACGCCACCGGCATTCCCGGTTTCGCGAAGCGGTTCCCCACGGTCCACGCGGCGTGTGTCGCGGTGGGCGTCGATCCGGCGGGCGAGCCGATCCCGGTCACCCCCGCGGCGCACTTCGCCTGCGGTGGCGTGGTGACCTCGGTGGACGGACGGTCCAGCGTGCGCGGGCTCTACGCGGCCGGCGAGGTCGCCAAGACGGGATTGCACGGTGCGAACCGCTTGGCGTCCAACAGTTTGCTCGAGGGACTGGTGGTCGGACAGCGGGTCGCCGAGGCGGTGGCGGCGGATCTCGCCGCCGGGTTGCTCGCGAACCCGAAGTTCGGCGTGCTGCCGTCGGTCATGACGGCACCGGTCGCCGAGCGCGACTCGCTGCAGCGCGTGATGAGTCGCTACGGTGCCATCGGACGGGACACCGACGGCCTCGCGGTAATCAGCTCCGTACTCGACTTGTCGACATTGGACACTCCCTTGTGGACGCACGAGGCGGTCGAGGACGCGGCATTGACCTTGGTCGCGCAGGCACTCGTCACCGCCGCCGCCCGGCGCACCGAGTCCAGAGGCTGCCACGTGCGTAGCGATTTCCCGGACCGTGACGACGCGGCCTGGTCCCACAGCCAGCTCATCCGGCTGAGCCCGTCCGGGCACCCGGTGCTGACCGATCCCATTCTGGTGGAGGATGTGGCATGACGTTCGAACTGTCCGAAAAGGTGCGTGACGGGTTGGTGGATGCCGGGCTCGACGTCGACGACGTGCTCAGAGTGGTCACCACCGCGCTCGGTGAGGATCTGAAGTACGGCCCCGACGCGACCACGGAGGCGACGGTTCCCGCCGACGCCAAGGCGTTGGCCGAGATCACGCCGCGCGTGACCGGTACGGTCGCCGGGCTGCCCGTCGCGCTCGCGGTCTTCGACGCGGTGCTGGGCCGGCGGTACGAGGTGCTGGCGCGGCGCGAGGACGGCAGCCGGCTGGTCGCCGGGGAGCCGGCGCTCGTGCTGCGGGGGAGTGTGCGCGGGCTGCTGACCGCGGAGCGGACGGCGCTCAACCTGGTGTGTCACCTTTCGGGCGTCGCGACCGCGACCGCGGCTTGGGTGTCCGAAGTCGACGGCACCGGCTGCGCGATCCGTGACACCCGCAAGACGTTGCCCGGCCTGCGTTCGCTGGAGAAGTACGCGGTGCGCTGCGGCGGCGGGGTCAACCACCGGCTCGGCTTGGGCGACGCGGTGTTGATCAAGGACAACCACGTCGTCGCCGCGGGTTCGGTAACCCAGGCCATGCAGGCGGTTCGGGACCACGCCCCGACGTTGGCCTGCGAGGTTGAAGTGGACGATCTCAGCCAGCTGGACGAGGCCCTCGCCGCGGGCGCGGACGAGGTGCTGCTGGATAACTTCACCCCCGAGCAGTGCGCGCTCGCGGTGGCGCGTCGCGACGAGCTATCGCCCAAGACGAGGTTGGAGGCTTCGGGCGGGCTTCGGCTGGAGAACGCGCGTGCATACGCCGAAACCGGGGTGGATTTCCTGGCCGTGGGCGCGTTGACTCACTCCGTCCAAGCCCTCGACCTGGGCCTCGACCTGCGCTAATGCCGACGCCGCGGCGTCCATGAGAGCGGCCCTCACATACCAGTCGAATTACCGGTGTGGCACCGGGGGGTTGCGGGATATCCTCTCCCGACGACGTTCTCCGGGAGGGTGCTCCTTGGCTGGTCAGGCGAAGCGTGCGCTGGTGCTGTGCGCCGCGGTACTGGCGGTGGGCGGGGTTACCCCGGTCGCGTCCGCGGCACCGGTGGCGGGACAGTGTGCCAATCCGACCGGCCGCTACGGCGGTGCCGTGCCCTGGGGACAGCGGCTGATCGGCCCGCAGTCGATCTGGCCGTTGACGACCGGCGCCGGGCAGCTCGTGGCCGTGGTCGGCACCGGGGTGGACGGGGCGAACGCGCAGTTCTCGCCCGGCCAGGTGCTCCCGGTGCGGGACGTGTCCGGTTCGGGCGCCGGTCAGGCCGACTGCGACGGTCGCGGGACGATCGCCGCCGGAATCATTGCCGCTCAGCAGGATTCCTCGACGACGTTCGCCGGAATGGCGCCAGGAGTCCGTATTCTCCCGGTCCGCTACGTCCGTTCGTCCGGACAGTCCGAATCGAACAGCGATTCCGGCGCGCTGGCCGCCGGGATCACCACCGCCGCGCAGGCGGGGGCGGGCGTCATCCTGGTCGCGGTGCCGGCCACTTCGGACAGTCCGGCGCTGGAATCCGCGGTGGCGGACGCGATTCGGGGCGGCGCGGTCGTCGTGTCGGCCGCGGCGGCGAGTCAGCAGGGAGCGCAGAGCTATCCGACGTCGGCCCAGGGTGTCCTCGGCGTCGGCTCGACGAACCAGGCCGGCGCGGCCGTGCAGACGGAATCCGGTGACGTGGCGATTTCCGCGCCGGGAGCGGATCTGGTGAGCACCTCGGCCGGGGCCGCGGGCGCGGTGGCGCAACGGTTCCCGGTGACCGACCCGGGACTGGCCGCGGCTTACGTCGCCGGCGCGGCCGCACTGGTGCGCGCGTACCACCCGGAATTGAGGCCGGCGCAGGTCGTCGGCCGGTTGACGTTGACCGCGAGCCGCCCGCCGTCCGGCGCGCACGATCCCCAGCTGGGTTGGGGAACGCTCGATGCCTACGCGGCCGTGTCCGCGGTACTTCCGTCGGACGCCGCGCCCGGCGGGATCGTCACGGCCGGGCTCGTCGGTGCGGTGGCGCCGGCGGCCGACGCCGGCCAGGGCGTGGCGGACACGTCGAGCGGGGTCGTGGTGCTGATCGGCGTCGCACTCGCGGCCGCCGCGGGTGTGGTGATCGCGGCCGTTCGCCGGGGCCGTCGCCGAGGCTGGCGCCCCGCCCGCTTCTCCCCCCACTAACCCAGGGGCACTTTTGTACCTTTGTGCCCTCCTTGAACGCTCAACGAGGGCACTTTTGGACAAAAGTGCCCTCGCCCCCCTCGCAACTCGACGGCGAGTTGCGGTAGTTGACGTGCGCAAGGACCGCAACTCGACGGCGAGTTGCGGTTACGGGCGTCGCTGGGGGGCGGTGATGCAGGGGGTGGAGCCGACGATGGTGACGCCGTCGCCCAGCCGGGCGACGTGGACGTTGATGTTCGCGCCGGCCCGGCTGAACTGCGTGATCACCTCACCGCCGGTACTGCGGTCGGTCGGGCGCCAGCCGGCGCGTTCGAGCATCGGGATGACGGCGGCGGCCAGCCTGCGCTCGGCGCCGGGCGACGACTCGATGCGCACGCCGTACTGCCGGCAGAGCAGGTGCCCCGGCCGCGCCGGGGCGCAGTCGAGTTCGCCGTTCACGGTCTGATCGGCACCGCCGCCGAAGGTCTCGGCGATCTCGTCGATCACCGCGCACAAGGCGATGGCGAGCGTTTCCAGCACCGTGTTTTCGCTGGTCATCGGCTCCTCAACAGGGCGTTCGCGGTGGCACCGGCCGCTTCGACGGCAGCTTCGCCCAGCGTGTGCGGCACGACGCTGCCCGCCGGGGTGGTCGGGCCACCGGTCATGACCCCGTAGATGTTGTTCCAGGAGTCCGAACCGGGCTTGAGGACGTCGTCGTGCGCGCTGAGGCCCCACAACAGATTGCCGTCGGCGCCGCGTCCGGTTTCGAGGTCCGTGACCCCGGGGAAGGTGTCCGGATCGGCGCCGTGGCCGAGGCCCGACCAGCTGTCGATGTGCTGCGAGATAGGCCCGGTCACCCCGCCGGAGAGCAGGTCCGGGACCGACTGCGTGGTGCCTTGCGCGGCGATGATCGGGTCCAGCGGCGCTGTCATCGAGAAGCGATGGACGCCGGCTTGCGACGGCGGCAGATCGCCGGGGCCCCATACACCGTTGCCCATGCCGGCCGGTTCCACGAGCACGGTCTGGTCGATCTTCAAGCCCTGCTGTTCGGCCAGTTCCATCGTCGGGGCGCCGTAACTGTGTCCGATCCCGGTCACCATGACGCCGCTGCCGGCGTGCGTGGCGATCTGGTTCTGCAGGTCGTCGCCGAACGACTTCAGATTCGGCGCCATCGCGTGGGTGTAGCTCGCCTGGGTGCCCTGTTCGGCGACGTTCTGCGGGAACGTGCCGTCCGCCCAGACGACCATCGCGGTACGTCCGGTCGGATCGGCGGCCACCAGGCTCTTCCCGAGGTCCGCATAGGTCTGGTAATTGTCGAGCGAAGTGTGCACGCCCGGCACGAACAGGCCGACATCGCGGGTGCCCGGCTGGATGGTCCCGATGAGCTCGGCGATCCGTCCGGTGCCTGCCGGGTCGAACTTCAGGATCTGCCGGTTGTTGGCCAGAATGTCTTCGTAGAGCGAGATCCGCTGCTGGGACTTCGCGATCGCGGCCGCGTCACCGCCGGTTGCCTGCAGTTTGGCGAGGTTTCCCCGTTCTGCGGTCAGTGCGTCGGACACCTTGATGCGGTTGTCCGCGATCGCGCCCGCCCAGGCACCGGCCGTCGCCGCTGTCCCACCGGCGGTCTTGCCGACCGAGGGCAGCGGGTCTTCCGGGATGAGCGCGCGGTACATCGCCGCGATCTGGGTGTCGGTCCGGCGGTAGCCCGCGGCGCACGCGGTGAGCCCGGCCTGCACGGCGCGCACGCGGTTGACCTGTTCATCGAGCTTCCCGGCGAGCTCGGTCGTGGTCTTCTTCCACTGCGCGAAAGCGCTTTCGGAGTTCGACACCCGGCCGAACGCCTCGGCGGTGAACGAATCCGTGCTCAGCGACGACTTCGTTGTGGTGAGCGCACCCGCCCGGCCATCGAGATCCTCCGCGGCGCTGTCCAACGCGGCGGGTGCGACCCGATATCCATCCGCTGTCACCGGGTCCGCTCCCTCTGCATCGGTACCAAAAGGACAGTCTTCAAAGGACTTAGTACAGCTCCGGGTCCGCACCGATCACCGAAGGCGCGATCGGCGCGGACTGGCCCCAGACATCCTCGGTTTCCACCAGCCACGGCGGAATCCGGCGTCCACCGCCCATATCTCCGGCCCCGCCGCCCATCGGCATCATGGGCATCATCGGCATCATGCTCTTCGACGCGGCCGCTCCGGCCGCTCCCGCTGCGCTGCCGGCGAGTCCACTCAACGTGTTACCGCCGTCGGGAACCCCGGCTAATCCGGTGTGCGCCAAGGGAACCGCTCCCGGTGCGCCACCGCCACCGACCGACGGCGAACCGATCGGTCCGACACCCCCGCCTCCGACACCCCCGCCTCCGGCGCCACCGCCGGTTCCGTCGAGTTTCGAGCTGTCACCGAGTTTCGCGCCCGGCTTCGGGTTCTTCTCGCCATCGGGGTTCTTGCCCGAAGCCCATGGCGGAACCTTGGGCATGATCGAGCCGAACCGGCCGAACGCGGCCGCGGAGGCAGCGGCTAGACCGGCGGTGAACATGCCGCCGAACAGTGAGTTGCTCGGCGGTGCGGTCACGGGCGTTCCGCCAGGCGCCAAGGGGCTTGCACCCGGAGCGAGGGGTGTCAGCACGGTCGTACTCGGGGGCGCGTTGGTGCCGATCGTCGGCAGGCCACTCCCGATCGCGCCGCTGCCGCCGGTCGTACCACCGCCGGTGACCGTTGGCGGGGTCGCGGGTGCGTTGGGGGAAGCTGGAATCGAGTCCTCGGCCGCGGTGTAGTCACCGGCGAGGGTGGTCATCACGACGATCGCCTTGCCCTTGGCCGCGCTGGCGGCTCCGGCCGCCTGCTGCTGGGCTTCGACGGACGTGATCGCGTCCTGACGTAGTTTCGCCGCGTTCATCAGCGCTGCCTGCGAGGTGTCCGCCGGCAGTGCGGGCGGGTTCACCGCAAGCTCGATCTGCGCGGGTGAGACGTCGGGGACGTCGACCGGCGGCGGCATTTCCGCCTTCGCCTTCACCAGCGCGTCGGCGGCGTCGTCGAGCATGTTCTGCATGTCCGAGGCCGTCTGCCCGACCTTCTTGATCCCGTTGATCAGGTCGGTGACCATCGTCTTGTACTTGTCCGCGGCACCGCCGGTCCAGTTGCCGTCGAAGTCCGACAGCTCGGACGAGAGGTTCCCCGCCTGCTCGTTGAGCCCGATCCCCGCGGACTTCCACTGCTCCGCCGCGGTTCGCGCGGTCGAGGGATCCCCGGCCTGGAGCATCGCGTAGAGCTGCTGGTGGGAGTACGCCGCGAAATTCGTCCGTGCGCCGCTCATCCGTTCGTCCCTCCCGGACTTGCCTGGCCACCGGTCAGCAGGGAGCCGACGCCGGTCAGCAGGCCGTCGACCGCGCCGGTAACTCCGCCGATGACCCCGGATCCGCCGTCGTAGCCCGAAGTGTTGAGGTCCCCGGCCACGGTTTGGTCCGCCTGCTCGTAACCGTCGGCGACCGTGGTCGTGACGTCCTGCGCGAACGTGATCGCGCCCTTGACCTGATCGAGCAGGCCGCGCATTTCCGCCACCGCGGCGCGGTGGGCGTCGGCCAATGAACCGGCTTCGCCGAATTCCCCGAACAGGAGAGGGTGATCGCCGAGGGTCAGGAGGGAGTCGTCGGGTTTCGACATCGCGTGGATCTGGTTCTCCAGTTCGCGGACGAAATGGTTCAGTGACTCCAGATGAACGTAGTACGACTGGTCTGGCATCGATCCCGACCCTCTCGCGGTGTCCATTGTGGCGGTTCGGGGACAAGCCGGTTGGCCGGTGTGAGCGGGGGGCGTCTCACACCGGCCAAACGACGTCAAGGGACAACCAGTGGAAACTCAGCCTTGGAACAGGCCCTGGTTGCGGTTTTCCAGTGAGTGCTGCAGGTCGTGGGCCTCGGTGACCTTGCCGCCGAACTGGGCGATGATGGCGATGATGTCGGCTGTCGCCTGCCGGAGCCGCGTTTCCGAGGATTCGGCGGCCTGGCCGGCTGCACTGCCCGAGGCGTACCAACTGGCCTTCAACGGGTTTAGGTTGCTCTGCAACTGTTCCAGCTGTGAAGTCAGCGCTTTGGCCTTGGCGGCCAGTGATGCCGCGCTGTGTTGCAGCGCGGCGAAGTTGATTTCGACTACGTCAGCCATGACTGTGGAGTCCTCTCCGACTCAGGGGTTGAGGCGACCGACGACGCCGGTGTCCATGGCGTTGTTGGAGACGGCGCGCAGCGACTGCGACACCTGCTGGTCTCCGCTGCCGTAGTTGTGGAAGCTGGTGTTCACCAGGCTCGACATCGTGTCGAGCTCCCGCACGGCGGCGGACATCTTCTCCTGGAGCCGGCGCTGCAGGTCCCAGAACGCGGTCGCCTGGTCACCCTGGTAGCTGCGGAGTGTTTCGGTCAGCTCGGTCTCCAGGCTGGCCATCGTCGTCTTCGCGCTCGACGCGGTCTCCTCGAATCCTTGGACCGCACGCGTCATCGCGGCCGCGTCTGCTTGGAATCCCGGACTTGACATGGACGGGCCACCTCCTCTCGCTGAAAATCCCGTCGAGCGCCAGAGTTCCTCCGGCGGCTCCTTGTGTGATTGACAACCTAGAAAAGGCGGGGTCGGGTTCAAACGGCACAACTGCCGGTCGCACTGGCGGCACTATTACCCACAGCGGTGAGCTGTTTGTCCGCTCTGTACCCTCAGTGACAATCGAGGGGGATCAATGACCGAAAGTACCGAAGAATCGACTGCGCCCGTTGACGTTCCGTCGTCATCCGGACGCGGTAAGTGGATAGCTGCCGGCATTGTCGTCGCGCTGCTCGTGGCCGGGGGCGCGACTTGGTATTTCACCGCGAGCGACGACAAGCCTGCCGCCGAGAAGACGTTGAGTCCGGACGGGTACGGCAAGCTGACGCCCGGGCTGACGAAGGCGCAGGCGCTCGCCGGAGCCGACCTCGCGCCGGCGCCGGTGGCCGTGCTCGACGGGTGCACCGACTTCTCGTTCACCGGCGGACCCGCGCCCGATCCCGCCCGGTTGGCGGCTGAAGCCGCCGCGCAGGACAAGTCCGCGAAGTTGACCAAGATCGCGGACGACCTGGAGGCCGAGGCGAGCAAGCCCGTCCCGCTGAACGCGGGGGCCAAGGAGTACGCCGATTCGGCGGAGCTCAGTGCGAAGGCCGCGCAGGCCGCTGCAGACGCCGCAACGGGAGCGGTCGACTTGGCCGGGCAACGTGAAGCACGTGACAAGGCGTTCGGAGTTTCGGGTGGAGCGTCGTTCGCCAAGGACGCACTCCGGGAAATCGGCGTGCCCAGCGGCGTCAAGACGGCCGCCGGTATCGCGACCGGCTCGACGGTCGCCCAGCTTGTCGCCGCGTATGGCGCAAGCAAGCCCGACCGGACCGGGCGGTATCACTACGCCGTTCCAGGAAAGGCCGGATGGGTCTATGAGTTCGCAGTGGACGGCGCTGTGGTGTCGGGCATCAGCTTGGTCAACACCGCGGTGAAGTGCGGCTGAGCGTCCACCTGGCATGACTCGGGGGACCTTTCGGCCAGTTCGACCGGCCGAAAGGTCCCCCGAGTCGATTGTGGACGTCAGTTGGGGTTGTTCGCGTGGGTCAGGGTCTGCCAGGCGACGAACAGGGCGTTCGTCCCTTCGGGCCGGTCGTTCTGGGTGAGCGTCTGGGTGTTGGTCATGACGTTGCCGAGCCGGGTGCTCATGGCGTTGAAACCGACTTCGGTGATCGGGCCGAGGCCCTTCTTGACGCTCCCGCCGCACAGCCACGACGGCACCGCCGCGCCGAGCTCGTACTGCGACTGGAAGCCGAGCGCGAACCGGAGCCGCGTGCCGATGTCACCGGGGTAGAGGTCGGTGCCCTGGATCCGCGAGGTCTCGGCCACGTCGGCGATCGACGCGATGCCGTAGCCGGTGTGCACGAAGTCGCGGCACGTCTCCTGGGTGAGACCGTTGACGAAGGTGCTCTGGCCCTGCCAGTAGCTGACGATCTGCGCCTTGGTGTTGAGCCCGCTGCCCGGTGCCGCCTTCGGGTACGAGCCGTCGGTGGTCAAGTAGACGTACGCGGGGACGCGGCCCAAGTACTTCGTCATGGCCTTGTCGTAGTCGGTCTTGTCGTCGAGGAACACGGAGATGCCGACGGCTGCCTCCATCATGACGAGTTCCCAGTTGCCGTTGCTGTTGCTGCCGTTGATGATCTCCGGCAGGTAGACGTTGCGCAGCATGTTCGAGAAGTTCGTGATCGACGACGCGGACCAGCCGGTGTAGGTGTAGCGGATGATTTCCGCGGCGCGCGGCCACGACGACCCGGCCCAGCCGGTCTGCAGCGGCGCGTTGCTGTTGGTGTGGCTCTTGAGTTTGCCCGACCAGGCGTCCATCAGCGCGATGGCCTTCTGCGCGTACCGCGCGTCCTGGGTGATGTACCAGGCCAGTGCGTCGGTGTAGGCGGCGATCGCGTCCTCGCGCTCATTCGTGCAGCCGATGTTGGGATTGGAGTACGGACCGCATTCCACGGTCGCGTACGGCGTCGGGGTGCGGTTCAGCGACGCGTATGAGCTGCCCATCATCTGGTTGTAGGCATTGGTCCATGGCTGGGCGCCGGCCTTGACCTGCGTCCGGATGAAATCCAATTGCGCACGGCTGACCAGCACGCCCGGATGGGCGAAGACCGCGGGGGCCGACGGCATGGCCGGGGCAGCGACCGCGGCCGGGGCCGAGGGCGCGAAGGCGACGGCGAGAAGGGACATCGTTGCTATGACGGTTAAGGCTTTCAACCTGCTTCTGGCTGCGGCAAACATGGTTCTCCTTGGGGACTAGGAGAGGGTAGTGACGTGAGTCACTGCCGGGAGAACTCTAAGTTTTGTGGTCTAGACCAGGTTTCGTCAATACGTGAAACCGGCCCAGTTCCTATTCGTCGCAAAAAAGATCCACCGGTATTCAGCGGGCTGAACAAAGCGGGCTATTTCATTCAGCCGGCTGAACGATTCACCTTCGACGGCGTTGTTCGACCTGGTTCAGGTCCGCGCTCGACTTCTCGACCAATGCGCGCATTGCCGCCTCGGCGGCGGCGGGTTTCCTGGCGGTGATCGCGTCGAACACTTCCCGGTGACTGGGTACCGGATCATCCGACGGATTGGCATTGTGGACGAGTTTGTCGCGCTCGGCGAGTCCGATCGCGATGACCCGCTCGATCCGCGCGAGGAAGTCGTTGTGCGTCGAGGTCAGCAGGAGGCGGTGGAAGTCGAGATCGGCGGCGACCATTGCCTGCGGGTCCGAGCCGGCGGCGGCCATCCGCTCGAGCGCGTCGCCGAGCGCGTCGACATCCTCGGCTGTCGCGCGTTCGGCGGCCAGCTTCGCGGCCGCGGGTTCGACCACGGCACGGACTTCGGTCAACTGGTCGAACAGGCCGGGATCGTGCGTCCCGGCGATCTGCCAGCGCATGACGTCGGCATCGAGCACGTTCCACGACGTCCGTGGCTGGACGAAGGTGCCCCGCTTCTGCCGCGCGTCGATCATGCCCTTTGCCGTCAGCACCTTCAGCGCCTCGCGCAGGGCGGTGAGGCTCACGTCGAGCTCTTCACGCAGCGCCGGGAGGTCCAACACCGAGCCCTCGGAGAACTCGTTGGACAGGATGCGGCTGGCCAGTGTCTCGACGGTCTGGCCGTGCAAGCCGCGTGGTCGGTGAGAGGTCACTGCGTCCGTTCTCCCAGGCTCGTCGTCCGCCGGGGAGTCGTGTCCCGGTGGCCGATCACGATAGTACGGGCCCGGGTCCCGCTTTGGCTAATAAATTACGAATACATCTTGACAGCGCGGCTTCCCAGTTGCCAACCTGTGGCATCGATCCCGCCTGTCTCGGCCTCCTGCGCCGCCGCGGGCGGTCCAGCAGTTAGGGGTTCCAAGCGATGGACAGTGTTGACCTCGCAATATCCGGGTTGAACCGGCGCCGGTTCCTGGTCGGCCTCGGCGCCGTGGGATCGGCCGCACTGCTCGGCGGCTGCGCCACGTCGGCCTCTTCCGGGCCGGCCAAACAGACCGCCGGGGCGGTGACGATCCAGTCGAACCTGTCGGCGACCCAGGCCAAAGCCGCGATCGAAGCCCTGGCCAAGGGCTTCAGCGCGAAGGGCGGTGCGACAGCGACGGTGAATACCGTGGCGTCGGAGACCTTCCGCACGCAGCTGCCGAGCTACCTCGTCTCGGCCGTGCCGCCGGACACGTACACGTGGTATCCAGGGTCGATCCTGCAGGGGTACGCCCGCAAGGGCCTGCTGCTCGACGTAGGCGACGTGTGGCAGACCATGACGAACTACAGCGACGCGTTCCGCCAGCTCAGCGGCGACGGCGCCGGGCACCTCGTCTTCGTGCCGGCCACTTACTACTGGTGGGGCATGTTCTACCGCAAGTCGAACTTCACCAAGTGGGGCGTGACGCCGCCGTCGAACTGGGCCGAGTTCGTCACGCTGTGCCAGACGCTGAAGAGCAAGGGCGTCTCGCCGATCGGCATGGGCGCGGGCGGCGACACGCCGTGGACCGCGTCGGGCTGGTTCGACTACCTCAACATCCGCATCAACGGTGCCCAGTTCCACCGCGACCTGCTCGCCGGGCGCGGGCGCTTCGACGATCCGAAGGTGGTCAAGGTCTTCGAGCGGTGGAAGGAAGTCCTGCCGTATTTCGACCCGAGCGGGACGGCCGTGGCGTTCCAGGACGCGACGACGTCGCTGCTGCAGGGCCGCACCGGGATGATGCTGATCGGCACGTTCTTCGCCGACGCGGCGCCCAAGGACGCGCTGGAGGACATCGACTTCTTCCAGTTCCCGATCATCGATCCGTCGGTGCCCGTCGCCGAAGAGGCGCCGACGGACGGCTTCTTCGCCAGCTCGAAGACCGGGCACCTGCAGGCCACAAAGGACTGGCTGAAGTACGTCGCGACCGCCGAGGCGCAGGAGCTCTACATCAAGAACTCCTCGGGCACCGTGCTGCCGACGCATCCCGACGCGAAGGACACCGGGACCCCGCTGGTGATCAAGGGCCGCAAGATGTTGGCCGACGCGAAGGATCTCACGCAGTTCTTCAACCGCGACTCCAGTGACGCGCTTCAGCCCACCGCTGACGCGGCCCTGATCCGGTTCATCCAGCACCCGGAGCAGCTGACGTCGATCCTGGCGGATTGGCAGACGGCGGCCCAAAAGGTGTGGTCTTCCTGACATGGCAGTGATCTCCGCCCCGACGTCCGCCCCCGCGACCGCGAGGGCGCGGCGGCGGCGCTCCCGCCGGGTGCCGCCGGTGCTGCTCGCGTTCGTCCTCATCCCGCTGGTGGTGGAAGGGTTCTGGGTCTTCTGGCCGGCCATCCAGGGCGTCTATCTTTCGCTGACCAACTGGGACGGCGTGTCCGCGCCGGTCTCGGTGGGGCTGGCCAACTACCGCGAGATGTTCAGCGACCCGATCTTCGGGACGGCCGCGCTCAACACGCTGATCTGGATCGTGCTCTTCGGTGGCCTGTCGGCCATCGGCGGGCTCGGGATGGCCCTGCTCCTGCAACGGGAACGCACGGGCGTCGGGTTCTACCGAGGCGCCTTGTTCACCCCGGTTGTGTTCTCTCTGGTGGCGACTTCGCTTATCTGGCAGGGGCTTTACCAGCCGGACGGTCTGATCAACAAGGCGTTGGTGTGGCTGGGTCTGGGCAGTTGGCAGCATGCCTGGCTCGCCGACTCCCACACGGCGCTGTACGCGGCGCTGATTCCGGCGCTGTGGCGGCAGATCGGGTACGTGATGGTGCTGTACCTGGCCGGGCTCAAGGGCATCGACCCGGTGCTGTATGAGGCGGCCAAACTGGACGGTGCGAAAGCCGTGCAGCAGTTCAGGTTCGTCACCTGGCCGCAGCTTCGCAGCGTCAACTCCGTGGTCCTGTCGGTGATTGTGATCGACTCACTGCGGTCGTTCGACGTCGTGTGGTCGCTCACCAAGGGCGGTCCGTACCACTCGTCCGAACTGCTCAGCACGTACATGTACTCGACGGCGTTCCAGTCGTTGCGGCTCGGATACGCCTCGGCGCTCGCCGTGGTCATCTTCCTGCTCGCGTTCGGCGTGATCGTGACCTACTTGGTCCGCGTGTTCCGGGAGGACGGCCAGTGAGCACCAAGAACGCGCGTGCGCGCACCTTCGGCTTCCACACGTTGGCCGGCACGTTGTCCGTGCTGTGGCTGGCCCCGATCGCGCTGGTGCTGGTGACCAGCATCCGGACGTTCGACGACATCGCGTCGAACGGGCTCGGCAGCGCTCCCCATTCGTTCTCGCTCAGCTCGTTCGGGCAGGCGTGGGGTGAGGGCGGTGAACAGGGCGCGATGATCAACAGCCTGCTGGTCACCATCCCGACCGTGCTGGTGGCGCTCGCACTGAGCGCCGCGGCGGCGTTCGCGCTGAGCAGGTTCGCGATTCCGGGGCGGCGCAGCATCATTCTGCTGATGCTGGCCGGAAACCTGTTGCCACCGCAGATCCTGCTCGTACCCGTTTCGAAGCTCACCGAGCTGCTGGGGATCTACGACACGCTGCCGGCGTTGATCATCGTGCAGGTCGGGTTCGGGCTCGGGTTCTACACCTTTGTGCTGCAGGGGTTCATGCGGACGATCCCGGATGAGATCCAGCAGGCGGCGGTGATCGACGGCGCCGGTCCGGTTCGGATCTTCTTCTCGATCATCCTGCCGCTGGCACGTCCGGCGCTCGCCGCGTTGTCCGCGCTGGCGTTCACCTGGACGTTCAACGATCTACTGTGGTCGATCACGGTGCTGCGCACCGAGACGGTCATGCCGGTGACTCCGGCGCTGCTGAGTCTGCAGGGGCAGTACGTGTCCACTTGGAACGTCATCGCCGCCGGATCCGTCATCGCGGCGATCCCGACGGTGGCAGTCTTCCTGAGGTTCCAGAAGCACTTCATTTCCGGACTGGCGATCGGAGCGGTCAAGTGACGACTCGAGTGTGGACGGTCCGGCTCGAGTCCACTTCGTACACCATCGCGCTCGAACCGGGCGGACGCTGGCTGGACCTCGTCGCCTGGGGGCCGCACGGCATCGAGGACGGGCCGTCACCGCTGGCGAACTCGGGCGGCGTCCCCGGCCTCACCGACGCTGACGCGGCACCCGTCGAGTACTCGCCTCGCGGGCTCAGGCCGTTCAGCGGCGCTGACCTGATTATCGGCCCCGTCGGCGGGCCTCACGAGTCGTGGTGGGCCTTCGAAGGGCAGGACGAAGGCGAAGGCCTGCGGCTTGCTTTCCGCGACGAGGTCACGGGTCTGCGTGCGGTGCTGTGTTACGCGGCGGTGCCGGGAACGGACGTCCTGCGCAGGTGGGTCGAGATCACCAACGGTGGTCCGGACGTGCTCGAGATCGAACGCTTGGGCTCCGCGGGTTTCTGCGTGCCGACCGGCACGAGCGGGGCGCGGCTGACGTATCTCACCGGACAGTGGTGCCAGGAGTTCCAACGCCGTGAACTCGTGTTGCCTGCCGGGCGGTTGTCGCTCGACAGCAGGTTCGGCATTCCGGGGCTCACCTACGTGCCTTGGCTCGCGGTACAGGACGCCGGAGTCCCGGACGGTCCGGCTTGGGGTGTTTCGCTGGCGTGGTCGGGTTCGTGGCAGATCGACGCCGACATCGAGCCCAGCGGGATCACCCGGATCCGCGCGGGGCGGCTGCCGTTCCCCGGGCCGTTGCGGTTGGAGCCGGGCGGCCGGATGTCCACTCCAGAGGTTGTCCTGGCGTCCAGTGTGGATGGAATCGGCGGGCTGGCGAAGGCCTGGCACGACTACGACCGGGTGCTGGCAGGCGACCGCCGAGGACCGCGCAAGGTGCTGTACAACTCTTGGGAGGCAACGTCGTGGGCCGTCAACGGCGACCGTCAGCTCGAGCTGGCCCGCCTCGCGGCCGAGGTCGGTGCCGAGCTGTTCGTCGTCGACGACGGTTGGTTCACGGGGCGCGATGACGACACCGGCGGTCTTGGAGACTGGGAGCCGGCCCCGGAGAAGTTCGCCGGCGGCTTCGGCGCGTTCGTCGACCAGGTTCGTTCGCTCGGGCTCGACTTCGGGCTGTGGATCGAGCCGGAATCCGTCAGCCCGAAGTCCAGACTGTTCGCCGAGCACCCGGACTGGGTGTACCACCTCGAAGGGCGTCCGTCGACGCTCATCCGCAACCAGCTGCTGCTCGACGTCGGGCGGGAGGACGTCTTCGAGTTCCTGCGCGACATGTTGTCGCGGATGCTCAAGGACTATCCGATCAGCTACCTCAAATGGGATATCAACCGGCCGGCCACCGAACGCGGGCGACCCGGATGGCCCGCTGCCGACCTCGACGCCGAGCACGTCCGCAACTACCACCGGCTCCTGGACCACGTTCGGACGGAGTTCCCGCACGTCACCTTGGAAGCGTGCGGGGGCGGTGGCGCCAGGACGGACCTGGCCACGGTCGCGCGTGCGGACGTCCTGTGGCCCAGCGACAACACGGCTCCGCTCGACAGGCTCACGATCCAGGAGGGCTTTCTCCTCGCGCACGCGCCGCATCTGCTGAGCTCATGGGTCACCGACGCGCCCGGAATGTTCGATCCGCGTCCGCGTTCGCTGAAGTTCCGGTTCGTGACGGCGATGGCCGGCGTGCTCGGCATCGGTGCCGACTTGTCGACATGGTCCGCGGAAAGACGTCTCGAAGCGGCGGAGTATGTCGCGCTGTACAAGGAGATCCGCGACGTCATCCAGCACGGCGAGGTCGACCAGTTGGCCGGTCCGCGCGAGCCGACGTGTGCCGTGCAGTACGCGTGGAAGGACACCGTGGTGGTCCTGGCCTGGAGCACCGGCGTCCTCGACGGCACACCGCACGTAGCCGGTCGCCCGACCCGCGTCCACCTCCGCGGGTTGGACGCCGCCGCGTCCTATGTGGACCGATCCGGTGCCCGCTACAGCGGCGCGCACCTCACCCACGCCGGTCTGCCCTTGGCGTGGTCGGCTGAGCACGATGCCGACGTTGTGATTTTGGGGCGCTAAACGGGACGCGGCAACAAAAACACCGGCGTACCTGTCGGGTAACGCGTCACGGCCGCCCCAGGCGCCAGGGAGAAGGCGAGGAGTTCGTTGTCGTTTTGGGAGGTGGTGTAGCAGTGTCCATCGAGGACGGTGAAATGCCGCGGCCAGCCGTTGGCGGGGTAGTCCGTCACCGCTCGCGGCAGCGGGCCGTCGAACTCGAACGCTGTGACGCAGTCGGCGCCACGGTTCGACACGTACATGGTTTCTCCGACGATCTCCAGGTGTGCCACCAGGTTCCGCGGTCCCGGCGCGGCGATCGCGGACGTGACGTCCTCGACGGTGAACGCGCCCGGTGGCTCCTCACGCACGGTCAGGACGGTCGACGAGAGTTCCCCGACCACGTACGCGTAGCCGGTGCCAGGCCTGCGCACCAGCTGCCGCGGTCCTGTGCCGGGCGGGAGCGCCGACACCGCCAGCGGGGTCAGCCGCCCGTCCTCGGACAGCGTGTAGCTGCGGATCTCGTCCGTGCCGAGGTCGACCGCGCTGACGATCGAACCGTCTTCGCTGACGACGGCCATGTGGACGTGGGCGGCTTCCTGCCGGTCCGCGTCCGGCCCGGAACCCTCGTGCGCCACCAGATCGGTGCGTTCGCCGAGCAGGCCGTCGGGCGCCAGCGAGAACACGGCGAGGTTGCCGCCGGTGTAGTTGGCGCACAGCAGGTGACGGCCGTCCGGGGTGACCGCGAGGTGGCACGGATCGGCGCCGCCGGTCGCGAGGCTGTTGAGCGCGGTCAGTTCGGCTGTCTCGCTCACCGAGACGGCGGTGACCGTGCCTTCGGGGAGTTCGTTGACGGCGTAGAGCACCGGAAGCCGCGGGTGCCAGGTCAGCCACGACGGCGACACCAGGGCGAGCCTGCCGGACTCGGTGAGTTCGCCCGTGCCGGTGTCACGCCAGAATGTCGTGATGCCGGCGCCTTTGCCGCCCGTTTCGGACGTGTAGGAGCCGACGCAGATCAGTTGCCGGGGTTCACTCACAGGAAGCCACACTGCCTTTTCGCTCGACGACATGCCGTCCCAGCATATGACCTCCGGCTTGAACTCGTAAATTACGATTTATTATTGACAGTCGATTCCCTCACACGGCAAACTGCCACGGCGGGCCGTGCGGCCGGGGGACGCGCAATTCGCCAGACGCAGAATCTCCAACGATGAAGGTGAGCCGTCATGCGCAAGCGTCCGATCAAGTCCCACCGGAGAGTCTGGTCGTCGCTCTCCGCCGTGATCCTGGCCGTGCTCGGCCTGGTCACCGCGGCGAGCACGGCCCAGGCCGCCGGGGCTCAACCCGCTGAAGATCAGGGTGCGCCCGCCTACTACAACAGCGGGCTCGCGCCGACGCCGTACATGGGCTGGAACACCTACTACGGCACTGGCGTCCCGACCGAGGCCAACGTGAAGTCCGTCGCGGACTACCTCGTATCGAGCGGGCTTCGCGACGCCGGCTACAAGTACGTCTGGATCGACGGCGGCTGGACCGACGCGCAGGCGCGCGGCAGCGACGGTGAACTGGTCGCCGACCCGGCCAAGTTCCCGTCCGGACTGTCCTCTTTGGTCTCCTACCTGCACAGCAAGCACCTGCTCGCGGGCATCTACACCGACGCGGGTGCCTGGGACGGAAAGAACTGCGGGGTCGGCAGCGGCGGGCACTACGACGCCGACGCCAAGCAGTTCGCCGACTGGAAGTTCGACGCGGTCAAGATCGACTTCCTGTGCGGGATCGCGCAGAACCTCAAGCCCGCGGACGTGTTCGCGCAGTTCAGCCAGTCCGTCGCGAAGGCGGGCCGACCGATGCTGCTGAACCTCTGCGACCCCGTAACCGCCGGCTGGGGCGGCGGGCACACGCCCGACCAGTACGCCGGAAACTCCTACACCTTCGGCCCGACCACGGCCGACTCGTGGCGGACGGACACCGACATAGCCTTCGGGACGCCGTATGAGGGCATCTGGACCGACATGCTGCGGAACATGGACGACAACGCCGCCCATCCCGAGTCGAATGGTCCAGGCCACTACAACGACCCGGACTACCTGATCCCGATGCGCAAGGCCGCGACCGGCAACTACGAGCTCAACGAGGAAGAGTCGACCACCCAGCTGGACATGTGGGCCGAGATGGCGTCCCCGCTGATCATCGGTTCCGACCCGCGCACCCTGTCGCAGTCGATGATCGACACGCTCAAGAACCCGGAGATCGTCGCCGTCGACCAGGACCCGCTGGCGATCCAGGGCGTCCGCGTCGCGAACACGGACACCACCGATGTCTACAGCAAGGTCCTGTCCGGTTCAGGCCAGCGGGCCGTCGTCCTGCTCAACCGAGGTGACGCTCCTGCGCCGATCACGGTGAAGTTCGCCGACGCAGGTCTGCAGGGCACGGTGTCGGTGCGCGACCTGCGGGCCAGGGCGGACAAGGGCACCGCGACCGACTCCTACACCGCGACCGTGCCCGCGCACGGGACGGCGTTCCTGCGCTTGCGCGGCGCCGACCTGGTGCCCGGTGCCGACCTCGGCGGCAGTGCGTCGGCCAGTCCGGCGGTCGTGCGCGTCGATGACACGCATGCCACCGCGTTCGTCCGCGGCCGCAACGGCGAGCTGACCCAGCAGACGTTGAACGGCGCCGACTGGTCCGGCTACTGGACGTCGCTCGGCGGACCCGTCGGCGGCCGGATCCTCGGCCAGCCCGCCGCGTTCGGCAGTGCGGACGGCCGGATCGACGTCTTCGTGCGAGGCCTCGACAACAACGCCTGGCAACGTACTTTCCGCTGGGGTCACTGGGGTCCGTGGGTCAACCTCGGTGGACACCTGACGGACGCGCCTTCGGTCGCGTACACCACGGCCGGCGCTTGGACGTTGTTCGGCCGCGGTCCGGACGGCTTGGTCTGGAGCAGGGGTCAGTCCGGCGGCTGGTCGAGCCTCGGTTCGCCGGACGGCAAGGCGATCTACGGCAGGCCCGGGTCGGCAGTGGACACCGGGGGCGTCACCTACGTCGCCGTGCGTGGCGCGGATGACGGCGTCAGCGTCCGGTCGAAGGACGCGTCCGGCACGTGGTCGGCGTGGTCGGGCATCGGCGGGACGATCAGCGGAAGCCCGACACTGCTGGCGACCGAGGGCCGCGTGTACCTGTTCGCCCGCGCCAGTGACTACACCCTGTGGGAGAACAATCACGTCGACGGCGGCTGGGGTGGCTGGTTCAAGCGCGGCGAGTACGCGAGCAACTCCCTGGTCGGCGCTGTCGGAGCTTCGGCAGGCGCTGACGGTTCGGCGTGGACGGCGGTGCGCGGGCCGGACAACCGCGTGCACGTCGCGAAGCTGTAAGACTGAAGTGCAAAGGACATAAACGGAGGTGGGACAGATGCCGCGGTGCGTTGTGGTGTCCGGTGCCGCTGCGGGCATCGGTGCCGCGGCGGCCCGGCGGCTCGCCGATGACGGGTTCACCGTCGTCGCGCTGGACCTCTCGGAGTCGGTCGAGGCCGTCGCCGAGGGGATCCGCGACGGCGGTGGCCAGGCGTCCGCGGTGATCGGCGATGTGACCAGCGAGTCGACCTGGGACGCGGTGCTCGAGGCGTCCGGCAGCGGGGTCGACGCGCTGGTCAGCAACGCCTACGCCAAGACGGTGAAGCCGTTGCACGAACAGGACCGAGGTGAGTGGACCCGCCAGCTGGAGGTGAACCTCACCGGGACGTACCTCGGCGTGCGGGCGTGTCTGCCCTCGTTGACCGAGCGCAAGGGCGCGGTGGTGCTGGTGTCTTCGGTGCACGCGCTGTTCGGCCTGCCCGGACATCCGGCGTATGCGGCCAGCAAGGGCGGACTCATTTCGCTCGGACGTCAGCTGGCCGTCGAGTACGCGCCGGCTGTCCGGGTCAACACCGTGCTGCCCGGTCCGATCCTCACTCAGGCCTGGGATGGCATCAGTGAGGCCGATCGTCAGCGCAGCAGCGACTCGACGCCGGCCGGGCGGCTCGGTGATCCGGACGAGGTGGCGTCGGTGATCGCGTTCCTGCTCTCGCCCGGCGCTTCGTTCGTCACCGGCACCGAGTTGCTCGTCGACGGCGGTTGGTCCGCCGCGAAGGATTCCGCATGAGGAGGCCCGCGTGAAGATCACCGGAGTCGAAACGTTCCTGGTCGCGCCACGCTGGCTGTTTCTGAAGGTCAGCACGGACGAGGGCATCAGCGGCTGGGGCGAACCGGTTGTCGAAGGGCGGGCCGAGACGGTCCGCGCGGCCGTGCACGAACTCGCCGACCTCGTCATCGGCGGGGACCCGCTGCGCATCGAGGACCACTGGCAGATGCTGCGGCGCGCCGGTTTCTACCGCGGCGGACCGGTGCTTTCCAGCGCGCTGGCCGGGTATGACCACGCGCTCTGGGACATCGCGGGCAAGGTGCGGGGCGCGCCGGTGCACGAACTGCTCGGCGGGCCCGTCCGCGATCGCGTCCGGGTGTATTCGTGGGTGGGCGGCGATCGGCCGGGCAACATCCGCGAAGCCGTCCAGGCGCAGGTCGACGCCGGGTTCACCGCGGTGAAGATGAACGTATCCGGGCCGATGAACGCGATCGCCACGCCCGGCGAGGCCAATGCCGCGCTGGCCAGGGCGCGCGAGGCGCGGGTCGCACTCGGGCCGGACCGCGATCTCGCAATCGACTTCCACGGCCGCGTGTCGCCGGCGATGGCCCGCCGGCTGGTACGGATGCTGGAGGAAGTCCAGCCGATGTTCGTCGAGGAGCCGATCCTGCCCGAGACGCAGGGCGGTGCGCTGGCGTCGGTGGTGTCGGCCAGTACCGTGCCGATCGCGGTGGGGGAACGGCTGTATTCGCGCTGGGACTTCAAACCGGCGCTCGACGCGGGTGTCGCCGTGGTCCAGCCGGATCCCTCGCACGCCGGCGGGATTTCGGAACTGCGGCGTATCGCGTCGATGGCCGAGGTCTACGGCGCGAGCATGGCGCCGCACTGTCCGCTCGGGCCGATCGCGCTGGCTGCGAGTATGCAGGTGGCGTTCGCGACGCCGAACTTCCTGATCCAGGAACAAAGCCTGAAGATGCACTACAACGGCGGCGCCGAGCTGCTGAGCTACCTCGTCGATCCGACGCCGTTCGAGTTCGTGGACGGTTACGCGCGGCGTCCGGTGGGTCCTGGGCTCGGCATCGAGATCGACGAGGCCGCCGTGCGGCGGGCCGCGGAGCTCGGGCACGCCTGGCGGAACCCCGTGTGGCGCCACGACGACGGCGGCTTGGCGGAATGGTGACTGTCGAATGGTGACTGTCGAGCGCGAGGACGTCGGGCCGTGGGAAGTCGTGTGGCTGGACAACGGCGTGCTGCGGCTTGGCCTGGTCCCGGCGCTCGGCGGCCGGTTGCTGTCACTGCGGTTCGGTGGCTTGGAGCTGTTGTGGCGTAACGCTTCGCTGGTGGACGAGCGGCTTCGGCCGGTCGATGGCCACATGCCCGCGTCGGCGGCAGGCAGCATGGGGGACTGGGTCAACTACGGCGGCGACAAGACATGGCCCGCGCCCCAGGGCTGGGACCACAGTGGACAGTGGGCCGGCCCGCCGGACCCCGTGCTGGACTCCGGGGTATATGCGGTCGACGTCTCCGGTGGGTCGGTCACCATGACCAGCGGTGCCGATCCGCGGACCGGGCTCCGGCTGACCCGGCGGGTCGATCTGCAGCCGGACAGCGGTTCGTACCGGCTCGACCTGACCGCGACGAACACTCTCGACAGGCCCGTGCGCTGGGCGTTGTGGAATGTCACGCAGTTCCCGGGCGACGGCGAGGTCTCGGTGTCGCTCGCCGGGCGGAAAGCGCCTGAAGTCGTCGAACTGGTCGCGGGCACGGGGAATCCGACGTTCGCCTATTTCGGCGATCATGTGGTGATTCCCGCCCAGGACGTTGTCGGCAAGCTGGGTTTTCCCGATGCGTCGGGTTCGCTGACGTACAGCGGCAACGGTGTCACCGTCACCCAACGATTCACCGTCGACGAAACCGCCGAATACCCCGATTCCGATTCCCGGGCCGAGGTCTGGCTGGAACATCCGTTGTCGGAACCGTTGGCGCACCTCGGAAACTTGGACCCGCCCGGCCGGATCGTCGAATGCGAGATCCTCGGCCCGCTCACGACGTTGTCCCCTGGCGCTTCCACCCATCTCGCGATCGAGCACGACGTGGGCGGTTTTGTCCAAGAGCGACCGCTATAGACCGCAACTCGCCGTCGAGTTGCGGTACTTAGCGTCTGCAACGATCGCAACTCGCCGTCGAGTTGCGATGGCCATCCCCGCTGACCATCGCAACTCGACGGTTTTAGACGCCGGCGGTGGCGGTGATCCAGGACCGGTTGGTCGACACGCTGGCGTAGTTCTGCGTGCCCTGGGTGTCCGTGCCCGAGTTGTTGCCGGTCGAGCAGACGCCGACCTGCGCGCCGTTGGCCACCTCGGGGCCGCCTGAGTCGCCGTGCCACGACGAACCGTTGATGCCCCTGCTGGCGATGGCCTCGCCGTTGAACGCGTCCGTGCTGGTGCCGGTCACCTTCACGTTCGCCGTCTTGAGGGTGCTCGAGGGCGGGGACTGGCCCTGTGTGCGGCCCCAGCCGTAGATCTGGTTGGTGTCACCGGTGGCCGGCGCGGCCGACGCGAGCTTCATGTACGTGGTGTCGATCGACGTGCTCAGGTGCAGCAGTGCCATGTCGCCGTCGGGGGAAGCGACCTGCTTGTCGACGGCCGCTTCGGTGCCCTCGCCGAGGGTCACACTGCCGACCTTGACGTGCATGCCGGGGGCGTTCAGGCAATGCTGGGCGGTGAGTACCCAGTCGGCCGCGATAATCGTGCCGGAGCATTCGAAGCCGCCGAAGTCGGTCTGGTCGTCCCAGAAGATCTGCGCGCCCCAAGGAGCCGAACTCACCGTGCCGCCACCGATGATGTTCGGACTCGCGTTCGCCAGACCCGCGGTCGTCATCGTCACCGCCGCCGCAGCACCCACCGCAACGAATACAGCCCTCGACAGTCGCATTTGGTCACCCTTCGCCAGAAGTAAGAGAATTTCCAGCTTCACTTGAAGCAATGACGTGAATGTATTTCCTGACGAGTCCGGACGATACCGACATAAGTCGGTAGTCGTCCCGAGGAAAGTCGTAGGCCGTTCGGGTGATCAACACGGACCCCTCGGGAGCCCCCAGTGGCGTTCAACGCACTCAAGGTGGCCTTGAAACGTCCCCCGATACAAATGATTTGTACTAAACGCCCCCGAGTCGTTCGCGCGCGGGCCGAAACGCCACAAGGGTGGCCCCGAGCGAGCCACTCACCCGACCGCACGTCCGGGCGCTATCCCTCCGCGGGCTTCGTCCAGGCGACCTGGATCAGGCCGGTGCCGTGGCGGCGGCTGACCAGCGTGCCGCGGCCGGCGGGCTGAGCGCTGGGTTTGACGTCGCCCAGCAACACGCCCTCGTCTTTCGACCCGGACATCATCAGCCCCGGCGACCCGAGCTCGCGGATGCGCTGCAGCACGGGCTCGAACAGCGCGCGCCCGGCACCGCCGCTGCCGCGCGCGATGACGACGTGCAGGCCGATGTCCCTGGCCTGCGGGAGAAACTCGAGCAGCGGCAGCAGCGGGTTCTTGCCGACCGAGGCGACGAGCTCGTAGTCGTCGACCACCACGAACAGTTCCGGGCCGCGCCACCACGACCGGTTCCGCAACTGGTCCGGCGTGACGTCGGCGCCGGGCAACCGGTTCCGCAACGCCGTTTCGCAGTCCGCAACGAGGCTGGTCAGCACGGTTTCCGAACCCGCGTACCCGAGCAGGTGCGCATCCGACACCGTGCCGAGCAGTCCACGCCGGTAGTCCGCGACGAGGATCAGCGCCTCCTTCGGCGAGTACGCAGCCGTGATCCCTTGCGTGATCACCCGCAGCAACGAGCTCTTGCCTGCTTCGACGTCGCCGAAGGCGAGGAAGTGCGGGTCCTCGGCGAAATCGAGGTGGACCGGGCCGAGGTTCGACTCGGCGACCCCGAGCGTGATGCGCTTCCCCGCCGCGTTCGGCAGCGAGTCGAGCGGGATCTCGGCCGGCAGCAGTCGGACCACGGGGGCTGATTCCCGTTGCCAGTGCTCGGAAACCCGCTGCATCAGGTCCAGCCCGCCGGCCGCGACGGTCTCCGGCCGCTGGTCGCCATCGATCCGCGGCAGCGCCCCGAGGAAGTGCAGCTTGTCGGGCGTCAGCCCGCGCCCCGGCGCCTCGGCCGGCACGTTCTGCGCGGTCTTCCGGTCGATCAGCGAGTCGGCCGGGTCGCCGAGCCGGAGTTCGAGCCGCGTGCCGAGCGCGTCCCGCAGCTGGGACCGCACGCCCATCCACTGGTTCGCCGAAATGACCACGTGGATGCCGAACCCGAGCCCGCGCGAGGCGAGCCCGGTGATCTGCTCCTCGAGCTGTTCGTACTCCTGCCGGATGGTCGTCCAGTTGTCGACGAACAGGAACGCGTCACCGAACTCTCGTCTTTCGGTGCTCTCGGTGAACTCCGCGCGTCGCTGGCGGAACGTCGCCATCGACTCGATTCCGTTGGCAGCGAAGAACTCCTCGCGCTGTTCGAGCAACGTCGTGAGCTCGGCGACGACCCGTCGGCATCGCTGCGCGTCGCGGCGCGTGGCGTAGCCGGAGGTGTGCGGGAGCCCGGAGATCGGCGCCAGCGCGCCACCGCCCATGTCGAGGACGAACAACTGGACCTCCCGCGGCGTGTGGGTCAGCGCCAGCATCCCGGCGATCGAGCGCAGCAGCATGCTCTTGCCGCTCTGCGGCGCGCCGACGACCAGTGCGTGCCCGCCCGCGCCGGAGAAGTCGGCCCACAGCATGTCCCGCCGCTGCTCGAACGGCTTATCCACCAACGCGACCGGCACCGTCAGCTTGCCGTTGCCGCCCCAGCCGAGCGGGCACAGGCCGCGTTCCGGATCGACGCCCAGCGGTGGCAGCAACTGGTCGAGCGTCGGTGGTTCCTTCAACGGCGGCAGCCAGATCTGGTGCGCCTCGGGGCCTTTGCCGATCAGCCGCGACACCATCGCCGAGATGATCGTCTCGCCGGTACTCTCCACTTCCTCGGCAACCGGGTCCTCGGTCTGCATCGGCGCTTCCACCGGAAGCAACGTGAACGGCAGCACGCCCGCGGCCGGCGCTCCTGGACGCGCGACGGCACTGCGCGGCGGCAGTTCCCCGGACACGTAAGCCGCTTTGAGCCGGATGAGCGTGTCCGTATCGGACTTCAGGTAGGCCGACCCCGGCACCGGCGGCAGCTGGTAGGCGTCGGCGACCCCGAGCACCGCCCGGCTTTCCGATGCCGAGAACGTCCGCAGCCCGATCCGATACGACAGGTGCGAGTCCAACCCGCGCAGCCGTCCTTCCTCCAGCCGCTGCGACGCCAGCAGCAGGTGGATGCCGAGGCTTCGCCCGAGCCTGCCGATCGTGACGAACAGGTCGATGAACTCCGGCCGTGACGACAGCAGCTCGCTGAACTCGTCGATGATCACCAGCAGTGACGGCAGCGGACGCAGGTCCGCGCCGCCGTCACGCGCGCGTTCGTAGTCGCGGACCGACGCGTAGTTCCCGGAGGAGTGCAGGAGTTCCTGCCGCCGCAGGACTTCGCCGTTGATCGCGTCGGCCATGCGGTCGACCAGCGCGAGGTCGTCGGACAGGTTCGTGATCACCGCGCACGTATGCGGCAGTTCCGTCATCCCCGCGAACGTCGCGCCGCCTTTGAAGTCGATCAACGCGAGGTTCAGCTTCTCCGACGAATGCGTGACCGCCAACCCCGTCACGAGCGTGCGCAGCAGTTCGCTCTTGCCCGACCCGGTCGCGCCGATGACCAGCCCGTGCGGGCCCATCCCGCCCTCGGCCGACTCCTTGAGGTCGATCTCGACCGGCCTGCCCTCGGGGTTGATACCGAGCGGGATCCGCAGCCGGTCGCGGGGAGCGCGCGGCGCCCACGTCACGGCCGTGTCGGTGTCGCGGGGGTCGCCGATGCCGAGCAGCCCGGCGAGCCCGAAGGTCGCGGACATCGGGGATTCGCCGACCACGGTCGCGCCCTGGTACAGCGGGGTCAGCATGCGGGCGAGCGCTTCGGACGCGCCGCGGTCGAACGTGTCGGGGACGCCGAGGAAGCCCAGCCGCTGCTCGGCGCCCTCACCGATCACCATCCCGAGCTGTCCGGGAGCGGCATGCAGGCACAGTGTTTGTCCGGTGGACGACGACCGCGGCTGCTCGTTGCCGATTTCGACGATCGTGACGGCCTGGTGCCCACCGCCCAGCCGCGGTTCGCCGAAGGCGCGTCCGCCGTCCGCGATGACGACGATGTGCGGAAGGTCGGGGTTCGGCTTCCGGCTGAACGGCGGACGTTCGCCGAGATCGGGTCCGAGGAGTTCGGCGAGCGCGGTCAGGTCGTCCGCGACGAGCCGCCGCTGCCCGGTCGCGTCCGAAGCGGTGGACGCGGCGGTGTGCGGCAGCCACTTCGCCCATTCCCAGTCATGCGTGCGGTCCGGGGAGACGCAGAGCGCGATCCGCAGATCGGCGGGGGAATGGAACGTGACGAGCTGGGCGAGCATCGCCCGGACCGTGCTCAGTGTGTCCGGACGGCGCCCGCTGAAGGTGACCGTCGCGAAGGACCGCAACGAGATCGCCACCGGCAGTCCGTCCACAGTGGAATAGGTGCGGATGAAATGCCGCAGGCTCGTCGACGACACCGGGTCGAGGTCCTCCAGCGGGACCGTCTGCGGCGCCTTCAACGGCGTGACGAGCCGCTGCGGCCCGGTGCCGACGCGGATCTGCACGAACTGCGTGTCATGGCGGCGGCGGTCCCACAGCCGTCGTGCTTCGATGTAGGCCCACAGGTCCGCGGGGTCGGGCTGCGCCGACGTCATCGCCGCGCGCTGCTCGTCGGCGATGTCGCGGACCTGCCCGCGCAGGCCGGACAGGTAGCGCTGGTAGTCCCGGCGCTCCTCGTTGACCGCGGCCTTCTTCGCCATGCCGCCCTTCCCGAGCGACATCACCACCATGCCGCCCATCGAACCGAGGAACAGCGCGCCGAAGATATAGGTCATCACCCCGCCGTCACGTCCGATGTAGACGAACGACATCGCGCCCATGCCCAGCATCATCGGCAGCATCATCATGAGGTGCATGAGCCCACCGGACGAGCTCTTCGGCAGCATCGGCGGGGACTGCAGGACGATTTCGCTCGGCGGTTCGCCGAGTGACGGCAGGCGGTCGCGGGTCAGGCTCATCAGCGGCTTTCCGAGGTCTCGGTGGGTACTCTTGACGATCATTTTGGCCACTGAAGGCGTGCTCGCGGTGGGTACTTTTGCCGTCTGCCCGGTGATCGGCGCGAACTTAGGGTGGTCCATCGACACGGAGCCGGACCGGAAGGAGCGTCATGGGCGGCGCGGGTGAGTACCGGGCGCAGCCCGAGGCCATGCGGTCCACTGTCGGCAACGTCGGCGGGATCATCATGCAGGGGATCAACGTCGTCGCCGATCTGGAGCGCGCGGTGGTGCCACCGACCTCGTTCGCCACCTTCGGCAGTGCGGTCGCCTCGGCCAACGTGGCTATGCAGAGCCAGCAGGTGACGGCGCTGCGGTCACTGCTGACGCTGTTGCAGCAGGTCAACGACAGTGTGAAGAAGAGCGCCGACGAGTACCAGGCGGCGGACCAAGCGGTGGCGAACGGCTATGGCGGACATCCGGCGCCGAACCCCTCACCGAGCCGGATCTGGGGGAACTCGGGCGCGGGCGCGCTCGCGACGTCGGCGATCAACGACAGCGCCGGTTCGTCGGCCGAACCCGGTTCGGTCGGCAACGTGCTGCGCTACCTCGGCGATGCCGGGCTGGGCCAGCTCGGCCGGCACCCGATCACGGACACCCGTTTTCGCGGGGTCGCCGACTTCAACGACTGGCTCGACGGCAACGCGGACAACCAGGCCAGGGTCGGGGTCATCGAGGTCTACGCGGGCACCGCGCGCGGCCTCGGCGACGTGCCGGGCGGTGTGCTCGGCGGTGACGTCGTGATCGTCGAACCGCAAGCCGGCGGTGTCCAGCCGGTCATCGGGATCGCGGGCGACGGCGGGCAGCTCTACAACCACGGCCTGGTGGACCCGGCCATCCAGGGCTTGGCGAAGGTCAGCGTCTACCGCCCGGCGACCTCGTAGTGCGGCCGGCCAGCGCTTGTGACGATGTGAAAGAGGTTCGAGCGTGATCTTCCCCAATTCCAGTGCCATGGACGCGACCGCTTCCTCCGGCGGCCCGATCACCGTGCTGCCGCAGATCTTCACCGGCTCGCCGGAGCAGATCGCCCAGCATGTCGCGGAACTGGTGAAGAAGGCGGCCGAGTGCCAGTCCATCTACACGGAGTTCACCAAGGCGGCCGGGCAGCTGGAGAAGACGTGGTCCGGTGCCGCGTCCGAGAGCGCGCTGAAGAAGATCAGCGACTCCCTTTCGTCGCTGACCAAGATCATCTCGGTGGTCGAAAAGGGCGCCGAGCTGCTGGGTATCTCCGGGACGCTGGTCAAGACCGCGCAGGAGGCCTACCGGGCGATCGTGTCGGCCGTGAACCCGACGGTCGCCGCGCTGATGTCGAACTGGTGGACCTACGGCGCGGCGGTGGCGCTGTCGACCGCGACGAGCGCGTCGCTGCGGGCGTTCATCGAGGCGATCGGCGCGCTGCTGAAGGCACTCGGCGTCGTCGACCTCGCGAACCAGATCAGCCAGCTCGCGACGATCATCACCGAGATCGAGAAGCTGTTCGGCGCGTCGTCGGCGACGACTCCTGGTACCGCTCCGACTGGCACGACCCCCACCGGCACGACCCCCACCGGCACGACTCCCGGAGCCGCGACGCCGACCAACACCACGGTCTCCGGAACCCCAGTCGCCGCACCGCAAACCCCACCGCCGGTGGCGAGCCCGGCGGGACAGCAGACAGTTAATGGGCCGACCCCGGGAGCACCGGGCACGCAGCCGGGCTTCACCGGGTACACCCCGCCCGCGCTCGCGGGTTACGGCAATGGCACGACCCCGTCGACGGACAGCTGGATCCCAGTGACTCCCGTGCCGCCGGTCGCGTCGGTCCCCACGCCGGTAACCCCAGTTCCCGCCGCGTCGAACGGGCATATCGTTGTCGACTTCGATCCGTCGACCGGCGAGACCAAGGTCGACGCGCCCGCCGGCACCCCGGTGAACCTCGACATCAGCGGCACCTACGGCGGAAAGCCGATCGACGAGCACCTCCACCTGAACGGCGCGCAGACTGGCGCCGCGACATGACCGACAGCGGAATCGTCGACTGCTCGGGCGCGGTGTCGTCGATCCTCGTGGGCTACCGGCGGGTTCTCGTCGAGTATCAGCAGCGGGTCACCGGCGACCCCGACGCGCTGACCGTCGCGGCGCAGCACCGGACGAGCCAGGCGTCGGACGTCTCGGGCCAGTCCAAGGACCTGGTCGCGGCGGCCACCAAGCTCCACACGGACTGGGACGGTGACGCGTACACCGCCTACGCCACCGCGAGCGGGAAGATCGGCACCGAACTGGGGACCGTCGGCACGCAGCTGGACGCCCAGGCGATGCTGCTCACCGGTGCGGCGACGGCGTTGCGGACGGCCAAGGCGACCGTCGACGGCGTGCTGGCGTGGTTCGACCAGAACGCGAACCGGTTGACCGCCCAGGCGCGGATGTCGGCGTCCGGTTCGGTCACGGCGTTCTACGGCGCGGCAAGGGATCTCGGCGAACAGGCCGTCGCACAGGCAAAAGCCGCCGCCGACCAGCTCAACTCCGTGCTCGGGCAGCTCGCGCCGAAGGAGCCGGAAACCGAGATCGGCAGGCTCGAGCATGAGCTCGGAAAGTACGGCTCGGGTGCGCTGCACTGGCTCAACGGCGAGCCGCTCGACGGGCGTAGCCGGCCGCGCGGAGTTCCGTCGTGGTTCGGGAACTCGGGCTGGAAGAAGATCACCGAGGACGGCCTCGAAGGCACGCGCGCGCCGAAGAAGGCCGACACGCCGTTCGGGCGGCCGGAGTCCGAGACGACGGCCGGGAAGCTCGCGAACAACACGGATATCACCTACTACAAGGACAAACACGATCAGGACGGCCTCGACCCCGAGCGCGACTTCAAGGTCTCTTCGGTAGGTGAGCAAGGAAAGATCGCCGGACACGCGCAGCTCGCGGCGTTCGACGAGACGGCGCAGACGAAGGTCGAATACGGCGTCGCCGAAGCCCACGCGAAGGTGTTGGGCTTCGTCGGTGGCGAGGTCAGCGGGTCACTCACCGGCGGAGTGAACGGCGTCGGCGCGCACGTGGACGCGTTCGTCGGCGGGAAGGTCGAGGGCGAGGTGGCAGGCGATGTCGCCGGTGTGGGGGTCGGCGCCAACGGGACCCTGCAGTACGGCGTCGGTGCCCAGCTCGACGGGCAGGCCGTCTACGACGCCGGGCACATCAAGGTCAACTTCAAGGCCGGCGCCGCACTCGGGCTCGGCTTCGGTGTCGGCGCGAAGGTCGATCTGGACCTGCCGAAGATGTACCACAGCGCCGAGCAGTACGGCGGCGCCGTGGTCGACGGCGTCAGCGGCGCGGCGCACGACGCCGCCAACGCACTCGGCCAGGCATGGTCGAACGCCGGTTCGTACGCCGGGGCGTGGTGATGACCCGAACTGACCGCATTTCGCTGCCGCTCGGGTTCGACGTGCCCGAAGGCTGGCTGGCCGTCGAACCGGAGGCGGTGGGTGCCGGGGGAGCGGCGTTCGTCGCCATTCGGCCCGACAGCGTCCAATCCTTAGGCGGCAACTTCACGCCGACGATCACAGTCAGCGTCGCGAACCGGCCGGATTCCGCGTCCTTGCTGGGCATCGCGGACGAAGCTGTGACGCGGCTCGGCAGGACGATGGCCGAACTCGACGTCCTCAGCCGTCAGGAAGGCGCCGGCGAGGTGACCCAGGTCCTGCGGATCGTCACGCCCGCCGGCCTCGAACTCGCCCAATCGCAGGTGCACCTGGTCATCCCCGGTGCCAACGGGCTCGCCGACCGTGTGGTCGTCGAGCTGGCGTGCACGTCGACGCCGCAGCAGGCCGCGTCCGCGGTGGGCGAGTTCCAGCGGTTCGTGGCGAGCTTCCATGTTCGATCCCCTGCCGCTGTGCAGCCCAGCGGGAACAACTCAGCGGAGAATAAGGAGTATCCCCAGTGACCGATCCCTACGCGGTGCCGGACATGGACAGCCTGCTCGAGCAGGTCCGCCGGCAGACCGACGAGGTGCACCGCATCCAGCGGTCCGTCGAGGCGATGGAGGTGAAGGGCCACTCGCGCGGCAACGAGGTGACCGCGATCCTGCGCGGCGACGGCCGGTTCACCGGCATCGACATCGACCCGGAAGCGATCCGCCGCTACGCCGCGCGCGACCTCGGCGAGATCGTGCTGGAGGCCGTCAACGACGGGCTGCGGAAGGTCGCCGAGGCCAGTCGGGCGAAGTTCGCTCCGGTCATCGAGTCCGCGAGGTCGCTCGAATCATGACGTCGGCGGCCGTCCACGCGGGATCGACGCGGCGGGTCACCGTGGTCACACCGCGCGCGCGGGTCGACGTCGCGCTGCCGCCGCAAAGCACTTTCGCCGAGCTCGTCCCGCAGCTCGTCCGGCTCGCCGCGGCGACCGGCCAAGCCTCCGCTGACCATCCGGGCTGGGTGCTTTCGCGGCTCGGCGGCGCGCCGCTGGCGCTCGGACTGACCGTTGCCGCCGCACAGGTGCGTGACGGCGAAGTGCTGCACCTGTCCCCGCGTGAACGGCCGCGCGGCCCGATGCTGTTCGACGATGTCGTCGACTCGATCGCGAGTGTCGCCGAGTCCGGAACCGGCGCGTGGGGGCCGAAGATCGCCCGGCGGGCGGGGATCGCCGCCGCGGTCGTCCTGCTGCTCGGCGCGGCCGTGCTGCTGCAAGCCGCGTCGGCTGGAAGTGCGCTCGCGCCGGTCGGAACAGGTCTGCTCGCAATGCTCCTGCTGCTGGGAGGCGGCGCGTTGAGCCGCGCGTACGGCGATTCCGGGGCTGGTGCGGCCGGCGCGCTGGCAGGCACCGGGGCGGCGTTGCTGGCCGGGATGTCGGCGTTCGCGCCGCACAGCCTGTTCTCGCTTTCCGCGGGTCCGCTCGGTGCCGGGCTGGCCGCGGTGACCGTGTACGCCGTACTCGCCGCCGTGACCGTCGCCGATCGATTGCCGTGGTTCGTGGCCGTCGCGGCGTCGGCGGGGCTCGGCGCGCTCGCCATCGCCGTGGTGCTGCTGGCCGACGTCCGCGCAGCGGCCGCTGCGGCGGTACTGGCCGTGCTCGCGACAGCGTTGGCCGCCGTCGCGCCGATGCTGGCACTGCGGCTCGGGCGGCTCCCGCTGCCGCGGGTTCCCGACGACATGGATTCCTTCCGCGCCAACGAACAGCCGTCACTCGGCGAAGACGTCGTCGGGCAGACTTCGCATGCGCAGGGGCTGCTGAACGCGTTGCTGATCGCGCTGGGGCTCCTGGTGAGCGCGGGTTCGGTCGTGCTCATTTCCGACGGCGGCGTCTGGGAAGCCGGGCTGCCTGCGTTGCTGGGCGTCGCGTGGATGCTGCGTTCCCGTTCGTACGCGGGCACTTTCCAGCGGATCATCCTGGTCGTCACCGGCGCCGCGGCGCTCGTCTGCGCGGGCGTCTGGCTGACCGCGCACGGCGAGCGCAACTTCCTGTTCGCCGCCGGTGTCGCCGTGCTCGTCGCCGCTGCCGTCTGCCTGGCCTACGCCACCCGCGTCGCGCGCGGTCTGCGCTCGCCGTATTGGGGCCGCCTGCTCGACATCGCGGAGTTCCTCAGCCTGCTTTCGCTTGTCCCCATGGTCGGCATGATCGCCGGCGTCTACCAAGCCGTCCGTGGCTGAGGCGTAACGATCGTTCGTTCCCTATAGTGGTGGCATGGTCGAGACGCTCTCTCCCCGCGACCGTCTACTTGAGACGGCAAGCCGGCTCTTCTACGCCGAAGGCATCCACACCGTCGGCGTCGACAAGCTGGTCACGGTTGCGAACGTCACCCGTGCGACGTTCTACCGGCACTTCCCGACGAAAGAAGACCTCGTCGTCGCCTACCTCCGGGCCAGAGATGTCGAGATGCGGGAAACCGTCGCGGAGCGGGTCGCGGCCGCGTCGCGGCAGAAGACCATGTTGGCGGTACTGGACTTCGTCGGCGATTACACGTGCAGCCCTGGGTTCCGCGGGTGCCCGTTCATCAACGCCGCGGCCGAGTACCCGGACCCGACGCATCCGGTGCGACTGGCTGTTTCGGACCATCGCCGGTGGTTCCGCGAAACCCTCGCCGGACTCGCCGCCGACGCCGGTCACCCCGAGCCCGATTACGTCGCCGACGTCCTCTTCCTCCTCCACGACGGCGCGTTGCAAGGCGGCGAACTCGACGACCCGCAAGCCGTCCGTGCCACCCTCTTCCGCGCCGCCCGCGAACTCCTCGGCCTGACCGACCCGGCCACTTCTTAGCTGCCCGCTGCGTTCCCTCCCGCCGCGGACTCGCGGTGGCGACGTGTTGGGGTTGATGGGGCAGTGGGTGCTGCTGTGGCGTTGCGGTCGGCACGCGAGTGACTCGGGGGATGTTTAGTACAAATCATTTGTATCGGGGGGACGTTGAGTACACAACGGCACCCGACCGGCCAACCCCAGCAGTCACACCGACACCACCAGCCTCACGAACGTGGCCTCTGATCCAGTCGACGTGCCCGGGCCGGCCCGGTCCTTGCCGCAGCTACCCGAGCCGCCCGACACCACGAAAGGCTGTTCGGTAGGCCGTCGGGGTCGTCGTGGCGTCGCGTGCCAGGTGCAGGCGCAGGTTGGCCGCCGTTCCCAGCCCGCAGAGCCGCGCGACTTCGTCGATGCTCAGGTCGGTGCTTTCGAGCAGCCGACGGGCTTCGAGCAGCCGTTGCGCGGTCAGCCAGCGCAACGGCGTCATCCCGATCTCCGCGCGGAAGCGCCGCGCGAACGTCCGTGGGGAGTAGCCGGCGTGCTGCGCGAGCTGGTAGACGGTGAGCGGGCGGTCGAGGTGGTCGACCGCCCAGTCGCAGGTTTCGGCCAGGCCGCCTGTCCCGGTCTCGGGCAGCGTCCTGCGCAGGTGCTGGGCCTGGCCGCCGACCCGGTGCAGGGCGACCACCATGCGCTGGGCGACTTCCGCCGCCGCGGCCGCGCCCTGGTCGTTGCGGTAGAGATGCAGGCACAGGTCGATGCCGGCGGCCACGCCCGCGCTCGTCAGGAGCTGGCCTTCGTCGACGTAGAGCACGTCGGGCGAAACCCGGACCCGGGGGAAGCGCGACGCGAGCTCGGCGGCGTCCTGCCAGTGGGTGGTCGCGGTGCGGCCGTCCAGCAGTCCGGCTCCGGCGAGCGCGAACGCGCCGGTGCAGACCGAGGCGATGCGCGCGCCCCGTTCGGCGGCGGCACGCAGGGCGCGCGCGACCCGTGGCGAGGGGTCGTCGATCGGGTGGTAACCGGGGACGATCACGGTGTCTGCGCTGGTCAAGGCGTCGAGACCGGCCGTCGCCCGCACGGCGAACCCGGTCGTGGACTGGACCGATCCGGCCCGCTCGCCGCACACGGTGAACTCGTATCGCTCGCGCTCGGTGCGGTGCCCGAAGATCTGCGCGGGGATGGAGAGGTCGAACGCGACGACGTCGCCGAGCGCGAGAGCGACCACTTTGTGCATGTCAGTATCCTAATGGATAGAGGCAGTCCTGCCACTCGTCGAAGTGCTCCGGGACCCGCAGAATGAACGCATGATCCCCCAGGAGAAGCATCTTCAGATCGGTTCGCTGCTCTTCGAAGGAGTGGACCAGATCGACTTGACCGGCCCGTTCGAGGTGCTGTCCCGAATTCCGAACTCGACCTACCGAATTTTCGGAAAGGCGGCCGAAACGGTCCGGGACCTGAACGGGCTGCGGCTGACTCCGGACGCCGTATTGGCCGACGCGCCGCAATTGGACGTGCTGCACGTGCCGGGCGGATCCGGGCAGGAGGCACTGATGGACGACGAAGAGGTGCTGGGCTGGATCCGACGTCAGGCGGCGGGCGCTACCTGCGTGTTCTCCGTGTGCACCGGTGCGCTCGTCCTCGGTGCGGCGGGGCTGTTGAAAGGCCGCCGGGCGACGTCCCACTGGTCCGCGTTCGACTTGCTGCCGTACTTCGGCGCGATTCCGGTCAATGAGCGAGTAGTGGTCGACGGTGACATGGTGTTCGCCGCCGGGGTCACCGCCGGAATCGACGGAGCATTGCGTGTCGCGGCCGAACTCAGAGGTGTCGAAGTCGCGCAAACAATTCAGCTCTACCTGGTTTACGCACCCGAGCCGCCGTTCGACGCCGGCACGCCGGAATCCGCGCCACCAGCGATTCTCGCCCGGGCGAAGAAGGCCGTCGAAGGCCTCACCACCCGACGGGAAGCCACAGCCCGCCGCGTCGCCGAACGCCTCGGCCTGACACTAACTTTCCAGGGCCAGCGGCAGGGTCCGACGGACAGCTGATGCGTGTCGCCCGTGCAGCGGCACTACGCGGGCACCGAGGTCCGTGGGCGGACGTCCGCCGCCGACTCGAAGCGTCACGTCGGCGCGTTCCTTGCCTCCGGGGGCTCGACGCAGGGTGTAGGACGCCGCGGTGAACGTCGCGTCCTTGACGAACCCGCCGAGCACGCGGGCGGCGTCGCTGCCCGAAGACGTCGTGTAGCACGTCTGCGCGGTGGGGCCGGCGGACCACGAGCTCCAGGAGTCGGTGATTTCGGCGGCCTGCCGATCGGCCCCGAGAGCGACGCGCAGTTCGTCGGCGAGCTCGCCCGCTTCGAGCACTGTGCTCTCATAGCCGGCTTCGGCGAGCAAGCCCATGAGGGCGAGCGCGGCGCAAGCGGTGCTCCGCAGCGCGCCGAGCGATCCGCCGCCCCTCGCCAATGCCGCGATCGGCGCCTCGTCAGGCCGGTAGCGAACAGTCAGCCAGTGTGCGCGCAGCGGCTCCGAACCTTCTCCGCCGGACATCGTCCACGTCAGCAACTGGGCGCTGGCGAGCGGAATGTCGACGCGCTCATAAGTCGTGCGCAGGATCGACATCAGCAGCCGTGGGTCCTCCGCGGACGACTGTCCGGTCAGGCGCACGATCGCCGACCAGCCGCCGTCGACCTCGGCCACCCCGAACCGGTTGCCCGCCCGGTCGACATGCTGCCGGACGCGGACCGCGCCGGCGATCCGGTGCAGCGGGTCCGGGCTGTCGCGGCGGTTGTCGTGCCTGCGCAACCGGAAAGCAAGCCAGATCGACGTCCAGCCCAGCAGATGGTGTCCAGCGACGCGGGCCGACGTGACGGCGAAGAGCGCCCCCGAAACAGCCACGATGGTGATCACGACTGCCGGAGCGAGATGGTGCAGCGTCAGCGCGAGCACGACCGCCAGCGCGGCGATCTCCCACACCGCGGCCTGCAGCGGCCGAATCGGCAGGATCCACCGGGCCCTCGCGGGGCGGGGTGCTGGGTGACCGGGCGCCTGCCCGACCGGGTCCCGAACGTCTACGGACACGAAACGCCCCCTTTTACAACGCGACACTGACGCTAACTCTTCGCACACCGGCAGCAGGGCGGAAAAATTACCCACACGATCGTGTGGATCCCACGCTTACCATCAGCACCCCGGTCAACGAAAACAGCGGACGCGTGGGGGGTAAGCGGCGGGTGTGGACGCAGCGTGATCAGATCCAGGCGTATCAGTTTCTGCGCCGGAGACTGGTTTCCGCGTTGGTCGCCGCCGACGCGAACCATCCCGTGTCGCCCAGCAGACGACTCGTGCTCGGCACCGTGCTCGGGGTGGTGGTGACGCTCCTGGTGACCGCGGTGTTCGGGGTGATCGGCCTGCTTAACCCGTCCGGCGGCGCGGATTGGCTCTCCGGTGGGCACGTGATCGTCGAGGAGGGCACCGGCGCGCGGTTCATCCTCGGGCAGGACAACGCGCTGCACCCCGTCCTCAACTACGCCTCCGCCCGCCTGCTCGCCGGTGGCAACGGAAACGCGACCGTCACAGTGTCGTCGAAGAACCTGGCCACCGCCCCGCGCGGCTCGAGCATCGGTATCGCCGGCGCGCCGGACTCGCTGCCCGCCGCGGACGGCCTCGCGAAACCGGTGTGGGACAGCTGTTCCCGGACGACGCACGACGCGCCGGCAAAGGCAGAGCCGACGTCGACGGTTCTGCTCGGCACCACGGCGAACGGCCGCGAACTCGGCCTGAACGACGGCCTGCTCGTCCGCACACCTGACGGCGTGCGGTACCTGATCGCGTCGGGCCACCGCTTCCGGCTCAGCGCCGAAGCCGGCACCGCGCTGCGCTACGACGCCGGCTCGCCGATCACTGTCTCGGCTCGCTGGATCGACACCGTGCCGGCCGGCCGCGACCTCGGCCCGGTGCCGGTGGACGGCGCCGGTCAGCCGGGCCCGAGGATCGGTACGAAGCCGACCGTGGTCGGGCAGATACTGGTTGTCGCCGATTCGCTCGCGGCGTCTGCTCCATCCGGGTACTACCTGGTCGGACCCGACGGCGTCCGCGTCGTCACCGAGACCGAGGCGAGCTTGATCCTCCAGACGCCCGAAAACGCCCCGGCGTATGCCGGCGCCGCGCCCGGCCCGGTGCCCGTGACCGCCGCCGACCTGGCCAAGGTGGGAATCGCCGCCGGTCCGGCCCCCGGTCCCGGCGGCGTCGACCCGGCCGGCTACCCGCCGCGGATCCCCGGCGCGGTGCGGGTCAGCGGCGACTCCGTGACCGTGTGTACGGAGGGAAACGGCGCCACGACCGCCGGAATCTTCGTCTCCGGGGAGGTACCGTTACCCGCCGGTGCGCGGACCGTGCTGGTGGCGGGGAAAGCCGATCCCAGAGTTGCCGACGAGGTGTACGTGCCGCCGTCGTCCGGTGCGGTCGTCGCCGGTACCGGGGGGACGGTCTACCTGGTGACCGATACGGGGATGAAGTATCCGGTGGTGAACGCGCAGGCGCTGGCCGCGCTCGGCTACGGCGCCGTGTCGAAGCTGCCGGTTTCGAACAGCTTGCTCGCGCTGGTGCCGACCGGGCCGGCGCTGGATCCCGCTGCCGCGGGCCGGATCGCCGGTGTCGCCGGCACCACGGGTTGACGGGGGAGAAGACGATGAAGCGAAGGGGACGCTGGTGACGATGTCGCCGCAGACAGTCGAGCTGGAGACGGACCGGATCCATGTCGGGGTGATCGAAGACCATCCGCTGTACCGGGCCGCGGTGGCACGGGTACTGGAGGAGGCCGCGGACATCGAGCTGGGCGGCGTGGCCGATTCGGTCGCGCGGTTCGCGGTGTGCGGGCAGCATCCCGGCAGCGTCGTCGTGCTCGACCTCAAGCTGCGCGGGGTCGCCGACGCGGCGGCCGTGCTCGAGGTCAACGGCATGGGGCACAAGGTGCTCGTCGTGTCCGCCCACGCGGGGAAGAACGAGGTCCTCGGGGCGATGGGGGCCGGCGCGCACGGGTACCTGTCGAAGGACGTCGACGGGGACGAACTCCTCCGCGCGATCCGGACGATCGCGGCCGGCAACACCTACGTTTCGCCGACGCTCGCGTCGATGGTCTTGGACGCGAGCCACGACCGCAACGCCGGCCCGCCGATCGAGCTGTCCGAGCGTGAGAAGCAGGTCCTGGCGCTGGTGGCGTCCGGCGAACGCGACGTCGACATCGCCGAGAACCTGGGTATCAGCGTCCGGACCGTGCGCTCCTACCTCGACCGCATCCGGGACAAGACCGGCGAGCGCCGCCGCGCCGGCCTGACCAAGATCGCCATCAAAGCCGGCCTGGTGCAGCCAGCTTCCTGACCCTGCCGCAGGACTTGTGAGCGTTCCGGCCGGTTAGAACCGGCTGTCTGAACCGGCTGTGCCATTCACGAGTCCTGAGGGGTCAGCGGTTGGCGAGGGCGCCGGTGGCGATGCGGGCATGGTCGGAGACGGTCGGGTCGACGTCGACGACGACGGTCTCCGGCCCCGCGCCCAGCCGGGCGTGGACGCGGCCGAAGCCGTCGGACGCCAGCGAGTGGCCGATCCCGGTCGGCGCCTTCGGGTTGACGTCGATGGCGGACGCCGCCGGGTCCGCCTGGCCGCAGCCGAGTACCCAGCAGCCCGAGTCGAGCGCACGGGCCCGCACGAGGACCTCCCACTGCTCGAGCTTGCCCTCGCCCGCGCCCCACGACGTCGGCATCAGGACCGCGGCGGCCCCGGCGTCGGCGAGCTCGCGGAAGAGCTCGGGGAACCGGACGTCGTAGCAGGTCGCGACGCCGAACCTGGTGCCGTCGACCTCGAAGGTGACCGCCTCCGAGCCCGGCGCGACCGTGTCGGACTCGCGGAAGCCGAAAGCGTCGTAGAGGTGGATCTTGTCGTACCCTCGGTGCTCGCCGAGCCCGGTGATCAGCAGCGTGTTGCGGACGCGGCCGTCCCCGGACGGCGTGAACATCCCCGCCACGACCAGGACCTCGTGTTCCTTCGCGATCTCCCCGACGGACGACGCCCACGGCCCGTCGAGCGGCTGCGCGATCGGTCCCAGCGGGGAGCCGAAGCGCGCCATAGTCGCCTCCGGGAAGACCACGATCCGCGCGCCACCGGCCGCCGCGGCCGCGACGCCCTCCCGGATGAGCCCGAGGTTGACCTCGGGATCGTCGCTTGAGGTCAGCTGGCACAACCCGATACGCGGCACTCTGAAACTCCTTGTTCGATACGTCGATCTCTACGTCGTCCGTACCCACCGAGTATGCCTGCCAAACCTGATAGCCCCACCTCGTACCCTTGACCCATGCTGAACCGCACCGACCTGCGCGGGCAGGTCCTTGTCCCCGCCCAACTGCGCGCGACCCTGCCGCGCGCCGAGTACGACGTGGACGCGGCGCTGCATCAGGTGCGGCCGGTGGTCGAAGCGGTCCGGGATCGCGGGGTCGAGGCCGTCCTCGAGTACACCGAGCGCTTCGACAAGGTCCGGCCGAAGACCGTGCGTGTCGCCCGCGAGGAGCTGACGCGCGCGCTCGACGAGCTGTCCCCGGCCGTCCGGTCGGCGCTCGAAGAGGCCATCACCCGCACCCGGAAGGTGCACGCCGACCAGCGCCGCACCGACGTCACGACCACGGTCGTCGAGGGCGGCACGGTCACTGAGCGCTGGGTCCCGGTCGATCGTGTCGGGCTGTACGCACCCGGCGGGCTCGCCGTGTACCCGTCGACGGTGGTGATGAACGTCGTCCCCGCCCAGGCCGCGGGGGTCGATTCGCTCGTCGTCTGTTCACCCCCGCAGGCCGAGTTCGGCGGGCTGCCGCACCCGACGATCCTGGCCGCCGCCGAACTGCTCGGCGTCGACGAGGTGTGGGCTGTCGGCGGCGCGCAGGCCGTGGCGCTGCTCGCGTACGGCGGCACGGACACCGACGGCGGCGAACTGACCCCGGTCGCGATGGTCACCGGGCCGGGCAATATCTACCTGACCGCGGCCAAGCGCCTGCTGCGCGGGTTGATCGGTATCGACAACGAAGCCGGCCCGACCGAGATCGCGATCCTCGCCGACGATACGGCGTCCGCGGTCCACGTCACGGCCGACCTGGTCAGCCAGGCCGAGCACGACCCGCTCGCCGCGAGTGTCCTGGTCACCACTTCCGAGGCGCTCGCCGACGAGGTCGACAGACTGCTCGTCCACCGCATTTCCGACACCAAGCACTCCGAGCGCGTCGGGGAAGCGTTGAGCGGTAAGCAGTCCGGCACGATCCTGGTGTCCACTGTGGAGGACGGAATCAAGGTTGTCGACGCCTACGCCGCCGAGCACCTCGAGATCCAGACGGCCGACGCGAGCGCGGTCGCGGCCAAGGTCCGCAACGCCGGCGCGATCTTCGTCGGCGCCTATTCGCCCGTTTCGCTCGGCGACTACTGCGCCGGGTCCAACCACGTGCTCCCGACCGGCGGCTTCGCCCGGCACTCCTCAGGATTGTCGGTGCAGAGCTTCCTCAAGGGGATCCACGTCGTCGACTACAGCGAGCAGGCGCTGCGCGATGTCGCGGCGAAGGTTGTCGCACTGGCTGACGCGGAAGATCTGCCGGCCCACGGCGAGGCCATTACCGCGAGGTTCGAGGGAGAGACGGAATGACACCCGACGACGTGACCCTCGCGGACCTCCCGCTGCGCGACGATCTGCGTGGCCGGACGCCGTATGGCGCGCCGCAGCTGGACGTGCCCGTCCAGCTCAACACCAACGAAAACCCCTACCCGCCACCGCCGGAGCTCGTCGCCGACATCGCCGAGGCCGTCCGCGAGGCCGCGTCCGCGCTGAACCGCTACCCCGATCGTGACGCCCTCCAGCTCCGGCGCGACCTCGCCGACTACCTGTCGGTGTCGACCCGTGTCGTGCTGCACGAGTCGAACGTCTGGGCCGCCAACGGGTCCAACGAGATCCTGCAGCAGATCTTGCAGGCCTTCGGCGGCCCTGGTCGCACGGCGCTGGGGTTCGAGCCTTCGTACTCCATGCACCCGATCATCGCCACCGGCACCCAGACCGAGTGGGTGCCGACGCCGCGGCGCGCGGACTTCTCCCTCGACGTCCTCGCGGCGGTCGCGATCATCCTCGAGCGTCGCCCGGACCTGGTCTTCGTCACCAGCCCGAACAACCCGACCGGCGGGTCGATCCCCCTCGAAGAGCTGGAACTCCTGCTCGACGCCTCGCCGGGGATCGTCGTCGTCGACGAGGCGTACTTCGAGTTTTCTTCGCAGCGCAGCGCGGTCGAGCTCATCGAGGAGTACCCGGCGAAGTTGATCGTCTGCCGGACGATGAGCAAGGCTTTCGCGTTCGCCGGCGGGCGGCTCGGTTACCTGGCCGCGGCACCGGCCATTGTGGACGCGCTGCTGCTCGTCCGGCTGCCGTACCACCTGTCCATGCTGACGCAGGCCGCCGCGCGGGCGGCGCTCAGGCACGCGGACGCCACGCTCGCGTCGGTGGCCAAGCTCGCCGCCGAGCGGGACAGGGTCGCCGATGCGTTGCAGGGGCTGGGTTTCACCCCGATTGCCAGTGATGCCAACTTCATCCTGTTCGGACTCTTCGAAAACCCGTCCGCGAGCTGGCAGTCCTATTTGGACAAGGGCGTGCTGATCCGCGAGATCGGGATCGAAGGCCACCTGCGGGTCAGTATCGGCACCCCTGAAGAGAACGACGCGTTCCTCGAAGCAACCAAGGAGATCCCCCGGTGACTCGTATCGGCAAGGTGGAACGGACCACCAAGGAGTCCGCCATCTCTGTTCAGCTCGACCTCGACGGCACCGGTGAGGTCGAGATCTCGACCGGGGTGCCGTTCTACGACCACATGCTGACCGCGTTCGGCGTGCACGGCTCGCTCGATCTCAAGGTCGAGGCGACCGGCGACATCCACATCGACGCGCACCACGTGGTCGAGGACACCGCGATCGTGCTGGGTCAGGCCCTCCGGCAAGCGCTCGGTGACAAGAGCGGCATCCGGCGCTTCGGCGACGCGTGGATCCCGATGGACGAGACCCTCGCGCATGCCGCGATCGACGTCTCCGGGCGGCCCTTCTGCGTGCACCTCGGCGAGCCCGAGCAGTTCAACTCGTTCACGATCGGTGGCAACTACCCGTTCGTGCTGACCCGGCACGTGTTCGACTCGCTGTCGTTCCACGCCCAGATCGCGCTACACGTCCGCGTGCTGCACGGCCGGGACCCCCACCACATCGCCGAAGCCGAGTACAAGGCCGTCGCCCGCGCCCTGCGCGCCGCGACCGAGCCCGACCCGCGCGCCGGCGGCATCCCCTCGACCAAGGGCGTTCTCTAGTGAGCAAGGAAATTGTCGGGCTGGTGCTGCTTGCCCTCGCGGGCATTCTCGTCGGCGGCGCGTACAGCATGTGGAAGACGGCTCGGAAGATGGCTCTTGTCGTCGGGGTCGCTTCGCTTCTCGCCGTCGGCGCCGCAGTGGCCTGGCTGGCCGGCTGACTCCCTGTCGGCTTCAGGACGGGCACTTTTGCACTTTTGTGCCCTAGTTGAGATCTCAAGCAGGGCACAAATGCACAAAGGTGCCCTCCTTTGTCGTCTGCGTGGGGTCGCGAGTGTGGAACTCGGCGCTCAGGGTGTGGAACTCGCGGCGTACGCCCGTGCTGTCGGCGAGTCCCACACTCACCGACGGCGAGTCCCACCTTGACGGAGTCGAGTCCCACATCCGGTTCCGCTACCAGTCCGCAGGCTCCCGCCACCACCGCAACTCGACGGCGAGTTGCGGTCTCTTAGAAACTAAGAGACCCCGCAAAGGCGCGAAAGTGGGAAGTCCGTGACCCCGACTCGACGGCGAGTTGCGATGGTCGGCGGCAACGACCCGCACGTACGACCGAAGAGCCGTTCTTGTGCCCTAGTTGAGATCTCAAGCAGGGCACTTTTGTACAAGAGTGCCCTGCTTGAGGTCGCCTCCACTGGGTAGGTCAGCCGACGGGCTGGAGTTCGCTCTTGTCGGGGTCGCTGTCGAGCCGCTTCGTGAGCTTCTCGCCCTCGACGTCGACGTTGGGCAGGATCCGGTCGAGCCACTTCGGCAGCCACCAGGCGCTCTTGCCCAGCAACGACATCACTGCGGGCACGATCGTCATCCGGATCACGAACGCGTCCACCAGCACGCCGAAGGCCAGCGCGAACCCGATCGACTGGATCAGCGTGGAGCCGGCCAGCACGAACCCGGCGAACACGCTGATCATGATCAGCGCCGCGGCCACGACGACCCTGGCGCCGTGCTTGAACCCGGCGACCATCGCCTCCTGCGGTTCGGCGCCGTGCACGTGTTCCTCGCGCATGCGGGTCACCAGGAAGACCTGGTAGTCCATCGCCAGCCCGAAGAGCACGCCGATCAGCAGGATCGGCAGCATGCTCATGATCGGCCCGGTCGAAGCGACCCCGAGCAGGTTGTTCAGCCAGCCCCACTGGAAGACGGCCACGACCGCACCGAAGGTCGCGACGACCGAACCGAGGAAGCCGAGCGTCGCCTTCAACGGCACGACTACCGAGCGGAACACCAGCATCAGCAGGATGAACGCGAGTCCGACGATGAGTCCCAGGTAGGGCAGCATCGCGTCGGACAGCTTCGCTGAGATGTCGATGTTCGCGGCGGTCTGCCCGGTCACCGCGATGCCGGCGCCGGTGTTCTTCTCGAGGTCGCCGGCTTGCGCACGGATCGCGCTGACGAGATCCTCGGTCTGCTTGCTGCTCGGGCCACTCTTCGGGATGACGGTGAGCAGCGCGGTGTCACCGGCCTGGTTGAACCGTGCCGGGGTGACGGCCGCGACGTCGGGCAGGCTGCTGATCTCGGCGGCCGCCTGACGGGCCGCGCCCTGCGGGTTGGTGCTGCCCGCGGTGTCCACCACGACCACGAGCGGGCCGTTCGCGCCCTCGCCGAAGCTCGAACTGACCAGGTCGTACGCCTTGTGCTGGGTGGAGTCCGCGGCGGCGGTGCTGTCGTTCGGCAGGCCGAGCTGCATGCCGGTGGCGGGCAGGGCGATCAGTGCGAGCCCTGCCAGCGACGCGACGAGCACCGGAATCCGGTGGCGTGCCACGAAACGCGCCCAGCGCTCCCCGTGGGTCGCCTTGGCCGGGTTCGCGCGGCGGATCCGGATGCGGCCGGCCTGCACCTTGCGACCGGCGAAACCGAGGATCGCGGGGAGCAGCGTGAGTGCGATCAGGACCGAGACTGCGACGGTGACCGCGGCGGCGATGCCCATCTGCGCCAGGAACGGGATCCCGATCACGGTGAGCCCGGCCAGCGCGATGATCACGGTGAGCCCGGCGAAGACGACCGCGGAACCGGCTGTTCCAGCGGCACGTCCGGCCGCTTCCTCGGGTTCCCGGCCGACGCTGAGTTCGTGTCGGAAGCGGGACACGATGAACAACGCGTAGTCGATGCCGACGGCGAGGCCGATCATCAGCGCGAGGATCGGTGTGTTCGAGTTGAGCTCGAGGAAACCGGACGTCAGCAGGATGCCCGCCATCCCGATTCCGACGCCGATGAGCGCGGTGAGCAGTGGGATACCGGCGGCGATGAGTGAGCCGAACGTAATGATGAGGACAACAGCCGCGACAGCGACTCCGAGGCCTTCGGTGGCACCCGTGGCGGGTGGAGCCTGGACTGCGTCGCCGCCGAACTCGACTTCCAGACCGGCCTGTTGGCCGATTTTCGCCGAGTTCTTCAGCGCCTCGCGGTCACTTTCAGTCAGATCGAACGCCTTGACACCATAGCTCACCTGGGCGAGGGCGACCCGGCCGTCGGGGGAGATGGCCTTCGCCTGGTACGGGTCGGCAACGGTGAGAACCTTGGGAGCGACCTTGAGTTGGGCGACCACGCGCTCGACGGCGGCCTTGCCGCTCGAGTCGGTCAGGGTCTGCCCGGGCGGGGCCGCGATGGCCACCCGTGCCGTCGCGCCACCGGCTGCTGCCTGCGGAAACTTCTGCGCGAGCTGGTCGATGGCCCGCTGCGACTCGGTGCCCGGGATGGTGACCGAGTCGGACATCTGCCCAGAGAGGGTCACCGCGCCGAGGCCGAGTGCGAGCAGCAAGGCAGCCCAAACGGCGACAACGAGCGCTCTCCGTCGAAAGGCGAACCGGCCCAGCCGGTACAGGAAGGTGGCCACGGCGAGTGACTCCGTTCGTCTGGAGAAGGGGTCTGTCATTCTTTCGGGTGCTCTTTGAACTGCTAGTGCGAAGCTAGCCGATCGGCAAGGGGATTACAAGCCGATCGGCTAGGGAGTGACTTGCCGCACGGCTAGCTCTGTCCTTGCCGATCGGCTAGCGTCCTGGCTTGCTCGGCGAGGCTTGGCGGCGTACTGTCCGGTTGCTGAACAAGGAGGTCGGATGACTACGGGGACGGCGGAAGCCGGTGCGCGAGGCGCCGCGGACACCAGGACCCGGCTGCTGGACACCGCGTTGCGGTTGTTCACCGAACACGGGGTCGAAGGCACGTCGCTGCAGATGATCGCCGACGCGCTCGGGGTGACGAAGGCCGCCGTGTACTACCACTTCAAGGCCAAGGACGAGATCACCGAGGCGGTGACCGAGCCGGCGTTACGGGAGCTGGACGCGATCGTCACCGAGGCGAGCAAGCAGCGTCGGCGCGGCGCGCAGATCGACCACCTGCTGGCCGGGTTCATTGACCTCGTCGTCCGCCACCGCGCGTTGGTCGCGTTGTTCTCCAGTGACCCCGGTGTCGCCAGAGCGGTGGAGAAGTCGATCCATGGTTCCGAGGACTTCAAACAGGGTTTGCTGGGGCTGCTGTGCGGCGACAACCCCGATACGGCCGCGATGGTGACCGCGCACGTCGCCTTGGCCGGGCTCGCGATGGCCGGCGGTTCCCCCGCGATGGCCGCGCTTGACGACGAAACCCTGCGCGAGGCTCTACTGGAAGTCGGCAGGCGCCTACTCGGCCGTCCTCGTCACCGCACCGCCTGAGCCTGACGCGCTGAGTCCGTTGTCCCCCAACGGTTTCCCAGAATTGTCGGTGCCCTCTGCTAAACCGGAAAGCAGCACAATCCGGGGAGGAAACCGATGGACAACGAACCTGCCGAATCCGCTGTCACCGCCGAGCGGTACGTCACCGCGCTGCGCGAGGAGCTGACAGAGCCGCGAGACAAGGAGTGTCTCGCCTGCTATGTCAGCCGCATGCTCGAAGAATTCGGCTGCGACAACCACTTGCGCTGGGTGCGCCGCTGGCGCGACGCCTGTGCGCCGCGCGCGACAGCGCTGGAACGAAGAATGGAAGAAAAGGGTGGCTTCTGCGACTGCGAAGTTGCGTACAACGTCTATCCGGAGCAGATGCTCTACGACGACGCAGCTGATTTGCCCCCGTGTAAGGGGGTGAGCCGTCGCGGGTCCACGTTGCCCTGCCGCGATGACGCAGGACGTTAGATTCCGCCCTCGGTCGCCGCTTTGAGTTTTGGCGCCCCTGGGCCGAATCTGGACATCTGGTCATCGGAATTGTAGAGCCCGCAACTGCGAAGGGAGAGGCAACCGCAACCCACACAACCGGTCAACCGGTCGCGCAGCCGCTGCAGCGCGTCGATCCGGGCATCCAGCTCGTCTTGCCAGCCCTTGGAAAGCCGTGCCCAGTCCGCCTTTGTCGGCGGATGGTCGTGGGGCAGGCTGGCCAAGGCCGCGTTGATGTCCTCGAGGCTCAGCCCCACTCGTTGGGCGGCACGGATGAACGCGATCTGGCGTAGCACCGAACGCGGATAGCGGCGCTGGTTACCCGCGGAGCGCTCGGAGTGGATCAGGCCGCGCTCCTCGTAGAAGCGCAACGCGGTATGCGGGACGCCGCTGCGTTCGGAGACCTGTCCGATGCTGAGGTGGTCGGCTAACTTGGTCACCCCGCCAGGCTAGCCTTGACTTCTAGTTAAGTCGAGGTTGCACGGTGGATTCATGACTACTGTTACCGAGTCCGGCTACGCGGACCTGCCCAGGTTGCTTTCGCTGATGACCGGCGACGAGAAGCACTCCGCGGCGGCCACATCCACCTTGGACGTGCTGTGGGTGCTCTACGACCGGGTGCTGAACGTGGCACCGAGCCGGGTGCGTGCGCCCGGGCGCGACAGGTTCCTGCTGTCCAAAGGCCATGGGCCGGCTTCGTACTACGCGGTGTTGGCCGCGAAGGGATTCCTCGACGAAGGCGAGCTGGCGAACTGGACGACGGCCGAATCGCGCCTGGGCATGCACCCGGACCGGATGCGGATACCGGGGGTGGAAATCGCCAGCGGTTCGCTCGGCCACGGCCTGCCGATCGCGGTGGGCACGGCTTTCGGCCTCCGCGCGCAGCGGCTGACCCAGCCCAGGGTCGTCGTGCTGGTCGGTGACGCCGAACTGGACGAAGGATCCAACCACGAGGCGATCGCGCTCGCGGGTCGCGAGTCGCTGGACCAGCTCACGGCCGTCGTGATCGACAACTCGTCGTCGACCCACGGCTGGCCGGGCGGCATCGCCGCGCGGTTCGAGGTCGAGGGCTGGGCTGCTCGCACGGTCGACGGTCGCGACCACGAAGCGTTGTACGCGGCCTTCACCGAACCGCATTCCGGCCGGCCGCTGGTCGTCGTCGCCGTCACTGAACCGAAGGAGTGAACACGTGACCACCCTGACCATGCGTGAGACTTTTGTTTCCGCAATGGACGATGCGCTGGAGGTCGATCCACGACTCGTCGTCGTACTCGCCGAAATCTCGGCCGCCCAGATCGCTACCGCGCGGACGCGGCATCCGAACCGGGTGATCAACGTCGGGATCCGGGAGCAGCTGCTGGTCAGCGTTGCCGGCGGACTGGCCTTGACCGGGCTCCGGCCGGTGGTGCACACGTTCGCGTCGTTCCTTGTCGAGCGGCCCTTCGAGCAGGTCAAACTGGACCTCGGGCACCAGGGCGTCGGCGCGGTGCTGGTGTCTTCCGGCGCGTCGTACGACATGGCATACGCGGGGCGCACCCATCAGTCGCCCGCGGACGTCGCGCTGATCGACAACCTGCCCGGCTGGACCGTCCACGTGCCGGGGCATCCGGACGAAGCTCGCCGGCTGATCCTGGAATCGTTGCCAGGGGATGGAAAGGTCTACGTCCGGCTGTCCGAGCAGTCGAATGCCGAACCGCATCTCGGCGTCGGCTTCCAGGTTCAGCGCCTGGGGCGCAGAGGAGTCGTACTGGCTGTCGGCCCCACCCTCGACGGCGTGCTGAACGCGACCGAAGGCGCCGACGTCACCGTGTTGTACGCCTCGACCATCCGCCCATTCGATGGCGCCGGACTCCGCGCCGCGATCCACGCCACCGGTGTCGCCGACGTCGTCCTTGTCGAGCCCTACAACCGCGGCACCTCAGCCCACGCCGTCGCGGAAGCCCTCGCCGAAACCCCGCACCGCCTGCTCTCCCTAGGCGTCCGGCGCGATGTCGAAGTCCGCACCTACGGCGACATGGCGGACCACGACCTCGCCCACGGCCTCGACGAAACCTCCCTGGCCGCCTCCATCAATGCCTTCCTCCCCTAAGCGCGAGTCCCACGTTCAAACCCGCGAGTCCCACGTTCGCGCGCCCGAGTTCCCCACTCGCACGGCTCAGGCGTGCCGGCTGGGATACAGCCGCCGTTTTCGCGGTGGACCCGGCGGCCTCGTGTAGTGCACGTTCGCTTGGTCATCGCCTTCCAGCAGCTTCATCAAATCCTTGTTGACGGCGCGTTCTTCCCTGGTGTCACGCGGCGGGTCGACATGGAGACTTTCATAGAGCGCGAACCGATCCAAGGTGATCACGGTGTTCACCGCCGTCGTGTACTCCTCAGCGGCCGCGATCGAAGCGCGATAGGCGAGGTAGGTGAATCCGTACGGTCCGAGCGCGACAAACAACCAAAGGCCATCAGTCAGCAGTGACGCCACCGAAAGAACGAAAGCGATTAAGGACACGACGCACAGTCTGATCGTAGTATCCAACTGCTGGCGGGAATCGCGTACGTACTGGACGCGTCGCCCCGCGGCCACGAAATTGAGCAGGGTCGTGGTCAGGATGGCGTCCAGCCCGTACTGCTCACCCGCTGTATCTTCTGCTCTCCTTAGTGCATTGCCCAGGCGGGTTGGCATAATCCTTTCGGTTGAAGGGTAAAGGCCTTCGGACTTTCTTGCTGCAGCCTCGACTGCCTGCAGAGCGGCAAAGGCGTCACCGTTTTTACTCGCAAAGAATTCCGCCATTTTGTTGGCAAAGGTCTTGGCGTCCCAACTAGCATATTCTGCGGCAGCTGCTTCATCTCTGGTGTTTGCTGCACTGAAGGCTGCTTCTTGGCGATCCTCAAAATCGCTGCGGCGTTTGGCCAACTTTAGTCGCCGCCTGCGGTGGTGGCTGATTCTGATGTGCGTAGCTGCTTCCGACACCCGGGAGCTTCCCCAATAGCCTTCGAGTACCTGGGTCATCGCATATTGCAGGGGGTGGAGGAACAACGCGATGAGGAGGGTGGCTACAAGCAGCCAAGCGACCCCGGTCAAGGACCAACTGCTCATCCTGGCTCCGAGCAGCTTGAGATCTGGCCTTGTGCGCCAAGCATCGCTACTGATGAGCACGCTGATCCAGAGTGAAAGGAATAGCGCGGGAAGCATGCCGACGATGCTGAAGTGGCGACCGATTTTGCTGCCGACTGCCAACGACATGTCGGTGAACGAGGGCGCGGCCACGGACTACCTCGCCCGCGGGCTCTCGTTGAACGAACTGCCGCACTCCAAACAGCTGTACCCGCCCTGGCTGGTCTTGCGTACAGGGCCGCCGCATCGCGTACAGCGCCGGGATCGGCCGGGGCCCTTGCGCTCGCCGGGCATGCGCGGGGACGGCTGGTCGTAGCCGAGAAAACGCCCCGCGAGCAGGACGGTGAGCAGGATCCGCCGGATCGCGCGCATCAGCTCACCCGCCCTCACGGTTGCCGCCCATCGTAGGCCAGCATGCTGCTCTGGTCGATGTCGTCGAAAGGTCGGTTTGAGGTGGTCCGCTGGGCAGGTTCGCCGTGGTTGTGGCCGGTGGTGGTCGTGGTCGCCACAGCGCTGGCTGGGCAGATCGGGCCAGTCTGGGCACTGTCTGCGGCTGCAGTCACGACGTTGGGCCTGGGAGGCAGCTTGATTCTTGCGGGTCGGATCAAGGAGCCCAGTCCGCTAACGTCGGGTCCCGTGACGACACCGGAGCAACTCGCCATCCGCCCGCTCGCGCTCGGGCTTATCAGGAACAGCGACCGAATCCTCGTGTTCGAAGGGCATGACGACGTCAAAGGGGAGACGTTTTACCGTCTGCTCGGCGGTGGGATCGAGTTCGGGGAGCAGGCGGTCGAGGCGCTGCACCGCGAGTTCCTTGAGGAACTGGGTGCCGAGCTGACGAACGCAGTGGAACTCGGGGTGCTGGAGAACATCTTCACCGTCAACGGCCGCGCCGGGCACGAGATCGTCTACGTCTTCGAGGCGACGTTGGCGGATCCGTCCTGGTACGAGCGGGAGGACTTGGGCACGATTCTCGACGAGGGCAGCCCGGTCTCGTGGCTGCTGGTGAGCGAGTTCGTGTCGGGCGAGCGGATCCTCTACCCGAGTGGACTGGTCGAGCGACTGCGTGACGGGGGCGCGTGGGCTGCCCCATCGGGCGGCGTCGACGGCGAGCGCTGACAGCGACGGTCACCTGCGGTTACCTTGGATCGTATGACCGTTGGGGAGCTGCGGGTCGCGATCGTCGGTGCCGGGATAGGCGGGCTGACGCTCGCCATCGCCCTGCGTCAGCACGGGATCCATGCCGAGATTTATGAGAAGGCATCGGAATTGCGGGAGGTCGGCGCCGCCGTCGCGTTCGCGGCCAATGGCGAGCGCCTGCTCGACAGGCTCGGCGTGACCGTGGAGCTCGCCGGCGCGTCGATGTCTCCGCCCGACCTGGTGTACCGGCATTGGCGTGACGGCCGGCTCCTGGCCGAGCATTCCATCGACGGCGGCCTGCACACCTTGCATCGGGTGGACTTCCAGCGCGCGCTGGTCAAGGTCTGGGACGACGAAGTCGAGCTCGGCGCCACGCTTGTCGACCTCGACTCCGGTGAGCACGACGTGCGCCTGAAGTTCGCCGACGGCCGGACAGCATCCGCGGAGGTCGTCATCGGTGCGGACGGGGTGCACTCGACCGTGCGGAACTGGCTGACCGGCGGCCCCGGGGACGCGATGTACTCCGGCACCAGCGGATTCCGCGGCCTGGTCCCGGTCGAACGACTGCCCAGCCTGCCTCGGCCCGACGCGGTGCAGTTCTGGCTGGGGCCCGGTGGGCACCTGCTGCACTACCCGATCGCCGACGGTTCCGTGATCAACTTCCTCGCCGTCGTCGACGCGCCTGCCGTGTGGCACGCGAAGAACTGGGTCGTCGGCACCGATCCTGGTGAGCAGGTCGCCGCGTTCGCCGGCTGGCACCCGGCCGTCACCGAGATGATCGCCGCCACGGATCTGCCGCAGCGGTGGGGATTGTTCGCCCATCCGCCGCTGAACAGCTGGAGCCGCGGCCGGGTGGCGCTGCTCGGCGACGCCGCGCACGCGATGTTGCCGCATCAGGGCCAGGGGGCGAACCAGACCGTCGAGGACGCCGTCGCGCTCGCGAATCTCCTTGCCACCGAAGAGATCCCTAACGCGTTCCGCTACTACGAGAGGCTGCGCCGCACCCGCACTCGGCAGGTGCAGCGCAGCTCCTGGGACACCTCGGCGATCCTGCACCTGCCGGACGGCCCCGAGGCCGACGAACGCGACCGGAAGCTGGCGAAGTTTCCGGAGAACTTCCGCTGGATCCACGACTACGACGTAGAACGCGCCCTGACGTAGTACCGCAACTCGCCGCCGAGTTGCGATGCTTAGCGTGCGCAAGGAGGGCGCTTTTGTACAAGAGTGCCCTGCTTGAGAGCGCAACGAGGGCACAATAGTACAAAAGTGCCCTCGTTGCGCGCGCTGGTTATTGCACGTGCAACGACCCCGCAAAAGGGCCCTCGGGCGGTTAGCGGAAGGCGGCGAGGCCGGTGACGGACTGCCCAAGGGAGAGAGCGTGCATCTCCTCGGTGCCTTCGTAGGTGAGCACGGTCTCGAGGTTCGCCATGTGCCGCATGACCGGGTACTCCAGCGAGATGCCGTTGGCGCCCAGCATGGTGCGGGCGGTCCTGGCGACCTCGATGGCCGAGCGCACGTTCGCGAGCTTGCCGAAGCTGACGTGGTTGTGGTGCAGCTTGCCGGCGTCCTTGAGCCGCCCGATCTGGCTCGCCACCAGCCCGGACCGGTTGACCTCGACGAGCATGTCCGCCAGCTTGCGCTGCGTGAGCTGGAAGCCCGCCAGCGGCTTGCCGAACTGCTCGCGCGTCATCGTGTACTCGAGCGCGGACCGGTAGCAGGCGCGCGCGGCCCCGACAACGCCGTACAGGATCCCGTAGCGCGCCTCATTGAGGCACGACAGCGGCCCGCGCAGGCCCCTGACCTCGGGGAACGCCGCGCTGTCGGGCAGCCGGACGCCTTCGAGTACCAGTTCCGCGGTCAGTGACGCGCGCAACGACAGCTTGTGCTTGACCTCGTTCGCGGTGAATCCCGGCGTGTCGGTCGGCACCACGAACCCGCGGATGCCCTCGTCGGTCTGCGCCCAGACGACGGCGACGTTCGCGACCGTGCCGTTGGTGATCCACATCTTGGTGCCGTCGAGCACCCAGTCGGCGCCGTCGCGCACCGCGCGCGTACGCATGCTGCCCGGGTCGCTGCCGGCGTCGGGCTCGGTCAGGCCGAAGCAGCCGAGTGCGTCGCCGGCCGACATCTGGGGCAGCCACTCGTTCTTCTGCTCGTCGCTGCCCCAGTGGTGGATGGCGTACATCGCGAGCGAGCCCTGGACCGACACGAAGCTGCGCAGCCCGGAGTCGACGGCTTCGAGCTCACGGCACGCGACGCCGTACGCCGTCGCGCTGGTACCCGCGCAGCCGTAGCCCTCGAGGTGCATGCCGAGCAGGCCCAGCTGGCCGAGACCCTTCGCCAGCTCAGCGGCCGGCAGTTCACCCGATTCGTACCATTCAGCGACGTTCGGCGCGAGCTGGTCGGCGGCGTACGCACGGACGGCGTCGCGGATGTCGCGTTCTTCGCCCGTCAAACCGGCATCGATGTCGAGAAAGTCCTGCGGGTCCGGCGTACTGGTCATCGTCTCAGCTTCCGATCGATCGTTACCTAGGCCGACGTTGGTCTATCACCTGACCGTAGGCGAACCAGCGATCGAATCGACAGACCTACCGGTGGTGCGAGGCCCCAGTAGGGAGACGTTTATGACCAGAATCACCATGGCCACGGCGACTGTGGCGAACATCCACGTCGCGCCGGAGCTGTCGAGGATCGGGATGAGGATGTACGGCATGGCTGCCGTCGCCAGCCGGGACAGCGAGTACCCCGACCCGGCCGCAGTGGCGCGTAGTGACGTAGGGAACAGTTCGCCCTGATACGTGTGGTACGCGTTCGAGAACAGGTTGCTGATCGCGGTGTAGCAGAAACCGAAGATCGTGATGGCGACTGCGCTCGTGGAAAGTCCGAACGCGAGTCCGAACAAGGCCATCCCCGACGCGCTGGCGACGATGAGCCATTTCCGCTGCATCCGCTCGATGATCGGGATCGACAGGGCGGAGCCGATCGGATAACCGAGGAACGTCAACGCGCTGAACGTCAGCGAGCTGGTCAGCGTGAAGCCCTTCGCGGCCAGGACGATCGGCACGAGCGACCCGAACCCGTAGTAGCCGAACGCCTGCATGAGCTGCAACACGTAGAGCATGACGGTCCGGCGCCGCCACGGCCGCTGGAACAGTGCGGAGAACTTGACACGCTCTTCGCTCACTTCCGGTTCGGCCGCGCGTTCGGGGCTGGCAACACCGGCGGAGGCCTCCAGCCGTTTCACGATGGCGTCGGCTTCGTCGTGTCTGCCTTGTGCCGCAAGCCATCGGGGCGATTCCGGCAAACCGGTGCGCAGCACCCAGATGACGGCCGCACCCAGCGCGCCGACGACGAACAGGACGCGCCAGCCGTCGATACCGAACGGCGCGTGCCCGACCAGGCCGCGGGCGAGGAAGCCGGCGGCGGGAACTCCGCAGAAGCCGATCGTGTAGGCCCACGCCGTGGCGCGGCCGCGGGACTTCCCGGGTAGCAGGTCCGCGAGGTAGGCATCGGCCAGCGGCAGCTCGGCGCCGATGCCGACACCGGCCGCGAACCGGCACACGACGAGCATCCAGACGTCGGTGCTGAACGCGCCGACCAGGGTGAAGACGGAGTAGATCCCGAGTGTCACCAGGAACGCGTTGCGCCTGCCGAACCGGTCGGCGAGCCCGCCGAGCCCGATCGCCCCGACGAACGCGCCCAGGAACGCCGACGCGAGCAGTGGTTTGAGCTCCGCGCTGGTGACGCCGAATTCCTTGCTGAGCACCGAGCTGACCGTGCTCGCGAGGAACAGGTCATAGAGGTCGAAAAACGTGGCGACCCCGACCACCGCGATGACGTATTTGTGCAAGCGGGTGACCGGAAGCCGATCAAGCCGGGCGCCGATGGTGTCGCTCATGAAAATCCCCTACCGCGTCCTGCCACCTGGGATTGATCTTCCATACCGTGGCGGCAGCATAGGCCCGGGGGAGCGGGCTTGAACACCTCTAAACGTCGGCGTGAGTCCCTTGCCCGCGGCGTCCGCGGTGCATTTCGATCGGCAGGGGCTCTCTCATCCGCGGCACCTTGACGGTCCCGGTGGGGTCACTGACCTGCGGAAACGGCACGCTGTCGATGTCCTCTCGCCAAGCGTCGAACATCTGTGTCAGTAGGTCTTCACCGGCCATCGTGGGCTCCTCCGTGGCATGCGATAGCCAGGGGTACCCACTCCTGCCGAAACTCAAACACCGCGCGTGTCCCGGTGATCGGACGTCCACCGATCGGCGGCACCCCGGGCGCGGCCGCGCCTGGCAGAATTCGCACGCCGCCGCCACGGAACCACAGTGCTGGAAAAGGACCACAACCATGCGCGAACGCGGGGCGACCACATCGATGTTGCGGCGGGCTCTCGCCGTGACCACCGTCGCGGCGATAAGCCTGCTGGGCGTCGCCGAGACGGCCTCGGCCCATCAGTCGGGACCGGTCAAGGGCTGGACCCAGATCGACCACACCACCGTCGCGAACGCGATCAGCGGTGAGGGCATCGCGACCGTCTACCCGCTTGGCGCCGCGCCCTACATCTACTACCGGGCCGGCGGCATCATCACGCAGCCGCTGAAGGATGAGGGCTGGGGCCACGTCGGCGACGCGGACTCGCGCAACGGCTACCTCTTCGACGCCTACCAGAACACCAAGGACAACCCGGCCACGAACAAGATGTTCCTGGTGACGACGCCGTCGGGGCAGGGCTTCGAGTACCCGCACACGCTGCTGCCGGAGGAGCCGGCGGTCAACGCGAACGCGTCGGTCACGGTGTCGCCGGATGGGCAGTGGATGGTCGGCAACACCCTCCAGCAGCTCCAGGAGCTGTTCGTGTACCCGACGCCGATTCTCAACCCGAAGGCCCCGAAGCCCGGCGAGAACCTGCCGATGACCGGCCGGATCAAGCTCGACCGGCCGATCCGGGACGCGCAGGGCTGCGACTTCGTGAGCTCGACGCGGCTGCTCTGCTCGACGTCGGATCCCACGAACGACCTATTCCCGACGACGTCGCAGATCCTGCAGATCGATCTCGCGCATCCCCTGCGCGGCACGGACACGAACGCCCGGGTGACGTCGCTGGGCCAGGTTCCGATGCTCAGCACCTGCACCGGCGGGTACACCACCGAGGGCATCGACTACGACGTCAACACCGGGCTGCTCCGGGTCGAGGTCGTGCCGCCGAGCCCGTGCAACGTCAACACCGACGTCTACACCTTCCGGCGAGGCTGACGCCGCCTGCGTCACCCGCTCGGCGGGCCGACTAACCTGGTGCTTGTGCCTAACGTCGTGATTCTTGACTACGGTTCCGGCAACCTCCGGTCCGCCGAGCGTGCCGTGCAGCGCGCCGGCGCCGAGGTCGAGGTGACCTCCGACTTCGACGCCGCGCTCAACGCGGATGGCCTGGTCGTGCCCGGTGTCGGGGCCTTCGCGGCCTGCGCCGAGGGCCTGCATTCGGTCAGCGGCGAGAAGATCATCGGCCGCCGCCTCGCGGGCGCCCGGCCGGTGCTGGGCATCTGCGTCGGCATGCAGATCCTGTTCGAACGCGGCGTCGAGCACGGCGTCGAGGCCGCGGGTGCCGGCGAGTGGCCGGGCACGGTCGACCGCCTGCACGCGGACATTCTGCCGCACATGGGCTGGAACACCGTGCGCGCTCCGGCGGACTCGCAACTGTTCGCCGGGCTCGATCCCGAAGCACGGTTCTACTTCGTCCACAGCTATGCCGCGCGCACGTGGGAGCTGGAATCCGGACTCGCCGGGCAGCAGCCCAAGGTGACCTGGGCCCACCACGGTGAGGACTTCGTCGCCGCGGTCGAGAACGGTCCGCTGTGGGCGACGCAGTTCCACCCGGAGAAGTCCGGCGACGCGGGCGCGCAACTGCTGAAAAACTGGCTGAGCACCCTCTGAGAGCGCGCCGACAGCGGCTCTTATAGTTGCGCGGTGACCTTCACGCTCCTTCCTGCCGTTGATGTGGCCGATGGCCAGGCCGTCCGACTCGTCCAGGGCGAGGCTGGCACCGAGACGTCCTATGGCAGCCCGCTCGAAGCGGCGCTTGCCTGGCAGCGCGACGGTGCCGAGTGGATCCATCTGGTCGATCTCGACGCCGCGTTCGGCAAGGGCTCCAACCGCGAACTGCTCGCCGAGGTCATCCGTAAGCTCGACGTCCAGGTGGAGCTCTCCGGCGGCATCCGCGACGACGCCTCGCTGGAGGCTGCGCTCGCGACCGGTGCCCGCCGCGTCAACCTCGGTACCGCGGCGCTCGAGGATCCAGAGTGGACGGCGAAGGTCGTCTCGAGCTACGGCGACCGCGTCGCGATCGGCCTCGACGTGCGCATCACCGAAGCCGGCCACCGGCTCGCCGCGCGCGGCTGGGTGACCGACGGTGGCGACCTGTGGGAGGCGCTCGACCGCCTCGACCGCGATGGCGCGCAGCGGTACGTCGTCACCGACGTCAGCAAGGACGGCACGCTGCAGGGCCCGAACATCGAGCTGCTGCGCGAGGTCGCCGCCCGCACCGACGCGCCGGTGATCGCGTCCGGCGGGGTGTCCAGTGTGGACGACCTGCGCGCACTCGCCGCGCTGGCCCGCGACGGCATCGAAGGCTCGATCGTCGGCAAGGCGCTCTACGCGGGAGCGTTTACCCTGCCCGAGGCACTGGCCGCGGTGGCTGAGTTCTGACGGGACGTGAAGGCCACCTTCACTACCGATAGGTAAATGAAGGTGGCCTTCACGTCCCGCTCGCTAGACAGGCTTGACGGCGATGCCGATGTTGCGGTCCTGGCTGCGGAAGCGGCCGAAGAACATCATCGTCCGCCCGAGCAGCCAGTACTTACGCCCGATGGCCCGGCGCACCCGCTCGAGGTCGTCGCCGTCGACCAGCCGCGCTTCGCCCGCGACCTTCGGGCCGTGTGTGCTCTTGCCCCGGACGTCACACGCCTGGAGCTCCACCCGGCCGCTGTTGCGGATGCGCTTGACCTTCCCGGAGTCGCGGACGGTCCACATCACGAGCTCGCCGTCGTCCCCGGCGGCCCAGATCGGGATGCTGACCGCGTCCCCGCTCTTCTTGAAAGTCGTGAGCATGACGTAGTTTTCGGAGAAGAGCTGCTCGAACTCGGTAGTCATACCTCTAACGCTAGTCAGGGAGTCCGACGCCGGAGGGTAGCCGCGCCGAGGATCAGCGCGAGCAGTGCGCACGCGGCCACGATCAGCAGATTCCGCAGCACCGTCGCGTCCACAGTGGCCGACGTCGTCACGCGCGTCAGGCCTTCCACCGCGTAGGACAACGGCATCACGTCGGAGAGCCAGTTCAGCACCCAGCCCATCTGCCCGCGCGGCATGAACAGCCCGCACAGCAGGATCTGCGGCAGGACGAAAACCGGCATGAACTGCACCGCCTGGAACTCGGTCCGGGCGAACGCGCTGACGAACAGGCCGAGCGCCATCCCGAGCAGCGCGTCGAGCACGGCGATGAGCAGCAGCATCGCGATCGAGCCGGTGATATTCAGCCCCAGCCAGGCCAGGGAGATCCCCGCGGCGACGCCGACCTGCACGACCGCGATCGCCCCGAACGCCAGCGCGTAGCCGAACAGGAGGTCGAGCCGCCCGATCGGCATCGTCATCAGGCGTTCGAGGGTGCCGGTAGTGCGTTCGCGCAGCGTGGTGATCGACGTGATCAGGAACATGATCAGGAATGGGAAGACGCCGAGGAGGGCAGGCGCGGCGTGGCTGAACACCGTCGCGTTGTTGAACACGAACCTGAGCAGCACCATCAGCAGCGTCGGCACCACGATCAGCATGGCCACCGTGCGCCGGTCGTGTCCGAGCTGGGTCAGGATGCGCCGTGCGGTCGCCAAGGTGAGTGCGGGATTCATGAGCGGGTCGCCTCCTCTTCGCGGACGAGTCGCAGGAAAGCCTGTTCGAGATCGGCGGAACCCGTGCGGCGTCTCAGGTTCTCGGGAGTATCGGACGCGAGGAGAATGCCCTCGCGCAACAGGAGAAGCCGGTCGCAGCGAGCTGCTTCGTCCATGACGTGGCTGGAAACCAGCAGCGTCGCGCCGGCGTCGGCGAGCCCGCGGAACAGGTCCCACAGCTCGTCGCGCAGTACCGGGTCGAGACCGACTGTCGGCTCGTCGAGCACGAGCAGTTCGGGTTTGCCGAGCAGCGCCACGGCGAGGTTCGCCCGGTTGTGCTGCCCGCCGGAGAGCGACCCGACCAGTTTTCCGGCGTGCCCCGTGAGACCCACCTCGCCGATCACCCTGTCCACATCGGACGCCGGCGCGCGCAGCACAGCGGCGAAGTAGCGCAGGACTTCCGTCACCGTCAGGTCGGCGTAGATGGCCGGATTCTGTGTGGCGTAACCGATCCGTCGACGCAGTTCGGGGCTGCCCGCCGGATGTCCGAGCACGGTGAGGTCGCCGCCTTCGACGATCTGGACGCCGACCACGGACCGCATCAACGTCGTCTTGCCGCAGCCGCTCGGACCCAGCAGCCCGGTGATCTCCCCGCGTGGCACGTCGAAGGCCACCCCGCGCAGGACTTCCCGCCCACCCCGGCGCACCCGCAAGCCTTCGGCGGCGATCGCAGAATTCATCATGCGTTTAATTCTGCGCGCGTGGAATGAGTCCGTCAAGGGGTGCGGTGGAGTTCCCTCAGGGCCATCCCTGTGGCGTTGGAAGCCACAGGGATGGCCCTGAGGGGTCTTTTGCGCGCTACCGGCCGATCCAGGAGTAGTCCGGCGAGGGGTCGATGGTCACCGCGTTCGCCACGGTGACGAGCTCGGCCTGGGTGAGCGTCCCCGAAACGACGAGCCAGCGTCCGTTCGCGAGTTGGACGGCGACCCGCGAGCCGTCCGGTCCGGTCGGCGGCAGGAAGAGCCCCTTGCGTCTCCTGACGACGACGTCCGTCGCGTTCTGGAGCGCGGGCGCGCGGGACGAAATGTCGGCACGCAGCGCGGGGACGGTCGGCCGTGCCGTCGTCGCGGCTTTGACACCGCTGTCGCCGTCGGTCGAAGAAAGGCCCTCGGCCAGCGAAGACATCGGGATCAACCCCGGCGGCAGCGGTCCGAACGCGAGTTCGCAACGCAACGGCGTCACGCCTGGCCGCACGGACTCTGCGATGTGCTGTCCGGCGTCGCGGGCGGTGGGGACATTGGCCACCTTGAGCTGCAGCACCTGCGACGAGTTAGGCATCCAGGTGAGCATCGCCGACGTCGCGGTCTCATCGGACACCATCCCGACCCGCCCGCCGACGACGATCTGATCCGGAAGCGTCGCCATCCTCAACGCCGTCCCCGACCACTCGGGGTCCTGCGCGGAGAAGGTCGACAGCGCGATCTCCGCGGAACCGACCTGCCCCTGCCGCCACCTGCGGAACTGCGTCCGGGAACCGGGGCTGACCTCGCGATACTGCTCGGTGAAGCCGTCCGGCAGCCAGCTTGGCCGGAACTGGAGCGCGAGCCCGTTCGCCGGCATCGCCGCTGACATCGTGTCGCTCGCGAGGTGCTGGACGATCGTGGGCACGCCGACCGCGACGACCATCACCACGGCGGCCACGGCCAGCATCAGCGCGACCGGACGCCGACGCGCCGATTCGGTCTTGGCTAGCGCGTTTCGCACCTCGTTGCCGTCGCGAGCACGGGCTGCCAGCCGGTTGAGACCGTCGCGGAGCAGGGCCTCGGTCTCGTCTTCGCTGAGTCGGGTCATCGGGGGGCTCCGGTGGGTAGGACGTGGTGTCGAGGTGCGGCGGACTCCCGCAGGGTGCCGAGTGCTCGGGAGATCTGGCTGCGCACGGTCGACGTGCCGCAGCGCAGGACCTCGGCGATCTCGTCGTCACTGAAGTTCTCGTAGTAGCGGAGGACGATCGCGGCGCGTTGCTTGCGGGGCAGGATCGCGAGGCGCGTCATCATCGCGTCGCGCTCGTCGTAGTCGAGGCTCGGATCGGACTGGGGCGGGCTCAGCGCGTCGAGCATCTCCGGCGTCGACGAGACCACGGAACGCACCGCCCGGCGTCTTCGCCACGACAGGTACTCGTTGGTGACCATGCGCCGGACGTACGTCGGCGGGGAATCGATCCGGGACCACTTCTGCTGCGCGCGCTCCAGCACGTTCTGGACGATGTCCTGGGCCAGGTACGGGTCGTCGGCGAGGACCGTCGCGTACCGGAGCAGCCCGTCGAGCCGCTCGGCGACGAACTCGTCGAAGCTCGGATCTCCCGTCACGCACCTATGGACGCGCGAGACCCCTCATCTGCTGCACACTGTGACCCCGGCCACGTCGCCGACTCACCGTCCGCCGTCGAAGTACAGCTGGATGCCGGGGGCGAAGAGGGCGACGATCTCGTCGTCGGAGGCATCGGCCAGCGGGGGGACGCGCACGATGTAGCGCAGCAGCGCGATGCCGATCATCTGCGCGGCCGCCGCCGCGACGCGGGCTTTCGGGATGCCGCCGGCCTCGGCGACCTTCGTGAAGAGGGTCCGGTCCAGGAACTGCCGCATCATGGTCGCGGCCTGCTCGTTGGTGGTCGCCGAGCGGATCATGGCGAGGAACGGCGTGCGGCTCTCCTGGGTGTTCCAGACGGACAGGAAGAGCCGCACGAGCCGTTCCCCGATGCTGTCGGCGGGCCCGGCGAGCAGGTCCGGGATGACGTCGCCAGGGTTGACCGGCAGGTTCATCGCCGCGACGAACAGCTGCTCCTTGGTACCGAAGAAGTGGTGCAACATGGCCGCGTTGACGCCGGCGTCCGCCGCGATCGCGCGGACGGTGGCCCCGTCGTACCCGTGCTCGGCGAACCGGTGTCTTGCCGCGTCAAGGAGTTTCTTCCTGGTCTCCGACTGTCCCGGTCGCCTTCCCGCCTGTGCCATGGCCCCGAGCTTAAGCTTCCCGCTCGACGAGTTTGACGAATTCCCGATTCGGGGCTTTCACCACCTGGTGGATCGCCTGGACCGTCGGGCACGGCCACGGACGGAAGCAGAACCGGCACCGGTCGAACTCGACGGCCTGGTGTTCGAACAGGACGGTCCGGATCGTGACCACCAGATCCGCGATCAGCCGCCGAGCCTGGTCGACGTCCTCCTCGACCCACTGCTCGCACTTCTGCGCGAGGAACTCGGCTTCGTCGAGATGGAGGAACAGATCGTCACGGAGAAATCTGAAAGCTTCGGCCTTGGCCGGTGTGAGAGGAGGCATGAGTCCAGGAAACTGTTTGCCATGGGGGACAAGCCATGCGCCTTTCCGGTGGAGTACGTCCGTCGCTGCGGAAATTGTCGCCCGGTGGGGCTATTTTCGACCCATGCAAGATCGCGAACCCACCATCCGCAGCCGCGAACTCGGTGACGGCCTGCGCAAGGCGATGGTGGCGGCAGGCTTCAACGGCAGGCAACTGGGACAGCGGCTGGACTGGCCGGACAGCAAGGTTTCCCGGCTGCTGAACGGAAAGCGCGGGGGACAGAAGCAGACGTCTCGGCGTTTCTGGCGACCTGCGGAGTGAAGGCGAAGGAACGCGACAGGCTCGTGAAGCTCTGCAGGGAGGTCGGTAAGACCGGCGGCTGGCTGCAGCAGCACGGCTCTAGGTTGCCGAAGCAGCTTCGCACGCTGATGGACCACGAGGACAAGGCGGTCGTGATTAGCGATTTTCATCCGATCGTTGTGCCTGGGCTGCTCCAGACCTGCTCCAGGCCGACCAATACGCGCGATGCTTGCTGAGCGGCACCGGGACGCTGCCGGTAGACGAGATCGACGATCGCGTCGCTGCGAGGCTGGCCAGGCAGTCGTTGTTCGGAAGTGCGAGACAGGCGCAGTTCACCTTCTTCCGGCACGAATGTGGCAGGCCTTCGTCTCGGACCTCGGACCAGGCACTACTAGTATTTGACCTATGGCTGTCGCGGTGAGGGTGATTCCGTGTCTCGACGTCGACGCGGGGCGTGTGGTGAAGGGGGTCAACTTCGCCGACCTGCGCGACGCCGGTGACCCGGTGGAGTTGGCGCGCCTCTATGACGCCGAGGGGGCCGACGAGCTGACCTTCCTCGACGTCACCGCGTCCTCGGGCGACCGCGAGACCACTTACGACGTGGTCCGGCGCACGGCTGAGCAGGTGTTCATCCCCTTGACGGTCGGCGGTGGCGTCCGGAGCAACGAGGACGTCAACCGGCTCCTGCGCACGGGCGCGGACAAGGTGAGCATCAACACTGCCGCCATCGCGCGTCCGAAGTTCCTGCAGGAGGCCTCGCGGCGCTTCGGCGCGCAGTGCATCGTGCTGTCCGTCGACGCGCGTCGCGTGCCTGAAGGCGGCGAGCCCACCGAGTCCGGCTTCGAGGTCACCACGCACGGCGGCCGCAAGGGCACCGGCATCGACGCCGTCGAGTGGGCCGCGCGCGGTGAGGAGCTCGGCGTCGGGGAGATCCTGCTGAACTCGATGGACGCCGACGGCACCAAGAACGGTTTCGACCTCGACCTGATCGCGCGAGTCCGCAAGGTCGTGCGCGTCCCGGTGATCGCCAGCGGCGGCGCAGGCGCGCTGGAGCACTTCCTGCCCGCGGTCGAAACCGGCGCCGACGCCGTGCTGGCGGCCAGCGTGTTCCACTTCGGACAGTTGAAGATCAGCGAAGTCAAAGACGCGCTGCGCGCAGGCGGAGTCGTGATCCGATGACCCTCGACCCAGCCTTGTCCTCGCGGTTGAAGCGTAACGCCGAAGGCCTGATCTGCGCTGTCGTCGTCGAGCACAGCACGTCCGACGTGCTCATGGTCGCGTGGATGGACGACGAAGCCCTCGACCGGACACTGAGGACACGACGCGCCACCTACTTCTCCCGGAGCCGCCAGGAATTGTGGGTCAAGGGCGAGACATCCGGCCACACGCAACACGTTCGTGAAGTGCGGATCGACTGCGACGCCGATACGGTCGTCCTGCGCGTGGACCAGACGGGGCCTGCGTGTCACACCGGTACCCACACCTGCTTCGATACCGACGAGCGACTGCTCCTTGCCGATGAGAGTGAGACAAGTCCGTGAACGTAGTGGCGAACATCCTGGTCGGGCTCGTTGCGCTGATCCACCTGTACATCGTCGTACTGGAGATGTTCCTCTGGACGAGCCCGCGGGCCCGCGCCGCCTTCGGCACCACCGAGGAGTTCGCCAAGGAGAGTTCCGCGCTTGCGGCGAACCAGGGGCTGTACAACGGTTTCCTGGCCCTCGCGCTGGTGTGGGGTCTCATTGCGACAGACCCGAGTGGTTACCAGCTCAAGCTGTACGGCCTGATCTGCGTGATCGTCGCCGGCCTCTACGGCGCCGCGACCTCGAGCAAGCGCATCCTGCTGGTGCAGGTCCTCCCCGGAGCCCTCGCGCTGGCCGCGGTGCTGATCGCCCGCTAAGACTCGTGAGCGTTCCGGCCGCTTACCGCGCCCTGCGGGACACCGCACCCGGGCGAGCGGGAACACTCACGAGTCCGCTAGCCGATATCGCCGTTGATGTACCGCTGGATGGTCGGGGCGACGGCCTTGACCAGCGTTTCGACATCGGCCGAGGCCAGCGGTTCGAACTTTGCGACGTAACGGGTCATGCCCAGCCCCATCAGCTGTGACGCGCAGAGGGTGGCCCGCAGATCTGTGTTTTCGACGCCCGCCGAGTCGACAATGCGCTGGAACAGCTGGTTCAGGAAGAAGTCGCGCAGCACTTGCCCGGCCTGTTCGTGTGCGGTGATGCTGCGGATGAGCGCCTGGAACAGCCCGCCGCCGGTCATGTCCCACCGGGTCAGGAAGGTGCGCACGATCCGCTCGCCGAGCTCGTCGATCGAGCCGTCGAGCAGGATCTTGAGCACTTCGCTCGGTTCGAACGGCAGCTCGAGCACCGCTTCGGCGAACAGGCCTTCCTTGCCGCCGAACCAGTGGTTGACCATCGCCGCGTCGACCCCCGCGCGGGCGGCGATCGTCCGGACCGTCGCGCCCTCGTAGCCGGACTCGCCGAACACGGTGCGGGCGGCCTCGACCAGGGCGGTCCTGGTGTCCTGCCCGGCCGGGCGGCGTCCGCGCCGCTTGCCGGGCGGTGGTCCTTGGGCGGAATCGGTGGTCACGGTGCCATCATGAACCTCCGCCGCGGGTGATTCAACACGTCGTGAATTCATGCCGTGTCCGGACTGTCGGAGTGGTGCAGCACAATGGCGGTCATGGCCAGTGTTCCCAATACCGCTCCCGGCGGCCTCGGCGCGGTGAGTCCCTCCCGCGGCGATTTCCGCGCCCTCGCCGCGGGCCGGCGGGTCATCCCCGTCGTCCGGCGCCTCCTCGCCGACGGCGAGACCCCGGTCGGCGTGTACCGCAAGCTCGCCGCCGACCGCCCCGGCACGTTCCTGTTCGAGTCAGCGGTGAACGGCGAGTCCTGGTCGCGATGGTCGTTCATCGGCGTAAACAGCCCGGCGACCCTGACCGTGCGTGACGGCAAGCCCGTGTGGCTCGGTGAGCCGCCGGTGGGCCTGCCGCTCGAAGGCGACCCGCTGACCGTCCTGCGCGAGACCGTGGCCGCCCTGCAGACCGAGCCGCTGCCCGGCCTCCCCCCGCTGACGGGCGGCATGGTCGGGTACATCGCCTATGACGCGGTGCGCTGGCTCGAACGCCTGCCCGAGCTGGCCGTCAAGGATATCGACACCCCCGAGCTGACCATGCTCTTCGCCACCGACCTGGCGGCGTTCGACCACCACGAGGGCACCGTCACGCTCATCGCCAACGCGGTGAACTGGGACGATTCGCCCGAACGGGTCGATGCCGCGTATGACGCCGCCGTCGGCCGCCTCGACGAGATGACACGGCAGCTGTTCGTCCCCGCGCCGCCGACCACGGCCGTGTTCGAGCGGCCGGAGCCGGAGTTCGTCCGCCGCCGCACCAAGGAAGACTTCCACGCCGCGATCAACAAGGCCGTCGAAGCGGTCCACGCCGGTGAAGCGTTTCAGATCGTGCCCTCGCAACGGTTCGAGATCGCGACGACGGCCGACGCGCTCGACGTCTACCGCGTGCTCCGCGCGTCCAACCCGAGCCCGTACATGTACCTGCTGCGGCTGGACGGGTTCGACATCGTCGGGTCCAGCCCGGAGGCGCTGGTCACCGTGCGGGACGGCCGTGCCACCACGCACCCCATCGCGGGCACCCGCTGGCGCGGGGTCGACGCGGAAGAGGACGCGCAGCTCGCGAAGGACCTCCTGGCCGACGAGAAGGAGCGCGCCGAGCACCTGATGCTGGTGGACCTCGGCCGCAACGACCTCGGCAAGGTGTGCAAACCCGGCACCGTGCACGTCGTCGACTTCTTCGACATCGAGCGGTACAGCCACGTCATGCACATCGTGTCCACGGTCACCGGCGAGCTGGCCGAGGGCAAGACGGCCTTCGACGCGGTCGCCGCCTGCTTCCCGGCGGGCACGCTGTCCGGGGCGCCGAAGGTCAGGGCGATGCAGCTGATCGAGGAGCTGGAGCCGACCAGGCGCGGGCTCTACGGCGGGGTCGTCGGCTACCTGGACTTCGCCGGCGACGCGGACACTGCGATCGCCATCCGCACCGCGCTGATGAAGGACGGCACGGCGTACGTCCAGGCAGGTGGCGGAGTCGTCGCGGACTCGGACGCCGACTACGAGGACACCGAATCGTTGAACAAGGCGAGGACCGTGCTCTCGGCGGTGGCGGCCGCTCAGACACTGACGCCGGCCGGCCGGCTCGACCCGAGCGGTGACACCGCTCGTGTCTGAGGAAGCCGTTGAGAGCACAGGGGATCTGCGGGAGTCCGCCGCGCCGCGGCGGCGCGGTGGTCCACTGTGGATAGTCATGCTGTCGCTGCTGCTGGCGTCGGCCGGGCTGTGGGGTGGATCCCGGCTGACCTGGTTCGCCGAGTTCCGCGACGCGGGTGTGCGCGGCATGGTGCTCTACACCGAGACAGGCGCGCAGCGGGCCGGTTCGCTCGTGCCGCTGGCGCTGCTCGCGCTGGCCGGAATGGCCGGGATGATAGCCACCGGTGGCTGGGCGAGGCGGATCCTCGGCGTCATTCTGGGCGTCGCCGGCCTGGCCGCCTGCTGGGTCGCGATCGACGGCGTGCGCTTCAGCGGCGCGGACGGCTTGCCCGTCGCCCAGATGCTGATCGCCCGTGTGCTCGCGCTGCTCGGGGGAATTCTGCTGATCATCGGGGGGTTGGCAGGTATCAAGGGCGCCAAGGTGATGCCGCGGCTCGGTGCGCGGTACTCGGCGCCGGGTGCCAAGCGGGTCGCCCGTGACCCCGATGTCGAGCTGTGGGAGGCGCTGTCCGATGGAGAGGATCCCACCGCCGGCCGATGACTTTGGCTCGACCCGGAACCCGCCGCCGTTCAGGGGCGGGTTAGCATGATTTCAGCGGGAAGGGGAAGGTTTTTGTGAGCGACCTTGCGAGTGAACCTTTGAAGACGTCGACCCTTGAGGGCGCCCGGTGACTGTGCTGGAAGACATCATCGAGGGTGTGCGTGCCGATCTCGCTGTCCGCGAGGCGGCGCTGCCCTTCGACGAGCTGAAGCGACGTGCCCTGGAAGTACCGCCCGCCCACGACGTGATGGCAGCGCTGCGTGCCGAGTCCGGCATCGGCGTCATCGCCGAGGTCAAGCGCCGTAGCCCGTCGAAGGGCGACCTGGCCGAGATCGCCGATCCGGCCGCGCTGGCCAAGGACTACGCCGACGGCGGAGCCCGGGTCATCAGCGTGCTCACCGAGCAGCGCCGCTTCGGCGGTTCGCTGGCCGACCTCGACGCGGTGCGCGCCGCGGTCAACATTCCGATCCTGCGCAAGGATTTCGTGGTCGGCCCGTACCAGGTGCACGAAGCGCGCCTGCACGGCGCGGACCTGGTGCTCCTGATCGTCGCGGCGCTCGAGCAGAACGCGCTCGTCTCCTTGCTGGACAGGGTCGAGTCGCTCGGCATGACGGCGCTGGTCGAGATCCACAACGCCGAAGAGGCCGATCGCGCGCTGGAAGCCGGCGCGCAGGTCATCGGCGTCAACGCCCGCAACCTGCACACCCTCGAGGTCGATCGCGACGTGTTCTCCCGGCTCGCCCCTGGGCTGCCGATGGACGTGTTCAAGGTCGCCGAGTCCGGGGTCCGCGGCCCGGGTGATCTGATGTCCTATGCCGGTCACGGTGCCGACGCGGTGCTGGTCGGTGAGGGGCTTGTCGCCTCGGGTGACCCGAAGGGCGCCCTGGTCAAGCTGGTCACGGCCGGTTCGCACCCCGCTTGCCCAAGGCCGTCGCGGTGACGGACGAAAAGTCCGAGACCAGGGCACACGAACACACCCCGCACGATCCCGACCTGCGCGGGCATTTCGGTCCGTACGGCGGCCGGTTCATGCCGGAGGCGCTGATCGGCGCCATGGACGAGCTGTCCGCCGAGTACGACAAGGCCCGGCTCGACCCGGAGTTCACGAACGAGTTCGCCCGGCTGCTGCGGGACTACGCGGGCAGGCCCTCGTTGTTGACCGAGGCTCCGCGGTTCGCCAAGCACGCCGGTGGCGCGCAGATCTTCCTCAAGCGCGAGGACTTGAACCACACCGGTTCACACAAGATCAACAACGTGCTGGGCCAGGCGTTGCTGACCAAGCGGATGGGCAAGAAGCGGGTCATCGCCGAGACCGGCGCCGGCCAGCACGGGGTCGCCACGGCGACGGCGTGCGCGCTGCTCGACCTCGACTGTGTCGTCTACATGGGCGAGGTCGACACCGAGCGCCAGGCGCTCAACGTGGCTCGGATGAAGCTCCTCGGCGCCGAGGTGATCCCGGTGAAGACCGGCTCCCGCACGCTGAAGGACGCGATCAACGAGGCGTTGCGCGACTGGGTCGCCAACGTCGACTCCACGCACTATCTGCTGGGCACGGCGGCCGGCGGCCACCCGTTCCCGCTGATGGTCCGCAACTTCCACAAGATCATCGGCGAAGAGGCCCGTCGGCAGATCCTCGAGCAGACCGGGCGGCTGCCGGACGTGGTCGCCGCGTGTGTCGGCGGCGGGTCCAACGCGATCGGCATCTTCCACGGTTTCATCGACGATCCGGACGTCCGCCTGGTCGGCCTCGAGCCCGCGGGCAAGGGGCTCGATTCCGGCGAGCACGGCGCGACGCTGACCCAGGGCACCCCCGGCATGCTGCACGGCGCGATGTCGTACCTCCTGCAGGACGAGGACGGCCAGACCATCGAGGCGTACTCGATCTCGGCCGGGCTCGACTATCCCGGTGTCGGCCCGGAGCACTCGTGGCTCAAGGACACCGGGCGGGCGGAGTACCGCGCGGTGACCGACGCCGAGGCCATGGAAGCGATGAAGCTGCTGTCGCGGACCGAGGGAATCATCCCGGCGATCGAGTCCTCGCACGCGCTGGCCGGGGCACTCGTGCTCGGCCAGGAACTGGGTCCCAAGGGCCTGATCGTGGTCAACCTCTCCGGTCGCGGGGACAAGGACATGGACACCGCCGCGAAGTACTTCGACCTGGTGGACGAGGAGAAACTGTGAGCCTCGACGAGCTCTTCACCAAGACTCGCAGCGAAGGCCGCGGCGCGCTCATCGCCTACCTGCCGGCGGGGTATCCCACGGTCGAGGGCTCGAAGGACCTGCTCGCCGCGACCCTCGACGGCGGTGCGGACCTGGTCGAGGTCGGCGTGCCGTACTCGGACCCGGTGATGGACGGCCCGACGATCCAAGCCGCCGCCGTGGAGGCGCTGAAGAACGGCTTCCGCCTGCGGCAGCTGTTCGAGGTCGTCGAGTCGGTGTCCGCCCGCGGTGGCCAGGCCGTCGTGATGACGTACTGGAACCCGGTCTACCACTACGGCGTCGACAGGTTCGCCCGTGACCTTGCTTCGGCCGGTGGCCTCGGCATGATCACCCCGGACCTGACGCCCGACGAGGGCGAAGACTGGATGGCGGCCTCCGAGGCACACAACCTGGACCGCATCTTCCTGGTCGCGCCGTCCTCCTCGGAGGAGCGCATCGTCCGGACGGTCGACGCGAGCTCCGGCTTCGTCTATGCGACCGCCGTCATGGGCGTGACAGGCGCCCGCGACACCGTCGGCTCCCACGCGGAGAGCCTTGTCGCCCGCACCCGAGCGCACACGAAGCTGCCGATCGGTGTCGGCCTGGGTGTCCGCTCCGGCGCCCAAGCCGCCGAGGTCGCCTCCTTCGCCGACGCCGTGATCGTCGGATCCGCGTTGGTCACCGCCGCCGCCAGCGGCACCGAGGCCGTCCGCGTCCTCTCCGCCGAACTCGCCGACGGCGTCCGTAAAGCCGTCACCCCCGCCTGATTCCTGCCTGGCCCCTGTGGCAGGTGGGGTTCCTGTGGCGTTCCGTGAAGGCCACCTTCACGGCGTAAGGCGTACTCAACCAGGCCTTGACGACGTCTCTGCCCTGCCGAAAGTGCTTCAGGAGCCCCAGCAGTCACATCGCCATCACCAGCACCACCTGCACGACGCGACTGGCCCTCAACTCCTCAACCAGCATCCACTAGCCCCGGTCCTTGCTGATCTGCACAGAACCGACCACCCCGACCCCGTAAGTTCCAGGCTGTGGCGTTCAACGCCACCAGGGTGGCCCCAGTCCGTCCCCGGGCTAACTCACGTTGCGTGCCCACACGGACAGCGGAACGTCGCCAGCCCGGGGAATCCGAGTTCGCGGACACGAGCGCCCAGGGCTTCGGCGGTGCTGTAAAAAGCGGCGACAACCTGCTCAATCGTCAGTTCTCCGTGGTTTGCGGGCTCGTCTCGCAGTGACCAGGTATTCGTCCGCGCTTCGGCGTCGTGATCAGTGCCGTCGAGCAGGAGGTCCTCGTCGGCGATCTCGGCGATCCAAGTCACCAACACGCGACGATTATCGCCGCCCGGGCCAGTTCCGTGAGCGTGAAACTGTCGGTGCTTGGCTGGATACTCCCAGTGTGTTCACGTACTACTGGGGGTTCTCATGTCACACTCGGGGTCAACGATCTTTCTACGCCCGGATGGAGGTGAAGCAGCATGGCCGCGCCGGTTGAGCACGGGACCCTGTTGTCGGCGCACCGCGGTGAGTGGACGGTCGACGAGGTACTCGCGCTGGCTGAGGACCAGACAACGGGTCAGCGGATCGAACTCCTTGACGGGGCTCTGCTGATGAGCCCCGCGCCCACCTCCGCACACCAGCGGGTTCTTCAGGAGGTCCAGTACGGCTTCCGAGGCAAGCTGCCGGCCGGAACCGAGCTTCTTCCCGGGGTGAATGTCAGGCTCGCCGACAGAAGGCTGCTCATTCCCGACTTCGTCGTGCTCACCTGCGCAGGGACGGACACGACCTACTACGACTGCTCGGAAGTCCCCCTCGCCGGCGAGATCGAATCGCCGTCGACGAAGGTATTCGACCGGACGTTGAAGCGGCAGGTGTACGCCGAGGCAGGGGTGCCGTTCTACCTCCTGGTCGATCCAGCCAAGAAACCTGCCGAAGCGCTGCTGTTCGAGTTGGTCGACGGCGTCTACGTCCTGCTCGCGAAGAGTGAGTCAGGTCGGATCGAGTTCACACGGCCGTTCCAGGTCACACTCGATTTGGCTCCCTGACCGGGAATCAGCCCCGGATGTCGAGATCGGCGAAGCGGCTACGACGTCTCCGGTGAAAGCACCTCAAGCATCGATGGAGACGACCATGAGCAAGTCCCCCGAGATCGACCTGAAGCCGGCCTGTCGCCGCATGATCGACGTGCTGGCAGGCGTGGCCGATGGCCAGCTCACCGATCCCACGCCCTGCGCCGAATACACCGTGCGCGAACTCATCGACCACATCAACCTGGTGTCCCAGGGGTTCGCTGCCGTCGCCCGGAAGGAGGACCCCGCGCCGGCAAAAGAGTGGGACAACCTCGCCCAGCACGTCCAAGCGCTCGGCGAGGCGTGGGACGATCCGGCGGCCTGGCAGGGGATGACCGACGCGGGCGGGTCGGAGCTGCCGAACCGGCTCTGGGGCAGGATCGCTTTCACTGAGATGGTCGTGCACGGCTGGGACCTCGCGAAGGCCACCGGCCAGCCCTTCGACCTGCCGGACGAGACAGTGCGGGCTTGTCTGGACCACGTGACCGAGTTCGTTCCGAACGCCCCGGTCCCCGAGCTGTGGGGGCCCGTGGTCGAGGTCACGGCTGCCGCCTCGCTGCTCGACAGGGTCGTTGCCATCACCGGCCGTACGCCCTGACCTGCGTTTTGTAGGAATCCTGTACGCGCCGCGCGCACAGTCCGCGCATGGCTATCGACTTCAAAGGTCTCGACCGCCGGACATTCCTGCGGGGTACTGGGTTGCTGGTGGCGGCTGGTGCGGCCGGGCTCGTCCTGCCTGGCATGGCGAGCGCTGCCACGGTCCCGCGCATTTACAGCTGTGCCGAGTGGAACGCGCGGCCGCCGGCGGATCCGCTGGTCACGCTCAACAACAAGGCCAACCGGATTCTCGTCCACCACATCGCGAGCGCCAACAGCACGGACTACTCGCTCGCGCACGCGTTCCAGATCTGTCGCGACAACCAGGCCGATCACATCGACAACAACGGGTGGTCCGACACCGGTCAGCACTTCACCGTCAGCCGGGGTGGCTACCAGCTCGAAGGTCGCCACGGCAGCCTCAGCACGCTTCGTGGCGGTAAGCAGATGATCCGCGGCGCGCACTGCCCCGGCCAGAACGACAACTCGATCGGCATCGAGAACGAAGGCACGTACACCAGCGTCGAGCAGCCCGCGGCGCAGTACAAGGGACTCGTCGCCCTCTGCGCGTACGTCTGCAAGCAGTACGGCATCCCGGTCGCCGAGATCAAGGGCCATCGCGACTACTACAACACCGAGTGCCCCGGCGACAAGCTGTACGCCAGGCTCCCGCAGCTGCGCAAGGACGTCGCAGCGGCCATGGCAGCCTGACGTTCCACGTGGTGGGAGCGGGAATCTGCGGCGTCGTCCCCGGGTTGGTACCGGGGACGACGGGAGATCAGTGATGACCACCAACACAGACACAGCCACCGGCTTCGTCAGGGACTGGCAGCAGTGGAAGAGCGAACGCGAGGGCACCCTGGCCGAGCCCTACGGCTGGCTTGCGCTCGTGTCGTTGGATTGGCTGGAAGAGACACCCCGCAGCTACCCGGGACTGCCCGGGTTGTGGTGGCAGGACAGCGACGCCGCGTACCTCGATCCGCAGGGCGCCGACGTCACGCACGAGGGCGAGGCCGTCACCGGTGTACGCCGGATCGAGCTGGTCAACAGCGGAGCCGGCACGCGGATCGTGGCCGGCGACGTCGAGATCGAGGTCGCCCGTCGCTCGGGATACCTGATTCGCGTCCATGACCCGAAAGCGTTGGTACTGAAGGACTTCCACGGCGTGCCGTCGTACGAGCCCGAGGAGGACTGGGTTCTGCGAGGGCGGTTCGAGCCGTTCGACGAGCCGCGCCCGACAACCGTCGGCGCGGTGGTGGAGGGGCTTACGCATGTCTACACCGCGCTCGGAGTGGCCCGGTTCGAGCACGACGGCGTCGAGCACACGCTGACGGCGTTCAACGGCAAGGTCGGCGGCGGACTGAGCATCCTGTTCAACGACGCCACCAGCGGCGTGACGACGTACGCCGCGAACCGCTCACTCCAGGTCGCCGCTCCGGACGAGGACGGCGCTGTCGTCCTCGACTTCAACCGCGCGACGAACCTGCCGTGCGCGTTCACCGACTTCGCCACCTGCCCGCTGCCTCCGGAAGGCAACCGGCTCCCGTTCGCTGTCGAAGCAGGTGAAAAGCTGCCGTACGAACGTCGGTAAGCGCACTCGGCCGGTCTCCCGCTGCGCGCGAGTGCGCAGGAAGTGCGCACGCGGTCAGTGGGCCCAGCGGTAGGCGGCGGTGATCTGGTCCGGGGTCGAGCCGGCGAAGCGCTGGATCTCGGCTTTGCGGACGTCCATCAACGTCGTCGCGAGCGGGGCACCGAAGCAGTCGTGCAGCACGATGTCGGCTTCGAAGGCGGATACGGCGTCAGCGAGCGTAGCGGGTAGGCGGCGGATGCCGAGCCCGTGGCGTTCGTCATCGCTGAGTGAGCCCGGGTCGACGTCGATCGGGTCCGGCAGCGCGGTTTCCCCGGCCATTCCGGCGAACAGAAGCGCGGCCACGACCAGGTACGGGTTGGCTGTGTGGTCGAAGCACTTCACTTCGAGATTGGGCGAGGTCCCGGCGATGAGCCGGACTGCGGCCTCGCGGTTTTCCAGCCCCCACACCGCAAACGCCCCGGCCCACCGGTGGGGCTCGAGCCGCAGGTAGCTCACCACTGACGGCGCGCCGACGGCCAGCAATGCGGGCAGCCTGTCCAGGATGCCCGCGCTGAACGTCTCTGCGGTAGCGGTCATCCCGAACTGCCCGTCGCCGCCGCCGAACAGGTTCCGTTCGCCGTCCCACACACTCAGATGCACGTGCCCGCCGTTGCCCACGCCGCCCACCGAGAACTGCGGCGTGAACGACGCGCGCAGTCCGTGCATGCCGCTCACCACGCGGATCGTTTCCCGGACCAGCACCGAAGTGTCCGCCGCGCCGACCGGGTCCTCCGCGCCGACCGACAGCTCGAACTGGCCGGCCGCGTACTCCGGATGGATCTGCTCCACCGCGACGCCCTGATTGTCCAAAGCGGACACGATCGCGCGCAGATAGTCCGAATGCCGGGAAAGTCTCGCGTAGCCGTAAGCCGGACCGCGACCGGCCAGCTCGTCCGGCGCGTTTTCGGCCGTCACCACCCACTCGACCTCGAAGGCCAGTTTCGCGGTAAGCCCGCGCTCGGCGAGCTGCCGGACCGCTTCCTTCGCCAGGCTCCGCTGGTCCATCGGGTGGACAGCGCCGTCCTGGTCGCGACGGTCCGCCGGCGCCCAGGCCCAGCCGGGCTGCGCGGCGAGCACGGTCAGCCGCTCCAGGTCCAGGTGCAGCCGCAGGTCTCCTACCGGCCCCGAGGAGTACTTGCCCGTGCAGATCGAGTCGTCGAAGCCGAAGAAGTCGAACGAGTTCGACGCGCCGATCCCCGACGCGGCCGCGGCGGCCAGCCTGCGCAACGGGACTGCCTTCGTCCGGACGACCCCGCTGTTGTCCACAAAGGTCATCGCCACCACTTCGACGCCCTGTGCGGCCAGCCCGGGTAACAATTCATCGGCCCGTGCTCCGATCACCTGGCGGTCAAGCTCGCTCATCCGGCCTCCGTCCCTGTTAACTGCACATCCGCGTAGGAAACGAGGTGCGCATCATGTCAGACACCGGACTCCGCCGGTCGCTGTCGGTGTGGCAGGCCGTGGGCCTGTCCGTGGCGCTGATGGCGCCGAGTATGGCGGCCAACATCAACCCCCAGCAGACGGCGTCGGCGGCAGGTCGTGCCGTTCCGCTGGCGTTCCTGCTCTCCGCCGTGGGCGTGCTGCTCGTGGCGTACGGGTTCGTCCGCCTGTGCCAGTACTACGAGCACGCTGGCTCGGTGTACGCCTTCGTCGGCGCGACGCTCGGCCCACGCGCCGGCGTCGTTTCCGGGATCGGGCTACTGGGGACGTACACGTTCTACGCCGTCGTGACGTCGTCAGCCGCCGGAACGCTGGGTACCGCGTTCCTCACCCAGGTCGGTATCTGGCCGAACCCGCCGTCCTGGGGGCCGTTCGTGCTCGTCGGTGTCGCGCTGGTCGCCGCGTGGCTGCTGGCCGTCGTCCCGGCGAAGCGCGGTACGAGCCTGCTGCTGCTCGTCGAGGGCGCGACGATCGCCCTGATCCTGCTGATCACCGCGGTCATCGCCGTTCGGCTGATCTCGGGCTCGGCGCCGGGCGGACGTCATTTCACGATGTCGGTGTTCACCTACACCCCGGACGTCGGCGTGTCCGGCGTGTTCCTCGGGGCCGTGTTCGGCTTCCTGTCCTTCGCCGGGTTCGAGGCCGCGGCGACCCTCGGCGAGGAGACACGCGAGCCGAAACGCAACATTCCCAGGGCGATCCTCGGCACGGCGGTTTTCGGTGGCGCGTTCTTCGTGGTCGTCACGGCCATCGAGATGATGGCCTTCGGCTCGGACGCGGGCGCGTTCCACGATTCGCCGTCGCTGCTGGGTGATCTCAGCACCAGCTACGTCGGTGCGTGGCTGGGCGACGTCATCACGCTCGGCGCGGCAATCAGTGCTTTCGGCTGCTGCCTGGCCTGCGTCGTCGGTGGCTCCAGGCTGCTCTTCGCACTCGGCCGGGACGCCGTGGGCGACAGGGGGATCGGCAAGACGTCCGCGCAGGGCGCACCGGCCGTCGCCGCGACCGTGGTCTCCGCGCTGGCGGTACTGATCATCGTTGTCTGCGCGGTGTTCTTCGGCGCCACAGCGTCGGACACCTTCGCCTGGAGTGGGTCGATCGGCACGTTGATCTTGCTGGTGATCTACCTGCTGACGACGATTGGTTCGATCCTGCTCGTGTTCGTCCGCCGCAAGATGGACGTCCCGCGCTGGCAGATCGTGTTCCCGCTCGGCGCGCTCGCGCTGCTGGGCTACACCGTCTACGTCAACGTGATCCCGTACCCGACCTCCGGACCTGCGCGGTGGTTCCCGGTAGTCGCTGCGGCCGTATTGCTGCTGGCCGTCGTCGCGGTCCTCGCCGCGCCTGGGTATGCGCGTCGGGTGGGGGAGCGGCTGGCGGTTTCGGACTCGTGAGCGTTCCGGCCGCCTAGAACCGGCGGGAACGCTCACGAGTCCTAGACTCCGCACGTGCTGTCGTTTGTGGAGGATCTCCGCCTGGTCGACCATCACTGTCACGGCCTGGTCGGCGTCGAGTTGGACCGCCCGGCCTTCGAAGAGATGCTCACCGAGGCCGACACCGTGTCGGCGCTGGGCACCACCCTGTTCGACTCGCTGATCGGGCTCGCCGTCCGCCGCTGGTGCGCGCCGGTGCTCGACCTCGAGCCGCACGTCTCGGCCGACGACTACCTTGCCCGGCGCGCGGAGTTGGGGGCGGACGAGGTCAACCGCCGTTTCCTGCGCTCGACGGGTACGGGCGACTTCGTCGTCGACGGCGGGTTCATGCCGGACAAGCTCACCAGCTCCGCGGAGTTGGCGACGCTGGCCGGTGCGCGTGCGCACGACATCGTCCGGCTTGAACAGGTCGCCGAGAACGTGGCGCGGGACGGCACCAGCGCGGTCGGGTTCGCCGAGGCCTGTGCGGTCGAGCTGGCGAAACGGACGGTGAACGCGGTCGGCGTCAAGTCCATCGCGGCGTATCGCGTCGGCCTGGACCTCGCCGGTGAACGGCCGTCCGACGCCGAAGTCACGTTGGCGGCGGGAGACTGGCTGTCCGACGTCGAAGGCGGCAAGCCGGTCCGGCTGGCGAACGAGGTCCTCCACCGGTTCCTCATCTGGACCGGTATCGAGCTGCGGCTGCCCGTGCAGTTCCACGTCGGCTACGGCGATTCCGACGTCGACCTGCACCGCTGTGACCCGTTGCTGCTGACCGGCCTGCTGCGCGCCACTCGGAAGACCGGCGTGCCGATCCTGCTGCTGCACAACTACCCGTTCCACCGCCAGGCCGCGTACCTCGCGCAGGTCTTCGAGCACGTGTTCGTCGACGTCGGCCTCGCGACGCACAACGCGGGCAGCCGGGCGCCCGCGCTCATTGCCGAAACCCTGGAACTCGCGCCGTTCGGCAAGTTCCTGTTCTCCACGGACGCCTTCGGCCTCGGCGAGCTCTACCACCTCGGAACGCTCCTGTTCCGGCGCGGCCTTTCGGACTTCCTGCGGGCCGGTCTGGACGCCGGGGAGTTCTCGACGCCGGACGCGGAACGTCTCGCAGTGCTTGCTGGGGCGGAAAACGCCCGGCGTGTCTACGGTTTGGAGCCGTTGTGAGTTCATCCGAGCTGTGGGCCGACTGGCTCGCCGCGATCAACGCGGAGCTGCCCGCCGCGGCGGAACTGCGTCACCGCCTGCATGCCGATCCGCGCGCTTCCGGCGACGAGGACGACACCACCCGCATCGTCGTCGAAGCGCTCGAGGCCGGTGACGGTGTCCGCGTGGCGAAGACCGGACGCGCGGTGCTGATCGACGGCGCGTCCCCGGGCGGGACCATCGCGTTGCGCGCCGAGCTCGACGCGCTGCCGGTCATCGAGCGGACGGGTGTGCCGTGGACGTCCACCAGCGCGTTGATGCACGCGTGCGGACACGATGTCCACCTCGCGGCACTTGTCGCGGTGTGCCGCGCGGCGATGAAGATCGGTGTGCCGCGCTCGATCCTCGCGGTGCTGCAACCTCGGGAGGAGACGTCGCCTTCGGGCGCCCTGGACATCGTCGAGGCCGGTACGCTGGCCGAGTACGGCGTCAGCGCGATCATCGCCGCCCACGTCCAGCCTCGGCTGGCGGCCGGGGTCATCTCCGCGGTGCCGGGGCCGATCAACGCCTCGACCGACGAGTTCGAGGTCGTCGTAACCGGCCACGGCGGCCACGCGGGCTATCCCCACCTCCTGCGCGACCCGATCCTGGCGCTCGCGCAGATCGTGGTCAGCCTGCAGCAGATCGCCAGCCGCCGGATCGACCCGATCTTCGGTGCGGTGTGCTCGGTCGGCCGGATCCAGGCGGGTACGGCCGCGAACGTCGTCCCGTCGCAGGCCACCGCGCTCGGCTCGCTGCGGCTGATGCGCGACTCGGACCGGGACGCGATCCTCGAGACGTTGCGGGAGATCGTGCAAGCCACCGCCAAGGCCCACGGCTGCGACGCCGAGGTGCGGATCATGCCGTGCGAGCCGGTGCTGTTCAACGACGCCGGGCTCGCGGCCGGGGCGCAGGAGTGGCTCGCGCGCGGCGGCATCACGCTCGACACCGAGTTCCGTTCGTTCGGGGCCGACGACTTCGCGCACTACTGCGGCGCCACGCGCGGGCTCATGATGTTCGCCGGTCTCGGTGACACCGCCGGTGCCCGGAGCCTGCACGACGAACGATTCCTGCCGCCGGACTCCGCGATCGAGTTCGTCGCCGGGGCGTTGGTCGCGGGCTACCTGGCGGCCATCCAGTAGGCCGTGCACGAGGCAATGGGTAGTCACTCGCACACCGGTGACGGACGTCCCTCACCGGGCTTCACACCGGGCAGGTTACGGTGACCCCGTGATTTCCGCGTCGGTGCAGTTCCTCGCGTCCTTCCCCAGCCCTGACCGCGGCGTCTGGCACATCGGGCCGATCCCGATTCGCGCCTACGCGCTGTGCATCATCGCCGGGATCATCGTGGCCCTCTGGTGGTCCGAGCGCCGCTGGGTCGCCCGTGGCGGCACGAAGGGCACGGTCATCGACGTCGCCGTGTTCGCGGTGCCGTTCGGCCTGGTCGGCGGCCGTCTCTACCATGTCATCACCGATCACCAGCTCTACTTCGGCGAGGGCAAGAACCCGATCAACGCGTTGAAGATCTGGGACGGCGGGCTCGGCATCTGGGGCGCCGTGGCACTCGGCGGGCTCGGCGCGTACATCGCGTGCCGCCGCAAGGGCATCCCGCTGCCGGCGATGGCGGACACCATGGCCCCCGCACTGGTCACCGCGCAGGCGATCGGGCGCATCGGCAACTACTTCAACCAGGAGCTCTACGGCGCGCATACCACGCTGCCGTGGGGCCTGGAGATCTACCAGCGCATCAACCCCGACAACCCGGGCGACACCCTCGGCGGCATCGCGACCGGGCACATCCCGCTGCCCGACAGCCCGGTGCAGCCCACATTCCTCTACGAGCTCATCTGGGACCTGCTGGTCGCGCTGCTCGTGGTCTGGGCGGACAAGAAGTTCAAGCTCGGCCACGGCCGCGCGTTCTGCGTGTACGTCGCGGGCTACACCCTCGGCCGGACGTGGATCGAGCTGCTGCGCGCCGACGAGGCGAACCACATCCTTGGCGTCCGCGTGAACGTCTGGGTCGCGATCCTGGTGTTCCTCGGCGCGATCATCGCGTTGTACGTCACCCGGAACCTCGGCCCCCGCGAAGCGCCCGAGCTGCTGCGGGGCCCGGTCTTGGCCACCGACGACTCGCCGGAACCCGCTGCTGACGACGACACCCCGGGCGAACCAGCCGAAGTCTCCGTCTCCGCCGACTCCTCCGAGTCTTCGGGGTCGTCCTCCGACAGCTCCCCACCCCCCACCGAAGACCCCAAGCCCTAACGGGCACAAATCCACAAAAGCGCCCTGCGCTGGATCGCAAGTCGCCGTCGAGTTGCGGTCGTTGGTATGGGCAACGATCGCAAGTCGACGGCGACTTGCTGTTTTAGCGGAGGAGGGGGGCTCTTTCGCGTGGAGCCGCTCTCAATCGACAACAGCAAAGTGCCGCGTAAGATATTCCCACATTCCTTTCTG
>NZ_JAODNM010000066.1 GCF_025464955.1 Amycolatopsis sp. | reverse complement strand
CCCGCGGCACCAACTCCTTGTACACCATCGACGGGACAGAGATCCCCGGTGTCGCACCCCTGACCGGGCTCGCCGCACTGGCCGGTGCCCTCACCCCCGCGCATGTGGACGTCATCGTGAAAACGATGACGGCCATCCCCGCGACCGTGTCGGACGAAGACCGGACGGCGGCGGAGAAGATCCTCGTCAACCTCGCCGTTAACGCGTCCCCGGTCGAGGTGAAGAAAGCCGGTGACCGGATCCTCGACACCCTCGACCCGGACGGGCCGGAGCCGAAGGACCCGCCGGAGAGACCGGAGCGGGAGCTGTCGTTCCAGGAACACCGCGACGGCACCGCCACACTCAAAGGCAAGCTCGACAACGTGGCCTACGCGCAGTTGCGGGCCGCGTTGGATCCGTTGGCGAAGCCGCACTCGACGAAAGAGGAAGGCCGCGACACCCGCAGTCAATGGGAACGCCACGCCGACGCCCTCGTCGACCTGGTCCGGCTCGCGATGACCGTGGACGAGATCCCGACTCACGGTGGTGACCGTGTCCATGTGGCGATTACCGTGGACTACGAAACGTTGAAGTCCGGGATCGGGACCGCGATGCTCGACTACGGTGGCATCATCACCGCCGCCGAAGCCCGCATGCTCGCCTGCGACTGCAAGATCATCCCCGCTGTTCTCGGGACCGAGAGCGAGCAGATGGATCTGGGGCGGTCCAAGAGAATCATCACCACAGGGCAACGGCGAAGACTCGTCATGAGAGACCGCGGATGCGCCTTTCCCGGTTGCAACAAACACGCAAAACACACCGAGGGTCACCACATTATTTTCTGGATCCTCGGCGGGCCAACCGACCTGGACAACCTGACCCTCCTATGTGAACGGCACCACCGATTAATACATTGTGGTGGTTGGGAAGTACGAATGGGCGGTGACGGGAGACCGGACTTCATCCCGCCCGCTTATCTCGATCCGCTTCGAAGACCCAGGCGTAACACCCTTCACGTGTAACAGAAAACCGACCCCAGGGCTCGTGAGTGCCGCGACCGGACCACCCGGCCGCGACACTAACGAGCCCTGACTGCATTCCCGGCACAACAGCAACTCGCCGTCGACTTGCGAACCCCCGCAGCACTACTGAATCGGGGGACGGCGGGTACGAATGGAACCGGGCCCAGCAGTCTCAGCGATCACATCGGCACCGGCAGCACCATCGCGTGGCAGGAGCGGCCCTCGGGCCCGGCCACGAATCCCTCGCCGCCCTGGTCCTTGCTTCAGTAGACGGGAGCCGAGCACTACGGTCCGCCTGAACCTTCGTTGCGGTGCCGTCACAACAGCAACTCACCGTCGAGTTGCGAACGCCCATGACGTCACGGATGCGGCGCGCGGATCCGCACCACAGTCCCTCGCCGCCCCCGTCCTTGCTTCAGTCGACGGAAGCCCAGCGCCACGAGCCATACGTTTCATGTTGTTCCCGCCTTCTTGACATGGAAGGCTTTTGGCATGTCGAAGTATCGTCACCTGGCTGCACTCGGAAGCTCGTTCGCGGCCGGTCCCGGGATAGCCCCGATAGTCGATTCTCGTGCTATGCGCTCGGGGCGCAACTACGCGCATGTGCTCGCCGAGGCGCTGAACGCGGAACTCACGGATCTCACTGTCTCCGGTGCCACGACCGAGACAATCGTGGACAAAGAACAGCGGCTGCTCTGGCGGAAGTTCCGTCCGCAGCTGGAGGGGTTGCCTGCGGACGCGGACCTCGTCACCATCACGGCCGGGGGCAACGACCTCTCGTACATCGGCTCGATGCTCCGGCTCGCTTGGGCGAATCGACTTCGTGCGCGGCGCTGGAGTCGTATCATCGGGGATGTCGTCGGCAGGAAGGGGCTTCCGGAGATCGGGCCCGCTGATGTCAAAGGTGCGGCGTCGGGGCTGGCGCGGGTTGTCGAGTCGGTGCGTGCGCGCGCACCGCAGGCGCGCATCCTCCTTGTCGACTACCTGACCGTCATGGGCGACCAGACGGCCTTCACCTCGGAAACCCCATTCGGCCCTGTCGAAGTCGCCGCCTTTCGGGACCTCGCCAAGCAGCTCGCCCTGGCCTTCGGCAACGCTGCCGCGACAACGGGTGCGGAGTTGGTTCGAGCGTCAGAGCTCAGCGCCGACCATGCGCTGGGATCGGCGGACCCCTGGGTTCTCGGCCTTCAACCGTCGCCATTCGGCTCGACGGGGGCGTCGTTCCACCCGAACGCTGCCGGAATGCGCGCGGTGGCGGCGGAGATCCATCGACTGGTCGTGGAATGACGCCTGCTTGGTTCTCAGCCGCAGCCTTACGCAGTTCCTACGGTCTGGCCGTCGTCAGGTGCCCGCCTGAACTTGCGGCTATGGTCGAGGACGTGAACGACTCACGAACCGCGGCCGAGCTGATCGTCCAGTGCCTGGAGAACGAGGGTGTGACCCACATTTTCGGCATCCCGGGCGAAGAAAACATCCGGCTGGTGGACGCGATCTCCCAGTCGTCGATCCAGTACGTACTGACGCGGCACGAGCAGGGCGCCTCGTTCATGGCCGAGACCTACGGCCGGCTCACCGGCAAGGCCGGAGTGTGTTCCGCGACACTGGGACCCGGCGCGATCAACCTGCTGCTGGGCGTGGCCGACGCGACGACGAACTCGACGCCACTGCTCGCGCTGTCCGCGCAGGTCGGTATGAACCGCAGTTTCAAGGAGTCCCACCAGGGCGTGGACCTGCCGGCGATGTTCGCGCCGGTCACCAAGTGGTCCGAGCTCGTCGCGACCCCCGGCGCGGTGCCGGAGATGGTCCGGAAGGCGTTCAAGCTCGCCCAGACCGAGCGGCCCGGCGCCGTCTACCTCGCCGTGCCCGAGGACGTCGAAAAGGCCCAGGTCTCCCCCGCTCTCACGCCGCTGGCGGTCAACGTGCCGCGCCCCGAAGAGCCGTCGCCGGGGCAGATCGAGCGTGCGGCCGCCCTGCTCCGCACTGCCCGCAACCCCGTCGTGCTCGCCGGACACGGTGCCGCTCGCGCCGGCGCCGGGCACGCGCTGCGCCGCTTCGCCGAGGCACTCGGCGTGCCCGTGGCGACCACCTTCCACGGCAAGGGCGTGTTCCCCGACGACCACCCGCTCGCGTTGGGCGCGGTCGGGTTCATGCGCCACGACTACGTCAACTTCGGCTTCGACCGCGCCGACGTCATCGTCGCTGTGGGCTACGAACTGCAGGAGTTCGACCCCGTCCGGATCAACCCGGCCGGCGAGACCAGGATCATCCACATCCACCGCTTCCCCGCCGAGGTCGACGCGCACTACGACGTCGCCGTCGGGCTGCACTCCGACATCAACCGCAGCCTCGACGTCCTCGCCGCAGCCGTGGGCGAGCGCCCCACCACCACCGGCGGCGACGAACGGATCCGCGAGCTCCTCACCGACGAGCTCGCCCGAGGCCGTGCGGACGATCGCTTCCCGCTGGCTCCGGCGCGGATCGTCGCCGACACCCGCTCCGCGCTCGGCCGCGAGGACATCGTGCTGGTCGACACCGGCGCGCTGAAGATGTGGATGGCGCGGCTGTACCCGACCTACGAGCCGAACACCTGCCTGATCTCCAACGGACTGTCCACTATGGCCTGGACCGTGCCCGGTGCCATCGGCGCGAAGATCGCCCGGCCCGACGCGAAGGTCCTCGTCGCCACCGGCGACGGCGCGTTCCTGATGAACTCCCAGGAGATCGAGACCGCGCTACGGATCGGCGTGGCGATGGTCATCCTGATCTGGGTCGACGACGCATACGGTCTGATCAGCTGGAAGATGGACCTCGAGATCGGGCACAACGTCGACACGACGTTCAGCAACCCGGACTTCGTCGCCTACGCCGAGAGCTTCGGCGCGACCGGCTACCGGATCGGCGCCGCGGACGAGCTCCTGCCGACCCTGCGGACGGCCCTCGCCGCGGACACCGTCTCGGTCATCGCCTGCCCGGTCGACTACTCGGCGAACCTGGAGCTCATCGAGTCCCTCGGTGACCTCGAGCTGTCCTGAGCCGGGCCGTATAGGTCGTTTGCCCACGAGGATGGGCCAAATCGCGCGCACCCTGGCCGCCAGCGTCTGCTCGTGCGGCCCTTCGTCGACGGCGGCCGGCGCGTTGTCGATCCGCCGGTCGCGCAGCGCGATGACGGCTTGCGTGAGCAGGTCGTCGGCACCGTCGAAGTGGTAGAGCAGCACCTTGTGCGTCGTACCGGCCGCCCGCGCGGCACGGCGCAGCGAGAAGTCGACCAGGCCGTTGACCGCGAGGTCGTCCGTGACGCTCTCGAGCAGTTCCCGGCGCCGCGCTTCGAACCCGCCGACCGCCGGTAGCCTGCCCGCTCCGGGCGGCCACCGTCAGCTTCGGCGGTCACATCCTCAGCCCCACTGTCCATAGTGGACAACCTCTTCGACGGAACGGCGCCGCCTGGTGATCGCCGAGCTGTAAGAGGCCGGCTTGTCCTCCGCGCTGTGGCCGATCGCGATGGGGCCGATCGGGTCGAAAGAGTCGGGAATGCCGAACTCCCGCCGGAACTTCCCGACGCCCTCGGGCGCGATCCCGAAGTACAGCGCGCCGAGCCCTTCATCGACGACGGTTTGCAGGATCAACAGCGCCGCCATGCCCCTGTCGATGTACCAGAACGGCACGGGCCACCGAGCTTCGTCGCGGTCGGTCCAGCCCTTGTCCTGCTCGGCATAGCGGTTCAGGTAGGTGTCCTTGTTGGCGAAAGGCACGATGACCAGCGGGGCCTTGGTCACCCCGTCTGCCGCCCAGAGGTCCGGCAGCGCCCAGAACCGCGCGAGGTCGGGCCCGCGGAGAACCAGGAACTCCTGCCCCTGCGAAAACCCGGCGGACGGCCCGCGCCGCGCGTTCCGCAGGATCCGCTGCAGGCTCTCCTCGGACACGTCCTCATCGGTGAACTCCCGCACCATCCGGCGACGACGCACCACGTCCTGGAACTCCATTGACGATCAAACCCCTTCCAGATCAGCGTTTCGAGATCAGCACTGTGAGATCAGCACGCTGTGAGATCAGCGCTGCGCTTCGGTGGCAGGCAGGACCCGGCCGGTCACCGAGCCGAACCCGATCCGCGTGCCGTCGGTGCCGGGCGCGGTGGCCGTGATGGCGACCTCGTCGCCGTCGAGCAGGAAGGAGCGTTGCTCACCACCGACGTCGACCGGCTCCGCGCCGCCCCAGGTCAGCTCGATGAACGCGCCGCGCTGGTTCTTGTCCGGCCCCGAAATCGTGCCCGAAGCGTAGAGGTCGCCGGTGCGGGACACCGCGCCGTTGACGGTCAGATGCGCCAGCATCTGGGCTGGTGACCAGTACATCTCGCGGTACGGCGGGCGGGTGACCTCGTGGCCGTTCCACGCGACCGACAGGTCGACGTCCAATCCCCAAGGTTCATGCTCTCGCAGGTACGGCAGCGGCTCGGGATCCTGTATCGGGGTGGCGACGCGCGCCGCGGTCAGCGCCAGGAGCGGTACGACCCACGGCGAAATCGACGTCGCGAAGCTCTTGCCGAGGAACGGGCCGAGCGGGACGTACTCCCACGCCTGGATGTCGCGTGCGGACCAGTCGTTGACCAGCACCGCCCCGAACACCCGCCGCTCGAACTCCTCGATCGGCACCGCCGAACCCAGCTCGGAGCCGGTGCCGACGATGAACCCCAGTTCGGCCTCGATGTCGAGCCGCCGGCACTCGCCGAACGTCGGCGCCGGCTCGGCGGGGGCCTTGCGCTGCCCGCACGGGCGCACGATGTCCGTGCCCGACACCACGACCGTCCCGGCTCGGCCGTGGTAGCCGACGGGAAGGTGCTTCCAGTTCGGCATCAGCGGCTCGGAGTCCGGCCGGAAGAGCCGGCCGAGGTTGGTGGCGTGGTGCTCCGACGCGTAGAAGTCGACGTAGTCGGCGACCTCGATCGGCAGGTGCATCGTCACGTCCGCCACCTCGTGGACGGCCTCGGCAGGCACGTCGCCGGAGACGAGCTCGGTGATCCGGCGCCGGGTCGCGACCCAGTCTTCGTGGCCGCGGCTCATGAACGCGTTCAGCGTCGGCCGGGTGAACACGTCGTCGCCGAGCAGCACACCGAGGTCGATGACGGAATCGGCGACCCGCGTGCCGACCCGGGGCTCGGTGCCGGGCGTCGAGAAGACGCCGTAGGGAAGGTTGGCAAGCCCGTACAACGAATCCTCGGGGATGTCGACCTTGGTCATTCAGCTGCTCCCAGCATCGTGGACGGGACAAGACCGAGCTCGATCAGCTCGGCCAACGGTTCGAGGACACTGCAAGTGCCGAAGGAGCGGAACAGGCCGCGGACCGCCGGACCGTCCACAGCGGACACACCGGCGGCGATGACGTCGGGGTCGCGCTCGGCGAGCAGCGCCCACACCTGGTCGGCTCCGGCACCCGCGGCGGCGGCTTCGGTCGCGAGCAACAGGTTCAGGAAACCGTGCTGCTCGAAGCCGGTCTCCGGATCGGTGTTGCGGATCGCGTGGTGCAGCCCGGCAGTCGCCTTGAACGGCACGCCCGCGTCGACGACCGCACGGATCGCCGAGGCAAGTTCGGTTTCGTCGGGATACAGCTCGGCTTTGACCCCGCCGGTGCGGAACTTGGCGCGGTAACCACCGCGGGCGCAGTGCGCGATGGACTCGGGGCGGCGGTCGTCACGGGGGATCTCGACGAACACGGTTTCGGGTTCCCGGCCGGCGCACGCGCTTTCGAGAGTCGTGAAGAACTCAGCTGGGCTCATCTCGCTCGGCATGGCCACTTCCACGCCGTGCAGTGTCACCAGCAGCTCCCCTGCCGCGGCGAACGCCGCGGGCAACGTCGCCGGCCCGGCTGGGGCGGTGATCGTGACATCCAGGTGCCCAGACTCCAGGTGCCGAGAGTTCAGGTGCACAGGGTCGAGGTGCCCAGACTCCAGGTGCCCGGAGAGTTCGCCGAGCGCGGACACGGGCAGGATCAACGGGCCGACCAGCTCCGCGAACGGCGAGCCGCGATACCGCAGGTGGTGCGACACGGCGTCGGGCAGCGGGGCCAGACCGGGCGGGAACACCGCCGCGTCATCGCACAGACCGCGGCAGAACTCCGGTAACCCGGTCCCGTCGGGCACCGCCATACCGGACTCCTTCCACGCCGAAGAGGACACTCCCACAGGCTAGAGCACGTCAGCCGCGCCGGGCCTCGGTCACGCAGTGCTCTCGGTCATCAAGTGCCCCCCGGCGTAGATCTCCCCTGAGTGATCATATTTACCAGACCGGCACGAGCGCCCCGGGTGGCCTCGGGGGCCGGCAGCGGGAAGACTGCAGCAGCCCGCCCCGACCTGGCAGGAGGCCCGCGGTGACCGAACCCCCGGCGGATTCCGGCTACACCGCCCAGACCGAGCGCGTACGCGAAATCCGGACGCCGTGGCGGCTGTTCCTGCGTACCGAGACGGGCAGCGCGGCGGTACTGCTCGTGGGCGTCCTCGCCGCGCTCGCGTGGGCCAACATCGACCAGGCGTCGTACGAGGGTTTCTGGAACACCCAGCTTTCGGTGCGGCTCGGCGCCCATGGGGTGTCGCTGGAGTTGCGGGACTGGGTCAACAGCGGACTGATGACGGTCTTCTTCTTCGTCGTCGGCCTGGAGGCGCGCCGCGAGTTCGACATGGGCGAGCTGCGTGAGCGGCGCCGCGTCCTGCTCCCCCTGCTCGCCGGGACCAGCGGCATGATCGTCCCCGTCGCGATCTACCTCGCGTTCAACGCCGGCCACGGCACGACCCACGGCTGGGGTGCCGCGATGTCCACCGACACCGCGTTCGCGCTGGGCATGCTCGCCCTGCTCGGCTCGCGGCTGCCGACCGGGCTGCGCGCGTTCATCCTGTCCGTCGCCGTCGTCGACGACTTCGTCGCGCTGGTCGTGATCGCGGTGGCCTACAGCGAGCACGTCGAGCTGCCGGCGCTGCTGGTGGCCGTCGGGATCCTCGGGGTGACCGTGGCCGTCCGGGCCGGTGGTGTGCGACGCGGCGCGCTGTACGTGCTGCTCGCGGCCGGTATGTGGACGGCGTTGCTGGAGTCGGGGATCGATCCCGTCGTCTCCGGTCTCGCGATGGGCCTGCTCACGCCCGCCTACCCGGCCGCCCGCAGCGACCTCGAGCGCGCGAGCAGCGTCTTCCGGCTTTTCCGCGAGCAGCCGACCCCGGAGCTCGAGCGGTCCGCGCGCCGCGGGCTCGCCTCGGCGATCTCCCCCAACGACCGGCTGCAGCGGATGTACCACCCGTGGAGCAGCTATGTGATCGTGCCGCTGTTCGCGTTCGTCAACTCCGGCATCCGGATCACCGGCGACGAGCTGTCACGGGCCTTCACCTCGCCGGTCACCCTCGGCATCCTGTGTGGGCTGGTGCTGGGCAAACCGATCGCCATCCTGGGTTCGTCGTGGCTGGCCGGCCACTTCAGCCGCGGACGGCTCCGGCCGCCGGTGGGCTGGGGTGCGACGGCGGCCGGCGGCACCATCGCCGGCGTCGGCTTCACGGTGTCGCTGCTGATCGCGACGCTCGCTTTCACCGGGGACCGGCTGGACGAGGCGAAGATCGGCATCCTCAGCGCGCTGGTCTGCGCCTTCGCCGTCACCAGCGCGGTCACCGGGGTGATCTGGCTGCTGCCCAAGCGGCGACGCACACGGGCGCTGCTCGGGACCACCGAACTGCTCATCGACCTGACCGTGCCGGTGGATGCGGAGCAGGACAAGGTGCGCGGCCCGATGGACGCGCCGATCACGGTCGTCGAGTACGGCGACTTCGAATGCCCCTACTGCGGGCGCGCCGAGTCCGTCCTGCGCGCCCTGCTCGCCGACTTCGGCGATGTCCGGTACATCTGGCGTCACCTGCCGCTGACCGACGTCCACCCGCAGGCCCAGCTCGCCGCCGAAGCCGCCGAGGCCGCGGCCGAACAGGACGCTTTCTGGGAGATGCACGACCTCCTCCTCGCCCACCAAGACGACCTGCGCACGCCGGATCTGTTCCGCTACGCCGGGGAACTCGGGCTGGACATCGAATCCTTCGGGCGGCACCTGCAACGCCACCAGGGCGCAGCGCGCGTGGCCTTGGACGTGGATTCCGCCGATCTGAGCGGGGTTTCCGGCACGCCGACGTTCTTCATCAACGGCAGGCGCCACCGCGGCGCCTACGACATCGCCCACCTGTCCGCGGCCGTCCGCGCCGCCCGGCAGCGGGCCGCGCTCGTGCCGCCTGACTGACGGATGTCGAAATCAGGCGAACGGCTTCTACCTACCGGGTAAGACCGAAGGAGGCTCACCATGACCTACACCGCCGATCCCCGCGTCGACGCCTACATCGACGTCCTGCCCGACTGGCAGCAGGCCATCTGCCACGAGGTCCGGGAGCTGGTCCACGCCGCCGACGACGAGGTCGTCGAGTCGATCAAGCGCACGGTCCAGCCGTATTTCGTGCTACAGGGCAACGTCTGCGCCCTGCTGGCGGCCAAGGACCATGTCAACGTGTTCCTCTACGACGGCGCGATCGTGCCCGACCCGGCGGGGATCATCACCGCCGGGCACGGCAACAAGACCGCCCGGACCGTGTCCTTCCGCGAAGGCGAACCCATCAACGCACCGGCCCTGACCGCCATGTTTCGGCAAATCATCGCCAACAACCGGGCAGGCGGCTGGCGCAAGCTGAAGGACTCGTGAGGCGTGTTTCAAAGGTGATGACGCCGGTCATGCCGCCCCCGGGTTGCACCGAACGGCGCGGAAATGGCAATTCCCTCGTGTCACCACCGGATGGGGGACGGTGACGACACGAGGGAATCACGGCACCGCCTCGGAACGGTGCCTATGGAGGCGGCGCCGGGTCAGTGCTGGCCGAGCACCCGGTCCACCTGAATTTCGATCACGACCAGCCCGAGCAGGTCGGGTGGCGGCGACTGGTAGCGCTCGGTGTACCTGCGCGCCCCCTCAGCCACCCGAGCCGGCTCGGCAGAGACCGTCGCAGGCCCCTCCAGTGTGACCCAGCGATAGCCGACGAGTTGACAGGCCGTGGCCCTGGCACCCGGGCGCTCGCTGATGTTGCGTGCCTTGCGGCGCGAACCCACCGTCATGACCCGTACCAGCCCGGCGTCGCGATCCCAGGTGAAGCGAACCGGAGCCACGTGGAAAGAGCCGTCGGGTCGGCACGTTGTCAGTGTGCAGAGCGCGTTCTCCGTGAGAAAGTCCTGAGTGGACTGTGAGAGGAGCGGCGCCATCGCCTGAGCCACCGCGCTAGGCAATCGGTGCCGTGTGGTGCTCGGACGCCCGCAACATGGGCAGCATCAGCGCCATCAGCAGACCGACCACGGCGAACCCGGCTCCGACCAGGAACGCCTCCTGGAACACGCTGGCCCGTGCCGCCAAGATACGGACTGGATCGGTGCCCGCCGCTTTCGTCAGCGCCGGAACCCGGCTGAACACGATGGTCGCGACCACGGCCACGCCCAGTGCGCCACCCGCCTCCTGGCTGGTGTTGATCAGGCCCGCGGCCAGCCCGGAGTCCTCCTTGCGGACCCCGCCGAACGCCGCGACCTGGATCGGGACGAACGCCAGCCCCAGCCCCAGCCCGCTGATCAAGAACGCGGGCAGGATGTCCACCGGGTAGCTGGCGTGGACGGGCATCCGGGCCAGCAGCAGCATGCCGATCGCGGCGAGAGCGAGACCGACGAGAAGCACCGGCTTAGCCGCCACCTTGCTGACCAGCCCCTGCGAGACACCGGCGCCGACGGAGATGATGAGGGCGATCGGCACGTACGCGAGACCCGTCTTGATCGGTGAGTAGTCCAGCACCTGCTGCATGTACAGGCTGGCGAAGAAGAACAGCGTGACCAGCGTGCCGAGCATGAACACAGCGGTGATGTTCGCGGTGCGCATCGTCCGGAGCTTGAAGATGGCCAGCGGGATCAGCGGTGCGCTGGTCCGGCGCTCGATCATCACGAAGCTGAACAGCAGAACGACGACGGCAGCGAGACAGCCGATGGTCTTACCCGACGCCCAGCCCCAGCTGATGGTCTGACCCAAGGTGTAGATCAGCAGCACGAGGCCGGCGGTGAGCACGACGGCACCCGCGGTGTCGAACTTGCCGCGCTGGGCGGTGTCCCTGCTCTCGGGCACGATGAGCGGCGCCAGTACCGCGGCGGCCACGCCGATGGGCACGTTGATGAAGAAGATCCAGCGCCAGCCGGGGCCTTCGGTGAGCAGACCGCCGAGGATGACGCCGGCGACGGATGCCACACCGCTGATACCACCCCACACACCGAGTGCCTTGGTGCGCGCGGGGCCTTCGGCGAAGGTGCTGGTCAGCAGACTCAGCGCCGCCGGGGCGATGAGGGCCGAGCCGAGGCCCTGCGCGCCTCGCGCGACGATCAGCATCAGCGGCCCCTGGGACACACCCGCCGCCAGCGATGCCAGGGCGAACACGACCAGACCGGCCTGGAGCATGCGACGACGGCCGAACCTGTCGGCGAGCCGTCCACCAAGGAGGAGGAACCCACCGAGCACCGTTCCGTAGGTGGTGACGACGTACTGCAGGAACGTCTCGGTGATGTGGAGTTCGCGTTCGATCGTCGGCAGGGACACGTTGACGATCGACACGTCGAGGAATGTCATGAACCCGGCGATACACAGGAACGTCAGAACAAGTCCAGGGCGGCTGACCGCCGTGTTCGACGCTCCCGGCCTCGACGGTCTTGCTGTCGACTCTGAGGTAGACATGCGGCTTTGACTCCCAGGTAAAAGTGGCCACTCAGGTGGCAGTGATCAAGGTGGGCATGATCGATCGACGCTCCCGCCCGACCCGGGTGCCGGCGGGAAGCACGGGCGGCCAGTGAGCCTTCCGTACGTTGTCGTCGCTGCGATAAGAAGACGCTAGCATCGCGGGTATAGTAGGTACCTAGAGGAAAGTAATGAGCTGGGGAGGTTGGAAGTGAGCGAACCTGTCATCGAGGCCATGTCGACGCACACCGACGCGGAGCAGGCGTGCCCTATCAGTTCGGTGGTCGACATCGTCTTCAGCCGCTGGACCACGCCGATCCTCTGGACCCTGAACGAGTTCGGCCTGCTGCGGTTCGTCCAGCTGCAACGCCATATCGGCACCATCACACCGAAGGTGCTCACGCAGCGGCTCAAGCAGATGGAGCGTGACGGCCTCGTGCGGCGCACCTACCACCCCGAGGTGCCTCCGCGCGTGGAGTACGAGATCACCGAACTGGGGCGAAGTCTCGCGCCGTTGTTCTCCACCCTGGCCCAGTGGATGTCGTCGAACCTGGCCAAGGTCGAGCAAGCCCGTCTCGACTTCGACGCCGCCGGCGCCGCCCGGCCCGGCCGGCGCTCCTGAGGGCTCTTACACGACAACTGTTCGACCGGCGAGGCCCGGAAGGGCCGACTTCGTCGTCGCCACGGCACAGGATCCAGCCCACGAGGATACCGACACGATTCGCCTCCATCGGCGACCATGTCGCACGGTGTCGTTCCGGTCTCACACAGGCTCGACAATCCGGATCCAAGTCCGTCCCATAATTAGTTGCACTAACACATCGAGGAACGAAAGTGGAACACTTATCACCGAGCGTCGCGGACCTGTCACTCGTCCCCATACTTTCCACCTCGATAGCGACTCCACTCGCGTGTAACCTTCACGAAACATCATCAAGGGACATCAACCCTGAAATCGACGACAAGACGCTCCTCAGCAGCGCGTTTGTCGCTATTTAGCACAGCACCACGTAAGCCCGCACAGACGACGACAATCCGCGGACAAAATGGGGTACGATTTTGTGGCGTTGAATTACCGAGTCACATGCTGGGGGGATGTGGGTGTCGTCGAGGAACCACCGCAACACCAGCGCCGCCTGCTTGTACGTCCCCAGCGCACGGGTTCCCTTACGGGTACCCCGGCGCACCCCGCTCGGCATGCAGCAGCGCGGACAGGAAGCGGGCACTGTCCTCAGACACGTCCAGGACCGCCTCGTATGCAATACTCATCAGGCGCAGAACCTCTATGAAGTTGATCTCGGAAGGACCATCTTCATACCGA
>NZ_JAODNM010000027.1 GCF_025464955.1 Amycolatopsis sp. | reverse complement strand
GCGCCTCAATCGGATCGCCCAGCGTGGTGCCCGTGCCGTGCGCCTCGACAACGTCCACATCGGACGGCACGAGACCGGCGCCTGCCAGCGCCTGCCGGATGACCCGCTGCTGCGACGGACCGTTCGGAGCGGTCAGACCATTCGACGCGCCATCCTGATTCACCGCGCTGCCGCGCACGACGGCCAGCACCTCATGGCCATTGCGGCGGGCGTCGGACAATCGCTCCAACACAACCAGGCCGACGCCTTCTGACCACGCGACCCCGTCCGCCGCGTCGGAGAAGGACTTCGACCGGCCATCGGCAGCCAGTCCGCGCTGCCGGGAAAACACCACGAACGGCGCCGGGGTCGACATGACGGTCACCCCACCGGCCAGCGCCAGCGAGCACTCACCCTGACGGAGTGCTTGCGCGGCAAGGTGAATGCCTACCAGCGACGACGAGCACGCCGTGTCGATCGTGACCGCGGGGCCCTCAAGTCCCAGGGTGTAGGCGATGCGCCCAGTGGCCACGCTCGGCGAGCTCGCCGTTCCGCGGAAACTTTCGAAATCGTCGCCTTCGAGCAGGAAGCCGTAGTCGTTGGACATCAGGCCGGCGAACACGCCGGTCGGGCTGCCGCGCAACGAAACCGGGTCGATCCCGGACCGCTCCAGCGCCTCCCACGCGACCGACAGCAACAGCCGCTGCTGGGAGTCGGTCGCCATCGCCTCACGGGGGGACATCCCGAAGAAGTCCGGATCGAACTCGCCTGCCGACTGCAGGAACCCGCCCTCCATGACGTGGGTCTTGCCAGGCTGGTCCGGGTCCGGGTGGTACAGGCCGGCCAGGTCCCAGCCGCGGTTTTCGGGGAAGCCGGAGATGGCGTCGGTGCCGTTGACCACCAGGTTCCACAGGTCCTCCGGCGAACTGACCCCACCGGGGTAACGGCACGCCATGCCGACGATCACGATCGGGTCGTCATCGGTCGAGACGACGGGCCGCGGCCGCGTCACGGCCTGGCTTTCCGCACCGAACAGCTCGTCACGCAGGTACCCGGCCAGCACGATCGAGGACGGGTAGTCGAACACCAGCGTCGCGGGCAGCCGCAGGCCGGTCGCGGTGCCCACGCGGTTGCGCAGCTCCACGGCGGTCAGCGAATCGAACCCGAGCTCCTGGAACGCCCGTGCGGGATCAACCGATTCGGCGCCGGAGTGGCCGAGCACCACGGCGACCTGAGCCCGCACCAGCTCCAGCAGCGCCTCGGCACGCGCGGTCTCGTCAAGCTCGGACAACTGCCGCACGAGACCGGCTGCCATGTCCGAACCGGCGACCAACCGGCGTGACCGCGTGCGGACAAGGCCACGCAGCAGTGGCGGAACCTCAGTCTGGGCACGGAGCACCGGTAGGTCTAGCCGCATCGGCAGCACGACGGCTTCGTCGGACCCGAGTGCCGCGTCGAACAGCGCGAGCCCCTGCCCCACCGACATCGGCGGCATACCCGAACGAGCCAGCCGAGACATGTCCACGTCGGTCATCGTGCTGGTCAGGCCGACCTGCTGGTCCCAAGCGCCCCAAGCGAGCGACACGCCCGGCAGACCCAGTAGGCGCCGGTGGCGCATCAACGCGTCCAGGAACGCATTGCCCGCCGCGTAGTTTCCCTGTCCGGGGACGCCGAAGGTGGCTGCCGCGGACGAGTACACCGCGAAGACCTTGAGATCCTTCGTGAGCTCGTGCAGATGCCAGGCCGCGTCGACCTTGGGCCGAAGTACGGTGTCCATCCGCGCGGGAGTCAGCGAGCCGATCACACCGTCGTCGAGCACGGCGGCGGTGTGCACCACAGCCGAAATCTCGTGCCGCGACAACACCTCCGCCAACGCCGCTCGGTCCGCCACGTCGCAGGCGACCACCGTGACCTCGGCGCCGGTCTCCGTCAGCTCGGCTACCAGGTCCTCAGCTCCGTCCGCGGCGAGGCCGCGACGGCTGAGCAGCACCAGGTTCCGCACACCCCGCTCGGTGACCAGGTGCCGGGCCAGGACTCCACCCAAGCCCCCGGTGCCGCCGGTGATCAGCACGGTTCCGTCGGGATCCCACTCCACCGGTTCACTCGGAACCGCCACGCGGGCCAGCCGTGGGGCCAGCACCTCACCGTCGCGGATCGCGAGCTGCGGCTCATCCACCGTCAAGGCGCGCGCGATCATCGCAGACGAGGTTTCGGCTTCGACTTCGAGCAGACCGAACCGGCCGGGGTTCTCCGACTGCGCCGAGCCGACGAGGCCCCGCAAGGCCGACGCCGCCAGGTCCACGCCCTGGGTCACGAACACCAGCCGCGACCCGGCGAACCGTTCCTCACCAAGCCACGTCTGCACCACGCCCAGCACGGCTGACGCCACGGCGTGCGTGGACTCGACCACGTCGTCGCCCGTGCCCGCCACCGAGAACAGGACTACCTTCGGCACCGGACGATCACCGGCCGCCAGCGCGGCCAGTTCGGGAGCGCCCACCTGCACCAGGTCGTCTTCGACCGAGTCCGGGCTCACCGCGACCGGCGTCCAGCCGACGCTGAACAGCGAATCGCGCACGGCAGTGGCGACCTCGTCGACCTGGTCGGGCGTGACGGGCCGCACCACCAGCGACTCGATCGACGCCACCGGCGAGCCGGCGGCGTCGGCGACCGCGATGGCGATCGAGTCGCCGGTCAGCCGCAACCGCACCCGCACGCTCGAAGCGCCGGCGGCGTGCAGCGACACGCCTTCCCACGCGAACGGCAGGCCGCCCCGGCTGATCGCGCCGAAGTCGGCGAAACCCGCGGCATGCAGGCAGGAGTCAAGGAGCCCGGGGTGCACGCCGAAAGTATCGGCGTCGACCCCTTCCGGCAGGCTGACCTCGGCGAAGACCTCTTCACCGCTGAGCCAGACCGCCCGCAAGCCCCGGAATGACGGCCCGTATTCGAAACCACCCTCAGCGAACCGCTCGTAGCAGCCCTCCACCTCGACCGGTTCGGCACCTTCAGGGGGCCAGACCGTGGTATCGAACGGCGTGATCCGCAGTGTTTCCTTCTGGACGCCGGACGTGAGCACGCCGATGGCATGCTGGGTCCACAACTCCCCCGAGCCTTCGAGCCGCGAGTGGATGCTGACCGCGCGTCGACCGGTCTCGTCCGGCGCCTCGACCGAAACCTGTACTTGTACCGCGCCGTGTTCGGGCAGGACCAGCGGCGCCGCGAGGGTCAGCTCCTCCACCCGGTCGCAGCCGACCTCGTCGCCCGCCCGGATCGCCAACTCCACGAACGCCGTGCCCGACAGGAGCACTCGGCCCAGCACGACATGGTCGCCCAGCCACGGGTGCGAGCTCGTCGACAAGCGGCTGGTGAACAGGTAGCCGTCCGAACCCGCGAGTTCCACGCCCGCGCCGAGCAGGGGATGATCCATGGAGCCGAGACCGGCCGCGCGGACGTCGCCGGACCCGACGGCAACGGACGGCCAGTATCGCTCGCGCTGGAACGCGTACGTCGGGAGGTCAACGCGAGAGGCGCCGGTCCCCGCGAACAGCGCGGTCCAGTCCACCGGAACCCCGGCCACGTGCAGGCGCGCCAACGCCGTGACCGCGGTCAGCTCGTCACCACGATCCTTACGCAACAACGGAACCACAACAGCGTCCACCGGCAGGGATTCGGCCGCCATCGCCGACAGCACACCGTCCGGACCCAACTCCAGGAACGCCGTCACACCCTGCTCGACCAAAGCGCTCACCGAGTCCGCGAACCGGACCGCATCCCGCACATGCCGCACCCAGAACTCAGGCGAACTGACATCACCCGAGGCCGCGACCGGAATACGCGGAGCCTCGAACGACAACCCTTCGACGACCGCACGGAACTCAGCCAGCATTGGATCCATCAACGACGAATGAAACGCGTGCGACACCGCCAACCGCTTGTGCTTCCACCGCCCCGCAAGCGCGACGACCTCGTCTTCCACGCCGGACAACACGATCGAGGTCGGCCCGTTGATCGCGGCAATCGACACACCATCACTCAACAGCGGCAGAACCTCAGCCTCGGTCGCCTGCACCGCCACCATCGCACCACCGGCCGGCAACGCCTGCATCAACCGAGCCCGCGCCGACACCAGAGCGCAGGCATCCTCCAACGACAACACACCAGCCACATGCGCGGCCGCGATCTCACCCACCGAATGCCCGGCAACGAAGTCCGGCTTGACACCCCAAGACTCCACCAGGCGGTAGAGCGCGACCTCAAGCGCGAACAACGCGGGCTGCGCCACCCCGGTCTCGTTCAGCAACTCCTGATCGTCGGGCAGCTCAACACCCAACTGCGTGAGCACGGTGCCGAGAACCTCAGCGAACACCGGGAACCGGCCGGCCAGCTCCCGGCCCATCCCCACCCGCTGCGAACCCTGACCCGAGAACAACACCGCCAACGAGCTCTCCACGGCGACACCGCGAGCGAGCTCCGAAACACCCTCGGCGGTCCGCAGCCACACTGCCCGGTGCTCGAACATGGAACGCGACGAGGCCAGGGAGAAAGCCACGTCCAGCGGAGCGAGCCCGGGGTTCTGCTCCACAAAGGACTCAATACGAGCGGACTGGGAGTCGAAGGCCTCCTCGGTCCGACCCGAAACCAGCCAGGGCACAACACCGGGCAGCACAACCGGGTCCGCCAGGGTCGTCTCGTCGGCTGGTGGCGCCTGCTCGAGGATCACGTGGGCGTTCGTACCGCTCACGCCGAACGCGGAGACACCCGCCCGGCGAGGATGGTCCGTGCGCGGCCAGTCCTTCCGCTCGGTCAGCAGCTCGATCGATCCCCGCGACCACTCCACATTGGACGACGGCGCGTCCACGTGCAGGGTCTTGGGCAGTACGCCGTTCCGTAGTGCCATCACCATCTTGATGACACCCGCGACACCAGCGGCGCCCTGCGGGTGCCCCAGATTCGACTTGACCGACCCGAGCTGCAGCGGGGTCGCCCGGTCCTGGCCGTAGGTCGCGAGCAGCGCCTGCGCCTCGATCGGGTCACCCAGCTTGGTACCGGTGCCATGCGCCTCGACAGCGTCCACATCGGACGGAGAAAGTCCGGCATTGGCCAACGCCTGTCGGATCACGCGACGCTGTGAGGGACCGTTCGGCGCGGTCAACCCGTTCGACGCGCCATCCTGGTTCACCGCGGAACCACGCACCACGGCGAGAATCGGGTGCCCGTTGCGCTGCGCGTCCGACAACCGCTCCAGCACCAGCAGGCCGGCGCCTTCTGACCAGCCGGTGCCGTCGGCCGCCTGCGCGAAGGATTTGCATCGCCCGTCCGCCGCCAGACCGCCCTGGGCGGTGAATGCCGAGAAAGCGGTGGGCGTCGTCATGACCGCGACACCGCCGGCCAGCGCCAACGAACACTCGCCCTGCCGGAGAGCCTGCACGGCCAGGTGGATCGCCACCAGCGACGACGAGCAGGCCGTGTCGACCGTGATCGCGGGGCCTTCGAGACCGGCGGTGTAAGAGACGCGTCCGGAGAGCACGCTCGCCACGGCGGCGGTGGTCGAGTAGAGCTCCGTATCGTCGCCCGACCGCGCGAGCAGACTCGCGTAGTCCTGCCCGGTGGTACCGATGAACACGCCGGTCTGGCTGCCCCGCAGGGAGACCGGGTCGATGCCCGCACGTTCCAGTGCCTCCCAGGAGGTCTCCAGCACAAGGCGCTGCTGCGGGTCCATCGCCAGCGCCTCGCGCGGCGAGATCCCGAAGAAGCCCGCGTCGAAATCCGCCACGTCGGCCAGGAAGCCACCCTCATGGGTGGCGCTGAGCAGCGTGTCCAGGTCCCAGCCGCGGTCGGTCGGGAACCCGCCGATCGCGTCGCGGCCTTCCGCGACGAGCCGCCACAGGTCCTCCGGCGAGCTCACCCCTCCTGGATAGCGGCACCCGATGCCCACGATGGCGATCGGCTCGGCCGCGGCGGCGACCAGCCGCGCGTTCTGACGGCGCAGCTGGTCGTTCTCCTTCAGGGAGGACCGCAGCGCTTCGACATATTGGTTCGCGGAATCAGTCATCACGCTGTCCTTAGCTCGCCGTCAGTTCGTGGTGCCATCGGTGGCCAGCCGCAGGAGACTCGCGGCATCCATGTCGTCGATCGAGGTCGAGGTCTGTTCGGACACTGGCGCGGATGTCTCGCCGTCGTCGTCGGCGAGCTGCAGCACCATGTCCAGCAGACCGGCCTTGCGCAGGCGGCTGACCGGGATCGCCGCGAGGACTTCCCTGATCCGAGCCTCCGGGTCGTCGCTCCCACCGGACGAGGCAATGTTCGGCAGCAGCTCCGCCCTCAGGTACTGCGCCAACGCGCTGGGCGTCGGGTAGTCGAACACCAACGCGGCGGGGAGTGCCAGACCGGTCGCTACCTTGAGCCGGTTGCGCAGCTCCACCGCGGTTACGGAGTCGAAGCCGAAATCGCGGAAGGCCTTGGTCGCGGGCAGTTCGTCAGCGGCTTCGAAACCGAGAGTCACGGCCGCTTCACTTCGCACCAGATCGAGCAGCACGCGCACGCATTCCACTTCCGGCAATCCGGCGAGGCGCCGGGTCAGCGCGGTTTCGCCGCTATCGGAGTCACCCGAGTCGGCCGGACCCGCCAGCGCCAACCGGACCTCGGGGAGATCCGACAGCAGCGGGCTCGGCCGCGCCGCGGTGAAGGCCGGCGCGAAGCGTTCCCAGTCCGTGTTGGTCACCGTGAGGCCGCTCTGGTCGGCCTCAAGAGCCCTTTGCAGCACGGAGATCGCCAGGTTCGGATCCATCACCAGCACCCCGCGCTTGACCAGGTGGTCAAGGACATCCGAATGGGCGGCGGCCATGCCCACCTCGGCCCAGCCGCCCCACGCGATCGACGTCGCGACCTGGCCGCGAGCCCGGCGGAACTGTGCCAGGCCCTCCACGAAGGCGTTGGCCGCCGCGTAGCCGCACTGGCCGCCGCTGCCCCAACTGGCCGCACCCGAGGAAAACACCACGAAGGCGTCGAGGTCGAGGTCCTGCGTAAGCTCGTGCAGGTTCCAACCCGCGGTCAGCTTGGCGCGCATGAGCCCGTCCAGCTGGTCGGCCGTGATCGACTCGACGGGCGCGTCGCCCGTGCCGACGCCCGCCGCGTGCACGACGGCCGTCAGCGGGTACTCGTCCGGGATCTGGGCAAGCACGCCCGCCAGTGCGGCACGGTCGGCCGCATCGCAGGCCACGATCGTGACCCGCGCGCCCAACGCTTCCAGTTCGGCCCGCTGTTCGGCGGCTCCCGGCGCGTCAAGGCCGCGTCGGCTGGTGAGCACCACGTGCTCGGCGCCACGGTCGACCACCCAACGGGCGAGATATCCGCCGATACCACCGGTTCCGCCGGTGATCAGAACCGTGCCGCGGACCTGCCAGGTGCCTGCCTGGTCGCCGACGGCCGGCGCGTGCACCAATCGGCGAGCGAAGACGCCCGACGACCGCACCGCCACCTGGTCCTCGCCACCGCCCAGCACCGCGACCAGCCGCTCCGCCGCCACGTCGTCGAACATCTCCGGCAGGTCGACCAGACCACCCCAACGGTGTGGGAGTTCCAGAGCCGCGACCCGGCCCCAGCCCCACAACGCCGTCTGGTCCGGCGCCGCGACGTGGTCGGACTGTCCGACCGATACGGCACCGCGGGTCAGGCTCCACACCGGCGCGGTGATCCCCGCATCGCCGAGAGCCTGGACGAGCACGACCGACGACGCCAGACCCACCGGGACGGCGCCGTCGAGGCCGGCCGCGACCCCCAGCAACGACACGACACCCGCGATATCGGTCAACCCCGCGAGTTCTACCGCGAGTCCGATCCGGTCGGCGTCCGCGGCCACCTCGACCCGGACGGTATTCACGCCCAGCCCGGCCACTACCGTCGACACCCAGTCGACCGCGCCTTCCGGCGTGGCCACCAACCAGGTGCCCGGTAACGACGTGGCCTTGGTGGGTAGGGGAATCCAGGAATCCCGGTAGCGCCAAGAGTCCATAGTGGACTCCGTGCGCCGGCGGTCCCGCCAGGAGGACAGTGCCGGTACCAACGCGGCCGCGGTCCCGGAGTCCAGATCCAGTGCCGAAGCCAGGTCACCACCGTCGACGAGACTCCAGAACGCCGCGTCCACCGGATCGGCCGACACCGTCACCCGCTCCAGCGGCTTCGGCCAGAAACGCTGATGCTGGAACGCGTACGTCGGCAGATCCACCCGCCGTCCACCCTGCAGCATCGAAGCCCAATCGACCGAGACGCCCCGCACGAACGCTCCCGCCACCGCCGAGAGCATCTTCGTCCAGCTGCCTTCGTCGCGACGCAGCGAACTCAGGACGACGCCCTCGACCCCGACAGCCTCCAACGTCTGTTCAAGGGCCACCGGCAACACGGGGTGCGCACTCAGCTCGATGAACACGCGGTGCCCATCCTCGACCAGCACGTGCGTGGTCTTCTCGAACTCGACCGGATGGCGCATGTTCTGGTACCAGTACTCGGCGTCCATCCCCGCGGTGTCGAACACCCCGCCGGTCACCGTCGAGTAGAACGGGACGTCGGCACTGCGGGGTTCGAGCGGAGCCAAGGCCGCGAGGACGCGGTCGCGGATGACCTCGACATGCGCCGAGTGCGAGGCGAAGGCCGCCGGGATCTGCTTGCACCGAATACCCTCGGCTGTCAGCTCCGCCAGCAGCTCCTCGAGCTCGGGCAGCTCACCCGCGACGGCCGTGGAATGCGGGCTGTTCACAGCCGCGACCGCAAGGCCGTCCCATTTCCCGATCCGGGCGCTGATCTCCTCGAACGGCAGCGCCACCGACACCATGCTGCCGACGCCGTCCAGCGTCACCGACGCGATCTGGCTGCGCAGCGCGACGACACGGGCACCGTCCACGAGACTCAGTCCACCTACGGCCGTCGCGGCGGCGATCTCACCCTGGGAATGTCCGATGACCGCGGCGGGCTCGACGCCCATTGAGCGCCATACCTCGGCCAGCGCCACGTTCATGGCCCACAGCGCGGGCTGCACGACCTCGACCCGGCTCAGCGGTGCCGAACCCTCGACCCCGCGGAGCACATCGTGCAGCGACCAGTCGATGAACGGCGCCAGTGCCTCGGCGCACTCGTCCACCTTCGCCGCGAACACGGCGGAGGTGTCGAGCAGTTCGCGGCCCATGCCGATCCACTGCGAACCCTGGCCGGGGAACACGAACACCGTCTTCCCGACCGGCCCCGCGACACCGGTGACCACGTTCGTGGCTGACCGGTCACCGGCCAGCGCGGCCAAACCCAGCGACAGATCTTCGTGACCGGCGCCGAGGACGACAGCGCGGTGCTCGAACAACGAGCGTGCGGAGAGCAGCGAGAAGCCGACGTCCGTCGGCGGCTGTCCGTCCAGCACCGGCGACAACAGCTCAGCCTGGCCTTGCAGTCCCGTTGCCGACCGGCTGGACAGCACCAAGGGGATGACCGGCGGCTCGACGATCTGCCCCTGTTCGACGGGCTCGGTGGCAGGCGCCTGTTCGAGGACGACGTGCACGTTGGTACCGCTCAGGCCGAACGACGACACACCGGCCCGACGGGCGCGCCCACTGTCGGGCCAGGTCGTCGTCTTCCTCAGCAGTTCCAGCGATCCCGTCGACCAGTCCACATGCGACGACGGAGCGTCCACGTGCAGTGTCTGCGGCAGCGTGCCGTTCCGCAGCGCCAGCACCATCTTGATCACCCCGGCGACACCGGCGGCCGCCTGTGTGTGCCCGATGTTCGACTTCACCGAACCGAGCAGCAGCGGCCGCTCCCGGTCCTGGCCGTAGGTCGCCAGCAGCGCCTGCGCCTCGATCGGGTCACCCAGCTTGGTACCGGTGCCGTGCGCCTCGACAGCGTCCACATCGGACGGGGACAGTCCGGCATTGGCCAACGCCTGGCGGATCACCCGCTGCTGCGAGGGACCGTTCGGCGCGGTCAACCCGTTCGACGCGCCATCCTGGTTGATCGCACTGCCACGGACCACGGCGAGGATCTCGTGCCCGTTGCGCTGCGCGTCCGACAGCCGCTCCAGCACCAACATGCCGACACCCTCGCCCCAGCCGGTGCCGTCAGCGGCGTCAGCGAACGCCTTGCACCGGCCGTCGCTCGCCAAACCGCCCTGCTGCGTGAGCATGAAGAAGGAGCGTGGGGTGGCCATGATCGTCGCACCACCGGCCAACGCCAGCGAGCACTCGCCCTGACGCAGTGCCTGCGTCGCGAGGTGTAGTGCCACCAGGGACGCCGAACACGCGGTGTCGACCGTCATCGCCGGGCCTTCGAGCCCGAAGGTGTAAGAAAGCCGGCCGGAGATGACGCTGGCGGCAAGGCCGGTCAGAACGTGGCTTTCGTTGTCCTGCCCGGCATCGAGCAGCAGACCGGCGTAGTCCTGGCCGTTGGTGCCGACGAACACGCCGGTCTGGCTTCCGCGCAGAGACGCCGGATCGATCCCGGCACGCTCGAACGCCTCCCACGACGACTCGAGCAGCAACCGCTGCTGCGGGTCCATGACGAGTGCTTCACGCGGTGAGATACCGAAGAACAGCGGGTCGAATTCGGCCTGTCCGCTGATGAAGCCGGCCTCGGCGGTCGCGCTCCCGGCGATCAGCGCGTCGAGGTCCCAGTCGCGGTCGGCGGGGAACGAAGTCATCGCGTCCCTGCCGTTGATCAGGAGCTCCCACAGGTCCTCCGGCGAACGGACGTCCCCGGCGAACTGGCAGGCCATGCCGACGATCGCGACGGGCTCATCGATCAGGCCGCCGCTCGCGGTGGTGACGAGATCGTCCTGGGTGCCCAGCAGTTCCGCGAGCAGGAATTCGGTCAGGACCCTCGGCGTCGGGTAGTCGAAGACGACGCTCGCGGGTAGCACCAGCCCGGTCGCGGCGCCAAGCTGGTTGCGTAGTTCCACCGCCGTGAGCGAGTCGAACCCGAGATCACGGAATGCCTTGTCCACGCCGACCGCCGTGGCTCCGGAGTATCCCAGTACCGACGCGACCTGAGCGCAGACCAGGTCGAGCGCTACGTCGATCTGGTCAGTCGCCGACAGGCCGTGGAGTCGCTGTTGCAGCGCGGACGCACTCGACGCGGTTTCGTGGCGTGCGGCCTCAACCGCCGCCGACACCCGTCGCGCTTCCGGCAGCTCCGCCAGCAGCGGGCTGGGCCGCACGCCGAGGAGCGCGGTCAGCAGCCGGGGTTCCTGCAAGTGCGCCACGACGATCGTCGCCGCGGGCTCCGCGGCGACCTGTCGCAGGACCGCGACGGCCAGTTCCGGCGTCATCGCGGCGGCGCCCTCGTGCATCCCGGCTCCGGCGGCCATGCCGTCACCGGCCCAAGCGCCCCAAGCGATCGACGTGGCCGCGAGGCCGAGCGCACGGCGTCGCTGTGCCAGCCCGTCCAACACGGCGTTGGCCGCCGCGTAGTTCGCTTGGCCAGGGTTGCCGACCGCGGCCGCCATCGAGGAGAAGAGCACGAAGGCCGACAGGTCGAGGTCGCGGGTGAGCTCGTCGAGCACCGCCGCCGAGGTCACCTTCGACCGGAAGACCTCGGCAAACCGCTGCGGCGTCAGTCCTTCCAACATCCCGTCGTCGAGCACGCCCGCGGTGTGGACGATGGCGGTGAGCTGAGGCAAAGCGGCAAGAAGGGCGCTGACGCCGACGCGGTCCGCGACGTCACAAGCCACCACGTCCACTTCGACCCCGAGACCGATCAGTTCCGTACGCAGCTCGGCAGCGCCGGGAGCATCAGGTCCACGACGGCTGGCGAGCACCAGCCGTTCGGCACCACGGAGAGCGAGATCACGAGCCACGCCGGCGCCGAGCGCGCCGGTGCCACCAGTGATCAGTACGGTTCCCGACGGCGTCCACTCCGCCGACTTCTTCCGGGGCGCGGGAACCAGCCTGCGCCCGAACACGCCGGCGGACCGGACCGCGACCTGGTCTTCATCGGTCTGTCCGGCGAGCACGTCCACGAACAGGTGCGCCGACTGGTCGTCCAGTACCTCGGGCAGATCGATCAGGCCGCCCCAGCGCTGCGGAAGTTCCAGCGCGGCAACCCGGCCAAGGCCCCAGACACCCGACTGTCCCGGACTGACGACGGGATCAGTGCTGGTCGCGGACACCGCGCACCTGGTGGCCGCCCACAGCGGAGCCGCGATACCGGCATCGCCGAGCGCCTGCACCAGAACCATGGTGCGCACAACCCCGGACAGCTCCGTGGACTCGTCCAGTGCCAGCAGAGAGACCACACCTGCCAGGCCATCAAACCCACTGAGCTGCTCGGAAACTTCGGCGCGGTCGGCTGTCCCGACGTCGATCCGCAGCGTATCCGGCCCCAGTGCCGCCACGGCGGATACGACCCACTCGTCCGCCGCCAGCTCGGCCGGAACGACGACCAGCCAGGTGCCGGACAGCACGCCCGAAGTGATCCCGCTGACCGGCTTCCAGGCCTCCCGATACCGCCAAGAGTCCATGGTGGATTGTTCGCGGCGGCGGTTGCGCCACGACGAGAGCGCGGGCAAGACCTCACTCAGCGAGGCTGTGTCGGCGTTCAGTTCGGCGGCGAGTGACTCCAGATTCCCGTCCTCGACCAGGCTCCAGAACGCGCCGTCGACCGCGCCGGTCGCGGCCGGGACCGCGGTCTCGGCCGCCTCCGGCCAGAACCGCTGGTGCTGGAAGGCGTACGTCGGCAGGTCGATGCCGTGGGCGCCCGTTCCGGCGAAGATCGGCGCCCAGTCGACGGAAACACCGCGCACGTACAACCGCGCCAACGCCGTCACCAGCGCCGTTTCCTCGCCGCGGTCCTTGCGCAGTGCTGGTACGGCAAGGGCCTGCTCGGCTGCGGACCCGGCGATCATCGCCGAGAGCACCCCGTCCGGTCCGAGCTCGAGAAACGCGCCCACCCGCTCGCCGACCAGCGTCTGGATGCCGTCGGCAAAGCGCACGGCCTCACGGACGTGTCGCACCCAGTACTCGGGCGAACACAGCTGTTCGTCGGTCGCGAGCTCGCCGGTCAGGTTCGACACGACGGGAATCCGAGGTTCGGTCAACGACAAGCTTTTCACCACCGTCCGGAACTCGGCCAGCATCGGCTCCATCAACGGAGAGTGAAACGCATGGCTCACTGGCAAACGCTTAGTCTTGCGATCGGCGGCCGCGAAGTGGGCGGCGATCTGCGTCGCGGCGTTCTGGTCACCGGAGACCACCACGGCCGACGGCTCGTTGATCGCGGCGATGGAGACCCCTTCGCCCAGCAGCGCCACGACCTCGTCCTCAGTGGCCTGGATCGCCATCATCGCGCCCTCGATGGGCAGCGCCTGCATCAACCGGCCACGTGCCGCGACCAGCGCGCAGGCGTCTTCCAGCGAGAACACGCCCGCGACATGAGCGGCCGCGATCTCACCGATCGAGTGCCCGCCGACGTAGTCCGGCCGGAGGCCCGAGGCCTCGACCAGCCGGAACAGCGCGACCTCGATCGCGAACAGCGCAGGCTGCGTCCAGCCGGTCTCGTTCAGCAGCTCCTGATCCTCGCCCCACATCACCTCCCGCAGCGGGATGTCCAGGTGCCCGTCGAGCTGGGCCAGCACCGCGTCGAGCGCGTCGGCGAACACCGGGAACCGGGCGTAGAGCTCGCGGCCCATGCCGATCCGCTGGCTGCCCTGGCCGGAGAACAGCACCGCCAGCCTCGACTGTGCTCGTACGCCCCTGGCGATCTCGGGCAAGTCGTCGCCGGCCAGCAACACCGCCCGGTGCTCGTACGGCGACCGGGTAGTGGCCAGCGAGTAGCCGACGTCGACCGGGTCCAGCCCGGCGTTGAGGTGGGTGAAGGTGCGGACTCGCTCCACCTGCGCGTCCAACGCCGCGGCGGACCGGCCGGACACGACCCACGGCACGACCGTGGGCCGCACCAGCTGAAGCTCCTCGACCTGCTCGCCCTCGGGCGCCTGCTCGAGGATCATGTGCGCGTTGGTCCCGCTCACACCGAAGGACGAGACACCCGCGCGACGGGCGCGACCACTGTCCGGCCATTCAGTCGAATCGGTCAGCAGCTCGATCGCCCCGGACTCCCAGTCCACGTTCGACGACGGAGTACCCACGTGCAGGGACTTCGGCAGCACCCCGTGGCGCAACGCCATCACCATCTTGATCACGCCCGCCACACCGGCGGCCGCCTGCGGGTGACCGATGTTCGACTTGATCGACCCCAGCAGCAGCGGGGTCGCCCGGTCCTGGCCGTAGGTCGCCAGCAGCGCCTGGGCTTCGATCGGGTCGCCAAGCCGGGTTCCGGTGCCGTGCGCCTCCACAGCGTCCACATCGGACGGTACGAGGCCGCCGCCGGCCAGTGCCTGGCGAATCACGCGCTGCTGCGACGGGCCGTTCGGCGCGGTCAGGCCGTTCGACGCGCCATCCTGGTTCACCGCGCTGCCACGGACAACCGCGAGCACCTGGTGCCCGTTCCGCTTCGCATCCGAGAGCCGCTCCAACACCACGACGCCAACGCCCTCGGACCAACCGGTGCCGTCAGCGTCGTCGGAGAACGCCTTGCACCGCCCGTTCGGCGCGAGACCGCCCTGCGCGGTGAACGCGGCGAACGCGCCGGGAGTCGACATCACCGACACGCCACCGGTAAGCGCGAGATCGCACTCTCCGGCGCGCAATGCCTGCGCGGCCAAGTGGATTGCCACCAGGGACGAGGAACACGCCGTGTCCACCGCGACCGCCGGGCCTTCGAGACCGGCCGTGTACGAGATCCTCCCGGCAAGCACGCTCGCCACGGTCGAGGTGACGGCGTAGACGTCAGCGCGGTCCCCGGCGTTCACCTTGAGATCGGAGTAGTCCTGCCCGTTGGTGCCCATGTACACGCCGGTCTGGCTGCCACGCAGCGAACTCGGTGCGATGCCCGCTCGTTCGACGGCCTCCCAGGAGGTCTCCAACAGCAACCGCTGCTGCGGATCCATCGACACCGCCTCGCGGGGTGAGATGCCGAAGAACTCCGCGTCGAACTCCGCGAGGCCGGGCAGGAAACCGCCTTCGTAGGTGGCGCTGGTGACCGCGTCCAGGTTCCAGCCACGGTCGGCGGGGAAACCGGAAATCGCGTCGCGTCCTTCGGCGACGAGTTGCCACAGTTCTTCCGGCGAGGTGACCCCGCCTGGATAGCGGCAGGCCATGCCGACGATCACGATCGGGTCGTCGTCGGCGGGGGTATCGACCCGCGCCGGGACGAGCGCGCCCGCTTCGGCGCCGAAGAGTTCCTCGCGCAGGTGGCCGGCCAAAACGTGCGGCGTCGGGTAGTCGAACACCAGCGTCGCGGGCAGGGACAGGCCAGTGGTCTTCCGGAGCCGGTTGCGCATATCGACCGCGCTGACCGAGTCGAAGCCGAGATCGCGGAAGGCCAAGCCGGCCGGAAGGGTGTCCGCCGTCTCGTAGCCGAGTGTCGCGGCGGCCCCGCCGAGGACGAGATCGAGCAGCGCACGATCGCGTTCGACTTCCGACAAGGCCGCGACGCGCTGCTTGAAGCCGGATTCGGCGACCTCGTCGCCTTCCGTGATCGCCGGATCGGCCAGGGCGAGCCGCACCTCGGGGATCTCGGACAGCAGCGGGCTGCGCCGCGCGGCCGCGAAGGCGGGTGCGAACCGTTTCCAGTCGGTGTTGGTCAGCGTAAGTGTGGTCTGGCCGTCCTCGAGTGCGCGCTGCAGCGCGGTGATCGCCAGCTCTGGCTCCATCGGCAGCACACCGCGCCGGCGCAGCTGCTCCGCCGTCTCGGGATCGGCGCTCGTCCAGGAGCCCCAGGTGAGCGACGTGGCGACCAGGCCGCGTCCGCGTCGGTAGTGGGCAAGGCCGTCGAGGAACGCGCTGGCCCCGGCGCCTCCACTCCAGGAATTGCCAGAGGAGAACAGGACGAACGCGTCGAGCTCGTGCTCCAAGGTGAGATCGTGCAGGTTCCACCCAGCGGCCGTGACCCGGGCGAACTCGTCGTCGGCGAGTCCGGCGGCGTGCACGACAGCGCTCAGCCGGTACCGCGTGAGTAGGTCGGCGAGTCCATCGCGGTCGGCGATATCGCAGGGCGCGACGGTCACCCGCTCCCCCAACGCCGTACGTGTGTCAGGATCGAGTTCGCTGGTCAGGACCACGTGTTCGGCGCCGCGGTCCAACGCCCACCGGGCCAATCGCCCGTCGAGGTCACCGGTGATCAGAACCGTGCCGCGCGCCTGCCATGTTCCGGCGTGCTCGCCGGTCGACGGGGCATGCACCAACCGACGGCCGAAGACACCCGATGACCGAAGCGCGACCTGGTCCTCGTCACCACCCAGCACGGCCACCAGGCGTTGCGCGGCCCGGTCGTCGAACACCGCGGGCAGGTCCACGAGACCACCCCAGCGGCCCGGCGACGCCGGCGCCGTGACCGCGCCCCAGCCCCACAGCGCCGCTTGGTCCGGCGCGGTCACGCGGTCGGACTGCCCGACCGACACAGCGCCACTGGTCAGGCACCACAATGGCGCCTCGACTCCGGTGTCACCCAGTGCTTCGACCAGTGCCATGGAACCTGTCAGATCGAGCAGCGACACGATGCCCTCGACACCGGCGGACAGGGCGGCGAGTTCGGCGCGGTCGATCTCCGTGGCCACCTCGACCCGCACCACGTCCGGGCCCAGTCCCGCGACCACCGACGAGACCCACTCGTCCGCGTCGACCGGTACGGCGACGAGCCAAGTCCCGGACAGCGCACCCGAAACGGTCAGCGGCTTCCAGTTCTCGCAGTACCGCCAGGAATCCACAGTGGACTGTGATCGGCGGCGGTCACGCCAGGAGGACAACGCCGGCACCACCGTGGCCGCCGTGGTGGAGTCGAGGTCCAGCGCGGTGCCCAGGTCGCCCGCGTCGACCAGATCCCAGAACTCCGCATCCACCGGACCGGTCGACACCGTCACCGGCTCCACCGACTGCGGCCAGAAACGCTGCCGCTGGAACGCGTACGTCGGCAGATCCACCCGACGGCCACCCGCGAGCATCGAAGCCCAGTCGACCTTCACGCCCTGTACGAACGCCGTCGCGATCGAGGTCAGCAGCTGGGACCAACTGCCCTCGCCCCGACGCAGCGAACCCAGCACGACGCCTTCGGTACCGGTGTCCTCCATCGTCTGCTCAACACCGACCATCAGCGCCGGGTGGGCGCTCGGCTCGACGAACACGCCGTACCCGTCGTCGATCAGCGCGCGGGTGGTCTTTTCGAACTCCACCGTCTGGCGCAGGTTCGTGTACCAGTAGTCCGCGTCAAGGCCGGCGGTGTCGATCACTTGACCGGTCACCGTCGAGTAGAACGGAACTCCCACGCTGCGCGGCGAGATCGGGGCAAGTTCGGCCAGCACACGGTCGCGGATCAGCTCGACCTGTGCCGAGTGCGACGCGTAGTCCACCGGGATACGTCGTGCGCGGACGCCTTCGGTTTCCAGCTGGGCCATCAGTTCATCGAGAGCGGCGGGCTCACCGGAGACCACTGTGGACCGTGGCCCGTTGACCGCCGCGATGCTCGCGCGATCGTCCAGAAGGCTACGGACCTGCTCCACCGGCAGGGCGACCGACACCATGCCACCGAGACCGGCCAGTGAGTCCGCCACCGCGATACTGCGCAAGGCCACCACACGCGCACCGTCGGAGACGCTCAGCGCTCCGATTGCGGTCGCCGCGGCGATCTCACCCTGGGAATGGCCCACCACCGCGGCGGGTACGACCCCTGCCGAGCGCCAGACCTCGGCCAGCGACACCATCATCGCCCAGAGCGCCGGCTGAACCACGTCGACGCGCTCCAGCGACGGCGCGCCTTCCACACCGCGCAGCACGTCGAGCAGTGACCAGTCGACGAACGGCGCGAGGCCTTCGGCGCACTCCCGCATTCGTGCGGCGAACGCCGGTGAGGAATCCAGCAGCTCACAGCCCATGCCGGCCCACTGCGAACCCTGTCCCGGGAAAACGAACACCGTCTTGCCCACCGGACGAGCGACTCCGGACACGACGTCCGAATGATCCCCGGCAAGTGCTTCCAGTCCTCGCGCCAGCTCATCCAGCCTGGAGCCCAACACGACAGCACGGTGCTCGAACACCGCCCGCGAATTCACCAGCGAGTAAACGATGTCGGCAGGCGATTGTCCGTCGAGGACGGACGTCAGACGCTCAGCCTGCGCTCCCAGCCCCGCCGACGACCTGGCCGACAACACGAAGGGCAGAACCCCGTCGAACGAGATATCCGGCTCCGGCTCCACCAACTCGGCCTGTTCGAGGATCACGTGCGCGTTGGTACCGCTCACGCCGAAGGACGACACGCCGGCGCGTCGCGGACGGTTGACCTCGGGCCACGCGGTCCGTTCGGTGAGCAGTTCGAGCGAGCCCGCGGACCAGTCCACATGCGACGAGGGGGTGTCCACATGCAACGTCGGCGGCAAGGTCCCGTGCCGCAACGCCATGACCATCTTGATCACACCCGCGACACCCGCGGCCGCCTGCGTGTGGCCGATGTTCGACTTCACCGAACCCAGCAACAGTGGCGTTTCACGGTCCTGGCCGTAGGTCGCCAGCAGCGCCTGCGCCTCGATCGGGTCACCGAGGGTCGTACCCGTGCCATGCGCCTCGACCGCGTCCACATCGGATGGTGAAAGACCGGCACTCGCCAACGCCTGACGGATGACCCGCTGCTGCGACGGACCATTCGGCGCGGTCAAACCATTCGACGCGCCATCCTGGTTGATCGCGCTGCCCCGGACCACGGCGAGCACATCGTGCCCGTTGCGGCGAGCATCCGAAAGACGCTCCAACACAAGGAGACCAGCACCTTCCGACCAGCCGGTGCCGTCGGCGGTGTCCGAGAACGCCTTGCACCGGCCGTCCGCCGAAAGTGCCCGCTGCCGTGAGAACTCCACGAAGGTGCGCGGAGTCGACATCACGCTCACCCCACCGGCCAGCGCCAGATCGCACTCGCCCTGGCGCAATGCCTGCGCGGCAAGGTGCAGGGTGACCAACGACGAGGAGCACGCCGTGTCGACGGTCATCGCCGGGCCTTCCAGCCCGAAGGTGTAGGCGATGCGGCCGGACGCCACGCTGGGCGAGCTTCCGGTGATGTTGGCGCCTTCGAAATCGCCGCCGAGCAGCAGGTGGTAGTCGTTGTACATGATCCCGGTGAACACGCCGGTCTGACTGCCACGCAACGTCGCCGGGTCGATCCCGGCCCGCTCCAGCGCCTCCCACGTCGTCTCCAGCAGCAGGCGCTGCTGGGAGTCGGTGGCCAGCGCCTCACGCGGGCTCATGCCGAAGAACGCGGGATCGAACTCGGGGGCGTTGTGCAGGAAGCCACCGGAGCGGGTGTATGAAGTGCCCGCCTGATCGGGATCCGGATTGTAGAGGGACTCGACGTCCCAGCCTCGGTCGCTGGGGAAGTCCGAGATCGCGTCCGTGCCGTCTAGGACCAACTGCCACAGTTCCTCTGGCGTGCTCACCCCGCCGGGGAACCGGCACGACATCCCGACGATCACGATCGGATCGTCTGTGGTCGACAGCGGTGAAGACGTCCGCGTCGCGATCTGGGCATCCGACCCGAACAGTTCGTCCAGCAGGTATCCGGCCAGCCCCGCCGACGTCGGGTAGTCGAAGACCAACGTCGCGGGCAGTCGCAACCCGGTCGCGGTGCTCACCTGGTTGCGCAGCTCGACGGCGGCCAGCGAGTCGAACCCGAGGTCTCGGAATGCTCGGTCGGGGTCGACCTCGGCCGCGCTCTTGTGGCCCAGCACCACTGCGACCTGGCCGCGCACCAGTTCCAGCAGCGCCTCGGTCCGCTCGCCGTGGTCCAGCGCGGACAGCCGGCGGGCGAGGTTGTCGGCCGCCGGTGACCCGACCGGTCCCGCCGCGGTGCGCCTGGTCTGTGGGACGAAATTGCGCAGCAGCGCCGGAATGTCGTCGGTGCGGGCCCGTAGTGCCTGGGTGTCGACCTTGATCGGCACCACCGTCGACCGAGTCGAGTCGAGCGCGGTGGCGAACATCGCCAAGCCGGCCTCATGGGACAACACCGGAAGCCCCTGGGTGGTCATGCGTGCGCGGTCGACCTCAGTGAGTTCCTGGCCCAGCCCCGAGCCGACGTCCCAGAGTGCGAACGCCATCGCGGTCGCGGGAAGCCCCTCGGCCTGGCGGTGAGCGGCCAGACCATCGAGGAACACGTTCGCGGCCGCGTAATTCGCCTGTCCAGCCGTCAACACGAGCCCACCCGCGGAGGAGAACATCACAAACGCGGCGAGATCCATCTCGCGGGTGAGTTCGTGCAAATACCAAGCGGCATCCGCCTTCGGCGCGAACACCGCGTCGAACCGTTCCGGCGTCAACGCGCCGACCAGAGCATTGTCACCGACACCCGCCGCGTGCACCACGCCGGTCAACGGACGGTCAAGCCCGCCAATCAAAGCCGCCACAGCATCCCGATCGGACACGTCACAGGCCACGACGTCCACCTGTGCGTCCAACTCGGCGACAAGTTCCGCGGCACCAG
>NZ_JAODNM010000152.1 GCF_025464955.1 Amycolatopsis sp. | reverse complement strand
ACAGCACCAAAGATGCTCAATCTCCCCGACACCGTCTGGATCAACCGACCAGCTGACGACACCAGCCAGAAGACCGAACCCGAAGCCGCCTAACACCCACTGGTCTCACTCACCTTGACAAATTCCGCTTCGGCGATTGGACTTGACGGTGGCTCGCCAGGTGAGATCGGAAGGAGAGAAGGTAATGATGAAGTCAGTCGTCGCCAGTTTTCCGCACTGGGGCGCGGGAGCCTTGGCAGCCGCGCTTTCGGAGTGCGGACAGCCGAGGGCAACAACCCAAAGCCGCACTCCCTCGGTGCGCAATGCCGTCCTCGTACACGGCGCCTACGCGGACGGCTCCTCCTGGGCGAAGGTCATCCCGCTACTACAGGCGGCGGGAATGAATGTCACCGCGGTGCAGAACCCACTCACTTCCCTCGCCGACGATGTCGCCACCACCACGTCGCACTGGCCCGGCAGGACGGGCCCACGATCCTGGTCGCACATTCCTACGGCGGGACGGTCATCTCGCAGACCGGCCTGGACCCGAAGGTCGCCGGGCTCGTCTACGTCGCCGCCCGCGCACCGGACGCCGGCGAGGACTTCGCGGCGCTCTCCGCGAAGTTCCCCACACCTCCGATCACCCCTGGGATCATCACCTCAGGCGGCTTCAAGCTCCTGAGCCAGCCGGCATTCCTCCAGGACTTCGCCAACGGCGTGCCTCGAAAAGAGGCGCTCACGCTCTACGCGGCCCAAGGTTTGCTCTCCACCGCTCCGCCGACGACCAGCATCGCCGCCTGGCATCAGAAGCCATCCTGGTACGCGGTCTCGAAGAACGACCGCACCATCAATCCCGACCTTGAGCGCTTTATGGCCCAGCGGATGAACGCCACGACCATCGAGGCCGACTCCGGCCACCTATCCCTCGTCACGCACCCGGACGTGATCGCCAGGCTGATTCTGGAAGCTGCGGCGAACCGCTGAGACACTACTCAAGGAGGATTCCTTGCCACTGTTCACAGTGACAATGCGTTCCGGAACAACGGCAGCAGCAAAGGACGCGATATCCGCCGCCATCCATGAGGCAAGCGTCAGTGTCGGTTATCCTGAGGACGATCATTTCCAAAGGTTCATCTCGCTGACGGAAATCGACCTTCGCATCAGCCCCCGCTATCCTGATCTGCAGAAGCCCCGCAGCGAGGATGTTCTGATGATCGAGGCCCTGCTCTCGTCAGGGACCGAAGACGCCAGGAAACGGTCGCTTCTCTCCGCGATCGTGACTCGCCTGGAGGCGGCGGGAACCGACCCTAACGACGTCATGGTCTTCTTCGGCGAGATCGACCGTCTCAATAGTTCCTTCAGCGGAGGCCGTCCGGCCTTGCCTGTCGAGGTACGGTCCTGAACCGCCGGGTATGGCGCCGACAACGCGCCTCCTCACTGAGCCGACGCCGATCGGTCACTGCAGCCGCGGCCCGCATCCTGTCGCTGAACTGACAAGATCGGCTCGAAGAATGCCGCCAGTTCGGCGGGCGCACCGAGCGGCAGCCCGTTGACGACGTACTGGTCGGGCCAAAGCACCACGACGGCGCCGTTCCTGTTGATGCCGCGCAGGTCGGAAATGTCCTCATCCAGGTCGGCCGCATACACCCACGAGCTCATCTACCGGCCCACCCTGCACGTCTGAGCCCATCCACGCCGCCGTCAAGCAGCCGAATCCAGCAGAAGCTGGAAGTCTTCACCTGGGTGAAAGTTCGGTTGCACGCACGGGAGTAGACACCCGGCCGTAAGAGCGTACTCAAGCACCAGTGCGCGACATCCTGGAGATCTGGAGCAACCGACGCCGAGAGCAGCTGTCGTCGCTCTTCGACGACGAAGCACTCAGCAGCGCCTCCGCGCGCGAACAACTGGTGCGCCACCTGTCCATACTCGCCGCGGTCAACACGGACGACCCGGACCTGGCCCGGGTGATCACCACCGGCCGCGTCGCCGAACTGGCGGCCTTCGACGAGCCGTTCCCGGTCTTCGAGGCGCTCCAGGTATCGGTGGCACTCGGCCAGGAACGCGGAGAGTTCCGCGCCGAACCCTCAGCCGCACTGGTCGCCGAGGTGCTCACCAGCTTCTACACGGACACGCTGCAACGCTGGCTGCTCGCCGTCAACGCGCAGGCCGTCTCCCTCGACGACGGCCAAGGGCGCGTCGCCCGTGTGACGCATCGCGCGTCGCGGAGGTTGACGGACACCTTGTCGGTCAGGAAGCCGGACGAAGACTCCGCCCGTCGGAGCCCACCCACGACCCACCGGAGTTACGATACGGGCATGACCGCTGCCGCACACTCCTCTGAGCCGCGCCGTACCACGCCGCGGGCAGCGCCCGAGCAACCCCTGTCGCGCTGGGACGAAGAGGCAGCCAAGCGGTTCTCCTCCCCCGCAGAGGTCCGGGCCGCACTGCTGCCCGAAGAGGTCGCGGCGTTCGACCAGTCCTACGGCCGAGCGCTCGAGATCGCGAAGGACGATCTCCGGCTGGACGAGCTGCTGGCAACCCTCGCCAACTGGCGCCGCATCGCACTGACGACCGTGCTGGACCCACAGCGTCACCGCGAGATGCTCGCCGCAGCCGCCGAAATTCAGCGCACCGGCCAGCCCCGGCCAGGCAGCGTGTCATGGGATGTCCTCGCCGCTGACCTCGGCATCTGAGCCTGCTCGCTGTCACATGACATTCAAGCTCGACATCGATTCGATCGCTCACGCCCAGATCCAGGATCTGCCGGTACCAGTGCTCGCGTTACTCGCCGAAGCACTGACCGCACTTGCGCTGGTCCTACAGACCGCAGGCGAGCCGTACCACCGCGACAACCCCGACGGGCTGCGCAGACTGCTGTTCGGCCCGCACCGTGAAGGCCAGATCCTCTACCTTCGCCTTCCCGACCAGGACCGCGTCGACGTGCTGCGGGTGGACTGGCTGACGCTCGACTGACCGGCGGCCACCGTCGCCAAGAGTCGGACTCATGCACGCAGGCGCGGTCGCCGGGCGGTACGGTGAGAAGTCAGTATCGGAGACGTCTCCGATACTCGGGAGATTGTCCGAGAGCCTCGCTGACCGGCGTGATGGGCAAGGAGGGCCGTGGCCGCGCACTACCCCCTCACCACGCGCGCCGACGCACGCCGCAACCGTGAGCGGATCCTGTCCGTCGCCTACCAGGCGTTCGCCGATGACCCGGACGTCCCGTTCACTACGATCGGCAAGCTCGCCGGCGTCGGGGCCGGCACGCTGTATCGCAATTTCCCGACGCGTGAGGACCTCGTCCTAGCCGTCTACCGGCAGGAACTGCAGTCGATGGTGGACTCAGTCCACGACCTGGTGACCGAGTACCCGCCGTTGGACGCGCTCCGCGTGTGGTTACTGCGACTGGCCGACTTCGCGCGGGTCAAGCACGGTCTCGGGGAGGCGTTGCAGACGGCCGCGGGGAAGGACGTCGCCCACGAAGCCGATACGCCGGTCGCCGAAGCCGTGGCTGTACTACTTCGGGCCTGCGAGAAGGCCGGCGATGTCCGTCCCGGGCTTGACGCTGCTGACGTTCTGCTCCTGATGGGCTTTCTGTGGAGCAGGGCGGCCGGCGATGCCGGCGAACAGCAAACGCGGCGCGTGCTTGACATGGCGATCGCCGGGCTCCAGTAAACCGTTGGCCTGATACCTGCTCGGGCTTGGGACTTCGCGGCACAACGCCGCCTGACGACGGTGCCCGAAGGCTGAATACCGCAAGCCCGAAAGACCACCGCCGCGCGTCGACATGTCCGCTATCGACCCGCTCCGTGGCTTGACCAGCGGGACGGGAAGCGGGCGACGGGCGGGAAGTCCCTCCGCGGCTCAACTTGCCAAGTGGAGACTTCTCCAATAAAGTGGAGGAGTCTCCAGATCGGCAGGTGCGAGTCGCGCGCCCGTGGCCCACGCCGGCTGCCGCCCATCCAAAGAAGCGAGGGAATCTCATGCGTTACAGGCTTTTGGGTAAGACTGGCGTGCGGATCTCGGAGGTGGCACTGGGCACCATGACCTTCGGCGAAGACTGGGGTTGGGGCGCGTCCCCGGACGTCAGCGCGAAGATCCTGGACCTGTTCGCCGACGCCGGCGGCAATGTCATCGACACCGCCGACGTCTACACCAACGGGACCTCGGAAACCATCCTTGGCGACCTGCTCAAAGGACGCCGCGACCGGTTCGTCCTCGCCACCAAGTTCACCAACCAAACCGACCCGGCCGACCCGAACAGTGCGGGCAACCATCGCAAGAAGATCGTCGCCTCGATCGAGGCGAGCCTGCGGCGCCTGCAGACCGACCACATCGACCTGTACTGGGTGCACGCCCGTGACCTCCTCACTCCGGTCGAGGAACTGATGCGCGCCCTGGACGACCAGGTCCGCCTCGGCAAGATCCTCTACCCCGCGGTCTCGGACTGGGCGGCCTGGGAAATCGCCGAAGCCAACACCTCCGCCCGATTGCACGACTGGTCACCGTTCACCGCGGTCCAGCTGCGGTACAACCTGCTCGACCGCTCCCCGGAGCGGGAACTGCTGCCCATGGCAGCCGCGTTCGACCTACCAGTGTTCGCCTGGGGCCCGCTTGCCGAAGGACGACTCACCGGCAAATACCTCAACGGCAGCACCGGCCGCGTGACCAAGGTCGGAGCCCGCTACACCCAGGTCGGCAGCGACGGCATCGTCCGCGAGGTCGTCGCCATCGCCGACGAAATCGGCTGCACACCCGCGCAGGCGGCCATCTCCTGGGTGCGGCAGCAGCCCGGCCCCGTCATCCCGCTGATCGCGGCCCGCACCGAAGAACAGTTCCGCGACAACCTCGTCGCCGTCGAGGTGCACCTCAGCCGGCAGCACCTGGACCGTCTCGACGCACTCAGCCGTCCCACCCTCGGCTTCCCCGCCGACGTCATGCGGGAAGCCTCCGTCGTCGGCGGGGTCTACGGCGCCCAACTACCCGACATCGACGACCCCCGCGCGCAAGCGGTACGCGACACCACCACCGGAACCTAGCTCCATCGATTCCCTCTCTACTGACGAAGGGCTCGGCCGCGGCCGGGCAACCGCACTTTGTCGCTGGTGGGGTTCGTTGGGGCGCGGCGACTACTCGACGAGTTCGTCCGCGTACGCGAAGAGCGCCGGGAGACCACCGGTGTGTACGAACACGACGCGCGAGTCGGGCCCGAGTCGACCGGCATTCGCCCAGGCCGTAAGCGCAGCAAACGCCTTCCCGGTGTAGACCGGGTCGA
>NZ_JAODNM010000144.1 GCF_025464955.1 Amycolatopsis sp. | reverse complement strand
CGCGACCGCCGACGCGTTCCTGGACATGTTGGCCGGCGGCAACACCGGCAAGATGGTCGTCCGCCTCGACTACTGAGGCCCGCTCCGACCAGTCACGAGTTGCCCCGATTCGACCAGGACCGGTTCGTCCGAACCGGGTGGGTGCACAGCAATGATCCTGCCGGTGAACTCGCAGGATCATTGCTGTGCCGATAACTGCCCAAACTGTCGAACCTGTCCGCTCACCCCACCCCAAAACGGGGACAACACGACGCACGAAAGTGGGGACAATGCTCTACGAAATCCGTCGCTACCAGGTCAAGCCCGGTCGGCGAGACGAATGGGTGCGCTACATGGAAGAAACCATCATGCCGTACCTCATCGAACGCGGCATGTCGGTGACGGCGTCCTTCCTCGACGAGGAGGACGAGAACGGCTACATCTGGATCCGCCGCTTCGAGGACGAGCAGGAACGGGACGAACTGTACGCCGCGGTCTACGAGTCCGACCGGTGGCAGCGCGAGATCTCCCCGGTCGTGTCGGACCTGGTGCTGCTCGACGAGATCACGGTCACCCGCGCCGTGCCGACGCGCCGCTCCGTGCTCCGCTGACCGCACCGGTCCGGTCGCCGCCGGCGACCGGGCAGCCCGAACAACTGTCCACATCGGAAAGGCAGCCATGTCCACCACGCAGACAACGTCGTCCGTAACCGGGTCGTCCGCAGCCGGTGAACCCCTCGGGTTCGACCCCGAGGCCCTCCGCGCCAAGTACCGGCTCGAACGCGATCGCCGCATCCGGCCCGACGGCATCGCGCAGTACCGGCGCACGGACGGCGAGTTCGGTCACGACGCCGACGCCCCGGATCCCACCTTCGACCGGCCTCCGCTGCGGGACCGCGTCGAGGTGGCGGTCATCGGTGGTGGCTTCGGGGGCCTGCTCACTGGTGCCCGGTTGCGGCAGGCCGGCGTGGAGGACATCCGGATGATCGAGGAGGGTGGCGACTTCGGCGGGGCATGGCACTGGAACCGCTACCCGGGCATCCACTGCGATATCGAGTCCTACGTTTACCTCCCGCTGCTGGAGGAACTCGGCTACCTGCCCGAGTGGAAGTACGCGCCTGGCGAAGAGATCCGCCAGCACGCCCGGGCGATCGGCCGGCACTTCGACCTCTACCGCGACGCCTGCTTCCATACCCGCGTCAGCGAACTGCGCTGGGACGAGGACAGCCGGGAATGGGAGATCAGCACCAACCGCGGCGATCACCTGCGGGCCCGCTATGTCGCGGTCGCCAGCGGCACGCTCAGCCAACCCAAACTGCCTGGCATCCCCGGCATCGAGACGTTCGGCGGGCGCACCTTCCACACGAGCCGGTGGGACTACGACTACACCGGCGGCGACGCCACCGGCGGTCTGTCCAAACTCGCCGACAAACGCGTCGCCCTGGTGGGCACCGGCGCCACCGCGGTGCAGGTCGTGCCGCATCTGGGACGGGACAGCCGGCACGTGTACGTGATGCAGCGGACTCCGTCCTCAGTGGATGTCCGCGGCAACCGCCGCACCGATCCGGCATGGAGCGAGTCGCTGCGACCTGGCTGGCAGAAAGAGCGGCGGGACAACTTCCTCGCCATCGTCTCCGGCGGACAGACCGACGAGGACCTCGTGTCCGACGGCTGGACCGGCAGCGCTCAACTGCTGCGCAAGCTCATGCCCAGCGCGACCTTCTCGCAGCTGCCGCCTGAGCGGCGGGAGCACGTGGAGGAGATCGTCGACTTCCAGAAGATGAACCAGCTGCGGGCCCGGGTGGACGAGATCGTCCAGAACCGGGCGACGGCAGAGGCGCTCAAGCCGTGGTACCGCTACATGTGCAAGCGGCCGACGTTCAGCGACACCTACCTGGAGACGTTCAACCGGCCCAACGTGACCCTGGTCGACACCGCGGACCACGGCGGCGTGCAACGCATCACCCACAACGCGGTCGTGGTCGGCGAGCACGAGTACGAGGTCGACTGCATCATCTTCGCCACCGGCTTCGACGTCGGGATCTCCGGCGTGCTGTCCGACCGGCTCAGCGTGCACGGCCGCGGCGGCGTCACCCTCGCCCAGTACTGGCAGGACGGACCGAGGACGCTGCACGGCTTCGCCAGCCACGACTTCCCCAACCTGTTCCACCTCGGCCCGCTGCAGAACGCCCGATCGGTGAACTTCACGCACATTCTCGACGAGCAAGCCCGCCATGTCGCAGCCGTGATCGCCGAGGCCCGCCGCCGGGGCGCACGGTACGTGGAGCCGACCGAGCAAGCCCAGGCCGACTGGGTGGCGACGATCCGCACGACCGCGCCGGACCAGCACAAGTTCCAGTCCGAGTGCACGCCCGGCTACTTAAACAACGAGGGCAAGCCGCGGTCACGCAGCGAAACCTACGGCGAGGGACCGCTGGCCTTCCACGCGCTGTTGCGGCAGTGGCGCTCCGCCGGCATGGACGACGTCCTGGTCGACGCCAAGCATTGAACCGAACATCAGCCACCTTCGGTTCCCGACCGCCTGTTCAATGCCGATGCGGAACCACCCGCGAGGCGGCTCCGTGAGTGCCCGTCGGCGCCTCGACGGCACCATCGAGCTGCTGGGCCGCGTGGACGACCAGCTCAAGGTCGACGGCTACCGCGTCGAACCCCACCAGGTCGAGACCGCGCTCGCGACCCACCCAGACATCACCCAGGCCGCCGTCACCGTCCACGCTAACGAGCCACGAGTCCTCTTTGGACAGAGCTGACCGGATCCCACCATTTCTGTCTGCTTTTACATCCTGAGGATACGGAAACTGCGGGTCCTCTAGTGAAACCACTGGCCCTGGCATGGTTTACGTCACACAGTCCACAATGTACGAATCGACCGGGGCATGTTTCCTATGTGGGTCGTCGTTTCCTGAGTGTGGCGGGTAGCGCCTGCAATGCCCGGCCCGCCGCGACGAGCGCGGCCCGGTCCTCCGCTGAAGAGTCCTCCTCAGATAGGCGACCCCAGAGAAAACACCTATCACTGCTTCGGGTGCGGCGAAGGCGGCACGGCGCCAACGTTCAGCGCCTCTGACCCCCACCGGACGAACTCGCCGACGCCCGATTTCGGTCATCGTGACGGATGCTGGCGTTGCTCTGGTTCCTACTCGCGTTTGCGCAAGGCATAGAAGGGACGAGCGGGTCAACAGTCTTTCGTTGGATGTAAGAACCAGTAGTAGCCGAAGCCAGTGTCAGTTCACTACTGTGTGAACGTAACTGGCCTGGCGATTGTCGGTAACGGGATCGGGACGGGATGCCGATTAGGGGAGGAGCGGCAGGGTTGCTCTGATCGAGAACACCGCGAATCTCGTAAAGCATTGACTCAACCGTTTTCGTACGTCGTGTTATCCCCGTTTGGGGTGGATGAGCGGACCGGCCCGCCAGCATCGGCAGGTTCGAGGCACAGCTATGGTCCCGCGAGTTCACGGGCGGATCTGCACGCCACACAACTGCCCGTCAGGCGAACCGGTCCTGGTCGAATCGGGGCAACTCGTGACTGGTCGGAGCGGGCCTCAGTAGTCGAGGCGGACGACCATCTTGCCGGTGTTGCCGCCGGCCAACATGTCCAGGAACGCGTCGGCGGTCGCG
>NZ_JAODNM010000177.1 GCF_025464955.1 Amycolatopsis sp. | reverse complement strand
CGATGCCTGCGACGGTGTCGGAGGAGGATCGGGTGGCGGCGGAGAAAATCCTCGTCAACCTCGCCGTCCACGCGTCACCGGTCGAGGTGAAGAAAGCCGGCGACCGGATCCTCGACACCCTCGACCCGGACGGGCCGGAGCCGAAGGACCCGCCGGAGAGACCGGAGCGGGAGTTGTCGTTCCAGGAACACCGCGACGGCTCCGCGACACTCAAAGGCAAGCTGGACAACGTGGCCTACGCCCAACTCCGCGCAGCCCTGGATCCGTTGGCGAAGCCGCACTCGACGAAAGAGGAAGGCCGCGACACCCGCAGCCAATGGGAACGCCACGCCGACGCGCTGGTCGACCTGGTCCGCCTCGCCATGACCGTCGACGAGATCCCGACTCACGGTGGTGACCGTGTCCATGTGGCGGTCACCGTGGACTACGAAACACTGAAGTCCGGTATTGGGACGGCGATGCTGGACTATGGCGGTGTGATCACGGCGGCGGAAGCGCGGATGTTGGCGTGTGACTGCAAGGTGATCCCCGCTGTTCTCGGGACTGAGAGTGAGCAGATGGATTTGGGTCGGTCCAAGAGAATCATCACCACCGGGCAACGGCGAAGACTCGTCATGAGAGACCGCGGATGCGCCTTTCCCGGTTGTAAAAGTCACGCCAAACACTGCGACGGGCACCATATCGTGTTTTGGATCCTCGGCGGGCCAACCGACCTGGACAACTTGACCCTCCTGTGTGAACGGCACCACCGATTAATTCATTGTGGTGGTTGGGAAGTGCGGATGGGTGGCGACGGGAGACCGGACTTCATCCCGCCCACTTATCTCGATCCGCTTCGAAGACCGAGGCGTAACACCCTTCACGTGTAACAGAATACCGACCCCGTACCAGGGCTCGTGAGTGTCGCGACCGGATCATCCGGCCGCGACACTGACGAGCCCTGACTGCATTCCCCGGCACAACAGCAACTCGCCGTCGAGTTGCGAAAGCACCGCAGCACTACTGAATCGGGGACCCCTGGTACGAATGATCCGTACCAGGGGACCCCCGATACCAATGGCAGCGGACGCAGCGAGCCACAGCAGCCTCAGTGCCCACATCGACACCGGTGGTACCACCGCGTGACGGATGTGGCGCTCGGATCCGCACCGCAGTCCCTCGCCGCCCCGGTCCTTGCTTCCCTAAACGCAAGCTCTCGACACGACAACACCACAGCCCCAACCGCAACTCCCCCAACCGCAACGCGCCGTCGAGTTGCGGTAGTTGATGTCCGCAACGACCGCAACTCGTCGTCGACTTGCGAACGCCCATGACGTCACGGGTGCGGCACTCGACTCCGCACCGCGCACCCGTCGCCGCCCTCGTCCTTGCTTCAGCAGACAGGAGCTCGGCGCATCCGCAACTCGCCGCCGAGTTGCGAGGCCTCCAGTGCCACAGCAGCCAACGACGGGCTCCGGAGAAGGTCCTGCCATGCTGGTGTCGGTGACCACCACACCGCCGCGACGGCGTACGCGTGCCGAGCTGGAGACCGCGCGCGAGACCCGCCTGCCGGACCTGATCGCCGACAACCTGTGCGTGCTGCTTGCGGGGATCAACCCTGGTCTGTCGTCGGCGGCCGACGGGCATCATTTTGCCAATCCCGGGAACCGGCTGTGGCCGGCGTTGTACCGATCTGGATTTACCCCGGACCTGCTCAGTGCCGACCGGGAACAGGAACTCCTGGGGCTGGGGATCGGCATCACGAGCATCGTGCGCAGACCGACCGTGCGCGCGGCGGAACTGACCAAGTCCGAGTACCTCGAGGGCGGGAAGCAACTGCGGCAACGGGTGCTCGACCGCCGACCGGAGTGGCTTGCCCTGCTGGGTGTCACCGGTTACCGCGCGGCGTTCGACGCACCAGGCGCGCAGGTCGGCCTCCAGCCCGAGACTATCGGCACGACCCGGATCTGGGTCCTGCCGAACCCCAGCGGCCTCAACGCTCATTATCCGCCGGCCGCGCTCGCCACGGAATTCGCCCGGCTGCGGATCGCGGCCGGGCTGCAGGACCGGTCCGGCATCGTCGGTGACCAAGCGTGAGGCCCGGCATGCCAATGGGTGGGATCGTGGTCCGTTTTCTGCCGTTATGTACGCATACGCGACCAATGGCCGTGGCAGGGTCGCGGTAAGCAAGTTTTAATCCGGAAGCACGTGATCGACATTCTTTCACGTGTTCGTAGCCGGAGGAGCAAAAATGTCTGCTGGGTTCAGCAAGGCCCCCCGTGTGCGCCGGACGCTCACGTTGGCGGTCGGCGCCGCGGTCGCCGTGTCGGTCTGCGGCAGCGGCTTGACGACGTCCGCGACCGCCGCACCTGCCGCACCCGTGAAGCACCACCAGTTCAGCGCGGGCGCGGCTCTGCTCGCCGGTGCCAAGTCGCCGGCGGAACGAGCCGCGCTGACGGACCGGGCACTGGCCGCGACCGGCAACAGCCTGCAGCTTGCCTACGACACGAAACCACTGTACGACAAGGGTATCGACGGCACCGGCACCACGCTCGCGACCGTGGTTTCCTACGGTGACACGAACATCAAGGCCTACATCGACAGCTATTCGAAGTCGCACGGCCTGCCCGCCGCCGACGTCCAGATCCTGGCCCCCGCCGGTACCGTCCCCTCGTGCAATGACCCCGGGACGCCCAGCGACTGCTCGAGCTGGGGCGGCGAGACCGACCTCGACGTCGCGATGTTCCACACGATCGCGCCCAAGGCGAAGATCCTCGTGGTCGCGACACCGACGTCGGAAACCCAAGGTATCGACGGCTTCCCGGACATGATGACGGCCATCGACTACCTCGCGGACCACAAGTCGGCCAACGTCATCTCGATGAGCCTCGGCACGCCCGAGGACGACTTCGACAGCTCGGCACAGCTGCACGGCCTCGACGCGCATTTCAAGAAGGCGACCGACGCCGGGATCACAGTCACCGCGTCCACCGGTGACGACGGCGCCACGGGGACCAAGAAGGACAACACCCCCTGGGGCAAGAAGGTGGTGAGCTTCCCGGCCGCCAGCTCCTATGTCACCGCCGTCGGCGGCACCGTGGTGCACCAGAACTCCAGTGGTACCAGGACTTCCCCCGACACCGTCTGGCCGGAGTCGGGCGGCGGCGTGTCCCACGAGTACGGCGCACCCACTTGGCAGAGCACGGTCGACACGACGACTCACGCCACCGGACGCTCGCTGCCGGACATCTCACTGCTCGGCACTTCCGGCACTTCGCAGTCCTCGCCGCTGTTCGCCGCTGTCGTCGCCCTCGCGTCGCAGCAGGCAGGCAAGGGCCTCGGCTTCATCAACCCCGCGCTGTACGCCCTCGGTTCGGGCGGCACCGCGAGCGGTGTGGTCGACGTGACTTCGGGCAACAACAGCAGCGGCGGCGTCACGGGCTACACCGCGGCGAAGGGCTTCGACATCGTGTCCGGCTGGGGCACCGTGGACGCGGCCAAGTTCGTGCCCGCGCTGGTCAAGCAAATCAGCTGACAATCTCCAGGTGGAACGCCCCCGGCCCGAGCCTCGTGCTCAGGCCGGGGGCATTTTGCCGCGCGCGTAGAACGCCGCGGCCGCGGTGCCCTTCTGGTTCTTCCTGCTGGGCGGCCTGGTCGCGCGGTATCCGCTGCGGATGAAGCGGACGAGCACCGTCCTGCTCGCGGCCGTCTCCCTCGTGGACCTGGCCGTGCTCGCCGTCGGCGTGATCAGCCTGTCGGAGGGCGCGAAAGCCAACCTCTCGAACGGCTTGGCGGCCATCTACCTGGGCTTCAGCGTGGTTTTCGGGCGGAGCATGGTCCGCTGGGCCGACGTCCGCTTCGCGCACCGGTTTGCCGGCGGTCCGCCGCCGAAACCGAAACTTCAAGGCCGAGCGAAGATCAGCCACGAGTGGCGCGAGTGGTACAAGTGCGTACTCGCCTGCGTGATCGCCGCGGTTCTCCTGCTGGCCGCGATCCTCGTGATCGGCAAGCCCGGCCAGGTCGGGCCGCTCTGGGACTGGCTGCCACGGCTCGGCGGGTTGACCGGAGCCTGGCTCCTGTTCGGCCCGGTGTACCAGGAGGTCTTCGGCCGCAAGTCCGAACCCGCTCGGGACCGGGGCTGACCGTCTAGCGTTCGTCGATGCGGAAGCGGAGCCGGCACACCACCGCGTCGGTACGCCGGCGCAGCGCCCGTGCCAGGACGGCCCCGCGCTGGTTCTGCAGGATCCGCTGCCACACGTGGTCGGGCTCGACTTCGGCGATCAGCACGAACACACGCGTCTGCTCAGCGTTGCGCAGGTACTCGGCGAGCGGCTCGCCGAGCCGCCTCCGGTCGTCGTACAACTGGACCAGCGGGACACCGGGATTCCACGCTTCCCAGGCGTCGACGAACTCCCGCGCCCCGGCCTCCTCCTCGGGATGGGTGACGTGGACGGCCTCAACGCGGTCCCCCAGTGACAGCGCGGCGGCCACGGCTTCACGGGTCAACCGGGAAACGGTCGCCACCGGCACGACGACGAGTGAACGCTGCGGACGCGGCGGCGCCGGGATCGTGCCCAGCTCGAGCCGCTCACCGATCCGGTCATAGGTGCGGTGGACCCGCTCCATGACGAACACGAGGATCGGCAGCGCGAGGATGATCAGCCAGCCGCCCTCGGTGAACTTGGACGCCGTGACGACAACAGCGGCGACGGCGGTCAGCACCGCGCCGAACCCGTTGAGCGCCGCGCGACCCCGCCATCCCGGCGCTCGTTCGCGCTTCCAGTGCAGGACCATTCCGGTCTGCGACAAGGTGAACCCGACGAACACGCCGATCGCGAACAGCGGCACAAGCAGGTTCATCTGCCCCGCGGACACCACCAGCAGGATCGCCGAGGTGATCGCCAGGAAACCTATGCCGTAGCGGTGGACCTGGCGTTCGGCGCGCAGCGCGAACAGGTGCGGCAGGTTGTTGTCGCCGGCCAGCAACTGCGCGAGCACCGGCAGACCGCCGAAGGAAGTGTTGGCGGCCAACGCGAGCAGGACCACCGTCGAGAACTGCACCACGTAGTAACCGAACCCGTTGCCCAGCGATGCGGCCGTCACCTGCGACAGCACGGTCACCCCGTCCACCGGGCGGATGGCGAACTTGCCGATCAGCAACGCGATCCCCACCAGCATCACCGCGAGCAGGCCACCCAGCGCGACTTCGGTCCGCTGGGCGCGCTTGACGTGGGGCGTCCGGAATGACGGCACGGCGTTGGCGATCGCCTCGACCCCGGTCAGCGCCGCGCAACCGTTGGCGAACGCCTTGAGCAGCAGCAGGACGCCGACAGTCTGGACGCTGTGGGTGGCCGCCGCGTGGTCGAGGACGGCCGCGGGCGCCTCGCGCAGCAGCCCGATGACGACCACCACAAGGATCGACCCGACGTAGATCACTGTCGGTGCGACGAACGCCCTCGCGCTGTGGGCGATGCCGCGCAGGTTCACCGCGGTGACGACGGCGAGCACGGCCAGGCACAGCCACACGGTGTACGGCAGCAACTCGGGGAACGCCGACGTCAGCGCGGCCACCCCGGCGGCAACCGACACGGCCACGTTGAGCACGTAGTCGACAACCAGTGAAGCCGCGGCCACGAGCGACGCACGGCGTCCGAGATAGGTGCGCGAGACGCCGTAGGCACCGCCACCCTGGGGAAACGCGGCGATCACCTGCCGGTACGACAGCGTCAGCACCCCGAGCAGCACGGCGATCGCGATGGTCACCGGGAGGGTGAACCCGAGCCCGGTGCCGCCGGCGACCGCGAGGACCAGGACGATTGCTTCCGGCCCGTAGGCGACCGACGCCATCGCATCGAGGGACAACGCGGCCAGACCGCCGACCACCGTCAGCCGGTGGCGCTCGTCTTGGCGGGGTTCGGAGGATCGCTTGACGGCGACTTCGGAGGACACGGACGAGAGCGTGACGGGACCAGGCCGGCGGACGAGGCGATCTTGACGAAGTCCTTACCTGGCCGGGCAAGATCCACACGCCGTCAGGACTCGTGAACGGCGAGGCTGGTTCTAACCGGCTGGAACACTCACGAGCTGTTCGCCCGCGCGCCGGTGCGCTCCGCGCCGATCCCCGCGACGACGACAAAAACGATCCCGGCGACCGAAGTCATCGCCGGGATCTGGTGTAGCGCGACCAACCCGATGACGAGCGCCATGGCTGGTTCCAGGCTCATCAACGTGCCGAAGGCGGCGGTCGTCAACTTGCGCAGAGCCAGCAGTTCGAGGCTGAACGGCACCACCGGCAGGAGCACCGCCAGCCCGGCACCGATGATCAGCAGGCGCCAGTCGAGTTCGCCGAAGACGGACGGTCCCGCGACGAGGGTCGCGACGATTCCGGCCACTGGCATGGAAACGGCGAGTCCTCGAACGCCCGACACTTCGTCGCCGACGCGCTGGGTCAGCAGGATGTACGCCGCCCAGCAGGCCGCGGCGCCGAGCGCGAACGCGACGCCCAGCGGGTCCGCGCCGCCGTGCCACGGCTCTGTGAGCAGCACGACTCCGACGGCAGCGAGCGCGGGCCACCGCTTCTTCGCACCATGTCCGCGGCAGACGGCGACACCGAGCGGACCGAGGAATTCGAGCGCGCTGGCGGTGCCGAGCGGCAGCCGCGCGACGGCGCACATGAACAGCAGCGTGACCCCCGCCGTCACGACCCTGAGAGCGACACACGCCAGCAGGCCGGACCGGGTGAAATCGCCGCGCCGCGGGCGCACCAGGACCAGCAGCAGCACCCCCGCCCACGCCAGTCGCAGCCAAGCCACCCCGAGCGGCCCGACCTCACCGATCAGGCCGACCGAAACGGCGAGCCCCAGCTGGACACACAGCATCGAACTGAGCGCCAACGTCGTGCCCGCGCGGGCCCCGGAGTGACGACCGGGGACGGGAACGGGCGAGCGGAGTGCCGGATCGATCGACGTCATGGCCCCAGTAGACGGCACGCGGACCGTTCGCGTCCACGTGTCATTCCTGGACATTCCGTTCGCTGATCATGAACAATCAGCGGATGGAGACTCGCCGGCTGCGCCTGTTGCTCGAGCTGTCCCGGCTCGGGTCCATGCACGCGGTCGCCCAGGCGCTGAACGTCACGACGTCCACGGTGTCCCAACAGATCGCGGTACTGGCCAAGGAGGTCGGCGCGACGCTCGTCGAGCCGGACGGGCGCCGGGTACGGCTGACCCCGGCGGGGCGACGGCTGGCCGCGCACGCGCTCGTCATCCTGACCGCGGTCGAGGCGGCGCGCGCCGACCTGGACCCGGCCGCGGAAGCGGCGGGCACCCTGCGGGTCGCCGGGTTTGCCACCGCGATCCGCCGCTCCCTCCTGCCGATCATCGACGACCTGGCGGTGACCCATCCCCGGATACGGCTGATCGTCCACGAGTACGAGCCCGCCGAATCGCTCGAGATGCTGGCCACCGACGACGTCGACCTCGCGCTCATCTACGACTACAACCTCGCTCCGGCGTCGGTCGATCCGGCCGTCGAGTCGATCCCACTGTGGACCGCCGCCTGGGCCCTCGGCGTCCCCATCGCGGAGGCCGACGCGGTCTCGGGCACCTCGCGCGAGGTCTTCGCCCGGTTCCGCGACGCCGACTGGATCGTGAACTCACGCAACACCGCGGACGAGAACGTCATCCGCACCGTCGCCTCCATGGCGGATTTCCGGCCGAGGATCGCGCACCAGGTCGACACCCTGGAGCTCGTGCAGGACCTCATCGTCGCCGGACTGGGCGTCGGGCTGCTCCCGGCCGCGGGCGCGACACTGCTTGGGGTGGGCCTGCTCCCACTCACCGATCCCGACATCACGCTACGGTCCTACGCGATGGCCCGGCGCGGGCGCACTGACTGGCCCCCGCTCGCGCTGGTCCTCGGCGCTCTTGCCCGGCAGACCCCTGATCGGAAGGCTGCGGTATCCCCCAGATAGTGGGAAATACACTCGTCGGAGGCGTGGACCGGAGTTATGCTCGATCGGATCAGCCGGGTCCTGTGTGGACAGCCGGACTCGAGGCAAGTCGCGAGAGGACTGTGAGAGCGATGACCGGAATTCGTGAACGGGAGACCGCGGACCGGGTTGTGACGGCCGCATCGGACCTCATCCCGACGCAGTCGACGGCAGCCGACTCGATTCTGGAGCGGGTGCGTCGCGAGCCCGAGTTCGAGCTCGAACCGACCATCGTGCTCGGCCGCGAATAGCCGTTTCTTCCGCAGCTGCCCGATCACCACGTCGAGTACGTTGCCCGCCCGCGGGTCGTCCCAGACATCGCGCTCGAGCGTCGCGCGCTGCACCGTTTTCCCCTGGTGGACGACCAGCAGCTCCAGCACGGAAAACTCGGTCCTGGTCAACGTGAGCGGCGCCCCTGCCCGGCGTACTTCGTGCCGGCCGGTGTCCAGTTCGAGGTCCCCGCACCGCAGCACCGGCGGTCGCGCGGGCGTGCCCTGCCACCCGACCAGCCGGAACACCCTGGCCACCAGCAGCGTTTCTTCAGGTCCATCCTCATGGCGGCCGCCGCATTGACTGCTGGGTCGGCTCGCGAGGTTTCGGACGTCGTGAAGGCCTAGTTGAGTACGCCTTACGCCATGAAGGTGGCCTCACGACACGTCACAACGCCACACCAGCCACCCGGCACCCCCAACGCCACCGGGGTGGCCCTGAGGAACCTCGCACTTGGCACTTCGACCAGTCGCCGTATCGGGATATTTAGTACATTCGGGATAAATCACTTAGGCTATTCGGGTAGTTCACACCGCGCTCGACCGGTCACCAGGAACCCGATGGTTTGCTCGTTGCGTCTGAAGGGGTAGGCGTGAAGAGGGCGGTGGAAAATGAGCGATCCGTTGTCGAACGGGGCCGGCGATCCGGCCGCACGGGTGGATCAGTGGGTCGCACAGGCGCGGGAGAAGGCCCAGCGCTACCAGGCGATGCAGGAGGCGGTCGGGCAGGTGTCCGTGACCGAGTCGTCCAAGGACGGCATGGTCACCGTGACCGTGGATTCGGCCGGGAACCCGACCGATCTGCGCATCACCGACCGGGTCCGGGAGTTGTCCGGCGCACAGGTGGCCGCCGCGGTGCTGACCACCCTCCGGCGCGCGCAGGCCCGGCTGCCGGAGCGGCTCGGCGAGGTGATGACCGAGACCATCGGGGACGACCAGGCCACCGTCGACACCGTTGTGGGCAGGTACCGGGAGAAGTTCCCCGAGCCGCCGGAGCCCGAGTCGACCGAGGATGCAGTGAGGGAACGGCCGCTCGGGCGGCTCGACGAGGAGGCGTCACCGCCGATATCGCCGCCGGCGCCCACCCCGCCGAAGCCGGCTCGCCGTCCGCGCGAGAACGACGACGAGGGGGACGACGGATTCGAAGACCGCTCGTTCATGGTCCGAAACTGACGAATTCCGGTGACGAGTGGGGGTTGTAGTGGCGGATGACGTCGGGGGCGGGTACGCCGTCCACCCGGACGAGCTGGTGGTGCATGCGAAGGCCGTGCGGCAGGTCGGTGACGAGCTCGGGCAGGCATTGGCCGCGGCCGAACAGGTGACCGTGGGAGTACAGGCGTATGGCCTGATCTGCGGGCCGATGTTCGTGCCGATGGTGCTCGCGGTGTCCACGCCGGGGTTGGTCACGCTGAAGCTGGCGAAGGACGCGATGACGTCCGTGTCGGATGCCATCGCCAAGGCCGTCGACACCTATGGGCAAACCGAGGATGCGCACGTGTCGACACTCAACTCACTGATGGACCAGCTGGAGTCCGGCCCGTCCGGGGCCTCGCAGCCGTCGACGGCTCGGCCGATAGGACCAGTGGCATGAGCAACCCGCTGGTAGCGGCGAAGCAGGACTCGACGACCTGGCATTCCGGGATCAACGTCATCGACGACGCGGCGAGCGCGTACGACGGGATCGCCTCGGGTTCGTGGATCGAGGGTGGGATCGGTGCGCTCGGAGCGGGGCTCGACGTCCTGACGATGGCGATGAACCCGGTGGGAACGTTGATCTCCTACGGGTTGAACTGGCTGATCGAGCACGTCAAGCCGTTGCAGGACGCGTTGAACCAGCTCGCCGGGGACGCGGACCAGATCGCGGCGTACTCGCAGACGTGGAAGAACATCGCCACCGCCGTCGACAAGGCCGCGAAGGATCTGACCGCGAGTGTCGCGAAGGACACGGCGAACTGGGCGGGCGCGGCGGCGGACGCCTATCGGGCGAATATCAAGAACAAGATCGATCATCTCGGCGCGGCGTCGACGTGCGCGTCGGCGATCGGAACCGTGGTGGAGATCGTCGGGGTGATTACCGGCGCGGTGCGGATGCTCGTGCGTGACATGGTCACCCAGGCGGTCGGAGACTTCGTCCAGGACGCTCTGGAAGAGGTCTGCTCGCTCGGGCTGGGCACCCCCGTGGTGGTCGCGCAGGTCGTCGAGCAGGTTGCGGCGTGGACGGAGAAGATCGGCGCGGTCGTCAAGAAGCTGATCAACTCGGTCGAGAAGTTGCGGCCGATCATGAGCAAGCTCGAGGAGATCTTCGCGGCGATCAAGACGGTCATGTCGGAGGTACATGGCAGGCCTGGTGAAGCCGAACCCCATGGCTCCGGCAACGGCTCCACCCACGCGTCCTCCACCGTCGACGAACCCCGCGCCACGCCGGGCGGCGGCGAACCGCATACCACCAGTGGCGACGGAACCCATCCCTCCGATGCCGGCACCACGGCCTCCGGCGACCCGTCGACCGGCGACCCTGCCGGTACGAAGCCGCAAAGCACATCGAGCGAGCCGAACGACACCAACGCGCGCGACCACACCGACCCGTCGAAGGACGGTCGCCCCAACGACGGGAAGTGCACCGGCGGCGACCCGGTTGACCTGGCCACCGGTGAAATGCTGATGTCCCAGACCGACGTCGAGCTTCCTGGCGTACTTGCACTGGTGCTGCGCCGTACCCACCTCTCGACCTACCGCCTGGGGCGGTCGTTCGGTTCGTCTTGGGCGTCCACACTGGACCAGCGGGTCGAGTCGGACGCGGACGGCGTCTGCTACGTCGGCGCGGACGGGGTCACGTTGACCTATCCGGCGCCGCCGGTCGACGGCACGCCGGTGCTGCCGTCGCATGGCACCCGCTGGCCGTTGCGCGCGATCTCGGCCACCGAGTTCACTGTCACCAGTCCGATCGACGGGCATGTCCGTTATTTCGGTTCCCCGGAGAAAACCGGAGTGATTACACGGGTGTTGCTTTCCGCGATCGCCGACCGCAACGGGAACCGCGTCACCATCGTCCGGGACGCCTCCGGCACACCCACCGCGATTGACCATTCCGGTGGCTACCGCATCGCGGTCGACACGGTGAACGGCCGGATAACCGAGCTGCGCATGACGCGCGCGGCCGCCGTCGACATTCCGTTGGTCAGCTACCAGTACAACGCCGAGGGCCACCTGTCCGCCGTCGGCAACTCCTCCGGCCGGGCCATGCGGTTCGAGTACGACAGCAACGGCCGGGTCACTCGCTGGATCGACCGCAACGGCCACTGGTACTCCTACCACTACAACGACGCCGGCCAGGTCGTCGGGACCGACGGCAGTGGCGGCGCGCTCGCCTGTTCCATCCAGTACGACCAGCAGAACCGGGTCACCAGCTATCGCAATTCGCTCGGCGCGGTCAGCACCTACCACTTCGACGACGACTGGCAACTCGTCCGCGAAGTCGACCCACTCGGTGCGACGACCCGGTTCGAACGCGACCAGTACGGCCGCGTCACCGCGGAAACGGACCCCTTGGGCCGCACCACCCGGTACGAGTACGGTCTGACCGAGGAGCCCACTCGGATCGTCCACCCGGACGGCAGCGGCACCACGGCGATCCAAGACGAGCACGGCCTGCCCGTCGCGATCACCGATGACGACGGCGCGGTATGGCGCTACCGGCGCGACGAACGCGGCAACATCGTCGAGGAAACGGATCCGGCCGGCGCGGTCACCCGCTACGGCTACGACGAACTCGGACACCGCCGGACCGAAACCGACGCACTGGGCAACGTCCACCGGATCGAGACGGACGCCCGCGGCCTGCCGGTCGCGGTGATCAACCCGTTAGGCCGCACGACGCGGATCACCCGGGACGAACTCGGCCGGGTCGCCGCGACGATCGACCCGCTGGGCAACATGACCAGGACGACCTGGACAGTGGAGGGAAAACCGCTCACCCGAACCCGGCCGGACGGGACCGTGGACCGGTGGCGGCATGACCCGGAGGGCAACTTCGCCGAATACTCTGTCGGAGGCGGGCCACTGCTGGCGATCGCCACCACCCATTTCGACCTGCCGGTCGTGCAGGTCAACGCGGACGGCAGCCGCATCGAGTTCGGCTACGACACCGAGCTGAACCTGACCACAGTCACGAACGCGCAGGGCTCGGTGTGGCGCTACGAGTACGACCCGGCCGGCTTCCTGGTGCGCGAAGCCGATTTCAACGGCCGCGTGACGACGTATGAACGAGACGACGCCGGCCGGCTCGTCAGCAAAACCAATGGCGCGGGGCAGACCACCACCTACCAACACGACCTTCGTGGCAACGTCGTCACGACGCAGTCCCCGACGGACACGATGAACTTCGCGTACGACCTGGCCGGGCGGCTCGTATCGGCGTCGAGCCGCGACTCTTACCTCGTACTGACCAGGGACGTCCTCGGCCGCGTGCTGACCGAGACGGTGAATGGCCGGACGGTCGCATCGGACTACGACGCGCTCGGCCGGTGCGTCCGCAGGGAAACGCCGAGCGGCACCGTGTCGGCCTGGGAGTTCGACGCCGCCGGCTCACCGATCGCACTGCACAACGGCAGCCGTACGCTGGCGTTCGCCTATGACGCCGCGGGCCGGGAAACCACCAGGACGTCTCCGTCGGGTCTCCGCCTCGCCCACTCGTGGGACGCGAACGACCAGCTGGTCAGCCAGACGGCGCTGGCCGGAAACGGAAAACCCGTGCAGCACCGCACTTTCCAGTACCGGCCGGATGGCAACGTCACCGCCATCGCCGACCAGATCGCCGGATCGCGCGAGTTCGACCTCGACCCGTTCGGCCGGATCACGCAGGTGCACAGCCGACGCCGGTCCGAGTACTACCAGTATGACGTGGCTGGCAACCTGACCAACGCGGCCACTCCAGGCACCGCACCAGCCGAACAGTGGCGCTACACGGGGACTCTGCTCCACGAGGCGGGCGCGCTGCGCTATCAGTACGACCCGCAAGGCCGGGTCACGCGCAAACAGCGCGGCGCCGACGTGTGGCACTACACCTGGAATGCCGACGACCAGCTGATCGGCCTGGTCACACCGGACAACGCCACCTGGCGGTACCGCTACGACGCGCTGGGCAGGCGGATCGCGAAGGAGCGGCACGCCGCCGGTCAGGTCGTCGAGCGCGTCGACTTCGTCTGGGACGGGACGACGCTTGCCGAACAGGTCACCAGCCTGCGGTCGGTGACCTGGGACTACGACCCGTCGTCGCACCGGCCACTGGTCCAGGCGGAGCGCCTGGGCACGGACGAGAAGTTCTACGCGATCGTGACCGACCTGGTCGGCGCACCGACCGAGTTGCTGGACGAGCACGGGAACGTGGCGTGGTTCGCGCAGACCACGGCGTGGGGCGAGCCGATCGCCCACGGTGGCGCCGCGACGACGCCGCTGCGATTCCCCGGCCAGTACGCCGATGCGGAATCCGGGCTCAACTACAACTACTTCCGGTACTACGACCCCGAAACCGCCCGGTACTTCAGTGCCGACCCGATCGGCCTGTCCGGCGGTTACGCGCCGCACAGTTATGTCCCCAACCCGTTCACGTGGCTCGACCCGCTCGGCCTCTCCCTCCTCGATGTCGCGAAGAACGGCGTGCGCATTGTCGTTCACGAGTACGACGTCGACTGGCCGGCGCACGCTCACGTCACCGGCCGGGGGCGAGATGTCAGCGTCGGGCCGAACGGCCACCCCATCAAGGGCGAACCGGAACTCTCGAGCCAGCAGAAGCAAGTCGTGGAACACTACAAAACAGAGGTCAGGAAAGCCGTCAAGAAGCTCGGCCGAAGGAATCAGGCAGAAAAGCAGGCCGCCGACGCCGAACGGGAGCGGAAGGCTGCCGCCAGCGGGTCGTGTAAGGGGTGAGGAGACCATGTCACTACGTGCCGATCTGACGGCATTGCTCGCGGACGCCGGAATCCTCGACGTGGACGTCGACGAGGCTGTTGCGGACGAGCACGTGCGCTCCGCCGCCTATCAGCGCATCATTCCGGTGATTGCGGACTCCCCGAGCCGCGAGGACGATCGTGCGATCGTGGCCAAGATCCTGCGCGACCCTCGGCCGATGACGGCCAAGACGGCGGTGGTCGCCCTCGTGGACGAGATCGCGGCAGCGGCGAACGATCCGGCCGCTTTCCGGCGCTGGGCCGATGAAGTCCTGCCGGAGGCGGATCTGCGCGCAGCGGGGGTGGACCACGAGTTCATCGGCCGGCGCATCCACGACTGGGTGTTCTCTCTGTCCATGAAGGACGGTCGAGTGCCGGCCCCGGCAGAGCTGGCGGAGGTGACGGACTGGATGCAGCGAAGAATTGCCGAAAGCTCGCTGTCGCTGCCGGTACTCGGCCTGCTCGCCGAGTCCGGCCGCACGAAGAAGATCCGGAACGTCGCCAAGAACCGAGCCGATCTCCTGTCACGGTCAGAAAGACGCTGACCGGTAGCTTGGAGGGAGATGCCGGGAGGAGTCCCGGGCCGTCGGCTCACCACTGCTTCAAAGCGTCGTCGTGGTCGAGGCCGGGGCCTTGCGGCACCCGCGCCACGAGACCGGCGGGCACGCGCACCGGTGTGACGCCGCCGTAGTCGAGTGTGCCGAGTACGTCCGTAACCAGGTCGTCCTGACCTGGACCGGCGACCAGTCCTTCGACTACCCCATCGTGGTCACCGAGGAGGGCGCGGCGCCGTCTGGCTCCAGTGACACGAAGGTGCGCCTGAACACCGGCCGGCGTTCAGGCGCACCTGGTGAACTCAGCTGTGTTTGACCGACAGCGCGTAAAACTGCACCTTGGCGCCGACCGTGCTGCTGCTGCCACTGCTCTGGTCGTAGTCGCCGGCCTTGAAGTACATGGGGTAGCCCTTGAAGGACGAGGGCATCGACCAGGTCGTCTTCTTACCGTTGAGAGTCAGGCCTAGGGTGTTGCCACCGGTCAGGCTGATCACGTAGCTCCACTGCTGGCCGAGCGGGACGTTCCCGACGGTGTGCGGCGTCTGGCCGCCCGTCGGCGAATTCTCGATACCGACCGCGATATCCCCATTCTTGTGGTAATAGAGTTCGATCAGCGGTTTCGTGGACCCGCTGCCTTCACTGAGGTGGATCTGCCCGACGCACACGTGGTCCGGCACCTGCGTGACTTTCACCGTCGCGGTCAGCGTGTGCGTGCCCGAAATCGCCCAGGCGGCCGCCGAACCGTCGGTGTTCATTTCGCGCAACTCGGACCGGGAGTAGTTCGAATTCGGGGTCGTGACGCCGTTCTCGGGATCCCAGAAACTCATCGACCCGTCGGATTTGTTCGTGTAGAAGTAGCTGTCCTGATAGCCGCTCGACCCTTTCAGCTGCGCCGGCTTGATCGTCTTGGGCGAGCCCGGGGAGCCGGTCGGCAACTGCAGTTCCCACCTCGAAAGGTCGAAATTGCCCCCAGGCGCGACGCCGGGGTTGAGCGCAGCCGCGGACGGCGCTGCGTCGGCGACCCCCGTCGACCCCAAGGTGATGGCCGGTACGGCGAGAAACGCGAGCGCCAAGGTGCCCACCCCGGCCATGACAGTGCGGCCTCGGGCCTGAAAATGCGACATTGCACGTCCTCCTGAGCTGATTCGTGGTCAACCGGTATTCACACGACGGTCCGGACGTACCGGCGCCGCTCGACTCGGACAGGTTCGATCTCGGGGACTGAGGTGAAACGGGAACGGCAGTAACCGCGCCCGGCCTGTTCCGCTGCGCGAACGACGCCACGTTTGCCTCCTTTCTTCGTAGCCCGTACCGTGTTCATATATCTGAACAGTCGCTGTATTCGTGGCAGTTGTCACATGCATGACTTTCGCCGAAAAGCTAGCGCCGGAAGGTTCCCGCTGTCAACGGGTCAAACCCAAGAGGTCTGTACCAGTTGGCAATTGTCAAACCGAAACGATCGGTTCGTTTTACGAGCATTCCGACACCACGCGAAGACACAGTGGACACCTGATGCGTGCCAGGCCCGACTTCGTCCTGAATGGACGAGCGAACGCGCGATCGCCTGGGCGATAACGGCGTTCAAGCTTCAGCGCGGGAGTCGCCGGCCTCGGCGAGCCGCGAGCGGCATCGGCCGGCCTACGGTTCCGGTCTCGCGACGCGCGGCGAAGCGGATCGACAGATCACCCCGCGCAAACCGCCGACGGTGCGTCAGGATCCGGTTGGCTTGACCGATCATGTCCCGCTATGCGACACCGCCTATCGGGCGAACCAGTACCCGAACAGCCCTTGACACAGCGCTCCCGTTGCGCATGCCGCAACTCGCCCAGCCTTCACGTTGCCGAGCCGCGTCGTCTCGCCCGGCGGCCACTACGTCCCGGTCGCCGGCAAGCGATCACAGTCAGCAAAATGGCGTTGAGGGAAAGGTGGTCCGTACCAGTCCATACCGGCCTGACATGCTCGAACCCCTTTCCAGGAGCCGGCAACGCAAGGAGTGACCGCCGATCCGAGGCGGTTCGATTTCCACCAGGTAAATCGTTGAAGAAGTGGGTTTTCCACCGACCACGCTCACTGACAGTTGTCCTCGTTAGACCAAATGTACCTTTTGGTCCATATCAGTGCTAGCGAGCAAGTTCAGTACGTTAGTCGGTTGTTCACGGACACCCGGATGAGGATCCTTGTTCCCGTTCGTAGCAACACTTTTCATGGTTAGTCCATTCGTCGTAATCCTTTCACTTCTACCCCGTACCCGGTCCGTGTGCGAACACGGGCCGAGTTTGCCCTGCACGGAGGAGATCCGTCGATGAAACTGAGACGTCCTGTTGTCGTCGCCGCGACCGCCGCACTGGTGGCCGCGCTGGCGACCACCACCGGTGCGCAAGCGCAACCGTCGAACCCCGCTGCCGCCCCGAACGCCGAAACCATGGCGGTCAACGCGGCCACCAGCCTGG
>NZ_JAODNM010000175.1 GCF_025464955.1 Amycolatopsis sp. | reverse complement strand
GTGAACAGGGTGCCGCGCGCGTTGAGCCAGAAGGCGCGGTGGAACTGTTCCTCGGTGATCTCGCCGAGGACGGCGGGTTCGCCCATCCCGGCGCTGGCCCACAGCACGTCGATCGAGCCCTTTTCCCTCTTGACGGTGTCGTACAAGCGGTCCAGGTCACCCAGTTCGGCCGCGTCACCCTGGACGGCGGTGACGTTGCGGCCGATCAGCTTGACGGCGTCGTCCAGTGCTTCCTGCCGCCGGGCCTGGAGGAAGACGTGCGCTCCTTCCTCGACGAACAGTTTGGCGCCAGCCAGTGCCATGCCGGTGGATCCGCCGGTGATCACCGCTACCTTGCCATCGAGCTTTCCCACGATCACTCCGTTGAATTGATGGGTATCCGAAACAGTTCAGTTCTGAGAAACCGAACTCGTTGCGATTCGGCTCCGTCCATGCCGTCAGCCGGCAGAGAAGTAATGGCCGTTGTCCAAATCGGCGAGCAGGCTGGGCTGGCCGGGTTCCCAGCCGAGGGTCCGGCGGGTGATGAGGTTGGACGCCGGGTAGTTCTGCGTGACGATGTTCGCGAGGAACCCAAAGTATGCAGGCACCATCAGTACGTCCGAGGGAACGCTCGCGGCGGGCAGGCCGAGACGACCGCCAATGGCCTCGGCGATCTCGCGGAGCGGGATGGCCCCGTCCCCAACCGCGTGCCAGTATTTGCCAGCCGGCCCCTTCTCCAGCGCCAGGCGGAATAAGGAGGCGACATCGCGGACGTGCACGGCGTTCCACAGGTTCGCGCCGTCTCCGGGGTAGCCGACGAAACCCTTCTCCTTCGCGAGCGCGATCAGCTGCACGAGGAAGCCGGCACGATCGGTCGTGCTGTGCGCGATGTTGGCAATCCGGACGACCGAAGACCGCACTCCCCGCTCGGCGAGGCCGACTACGGCGGTTTCCACGACGTTACGAACCCGCAGGGTGCCCTTGTACTCATCGCCGCCGGGAAGGGCCGGGTCCTCCTCGGTGGCCGGTCGGCCCAGGTTTCCTGGCGAGCCGATGCTCCCCGCCGCGACCAGCGGCTTTCCGGTTCCCGCCAACGCCTCGCCGTACGCGAGCATGATCGGGAGCTCCGCGGCGGCCACAGCGTCGATCCCGCCGGAGGGAAGCAGGTCTTGCCTGTGCGCGACGTGGATGACGCCGTCGGAGTCCGCGGCCGCCTCCTTGAGCCCATCGAGATCCTCGAGGTCGCCGCGGCGCACCTTCGCGCCGAGCGCGGACAGCGCCGCGGCGGACGTGTCCGACCTGGCCAGGCCGGTGACCTCGTGCCCGGCGGCGACGAGCTCGGGGATGATGTACGAACCGGAATGGCCGGTCCCGCCAGTGACGAATACGCGCACGCTACTGCTCCTTGTGAATGATGTGGCGCGAGAAGTGGTGGTGCGGTGCGCTCAGCTGAGAATGCTGACGCCGAGGAAGAAGTTGGTGTGCTTGACGGAGTGGGCGACGAGGCCCAATTGCAACAAGGCGACGTTCTCCAGTGTCCGCGCCATTGGCAGCTGCCCGGTGTCCATCGGGCGCAGTCCCAGGCTCTCGATGAACGCCGACACGCGTGTCTTTGCTTGCGCGTCGTCGCCGGCGATGAACACGTCCACTAGGCGGCCATCGGCTGGGCCGGCCGCCAGAACATGGGAGAACAGGGTGTTGAACGCCTTCACAACGTGCGCGCCGGCGGGGGCGGCCTTGGCGATCTCCTGTGCGCCGGAACTGCTGTCGGGGGTGACAAAGCCCTGGAAATCGGGGGAGACGGGGTTGGTGATGTCGATGATGACCTTGCCGCGTAGTGCGTCCCCGTACTCGCTGACCACGGTAGCCGCGCTGGCGTACGGCACGGCGAGGATGATGATGTCCCCGACCGGAGCGGCGCCGGTCGTCCCGGCAGTCGCGCCGAGCGCGGCGGCCAACTCCTTGGCCTTGGCCTGGTCGCGGCCGATGATCTCGACGGCGTTGCCGCCGGCGAGCGCCCGGTCAGCCAGGGCGCTGGCCATGTTCCCCAGGCCGATGATGCTGATGCTGCTCACGGAGTTCCTGCTTTCTGGAGCTGGATCGGACGCCATGCCCGCCCCGTCGTTATTAACGGTTACGTCGTCGACGCCGTCGAATGACGCGGTGGACGGCGCTCAATTCCTGATGTGCTCATTCTGGGTCTGGGCCCTGCTATCAAGTCCCGATGTCGAATTCTTATGCCGAATTCGCTCGGGTCCCATTGACGATGCCATTGGCTTGAGCGTGTGTCCAAGACTTCTTTCAGTCGTGGTGATAACCTGGAGGCATCACCGGACCGGGAGGCGCCATGGATCTGGACCTGCGCAAACTGCGCTACTTCGTCGCCGTGGCCGACCGGTTGCACTTCGGCAGCGCCGCCGATGAGCTGCATATCGCGCAGCCGGCGCTCAGCCGCCAGATCCGCGCGCTGGAGCAGGATCTCGGCGCCTCGCTGTTCACCAGGGATCGCCACGGCGTGGAGCTGACCGACGCGGGCCGACAACTGCTGGCCGACGCCGGTCCGCTGCTCGCCTCCGCGCACGCGGTCCGCCGCCGGGTGTCCGTGGCCGCCCGCGGCACCCGGCGGCTGGTCGTCGGCTTCCGGGCCGGCATCCCGGTCATCCCGGCGACGCGGGCGTTCGAGGCCCAGCATCCGGACGTGGTCGTGGACGTGCAGCGGATGGAATGGGACGACCAGGCCCCGATGCTGCTCGACGGCCGCGTCGACGTCGGCTATGTGCGGCTGCCCATCGACGAGACCGGCCTGCGCCTGACTCCGCTGTACACCGAGCCGCTCATGGTGGTACTGCCCGCCGGTCACCGGTTGGCCGGCAAGGAGGAGGTCGCCGAGGCTGACCTGGCCGGTGAGCCGCTGGTCTGGCATGGCGACCCGAGCACGCAGCCCACCAGGCGCCCGCACCCCGACTCCGGGCTCCGAGCGCGCGGGATGGAGGAGACGCTCGAGCACGTCGCGGCCGGCCGGGGCATCTCGTTCGTGGGGCGTTCGGCGACCGTGTTCTACTCGCGTCCGGACATCAGTTACGTGCCCATCCCGGAACTTGCGCCCGACCAGGTGTGCCTCGCGGTGGCGGCGGCACGCACGTCGCCGCTCGCCGACGACTTCTTCACCGCGGCGCAGGCGACGGCCGAGATCACGGCAGAATGTGGGAACTATGATTTGGGTGCGGCTGTCGTGGAGTGATCACGCGGCCAGTGGGATGAGCCCGTCGAGGTGTATCTGCATCCCAGCCGGGCGGGAACCAGTGGCCCGGCGTGATATTGGGTGTCCGCGGTGCGGGGCAACGTGATTCCGGCGGCGGCGTAGGCGGCCTTGGTCAAGCCGGTGCTTGGCGGTGGACATGATCGCGCTCGAGACCCCGCACCGCCTGCGGCTGACCCTCGACACGACCGGCCGCTCGCACAGCTGCGCATGGACACCGCTGACCTCAGTGCAGGCACAGCAGAGATCGTCACTTCCTTGCCGGACTTGGCCGAGGCGGGTCTCCGTCGCCGCGTCGAACGTCCACCTCATCTGACTGGCGGAGGGGACTTATTCCTGGGGTGCGCTAATCCTCTGGTCTGCTTCGAGCGGGAGGAGACTGTTGGGGGCGTCGATGTGGACCTCGCGGCCCCGTGACTCAGGTGGCTTGATGCCGTCCGGTGGGCAGTCGTCGGGGTGGCGGAAGCCCGCGGTCGGCTTATGTACCGCACGATGGTGCATCGTCGCCGGGTGTGTCACGCCCACCGCGTAAGCCAGAGGTGTACCCAGATCGACTGGACTTCGCCGCCATTCGCGCTTCGGCGGCGGCCACGCGTGTCATGGCCCCGTGAAACGTCTCGGGCGTGCGCGGCGGCGAAGTGGTGATCGAATATCATCGGCTGGCAGAATGGGCGGACCAGATTGACCGACGGTTGCTTGGGGGACGATGTCCGAGGTCAACGCGCTGGCCGACGAGCTGCATCGGGCCGTCCTCGACCGCTTTCCCACCTCGGCGAGCGTGCAGGGCATTCCCGGCTACGGTGACCGGTTGCCCGACTACGGCGAAGTCGCGGAGGCGGAGTTCGCCGGTGTCGTGACCGGGATCGTGGAGCGGGCCGAGCGGCTGGTACCGGCCGGGTTGAGTGGCGCTGAGCGGGTCACCCGCGCGGTGGTCGTCCAGCAGGCCCGGGTGCTGATCGAGCAGGTCGAGGGCCGCTGGGCCGAGTTCACCGTGAGCGATCTGATCCTTACCCCGGTGCCCGGCCTGCTGCTGACCCTCGCCACGCTGCCGCTTACCACTGCGGAGGACGGCGAGGATTTCCTGGCCCGGTTGCGGGGGCTGCCCGCGTTCTTCGCGACGCTCGCGCAGCGGCATCGCGACGGCGTCGCCAGCGGGCTGCTTCCGGTCGCGCACCTCGTCCGGGCGGCGGTGGATCACCTCGACGAGCAACTCGCCGACCTCGGCAGTCTGCGACGGCAGCCCGAACAGGCCGGGCCGGATTTCCCGGACCGGTGCCGGGCCGTCGTGGCCGAGGTCGTCGCACCGGCCATCGCGGCCTATCGCGACGTCCTGACCGCCGAGCTCCTGCCGCGTGGCCGCGACGCGGACCACGCCGGGGTCTGCTGGTTGCCCGGCGGAGCCGGCCGCTATGCCGCGGCGGCCCGCGGGCACACGACTACCAGCCTGTCCCCGGACGAGCTGCACCGGATCGGCCTCGATGTCGTCGCTGGCCTCGTCGAGGAGTACGCGCGGCTGGGCGCGGAGACGTTCGGCACGGCCGAGTTGCCGGTGATCTTCGCCCGCCTGCGCGACGACCCGGACCTGCGTCTCGGCACCGGTGGCGAGATGGTCGCCGCCGCCCGCGAGGCGGTGCGCCGGGCCGAGGCGGCCGCGCCGGGCTGGTTCGAGGCGATGCCGTCGACGGCGTGCACGGTGACCGAGTACCCGCCGTCGAGCTCTCCGCGGACTCCGTCCGCTTATCTGGTCGGCACGCTGGACGGCTCCCGGCCGGGCACTTACTTCGTGAACACCCGGCGCCCGTCCGATGTCCCGCGGCACAAAGCGCAGGTGACGGCGTTCCACGAGGGCGTGCCCGGCCATCATTTCGAGATGACCCTCAGCCAGGAACGCACCGACCTGCCGCTGCTGCGTCGGACCGCGCAGGTGACCGCGTTCCGGGAGGGCTGGGCGCTCTATGCCGAGCGCCTGGCCGACGAGATGGGCCTCTACTTGAGCGGCCTCGATCGGTTGGGCATGCTCGCCATGGACTCCAACCGCGCCGCCCGCCTCGTCGTCGACACTGGCCTGCACGCAAAAGGCTGGAGTCGCCGCCGGGCCGTGGAGTACTTACACGCCAACACCCCGATGGCGCCGGCGCTCATCGAGTCCGAAGTGGACCGCTACCTGTCCGAACCCGGGCAGGCACTGGCGTACATGGTCGGGCGGCTCGAGATCGGGCGGCTGCGGGACCAAGCCCGGCGCACGCTCGGCACCCGCTTCGACCTGCGCGGCTTCCACACCGCAGTCCTCTCGGAAGGCCGGATCCCGCTGTCGGTGCTCGAGGACGTCATCACCACCTGGATCACCACCGCCCAGGGGTAGGCGTCCTGGTGGCGCCGATGAGGGCTCGGCCGATGGGGTCGATCCGGATGGCCTGGCCGAAGTCGGGCGCGTCGATCATGGTCGGCGGCAGCGCGAGGCCGACGTGATGTTGCCGGGACAGGTGCCGTCCTTGGTTGGCTCCGGGGAGCCGTGGCGATCACCAAGGCAACGCATACGCGACTTTTATCACTGGTTGTTTATCCCAATTCAGTACGTTAGTCGGTTGTTCACCAACAGCCAATACCGGATCCTGGTTCTCGCTCCCCACCACGTCCCGCTACCGATGACGGGCCCACCACCCGGGCCGTCATCGCCCTGCCCGGAGGAGATCCGTCGATGAAACTGAGCCGTCCTGTCGTCGTCGCCGCGACCGCCGCACTGGTGGCCGCGCTGGCGACCACCACCGGTGCGCAAGCGCAACCGTCGAACCCCGCTGCCGCCCCGAACGCCGAAACCATGGCGGTCAACGCGGCCACCAGCCTGG
>NZ_JAODNM010000111.1 GCF_025464955.1 Amycolatopsis sp. | reverse complement strand
GATCTCAGCGAACTTCGCCGCCAGCGCGGTCCTGAACTCCTCGGTCATGCTCATGTCATCAGCATGCCACCCTACTCAACATATCCACGGTTAATTTACAGGCGAGCCCTTAGGGGTGTCGGGTGGTGTGGCGGGCTCGGCTTTACGGCAGCAAGGACCGGGGCGAGTTGGTGCATGCGCAAGGGGTCCGAGGGCCTATCGCGTCATGTCGGGTGACTGGCGGGGCTGATGTGGCAGGTGTGGCACTGCGGCTGGACGTGAAGGCCACCTTCACGGCGTAAGGCGTACTCAACTAGGCCTTGACGACGTCTCTGCCCTGCCGAAAGTGCTTTCGGGAGTCCCAACAGTCACATCGCCATCACCGGCGCCACCTGCACGGCGTGACTGGCCTTCAGTTCCGCTACCAGCACCCGTTCGCCCCGGTCCTTGCTGCGTCAGTCCTCGACGAGGCCGGCGGAGGTGATGCGGTGCAGGGGGTAGCGCTCGTTGTCCGTGCCTTCGAGGATGCCGCCGCCGACCCGCACCGGGGTCACGACGCGCTGGCTCGCGGTGCCCCTCGAGTCAACGAACCCGATCCACACCTCGCGCTGGTCCTGTGCGGCCGTCGCCAACAGCGCCAGCGTCGCCGAGGTGTCCGAGCCGCCGGTGCCAGGCTGCCGCACCACGGCGGCACCTCGACGCCGGCTGGCTGCCAGATCGCCCGCACGAAGGTGCGCCACCACCTGCCGGACCTGGTCCGCGCTCATTCCGTTGTGCTCGACCGGGACCCGCCTCGCGGGCCGCGGACGCGCCGGGAGCCGCCTGCCGCTGGGTCGGATGTCCAGCACCCGGCCGTCCGGGCCCTCCGCAGCCGGGGCGAATCCGGCCGCGCGCAGGCCGTCGAGCACCTCGCTCAGCGGGAGCGGGCTGACCAGGACGGTCGGCGCGATCAGCCTGAGCTCGTACTCGGCGGCGGCCGGGCTGCCGAGGACCTCCGCCAGCAGCACCTCGTCGTCGCAGCGCAGGAACGATCCGGCCACCCCGCCGCGCAACCGGCCGTGGCGTCGGGCTACGTCGTCGATCAGGTAGGTCAGTGACTGCGGGACGGACGTGGCCGAGCGGCTCGCGAACAGCGCGTGCAGTTCGCCCGCGGTGCGGCCGGTGTCGAGCGCGCGGCGGACGGAGGTCTCGGTGACCCGGTAGACCGTCGCGTGGCCGGCGGACTCGATGTCCGCCACGGCGGCCATGTCGGCCGCCAGCTCGGGCTCCAGCGGCCCCGGCGCGATGACCGTGAGGTCCGCCTGCACGAGCACCTTGTCGACCGGTTTGGGCAGCGCGTCCATCATCGCGACCACCGCGCCCGCCCGGTCGTCGGCGAGGAGCGCCTTCGCGGCGGTGGTGAGGCTGCCGAGCGCGATCAACCCGAGTGCCGAGCCCTCCGCCATCGTCCAGCGCACGGTCTCGTCGCGCAGCCGGCCGCCGCGCCGCGGGGCGCGCCAAGCGAGTACGGACACCAGCTCGTCGGTGCTTTTCACCCCTGTTCCGTCCGGCAGGTCGGCGAGTGTCTCGAGCACACGGCGGCGGGCGGCCGGGGCGAGCGGCCGCCGCAGTTCGTCGGCGAGCGGCGCGATGGGCTTGTCCTTCGTGTCGCGGCCGCCGGCGAGACCGGGCAGGCGCGGCAGCTCGAGCCAAGCCTGCGCGAGCGTGATCCACCGCTGTGCGGGCGCCGAGGCCGTCCAAGAGTCCATCAGCGTGGTCGGTGTCCACTCCGGCGTCGCCGTTTCGCTGTCGGCGACCAGGCCGGCGCCGACGGCCAGCTCCACCAGGAAGGTCGCGCGGACCTCGTCGATGTCGTAGTCCTTGGACAGCTTCCGTAGTTCCCGAACGCCGAGGCCGCCGGACTTCAACGTCGGCGCGGGCTGTTTCGCCCAGGCCACGAGCAGCGACTCGGTCTGCCGGAGCAACTCCATCGCCTCGCCGGCCGCGGCCTCGTTCACCGTCGACGGCTGGTGCGGGTGCGTGGGTAGCTTCGGCTCCCGCAGGCTGCCCGGGGTGAACACGTGCCCGCCCCGGAGGTGGATGCCCAGCTCACGGGGAAGCTCGACGGTCTGATCGTCGCGGCGCAGCAGCAGCTCGCGCGCGAGGAGTCGTTGGACCGGGGTGGTCGCCCGATCGAGTGGAACATCGATCCGGGCATCGCGGGTGCGGCCGACCGGCGGGCCGGCGGCCAGCGTGGCCAGCAGGGCCCGTTCGTCCTCGCCGATGGCCACCAGCACCGCGTCGAGATCGACGTCGGCGAGCGCTGCCAAGGAACCGCCGAGCCCTGCCGGGAACGCGCCGAGCGCGTCGCGGACCGCACGCGGAACCCGAAGCTCGTCCTCGTCGCCCCAGACCAGCGCTCGTCCCCGCAGCCGCTCCAGCGCAGCGGAAATATCCTGCTCGATCAGCGCCTCGACCGTTTTTCCGGTGACGGGGCCGGAGTCGGCGCCGGCCAGCAGCAAGGCGTCGAGAACGGCGAGAGTCAACGTGTCGAGGTCCTCCGAGGCGCGCACGACAGAGCCGGTGGTGCCGGCTCGCGTGGCGAGCACGGTGGTGTCGGAGGGCGCGGGCGTCGCCAAGTCGCGCCGGGAGCGCAGAAGCTCGGCGAGTGCGTCGTCGGACGCTGCGCGCAGCCAGTCCGCCAGAGAGGTCGCGGGCATCGTTGTCCCAGGATACCGGGCGGGTGATCGGCGGTGGAGGGAAGTCGGGCAGACTATGTGCGAACCGGCTGATTGCAGCTTCACGCAGTACCTAGGAGGGCGTCGTGGCGAAGGGCGAGAACGGCAAGACGAACAGGGTCGACCCGACCTGGCCGACGGGCGCCGAAGGCGAGCACCCGGTGACCGAGCTCGCCGCGGACCGTCAAGGTGCGTTGTCGCCGTTCGGTGATCTGACATTCCCGCTCGAAGCGGTGCCGTACACGCACCCCGAGACCGAGATCAACTGGAAGTAACCGGCCGCTGTTGTTACTGGTCAGTCACCCCGGCGGACCTCGGGTGGCCCCCATCACGGCGCTAGGGTTCTCGTTGTCCTAGTCGCCTCACTGCGGGGGTTCATGCCATGCCGGTTCCCGGTCCCGGATACTCGATCACCGTCCGGGTCGAGGCCCCTGCCTCGTCGAGCGCCGCGGGTGACCTCACGACCGCCGTCGGACGCGTCGGCGGGGTGCTTACGGCGTTCGACGTCGTCGAGTCGCACACCGAATCGATCGTCGTCGACATCAGCGTCAACGCGTTGTCGGAGAACCACGCGAAGGACATCACGACCGCGCTGGAGACGTTGCCCGGCGTGGTTGTCCGCAAGGTCTCCGACCGGACGTTCCTGATCCACCTCGGGGGCAAGATCGAGGTCACCCCGAAGGTCGCGCTGCGTAACCGTGACGACCTCTCCCGGGCGTACACCCCCGGCGTCGCCCGCGTCTGCCAGGCGATCGCCGCGAACCCCGAGGACGCGCGCCGCCTGACCATCAAGCGCAACACCGTCGCCGTGGTCACCGACGGCAGCGCGGTGCTCGGGCTGGGCAACATCGGCCCCGCGGCGGCGCTTCCGGTGATGGAGGGCAAGGCGGCGCTGTTCAAGAAGTTCGCCGACGTCGACGCCTGGCCGGTCTGCCTGGACACCCAGGACACCGAAGAGATCATCCGGACCGTGCAGGTGCTCGCGCCGGTGTACGCCGGGATCAACCTGGAGGACATCGCCGCGCCGCGCTGCTTCGAGATCGAAGCCCGGCTGCGTGAACTGCTCGACATCCCGGTGTTCCACGACGACCAGCACGGCACCGCGATCGTCGTCGTCGCGGCGCTGCGGAACGCGCTGCGCGTGGTCGGGAAGAACATCGAGGACTGCAAGATCGTGATCAGCGGGGTCGGCGCGGCCGGCTCGGCGATCATCCGGCTGCTGCTGCGCCGCAACCCGGACGACATCGTCGCCGCCGACATCAACGGCATCGTGCACGTCGACCGCGACAACCTCGACGACAACCTCCGCCACGTCGCCGAGACCACGAACAAGAAGAACGTGTCCGGCACGCTGCACGAGGCGCTCGTCGGCGCCGACGTCTTCATCGGCGTTTCGGCGCCCAACCTGTTCGGCGCGGAGCAGGTCGCGACCATGAACGACAAGGCCATCGTGTTCGCGCTGGCCAACCCGGACCCCGAGGTCGACCCGATGGAGGCACAGAAGCACGCCGCCGTCGTCGCCACCGGCCGCAGCGACTTCCCGAACCAGATCAACAACGTGCTGGCGTTCCCCGGTGTCTTCCGGGGACTGCTGGACGCGCACGCCCGCAACATCGACGACAACATGCTTCTCGCCGCCGCTGACGCGATCGCCGACGTCGTCGACGCGGGCAGGCTCAACGCGTCGTTCATCGTGCCGAGCGTGTTCGACAGCGCCGTCGCCCCCGCCGTGGCCGAAGCCGTCAAGTCGGCCGTCCGCAAGGAACGCGCCGCCACCTGAGCCCCACGCAACTCGCCGTCGAGTTGCGGTACTTAGCGTCCACAACGATCGCAACTCGACGGCGAGTTGTTCAGGGCGTAGGGAGTACCCAGGCTTGTACGCCGGGCAGTTCGTCGAATCGGGCTTTGCTGTCAGTGGTGACCAGTAGTCGCCCGGTGGCGCAGGCCGTTGCGGCGATGATGAGGTCGAGTGCTCCGCGAGGCTGGCCTGCGATGCGGACGTGCCAGGAGTTCAGCGTGGTGTTCGGCGATCGCCGGTGTGTAGTCCTCGACGGGAGTGACTTCGAGTAGGCGATCCAGAAAGCCGCGTTGCGCTGCCTGTCAAACGGTATCGCCGTCGCCGAGAATGCCGGACAGGAACTTGGCGATGACCACGGCGGGCAACGCGACGTCATCGTCGGTGTCGATCGTTCCGGCTGCGAGCCGGCCCCTTGCTGCCCTCACGAGTACGCCGGTGTCGAGGATCAGTCTTGCCACGGGTCGCTGTCCAGTTCGGTGGCCTCGATGCTGGCCGCTTCAGCCACTCGTGTCGCGAAGTCCTCGTCGAACTCGTTCCGTCCTGCCCAATCCTGGAACAATGACAGCAGGGCGCTGCCGTTTGCCCGTGGGGCAGGAATGATGAGAGCCACGCGGCGGCCGTTGCGGGTAACCACGATCGTTTCGCCGTGCTCGGCTTCGTCGAGCACGGCGGAAAAGTTACGCGACGCTGGCGTCGTGGTGGAAAGGGTGCCTCGTGTCGTCGGGGCGGATGGGGTGCCGCGTAGCCTTTGCGCGTGAGTGAACTGAGCCACTTGGACGAAGCGGGCGCGGCCCGCATGGTGGACGTTTCGGCGAAGACGGCCACCTCCCGGACGGCGCTGGCGGGCGGTACGTTGCGGACTACGGCCGAGGTGCTCGGGCTGTTGGTCGCCAACGGGCTGCCGAAGGGTGACGCGCTGGCCACCGCGCGGATCGCCGGGATCATGGGCGCCAAGCGCACGCCGGAGTTGATCCCGCTGTGCCACCAGATCGCGCTGTCCGGGGTCGACATCGAATTCGAGCTCGGCGAGGCCGAGATCCACATCCGGGCGACCGCCCGCACGACGGATCGCACCGGGGTGGAGATGGAGGCGCTGACCGCGGTCGCGGTCACCGGACTGACCCTGCACGACATGATCAAGGCCGTCGATCCGGCCGCGACGCTCGACGCCGTCCAGCTGATCCGCAAGGACGGCGGGAAGCACGGTACGTGGACGAGGCCAGAGGGAAGAGAACGCGCATGAAACGCACCGCGAGGGTGATCGTCGCCTCGAATCGCGCGGCGAGGGGCGTCTACGAGGACAAGACCGGCCCGGTCATCGCCGCTTGGCTGGATGCACACGGGTACGAGGTGCCCGACCCCATCGTCGTCGAGGACGGGGAGCCGGTCGGTGCGGCGCTGCACGCGTGCCTGGCCGACGAGGTGCGGGTGGTGATCACCACCGGCGGCACCGGGATCTCCCCGACCGACCGCACGCCGCAGGTCACCGCGGCCCTCTTGGACTACGAACTGCCTGGGGTCGCCGACGCGATCCGCGCGGCCGGAGTCGCCAAGGTACCGACGGCGGTGCTGTCGCGGGGCCTCGCCGGCGTCGCGGGGCGGACGCTGGTGGTCAACCTGCCCGGCTCGACAGGCGGCGTGAAGGACGGACTCGGTGTGCTCGACGGCATCCTGGACCACGCCGTGGACCAGTTGGCGGGTGGAGACCACCCGCGGGTGGCCGAGTCGGACGTCCAGGTGCGGGTGGCGCTGGTCAGCGTGACCGACACGCCGATCTCAGTGGACGAGCACGCGCGGTTGGTCGACGACGCCGCTGCGGGAGCCGTAGTCACCTTCGGCGGTGTCGTGCGTGACCACGACGGTGGACGGGCTGTCCACAACCTGTTCTACGAAGGCCACCCGAGCGCGCCCGAGGTGCTCGAGACCGTGGTGACCGAGCTGGCAGCACGGTGGACCGGCGTGCGGGCCGTGGCCGTGAGCCACCGGATCGGCGCGCTGGAGATCGGCGACGTGGCGCTGGCGTGTGCCGTGGCCGCCGAACACCGCGGGCAGGGCTTCGCGGCCTGCGCCGAGCTCGTCGACGAGGTGAAGGCCCGGCTGCCCATCTGGAAGCACCAGAAGTTCACCGACGGCACCGACGAGTGGGTCAACTCGCCCTGAGCCGCTGGAGAACGTGAGGAAGCCCCGCCGGGATCCGGGGGAATCGCGGCGGGGCATCCACGTCAAACGTGAAGCGCCTGACTCATGCTCTCAGTGAGCAAGGGTCACTTGGTGGCGAGCTTCTGGCCGACGAGAATCAGGTTCTCGTTCGGGACGTACTGGGCGTTCAGCTCCTGCAGCTTGTGGAAGCCGCCCTGGACGTTGAACTGAGCGGCGATCTTCGACAGGGTGTCGCCCGCGATGACGGTGTAGTCACCGTTCGGGTTGGACGAGGTCACACCAGCAGCCACGGGGGCGGCAGTGGTGGCCTTCGGAGCGACCTGGGGGGTGCTCTTCTTGGTCGAAGTGCTCTTCTTGCTCGAGCCCTGGGTGTTCGAGCTCTTGTAGCTCGAGGTGGAACCGGCGTGCTTGCTGCACACGGGCCACGCGCCGGGGCCCTGGGCCGCCATGACGCGCTCGGCGACGGCGATCTGCTGTTCACGCGACGCGCTGGACGCGCTGCCGGAGCCGCCGTACGCCTTCCAGGTGCTGGCCGTGAACTGCAGGCCACCCTGGTAGCCGTTGCCGGTGTTGATGGCCCAGTTGCCGCCACTCTCGCACTGCGCGATGGCGTCCCAGTTGGTGGTGGATGCCTGCGCGGGGGTCGCAGCGATCGCCAGTGGGGCGCCGACCGCGATGCCTGCGACAGCGACGCGGGCAATGTTGCGGGTGGCAGCGGACATCTTGCGGTGCTTGCCTCGGTAAGACATGACTGATTGAGTCTCTCCTCCTGCGCCGGCGAGCCTGAGCTGCGGGTCAGGCCGCATGGGCCTGGCCGACCGTGAAGCCGGCTCACTTTCGCGTCGCACGTCGCTCCGCGTCCGTTCCCTCGTCCCTGTCCAGAAGTGCTTTCGCTCGGGGTATGGGTCCGGGGATCCGCTGGACAGGTATTGGCGCTTCGGATTCCCGGTGTTGCGTGACTGGTCGGGGCCAGCCGAAAAGCGACGCTACGTAATTTCGAGCTTGATCGGAAATTAATCGGCCTGTGACCTACATCACAGTAACAGCACGCAACCTATAACGATTGGGTCCTTTCCGCAGGTCAGAGCGCCGTTATCAGACCGTTTTCTTCCCGAGATATTTCACTGATTGTGAGGCTTGGATCACGTGTCGGACGAGCGACTGACCCATTCGCGAGGCGCCCCTAAGTGAAGAAGCGGCGCACTCTATTGATCAGTGCCGCTCTTCGCCACCGGAAAAGCACGTTAAGGCCAGCTCAAGAGTGTTGCACTCGGTGTTCTGACTGTCACTCAATACACGCAATAGCAGTTCGCGTATAGCTGAATCATTAGCCTTTTGTCGCCGAGTTGCGTGCGAAAGGCATCAGAAAGGCGTCTTTCCGCAGGTCACGACCGCGACTTCAGCCGCCCGCGAAGGGGGGCAGGACGTCGAGTTCGGCGTCGTTGGGAACGGCGCGGGCCAGGTCACGGACGGCGACGCCGTCCAGGAGCAGGCTGACGGCGTCCAGGATGCGGGGGAGCGTGTCCGGGTGTAGGCGCCTGAGCTCGGTGACGACGTCGCTGACGGACGCGCCCGCCTCGAGCTGGACCTTCTCCTCTTCTACCCCGGCCGCGGCGCGCGCGGACGCGAAATAGCGGATCAGGACCGTCGTCGTGCCCGGTTCCGTGCCGTCTGGCGTCATCTCAGCCACCGATCGCACTCATCGGCCGGATCGGCTGCGCGAAGCCGGCCTCGTTGATCTCGTGCCCGGCGAGTTTGTCCCACATGGTCCGCCGCCAGGCGTCGGCGATGACCTCGTCCTCCGCGCCGGAGCGCAGCAGCGCCCGCAGGTCCGTTTCGTCGTTGCTGAACAAGCATGAGCGCACCGAACCGTCCGCGGTGAGCCGGGTCCGCTCGCAGTCGGCGCAGAACGGCCTGGTCACCGACGCGATGATGCCGACATCGCCGGGTCCGCCGTCGACGAGCCAGCGCTCGGCGGGCGCCCCGCCCCGCGCGGAAGGATAAGGCGAGAGCTCGAACTCGGTCTTGAGCAGGCCGAGGATCTCGTCCGCGGTGATCATGTCCGCGCGGTTCCAGCCGTGCTGGGCGTCCAGCGGCATCTGTTCGATGAACCGCAGGTGGTAGCCCTCGGCCAGGCAGAACCGCAGCAGCGGGACGGCCTCGTGGTCGTTGAGCCCGCGCATCAGCACCGCGTTGACCTTGACCGGCGTGAGCCCGGCGTCGCGGGCCGCGGCCATCCCGGCGAGCACGTGCGGCAGCCTGTCCCGGCGGGTGATCGTCTTGAACGTCTCGGGGTCGACGGTGTCCAGCGAGACGTTGATCCGGTCGAGGCCGGCCGCGACCAGTTTGGGGGCGCGCTTGGCGAGCCCGATCCCGTTGGTCGTCATCGACAGCCGCGGGCGCGGGTTCAGCCCGACGATCTCGGCTACGAGGTCCTCCAGCCCCGGCCGCAGCATCGGCTCGCCGCCGGTCAACCGGATGTCGGTGACCCCGAGGAGCTCCACCGCGATCCGGACCAGCCGCAGGAGCTCGACGTGGTTGAGGACCTCGTCGTCCGGTTGCCAGTCCAGTCCCTCGGCCGGCATGCAGTACGTACACCGCAGATTGCACCGGTCGGTGAGCGAAACCCTGAGGTCGGTGGCGATCCGGCCGAAACTGTCGACCAGCTCCGGGCGGTCGGGCCTGGGCACGCCGGAGGAGCCTCGTGTGCCGGGGACGCGAGGAAACCCGAGATCTACCGCTGTCATTGGGCCCAGCTTAACCCCGCCTCGGTAAAACGGGCCGAATGACTAGAATGTGCGGGGAGAAAATCGCTCAGTCAGTTCCAGACCGGTGAAAGGGTTTCCCGATGTCCGTCCGCGAAGCCGGGAAGTATCAGGTCGGCAACGACGTCCTCGCGCGGTTCGCCGCGCTTGGCCGTGAAACCGGCAGCCTCACCGCTGTCCGCCAGACCAGGCTCGCCGAACGGCTGGGGCTCTCCGGCACCGAGTACCGCACGCTGGACCTCGTGGCCCAGTCGTCCGGACCGCTGACCGCAGGCAGGATCGCCGAGCTCACCGGCCTGTCCACCGGCGCGGTCACCGGGGTCGTGGACCGGCTGGAACGCGCCGGTTTCGCCCGCCGCGTCCGGGATGCCGGGGACCGGCGCCGGGTGCTCATCGAGGTCGTCCCGGTCGAACTCGCTCGTGACGAACCCGCCGCCGACGCGCTGGGCAGTGTCCTTTCCCGCTTCTCGTCGGAGGAGCTGGAAGTGGTCGAGCGCTTCCAGGAGTCGATGCTCGCCGCGTTGCGTCGTGAAGTCCTTGGTGATTCAGCTCACGTATAGGCGGACGAACGGTCCGTTCGCTCGGGCCGCCGATGGAGTTTTTTCTTCCACAAAAGGTAAGAAGAGTTCCGTTCCAGTCACACCGGCCTCTGCGAATGGCTTTTCCTCATCTGCGGCGATAATCTTCCCGGCATGCCGCAATTCCGGTTATCCGAAGCAGCCGGCCTGCTCGGTGTCAGTGATGACACCGTCCGCAGGTGGGTCCGCGCGGGTCAGCTGACGGGGAGCGAGGACGCGGCCGGCCGGAAGGTCGTCGACGGCGCCGAGCTCGCCGCGTTCGCCCGCTCCCAGGCCGATGAGGCCACGGACCCGTCCACGGTCGGCAGGTCGGCCCGCAACCGGTTCGTCGGGCTCGTCACCGAGGTGATCGTGGACAAGGTGATGGCCCAGGTCGAGATGCAGTGCGGCGGACACCGCGTGGTGTCACTGATGAGTGCCGAAGCCGTCCGCGAGCTGGGGCTCAAGCCCGGAGTGCTCGCGGTCGCCGTCGTCAAGGCGACCACGGTCGTGGTCGAAACCCCTGAAGGAGCCCGATGAAGAGAACACTGCTCGCCGTCGCCGTGGCCGGCGTGGCCCTGGTGTCCACCGCGTGCAGCGCGAACGACACCGCTGCCCCGGCCAACGCGCCCCAGTCCTCCTTCCCGGCCCCGACGCCGGGCGGGAGTTCGGCGACGCTGACCGTGTACGCGGCCGCTTCGCTCACCGAGACCTTCAACGTGCTCGAGAAGCAGTTCGAAGCCGCGCACCCCGGCGTCACCGTCAAGTTCGACTACGAGGGCTCGCAGGCGCTGGTGCAGAAGCTGGTCAACGGCGCGAAGGTGGATGTCTTCGCCTCCGCGGACCAGGCCAACATGACCAAGGCTGTCACCGGCGGGGTGATCGACGGCCAGCCGACCGTGTTCGCCACGAACAAGCTGGCCATCGCGGTGGCCAAGGGCAACCCGAAGAAGATCAAGACCTTCGCCGATCTCGCCAAGAGCGGGCTGACCGTGGTCACCTGCGCGCCGGCGGTGCCGTGTGGTTCGGCCGAGCAGAAGGTCGAGACGAGCACCGGGGTCAAGCTGAAGTCGGCCAGTCAGGAGCAGGACGTCAAGTCCGTGCTGGCGAAGGTCGAGTCGGGTGACGCCGACGCCGGCGTCGTCTACGTGACCGACGCGACGTCCGCCGCGGACAAGGTCGACCAGGTGGACTTCCCCGAGTCTTCGGGCGCGATCAACAGCTACCCGATCGCCGTGGTCAAGGACGCCCCGCAGGCCGCGTTGGCCAAGGAGTTCGAGGACTTCGTCCTGGGTGCGGCCGGCAAGGCGGAGCTGAGCAAGGTCGGGTTTGGCGCGCCGTAAAGAGAACCAGCCGCAAGCGCGAGTGCCGTGGGTGCTGTGGATTCCCGCAGTGGTGGCACTCGCGCTTGTTGTGCTGCCGGTCGTCGGGCTGCTCACGCGGTCCGATCTGACCCGCTTTCCAAGCCTGGTCACGACGTCGGCGTCCTTACACGCGCTGGAGCTTTCACTCGAGACGGCTGTCATCTCCACGGTGTGCTGTGTCGTGCTCGGGGTCCCGCTGGCGGTCGTACTGGCCCGGTCACGTCTTCCCGGCATCCGGATGATGCGCTCGGTCGTGCTGCTGCCGCTGGTCCTGCCGCCGGTCGTCGGCGGGCTCGCGCTGTTGTATCTGTTGGGACGTAAGGGTTTCCTCGGCTACCTGATCGGCGTCACCACCGGGTACCAGGTGCCGTTCACCACCACCGCGGTCGTCATCGCGCAGACGTTCGTCGCGATGCCGTTCCTGGTGGTCAGCCTCGAAGGCGCGCTGCGCGGTTCGGGGGATCGCTACGAGCAGATCGCTTCGACGCTCGGCGCGCGGCCGTGGACGGTGTTCCGCCGGGTCACCATGCCGCTGCTGCTGCCCGCGCTCGGTTCGGGCGTGGTGCTCAGCTTCGCCCGGGCGCTGGGCGAGTTCGGCGCGACCATTACGTTCGCGGGCAGTCTCGAGGGCGTGACCAGGACATTGCCGCTCGAGGTCTACACGCAGTCCGAGGTCGACACGGACAGCGCTGTCGCGCTCGCGCTCCTGCTGATCATCGTCGCGATCGTGGTGATCGCGGTCGCCCGGCCGCGGGCGCTCGAAGGGGTCCGGTCGTGACGCTGCACGCCGAGATCGAGCTGACCAGGGACACCTTCGACCTGTCCGTGGCCTTCGACGTCCCGGCCGGCGGGGTGCTGGCGATCCTCGGTCCCAACGGCTCGGGCAAGTCCAGCGTGCTGAGCTGTTTGTCCGGGTTGCTCAGCCCGCGGCGGGCCGACATCCAGCTCGCGGGGCGCGTCCTCGTCGGCGGCCGCGTCGACCTGCCGCCGTACGCCAGGGCGATCGGGCTGCTGTCGCAGGACCCGATGCTCTTCCCTCATCTTTCCGTGCTGGACAACGTCGCGTTCTCGCCGCGGTCGAAGGGCACGTCCCGCGCGCGGGCCAAGGCGATCGCGCAGGACTGGCTGGGGAAGGTCGACGCCGCCGAGTTGAGCGCGCGCAAGCCTTCGCAGCTGTCCGGCGGGCAGGCCCAGCGGGTCGCGGTCGCGCGGGCGCTGGCGGCGGAGCCGGACCTGCTGCTGCTGGATGAGCCGTTCGCCGCGCTCGACGTCGGCTCCGCGCCGGCCATCCGAGGGCTGTTGCGCCGCGTGCTGCGGGCGCAGACCGAGCGGGCGACCGTCCTCGTCACGCACGACCCGCTCGACGCGCTGTCGCTGGCGGACCAGGTCGTAGTGCTGGCCGGTGGCCGGATCATCGAACGCGGGCCGACCCGCGAGGTCCTGTCCGCGCCGCGCGCCGCGTTCACCGCGCGGATCGCCGGGCTGAACCTCGTCGCGGGTACGGCCGTCGAAGGCGGCCTGCGCACCGGAGAAGGCCACCTGGTCGCCGGAATCCTGGCGGACGACGTCGTGCCGCACGAGCCGGCAGTCGCGGTGTTCTCGCCCAGTGTCGTCGCGATCTACCCGGACGACGACCACCACGGCAGCCCGCGGAACACCGTCGAAGCCGTGGTCGGCGCGCTGGAACCACACGGCCCGGTGGTCCGGGTCCGCGCGATCGGGGCCGGCTGGGCGAACGGGCTCGCCGCCGACCTGACCCCGGCGTCGGTCGCCGAACTCGCCCTCGAACCGGGCAGCCCGGTCACCCTTTCGGTCAAGGCGACCTCGGTCGCCGTGCATCCGGCGACCCGGTGATGAGCGCGACGATCGGCTTTCCTGGTGAGGATCGGGTGGTCATCGACGACCTGGATCAGACTCACCTGCCGGAGCTCATCGATGAACTGCGCGAACTCGAGCGCGACTACCCGGTGATCGGCACTCCGTGACCGCCGTGGCTACTGCGAGCGAGCCCGGTCATCTAGTCTTCGGCACATGACCGAGTCGAACGAGCGCCGATGGACCTACCTGACGGACATGGACGGCGTCCTGGTCCACGAGGAGCACCTCGTGCCGGGCGCCGACGAGTTTCTCAAGGAGCTCGCCGCCAACGAGATCGACTTCCTGGTGCTGACGAACAACTCGATCTACACCCCGCGCGACCTGCGGGCGAGGCTGCTGCGCACCGGGCTCGACGTGCCGGAGACGCGGATCTGGACCTCGGCGCTGGCCACCGCGAAGTTCCTGTCCTCGCAGCGGCCCAACGGGTCGGCGTACGTGATCGGCGAGGCCGGGCTCACCACCGCGCTGCACGAGGTCGGCTATGTGCTGACAGAGCGTGACCCGGACTACGTCGTCCTCGGAGAGACCAGGACGTACAGCTTCAGCGCGATCACCAGGGCCATCCGCCTGATCGAGGCCGGTGCCAAGTTCATCGCCACCAACCCCGACGCGACCGGTCCGAGCCTTGAGGGCTCGATGCCCGCCACCGGTTCGGTCGCGGCGCTGATCGAGCGCGCCACCGGCCGTTCGCCCTACTACGTCGGCAAGCCGAACCCGTTGATGATGCGCGGGGCGCTTCGGAGGCTGGGCGCGCATTCCGAGACCACGCTGATGATCGGCGACCGGATGGACACCGACGTGCACTCCGGGATCGAAGCCGGGCTGCAGACCATTCTCGTGCTCACGGGCATCTCGACGAGGGAGTCCGCGGAGCGCTACCCGTACCGCCCGACCCTGGTGATCGACTCGATCGCGGACCTGATCGGGCGTACCGGTGATCCGTTCGTCGAGGCCTGAGGGCCGGCGGGGACGAGGAAGGGCTTATCGTCGCGTGGTGGGTGAAGAGCAGCTTCCGGTCGAGGTGACAACCTCGACGTACGTCGTGGGCGACGTGCACGGCCATCGTGACGGCCTGGCGGAGGCTTTGCGCGCGAAGGGCCTGCTCGACGATTTCGACAACTGGGCGGGCACGTCCGACGAGCTGTGGTTCCTCGGCGACTTCGTCGACCGCGGGCCCGACGGTATCGGCGTGATCGACCTCGTCATGCAGCTGCAGGAGCAGGCCTCGGAGGCCGGTGGCGCGGTCCACACGCTGCTCGGCAACCACGAGATCCTGTTGCTGGGCATGTACCACTTCGGCGAGACCGAGGTCCCGTCCGATTTCGGGCCACGCAGCTTCGCCCGCAGCTGGGAGATCAACGGCGGCCTGCTGTCCGACCAGGACGGCCTGACCGACGCGCACGTCGAGTGGCTGACGTCGAGGCCGCTGGTCGCGATCGCGGCCGACAACCTGCTGATGCACTCGGACACCCTCGAATACCTCGACTGGGGGTCCGACATCGACGGGATCAACACTTCGGTCCGCGGGGTGCTGGAAAGCGACGACATCTCCGAGTGGTGGGAGGTGTGGCGCCGGATGACCACGCGATACGCCTTCCGCGGACCGGACGGTCCGGAGGTCGCGCAGCGCCTGCTCGACCAGCTCGGGGGCGCGCGCATCGTGCACGGGCACAGCGTCATCGCCGACCAACTCGGTATCCACCCCGCGCAGATCGAGGCGCCGTACCTCTACGCCGGCGGCAAGGCGCTCGGGATCGACGGTGGGCTGTTCGTCGGCGGGCCGTGCCTCGTCGTCGAGCTGCCCTACAACGCGGAGTCCTAGGCGTTCGCTAACTGGCTCTCAGGGAATCGGGACGATCTCCCGGCCCAGTGGCATCAGCGAGATCGGGATCATCTTGAAGTTGGCCACGCCCAACGGGATCCCGATGATCGTGATGCACAGCAGGCAGCCGGTGATGACGTGCCCGATGGACAGCCACAAGCCGGCGAAGATGAACCATATGACGTTGCCGAGCAGGGACGCCGCACCCGCGTCACGTCGGTCGACGACCGTGCGCCCGAACGGCCACAGCGCGTAGTTCGCGATCCGGAACGACGCCAGCCCGAACGGGATGGTGACGATCAGGATGCAGCAGACGACCCCGGCGACGCAGTAGCCGACGGCCATCCAGAACCCGCACAGCAGCAGCCAGACGATGTTGAGAATGAACCGCATCAGACGTACAACTCCCCACTCGCGACGGTGACGGCCTGGCCGGAGAGCCGGACGCGGTCGCCGGCCAAGGTCATCCGGACGGTACCGCCTCGACTCGACACCTGCCGCCCGATCAGTTCGGTGCGGCCGAGCCGCTCGCCCCAGTAGGACGCGAGCGTGCAATGCGCCGAGCCGGTCACCGGGTCTTCCCCGACTCCGGCGCCCGCCCCGAACACCCGGCTGACGAAGTCGAACTCGCCGCCGTGGCTGCGCGCGGTGACGATCACGCACCGCGTGCCGGGCAGGCGGACCCGGTCGAGGTCCGGCTTCAGCGTGCGGACCTGGTCTTCGTCGGTGACGACGACCATCACGTCGCTCACCCCGCGCGCGATGTGCTCCACGGTGAGGCCGGGCAGCACGTCGTCGAGCTCGGCCGTGGTGGGCGCCGGCGGGTCGGCGGGGAAGTCCATGGACACCCAGCCGTTTTCGGCGCGGCAGCGGAGTTCGCCGCTGCGCGTCGTGAAGACCTGGTCGCCACCCAAGGCATGCGCGGTGGCCAGCGTCGCGTGGCCGCAGAGGTCGACCTCGACCACCGGGGTGAACCAGCGCAGCGGCTGGGGACCTTCGACGGCGACCTCGACGAACGCGGTTTCCGAGTGCTTGAACTCGGCGGCCACCGACTGCATCCAACCGGCGTCGGCTGGTGAGTCGAGCAGCACCACGGCCGCCGGGTTGCCCGCGAAGGCGATGTCGGTGAAGGCGTCGACCACATGGAACTTCATGATCCCAACTTAGCCGTCCTAGACTCAGGAACGTCAGCGCAGACAGCAGTTGTGAGTCCCCTTCGGCCGCCGTCGCCCGTCACTTGTCGGTCGGGTTGAGGGCGCGGAAAGCGAGTCCGGCGATGACGCCGGCGACAAGTTCGGCCACCAGGTAGACCCACACCGTCGACCACCCGAACAGGCCCATGGTCGCGCCACCGATGGCCACCGCTGGATTGAACACGCCACCGGAGATCCCGCCGACCGCGAAGGCACCGACCATGACGGTGAACCCGATCGCCAGGCCGTAGAAGGAGTTGTCCGGGTGGTCCTTGCTGGTCGCCACGTTGAGCACGACATAGGCCAGGGCGAAGGTGAACAGCAGTTCCGCCACAAGGGCCGCCGGGACGTGACCGGTCAGGCTCAGCGTCTTGGCCGGCGCCGCCGGGGTGACCACCGCGTGAGCGACGGCCCCGGCGGTCACACCGGCGATGAGCTGCACAATCCAGTACCCGACAGCGTCACTGAGCCCGATCCGGCCGCGCACCAGTGCCGCGATGGTCACGGCCGGGTTGTAGTGGCCGCCGGAGATGTGCCCACCGGCGTAAACCATCACCATCAATGCCGAACCGATAGCCAGCGGCGCGAGCGCGCTGCCGCTCAACACGCTGGCGCCGACCGTGAAGACGAGGAAGAACGTCCCGATCAGCTCGACGATGTATTTGCGACTCGTCGCTGTCACAGCGAGAGCCCGCTTGCTTTCATGACTTGTGATGACCTGACCTGCGACGTCCATCTCAGTTCCTTCCGTTGCCACAGCTGGTTTCCCATGCGTCAGTGGTAGTCGTCCGGCACCGCCGTTCGGTTCCCGGGCGGTCACTATGGCTTGCGTCACTGCGTAACGGGCCGAGACCGCAAGAAGCCACTGTGGACAGTCCACAGTGGCTTCTTGAAGCGGGTGGTCAGGCCGCGGCGTCATCGGTTCGGCCAGGATCCCGAACTGCGTAGATCGTTGGATGCGGCTCGATGTCCGGGGAGACATCGGACCGCGCTCTAGCCGGCGGGAAGGTCGTCTCCGCGATACCGGCCAGCATGCCGCCGACGCCGGCGAACGGCCTGCGCCAGGCACTCGGCCAGCGGCGGCCCCGCGGGTGCTGGCGGGTTGGGTCCGATCCATCGGAATCATGCTGATCGGTGCGAGCCAAGGTGCGTAGCAACAGCCAGCCGGCGACCGCGACCACATGCGGCAACTCGGCCAGCAGAGTGGTTTCGTCGTACGCCGAGTCGACTACCGCGAGCAGGACCAGCGCCGCCGTCGCGGCGCCGACAACTGACAGCATGCCGCGGGCGCGGACCGGACGTTGGGCGGCTGCCGCGAACCCGACCGCAAGGGCGAGGTTGAACGCGCCGAGTTCCCGGGAGGCGTGCAGCGGAATCCCGATCCCGGCGTGACCCAGCACCAGCGAAGGAAGCAACAAGACGAGTTGGACGGCTGCGAGGGCGGCCAGGCCGGCGCGGGCCAGCAGCCGACTTCGATCCGGCCGGCGGTGTGCCGCGCGGTCGGCGAGCACGGCTTCGAGGATCTGCGGGGCCCGGTCCGGGATCGCTCTGGCGGAGGTCAGCCGAACCCGCCGGGTGACCTGATGGGCGGCATCCTGCCACTTCCGGCAGTCGGCACAGCCGGTCAAGTGTTCCGCGGCCTGCGCCGACGACTGGACGGACTGCTCGCCGTCCAGCTCGGCCGACAACTCGTCCCGAACGCTGTCACAGTTCATCGGACCGGGGTTGTCCGATCCGCCAGCCCTGTTTCTCACTGGGCACCAACCTCTCCTGGCAACCGCGTGGGCGGCGACATGTCCATCTCGTTCACCGTGTCCTCCGCGGTGGAGTCCTGGCCGCAGCCCGTTCGCTGTCCTGAGCGTCGCCGGCCGGCATCAGCCCGAGGGCCTCGATGAGATCGACGCGGGCCCTGGCCACCCGGGAGCGGATGGTGCCGATCGGGCAGTCGCAGGTTCTCGCCGCGTCCTCATACGACAGGCCGAGTATTTGCGTGAGAACGAACGCGTCCCGTCGTTCGATCGGCAGGTGGTCGAGCAGTTCCCGAATCTCGACCTGCTCCGCCTCGCCAGGTGTGGCCGGCTCGTTGCCGTCGAGCCCGAGCACCAACGTCTCCTGTCGCCGCAGCCTCGTCCGCCGGCGCAATTCGTCCATGCAGGCCCGTCGGGCGATGGACAGCAACCAGGTACGCGCCGAGGACTCCTGCCGAAAGGCCGGCAACGCGCGGAAGACCCGCAGATACGTCTCCTGGGTCAGGTCGTCGGCAGACTCCTGATCCACCAGGTGCGCGCACAGCGACCACACCTGACGCTGACCGGCCCGAATGAAGGCGGTCATCGTCTGTGCGTCGCCGCGGCGGGCGGCGACCGCGAGCTGGGTCAGCTCGTCCACGGCGCTACTACGCGACGTCGCATACAGACTCCCTCTACCCGGGCCGGCGGCCATGACCTGACTACGCACACTCGTTGATAGTCGCCACGACGCGAGCCCGAGTTCCGGGGCATGTTGTGACAGTACTCACGCCGGATCGTCTTCAGCTTCTAAGATCCCCCATGAGTGGCACGGCCGCGAACTGGCCATGGCGTGGGGTGGTTTCTAGACTCGGGCTGGTCACCGTCGACTTCTGGAGGCACCATGCCTGACGCCCTCGCCGTCCCCAGCTACGCCTCGGGGATCGCCGATGTTCCGCTACTGGGGGACACGATCGGTGACAACTTCGATCGGACGGCTGCGGCGTTCTCGGACAGAGACGCCCTGGTTGATCATTTCACTGGGCGTCGGTGGACTTATGCGGAGCTGGCGGCGGAGATCGACGCGCTGGCGCTGGGGTTGCTGGAGCTGGGGGTCGTCAAGGGGGATCGGGTCGGGATCTGGGCGCCGAACTTGCCGGAGTGGACGTTGACGCAGTACGCGACGGCGAAGATCGGGGCGATTCTGGTCAACATCAACCCGGCGTACCGGACGCATGAGCTGGAGTTCGTGCTCAACCAGGCTGGTGTGCGGCTGTTGGTGGCGGCGGAGAAGTTCAAGACTTCGGACTACGCGGGCATGATCGAGCAGGCGCGGCCCAAGTGCGCGCAGCTGGAGCACGTCGCGCTCATCGGTGGCGGCCTATGGAACTCCTTGCTGGACAATGGAAAACAGGGTTCTGCTGAGCTGCTGGCGAGCAAGCAGGCGGCGTTGTCCGCGGATGAGCCGATCAACATCCAGTACACGTCCGGCACGACTGGCTTCCCCAAGGGCGCCACGCTGTCCCACCACAACATTCTCAACAACGGGTTCTTCGTCGGTGAGCTGGTCAATTACACCGAGAACGACCGCATCTGCATTCCAGTTCCCTTTTACCACTGCTTCGGCATGGTCATGGGCAACCTGGCGGCGACGAGTCACGGCGCGTGCATGGTGATTCCGGCGCCGGCGTTCGATCCGAAGGCGACGCTCGAAGCCGTGGCCGCGGAGGCGTGCACCTCGCTGTATGGCGTGCCGACGATGTTCATCGCCGAGCTGGCCGATCCGTCGTTCGCCGACCACGACCTGTCGACGCTGCGCACCGGGATCATGGCGGGGTCGCCCTGCCCGGTCGAGGTGATGAAGCAGGTCATCGAGCGGATGGGGATGACCGAGGTGTCCATCTGCTACGGCATGACCGAGACCTCGCCGGTGTCCACGCAGACTCGCGCGGACGACTCCGTGGAGCGCCGGGTGTCCACTGTGGGCAGGGTCGGCCCGCATCTCGAGTCGAAGATCGTCGACCCCGACACCGGGTCGACCGTGCCGCGCGGTGTGCCCGGCGAGCTGTGCACGCGGGGGTATTCGGTGATGCTGGGTTACTGGGAGCAGCCGGACAAGACCGCCGAGGCGATCGACGCCGCGCGCTGGATGCACACGGGTGACCTCGGCGTGATGGACGACGAGGGGTACCTCAACATCACCGGGCGGATCAAGGACATGGTGATCCGCGGTGGGGAAAACCTGTACCCGCGCGAGATCGAGGAGTTCCTGTACACCCACCCCGACATCCTCGACGCGCAGGTGATCGGCGTGCCTGACGCGAAGTACGGCGAGGAGCTGATGGCGTGGGTGCGGATGCGTGAAGGCGCGACGCCGTTGACCGCGGAGTCCATCCGGGAGTTCTGCGCCGGGAAGCTCGCGCACGTCAAGATCCCGCGGTACGTGCACGTCGTCGAGGAGTTCCCGATGACCGTCACCGGGAAGGTGCGCAAGATCCAGATGCGTGAGGAGTCCGTCACCCTGCTCGGCCTCGAGTCCGTCGCCGCCACCCGCCACGCCTGACCGGGGGTGTACGTGAGTGGCAGATGCGTAAACAGGGTTGACGTTTTGGCGATGTGTGTCAAGATGAGGTGTGGGCGAGATCACTAGCTTCAGCGAGCGCACCAAGGCCTCCTTGCGGGCTGTGCTGCTGGACGCGGCCGCTGACCTGCTGCCGGACCGGGGGTACGCCGCGCTGCGCATGGCGGACGTCGCCGCGCGGGCCGGGGTGAGCAGGCAGACGGTCTACAACGAGTTCGGCAACAAGTCGGCGTTGGCGCAGGCCGTCGCGCTGCGTACGGCGTCCGAGTTCCTCGACGGGATGAAAGAGCGCGTCGAGAGCTCCGATGGCCTGTTGGCAGCGATCCACCACGCCGTCGTCTACACGATCGAGCACGCCAGGGAGAACCGCCTGGTCGCCGCCGCGCTCGGGACGGAAGCCGGCGAAGACCTGTTGCCGTTGCTGACCACCAAAAGTGAGCCGATCCTGACCGCCGCGGCAGAGCTGGCGGCCGAGCAGTACCGCGAGTTCGAGCCGAACCTGTCCGCCGAGTCGGCCGCGCTGCTCGCGGAAACCGTCGTTCGCTTGTCGTTGAGCCATCTCGTTTTGCCGACGCACTCCGCCGAGGACGCGGCGTCGGCGGTGACCGCTGTACTCGCTCCCACCATCAGGTATCTCACCTCTCAAGCCGACTGACACGAAGGGGACAGCTATGACCGAAACACTGCCCGAACTGCGGACCGGTTTCTCCTCGCTGCGCAAGGGCGGGTTGAACTGGGACTCGTTCCCGCTCCGGCTGTTCCTCAAGGGGAACAAGAAGTTCTGGAACCCGGCGGACATCGACTTCAGCCACGAGCGCGAGGGCTGGGACACCCTCAACCCGGAACAGCAGCGGTCGGCGATCTACCTCGTCGCGCAGTTCATCGCGGGTGAAGAGGCGGTCACCGAGGACATCCAGCCGTTCATGCGGGCGATGTCGGCCACCGGCCGGTTCGGGGACGAGATGTATCTGACGCAGTTCTGCTTCGAAGAGGCCAAGCACTGCGAGGTCTTCCGGCGCTGGATGGACTCCGTCGGGCTGACGGACGACCTGCACTCGTACGTCTCCGAGAACCCGCACTACCGCAAGCTCTTCTACGAGGAGCTGCCGCAGTCGCTGCGGGCTTTGGAAGACGATCCCAGTCCGCTCAACCAGGTCCGCGCGAGCGTGACCTACAACCACGTCATCGAGGGCAGCCTGGCGCTGACCGGGTACTACTCGTGGCAGCTGATCTGCACGCAGCACCAGATCCTGCCAGGCATGCAGGAACTCATCCGCCGGATCGGCGACGACGAACGACGCCACATGGCTTGGGGCACCTTCACCTGCCGCCGCCACGTCGCCGCGGACGACTCGCTGTGGGACGCCGTACAGCAGCGGATGGGCGAGCTGCTGCCGCACGCGCTCGGCATGATCCAGTGGGTCCAGGACCAGTTCGAGGAACTTCCCTTCGACAACGACCCGCAGGAGATCATCCAGTACGCGGCCGACCGTGCCCAGCGCCGCCTCGGCGCGATCGAGTCCGCGCGCGGGATGCCGGTCGAGCAGATCGACGTCGACTACTCGCCGGAGCAGCTCGAGGACACCTTCGGCGAGGAGGATGCCAAGGCCATCGCCGAAGCGGCCGCGGCCGTCTCCTGACTCCAGGGTCAGCAGCTACGGTGAGGGCGTGGCTGCTTTCACCGTGGGGTTCGACCTCGACATGACCCTGATCGATCCTCGGCCCGGCATGGTGGCGGTGATCACCGCGCTCAGCGAGGAATCCGGGGTCCCGCTCGATGGCGAGTACTTCGCGTCACACCTCGGGCCGCCGCTGGAGATCGGGTTGCACGCGGCGGGTGCGCCGGAGGACCGCATCGACGGGCTCATCACGCGGTATCGGGAGCTGTACCCGGAAATCGTGGTCGCGCAAACGCTTGCGCTTCCCGGGGCGGCGGCCGCGCTGCGTGCCGTGCACGAGCTGGGCGGCCGCACGATGGTCGTCACCGGCAAGTACGCGCCCAACGCGGCGCTGCACATCGAGTCGCTCGGGTTCGAGGTCGACGAGCTCTACGGGAACCTGTGGGCCGCCGGCAAGGCGCGGTCGCTGATGGACCACAACGCCGTCGCCTACGTCGGCGACCACGTTGGCGACGTCGTGGGCGCGCTAGCCGCCGGCGCCGTGCCCGTCTGCGTTCCCACTGGGCCCTGCACCCGCGACGAACTCGTCGAAGCGGGTGCGGCCGTGGTGTTCGACTCGCTGGAGGAGTTCCCGGCTTGGCTGGCTACTTACGTCGAGCTTCCCGAACCAGAGCGATCAGGCCCAGCAGCAGCCCGAGCGGAGTGATCACCCCGGCCGCGGCGCTCAGCCAGACCGGCAGGTTTCGCAGGCCGACCGCGAACATGATGAACACGGCCAGCACGGCGACCATGCCGACGGCGAACAAGCTGACGCCGAGGCGCATGAGCCACGGCGCGCCCGACGAGGCCGTTTTCGACGCCGGTTCGGCTTGAGTTTCCATGGTCAGAGCGTAGCCGCAGGTATCTGCTTCTCCCCAGGGTATGTGGCGAGATAGGCTTAGCGGAGCGCGTCCTGGGTACGCCCCGGGGCGCGTTCGTCGTGAGCAGACACAGAAGGAATGGTGAGGGCAGTGCCGACCGGCAAGGTCAAGTGGTACGACGCGGAAAAGGGTTTCGGGTTCGTCACCCAGGATGGTGAAGGCGACGACGTCTACATCCGGAAAGCCGCGCTACCGCAAGGCGTGGAGGGGCTCAAGGCCGGTCAGCGCCTGGAGTTCGGCGTCGCCGACGGCCGTCGAGGCCCCCAGGCGCTCTCCGTCCGGCTGATCGACGCGCCGCCGTCGGTCGTCGAGGCGCGCCGACGTCCGGCCGAGGAGCTGCACGGCCTGGTCGACGACATGATCAAGCTGCTCGAGATGAAGGTGCTGCCCGAGCTCCGGCGCAACCGGTACCCGGACAAGAAGTACACCAAGCAGATCGCCGAGATCATGCGCGCCGTCGCCCGGGACATCGATCCCTAAACCCGCGTCGCGTCCGTGTCAAAGACCCCTCGGGGCCACCCCCGTGGCGTTCAACGCCACTGCGGCGGCCGCCATCAGGATGGCCCCGAGGGAACGTCAGGAACCTGGGGTGACCTGCAGGGACCAGATCGACTGCACGACGAGCTGCGGGTTGCCGGCGGTGTCCGGGATGGGGTGGCCGCTCGCGTCCACCGGCGTCGCGACGCCCACCTGCTGGACCTCGACGACCACCAGCTGGTCGCTCGCGGTGGGCGGCGTCACGGTGTACGCGTAGGTGTCCCCCGAGGTGAACGTCTGCTGCTTGATGGGCTGCAGCTCGCCCTTCGAGTTCTGGAACTGGATATTGACCAGCCAGGGCGTCTTCGCGACCTCGGAGGGCACCGAGATCACCACGGACTTGCCCGGCCGCACCTTGAGACCGGCCTCGGCGTTCGTCTTCTGGCATTTCTGCACGGTGACGTCGCAGTGGATCAACGGTCCGGTGTTCACGGTGTGCCCGTCGGCGAAGAAGGTCACCTCCGGCAAATCGGGTGCCGAGCAACCGGTCAGCGCGAAAGCACCGCCCGCGAAAAGAGCCAGAAGACCAAGACGCCGCATGCTCGGAAGGTTACGATCCCGCCCGCCACGATGACGCAGCCGGTCCCCCCGTTGCGCCTCCCGAGGTGCCTCGGGGCGGGGTCGGGGTGGGGCCCGGACGCAGCGGCCGGTCGCCGCCGAGCCCCGGGATCAGCGAAGTCCCGCGGCGGACCAGGAACGTCTGCAGCAGACCGACGGCCAGCATGATCGACAGCACCAGGAACCCGATCCAGTAGACCGGCGGCAGCAGCAGGCCGACGGCGCCACCGATGCACCACGCCATCTGCAGCACGGTTTCCGACCGCCCGAACGCCGACGCGCGCGACTCCTCCGGCAGATCCTCCTGGATCACCGCGTCGAGGCTGATCTTGGCCAGCGCGCTGGCCGTCGCCCCGACAAGCCCGACGATCGCGGCCGTCGCGAGCCCGGGCAGCACGGTCGCGAGCACCGCGGACAGCAGCGCTCCGGTGACCGAGCCGACGATCACCTGGTCGGGTTTGCCGAACTGCATCCGGGCGCCGAGCGCGTTGCCGACGAACCCGCCGACCCCGGCGCCCGCGCCGATCACGCCGAGCAGCAGCAACTGCATGAACGGGCTCTTGCCGGAGCCCTCGGTCTGTGCCTTGATCGCGAACGCGGCGAACATCATCAGGAACCCGGTGAGCACGCGGATCGTCCCGTTGCCCCACAACGAGACGATGACATGGCGGCCCATCGGCTGGCGCTTCTTCTTTTCCCGCTTTTTCTTCTCCGGGTGCGCCGACAGCGACGCCGGCACCTCGCCTTCGGTGACCTCGACCCAGGCCGGGATGCGCATCGACTGAACGGCGGCCGCGACGCAGATCGCGGCGGTGAACCACAGCGCCCCCGCCGAGCCGAACACGCCGTTGAACCCGCTCGCGATGGCGCCGAACGCGCCGGCGGCGGCGAGGCCGAAGATCGTCAGCCGGGCATTCGTCTTCGACAGCGTGATGTCCGGTGGGACGACTCGCGGCGTCACCGCGGCCTTCAACACGGTGAACGACTTCGACAGCACCATCATGCCGAGCGCGGCGGGGTAGAGGCCCCAGTCGTCGAAGTGCATCGCCATGATCACGGCCATCAGCCCCTGGCCCACCGACGAGACGCACATGGCGAGCCGTCGTCCGCGCTGGATCTTGTCCAGTGCCGGCCCGATCACCGGCGCGACCAGCGCGAACGGCGCGATGGTGATCAGCAGGTAGAGGGCGACCTTGCTCTTGCCCTCCCCGGCCGCGGCGGCGAAGAACAGCGTGTTCGCCAGCGCGATGGCCATGGCCGCGTCGCTGGCGTAGTTGAGCATCACCGCGTACGTCAGCGCCGTGAGTCCGGACTTGTCGGCGCCGTCGGCCTTGGTGGCACGTTGGAACGCGCCGACGGCCTGCCCGGTCAGCTGACGGCCGCGCAACGCCGCGACGCGCGTGACGGTGATCTTCCGCGGGAGCTTGGGGATACTGCCCGGTCCAGGCGGGTGGACTTCGGTTTCGTCCCCAGGCGATCCCGGACGTCCGGGATCGCCAGGGTCGCCCGCGTACGGCTCGCCCGCGTAGCCGCCGGTGTCGTAGTGCTCGTACTCGTCCGTGCCCGGACGTCGCGGGGGCGGTGGACGGTCACGCCGGACCTGCTCGGTCCGGCGCAGCGACGGGTCCGACGGCGGGTACGGCCGGGCCCCGCGGTGTGGGGCGGCCGCGTACCCCAACGGGACCGCGCCGGTCGGGGCGTCGTCCGCGGTCGGCGTCCCCCGCGGGGGTGTCGGCGTCGGGCGCGGGCGCGGGGTGGGCTCAGCCGGAAGGTCGTCGTAGAACGAGTTGAGCGGCTGGGCCGGTTTGGCCGTGCGTGGCGGCGTCTGGGGCGGAGCGGACTGCTCGAACCGGGTCGACTGCTCGCTCCACGGTTTGGCCTGGGACGCGCCGGGTTCCGGGGTCCACTTGCGCTTGCTCTTCCGGCCCGCACGCGTCTTGCCCGTGCGGCCGAAACGAGAGCCGCCGGGTTCGGACTGCGAGCCGAAAGGTGCCACGCTGTCAATCTTGCCTTACCGGGCGTGGCTCCCGCCGCGTATATCGGCAGCCAGTTACGACACGGCGACGAACTTCACCCGGAACGTCTTCGGCCAGAGCTTCCCGGCGAGCAGGAACTCGTCGGTCCCGGGGATCGCGGCGATCCCGTTCAGGACATCGGCGTGCTCGGCCTCGTCGGCTGTGAGCAGCCCTGATGCGTCGATCGAGCCGGTGACCGCGCCGGTCGACGGGTCGATGGCCAGGATCGTGTCGGTCTGCCAGACGTTCGCGTAGACGGTGTCGCCGACACATTCGAGTTCGTTGATCTGGTCGTACGTCCGCGTGTCGTCGTGGACGGTCACGGTCCCGGTCGAGGCGAACGTCGTCGGGTCGCGGAAGGTCAGCGCGTTCGTCCCGTTGCTCATCACCAGCCGGTTCTGGTCCTTCTGGTCGCACAGGCCCCAGCCTTCGCCGGTGAACGGCACCTCCCGCAGCTCGGCGAGGCTCTTCTTGTCCCGCTGGATCGCGAAGCCGTTCTGCCAGGTGAGCTGCCAGATCGTGTCGCCGACGACGGTGATGCCCTCGCCGAACAGCGGGGCAGGCAGCGCGACGCGCACAGCCGGTGCCACGCCAGGCGCGCCCTCGCGCAACGAGGACTGTCCGGACAAACCGGTGCTTTCGTACAACGTGCCGCCGTCGAGCTCGAGGCCTTCGGTGAACGACGTGACGTCGTGGGGCAGCGTGCCGACCACCTCGACGCGCAGTCTCGGCACCGCGGCAGTGGTCGCGGTGGCGGCGGGAGTGGCCGCACAGCCGGACAAGACGGCCGCGAGGAGCAGAGCGGGGACAACTGGCTTGTGCACGCCGTACAGCCTGACACGACCCGTGTGAAGGCGTGCGGCACAATTGACCCCATGACCCTGCTGCTGACGCTCGACGACGGCTCGATCCGGCAAAAATTGGTCGACGCCGTTGACCAGGCGCGTGCGGCCGCGGCCAAGGAAACCGAGGTCGGCGGCGCCAGCTACGTCGGCGCGCACGCGGGCGTCGAGCGTGAGGACGCCGTCTCGGTAAGTCACCTGTTCGAGGCGAACGTCCCGGGTTACCAGGGGTGGCGCTGGTCGGTGACCGTGGCGACCGACCCCGACGCGGACGCGCCGGTGACGGTGAGCGAGGTCGTGCTGATCCCCGGCCCCGACGCGCTGGTCGCGCCGGCCTGGGTGCCGTGGGAACGCCGGGTGCAGGCCGGTGACCTCGGCGTCGGGGACATCTTCCCGACCGACGCCGACGACCCCCGGCTCGTGCCGGCGTACCTGTACTCGGACGACCCGGCGGTCGAAGAGGTCGCGCTCGAGGTCGGCCTCGGCCGGGTCAAGGTGCTGTCGCGCTTCGGTCGTGAAGACGCCGCCACCCGCTGGAACGACGGCGAGTTCGGCCCGCGGTCCGACATGGCCCGCAGCGCGCCCGCCCATTGCGGTACCTGCGGCTTCTACGCCCCGCTCGCCGGTTCCCTGCGCGGCAGGTTCGGCGCTTGCACCAACGACATCGCGCCCGCGGACGGTCACGTCGTCGACACCGAGTACGGCTGTGGCGCGCACTCCGAGGTCGAGGTCGAGGTCTCCAACTCGATCCCGGTCGCCGAGCTGGTTTACGACTCGTCGCTGCTGGACATGGTCGAAGCCCCCGCCACGGACACTGTGGACACTGAGGCGGCTGAGGTGACGGACGAGGTCGCGGCGGTGGTCGAGGTGCTCGCCGAGGACGAAGTCCCCGTCGCCGAAGGCCCGTTCGTGGTGTCGGCCGAGGGCGAAGTGGTTGTGGCTGCTGAGGTCGCTGAGGTCATTGAGGTCGCTGACGTCATTGAGGCTGAGGCGCCTGCGGTTGAAGAGCCGGTCGCCGAGGTCGCTGTCGCCGACGAAGCCGTCGTCGCCGAGCCTGCCGTTGAGCCCGCCGAGACCGTCGAGCCGGTTGAGGTTGCTGAAGCGGTTGTGGCTGAGACCGTAGAGGCTGAAGCGCCGGCGGTTGAAGAGCCGGTCGTCGAAGCTCCGGTGACCGCTGAGACTGAACCTGTCGTCGAGAACGAGACTGCCGAGACCGAGCTTGGGGCCGCGGACGCGAGTGATCGCACTGACGGCTGATCCGTTCGGGACCGAAGCTCTCCGCGCTTCGGTCCTGCGGGCCTGGCGTGACTCGCCGACCCGTTTCACCGAGGATACCAACGCGGAAACGGATCTCAAGGTCGGCGGCTACCGCGATCGGCTCTTCGTGGAGCTGGCGCAGAACGCAGCCGACGCGGCCTCCTCGGCCGGCACCCCAGGCACCCTTCGTGTGTCCCTTGTGGACGGTGAAGTGCGGGTTGCGAACACCGGCTCGCCGCTGGACACTGCCGGGGTCGCGTCGCTTTCTTCGCTGCGTGCGTCGGCGAAGCAGGGTGACACTGTCGGGCAGTTCGGCGTCGGCTTCGCAGCCGTGCTCGCTGTCACGAGTGAGCCGAGGGTGGTGTCGTCGAGCGGCGGGGTGCGGTTCTCCGCGGCCGAGACCCGCGCGGCCGCCGAACGTGACGGCGAGGTGCCGGTTCTTCGGCTGCCTTGGCCGGTCGCCGAGGACGAATCCCCGCTGCCGCAAGGCTTCGACACTGAAGTCCGGTTGCCTCTCGCCGAGGGTGTCGACGGCGTCAAGCTGCTCAGCCAGCTGACCGAAGACGTTCCCGACCTGCTTCTCGTGCTGCCTTGGCTGGCGTCCGTCGAGGTGGCGGACGCGCGGTGGACGCGGTCCGCGGTCGGCGAAGACGTCGTCGAGATCACGCCGCCCGCGGGGCCTGCCCAGCGCTGGCTGACCCACGTTTCGGACGCCGCGATGTGGGCCGTTCCAGTCACCGCGGACGGCGAGCCGGTGCCGCTTGAAGAGGACGTGCTGCACGCGCCGACGCCGACCGACGAGCGGCTTTCGCTGCCCGCGCGGCTGATCGCGTCGGTTCCGATCGAGCCGTCACGACGTCGAGTGCTGGCAGGCGACGAGCGGTTGCCCGTTATGTTCGACGCCGCGTGCCGTGCGTATCCCGAACTCGTGCGCAAGCTTCCGGCCGCGTTCCGGCCGCTGCTCGTGCCCGTCGCCGGGTTCCCGCTGTCCGAAGTGGACGGTGTGCTGCGCGAGGGTGTGGTGACTCAGCTGTCGCGGAGTCCGTGGCTTGCCGCCGCTCGGGGGCCCGAGCTCAACGGGTCGCGGGCACGGGTGCTTTCCGTCGACTCGCCCGAATTGGTAGACCTGCTCGCCGAACTCGTCCCGGGGCTGACCGCCGCGCCGCTGTGTGGTCCGGCCGCGGTCCGGACGCTCGCCGCGGTCGGTGCGGAGCCGATCGGGGTCGCCGACCTGATCGAGACGCTCACCGGCATCAATCGCGAACCGGCCTGGTGGCGCTCGCTCTACGAGGTCCTTTGGCCGCTGGTCGACTCGCACGAGGTGCTCGCCGACGAGCTGGGCGGGCTCCCGGTACCGCTGGCCGACGGTCGCACGCTGCCGGGTCCGCGCGGGACGCTGCTGGTCGGCGGCTCGGACGAGCTGCTCGAACTGCTGTCCGATGTGGACATCGCGGGCCTGCGCCTGATCCATCCGTCGGCGGCGCACCAGCTGCTGGAACGCTTGGGTGCCAAGCACGCCGAGGCGTCGGACTTGCTGGACGCGCCCGCGTTGCGGGAGGCCGTCGAACGCAGTGTCGAAGACGCACTGTCCGGTTTGGATGGAATGCAGCTCGCGGGCGCGGTGCTGCGGCTGGTTTCCGAGACCAGCCTTGACGATTCCGGTTGGCTGGGCGCACTGGCGCTCCCATGTGAGGACGGTTGGCGGCGTGCGAGCGAGCTGGTGCTCCCGGCTTCGCCGCTGTTGGAGATCTTCGACGCCGAGGTGTTCGACGAGGACGGTCCGTTCGGGGTGCTCGACGCGGACTTCGCCGAGGACTGGCCGACAGACACGCTGACGAGGGTCGGCGTGCTCGACAAGTTCGTCGTAGTGACGGATGAAGAGGCGATCGAGCCCGAGCACGGCCTCCCCGAAGAGCACGAGTGGTGGGACCTGTTCGACGAGCCACCGACGCGGGTTGTGGCCGTGCGCGATCTGGACCTGGTCGGCGACGACTCCTGGCCCGACGCGTTACGCCTGCTCGCCTCCGAACCGTCGACGTGGGCGGCGCTGACGCTCAACGGCGGCCACACGCGCTGGTGGCTTTCGCGGTATGCCCTGCTCAACGACCGTTCGCCGGGCGAGTGGCGGCTGCCGTCTGCGGTGTCGCTGGTCGGGCTGTACGACGAGGTACCGGACCTCGACCTCAGCGTCGACGTGCTTGCTGCCGTCGGTGTCCGGTCGACGCTGTCGGTCGCCGACCTCGAAGACGTCACGGATCTGCTGGAACGGCTCGGCGACCCGGCGAGGACCGTCGCGCCGGGGCTCACCGCGCGGGCATACGCCGTGCTGGCCGGATGCGACACAGTGGACCCCGGCGCGCTGGACGTCCCGACGCACGTGCGAGCGGCTGACGGCACGGTGGCCGACGCGGAGTCGGCCGTGGTACTCGACCTGCCGTGGCCGGTCGCTGTCGTCCCGAGCTCACGCCTGGTACCCGGGGCCGCCGGTGCCGCACGGCTGGCCGAGTTGCTCGACCTGCCGCTGGCGAGCGAACTGCCCGCCGAAGTCACCAGCGAGGGAGAGTACGTCCCCTGGACCGAACTGGCCGCGGTGCGTGTCGCGGCGGAACTGCTCGACTTCGCGCTGCCCGACGGCGGCCTGCTCGTCCACGACGGGCTGACCGTGTCCGCCGACGGCACCGAGCGCCCCGTGCCGTGGTGGTCGGACGGTCGGCTGCACGCGTCGGACACCCCGGAAGGCCTGGCGAAAGCGTTTGCGTGGGCCTCGGACCACTGGTCCGAGCGGCATCTGCTGACCGCCCTGCTGGACGACCCCGACCCCGCCACCTACCTGGGCTGAGGGCCGCAAGACTCGTGAGTGGCCAGGCGGTTAGAACCGGCCGGAACGCTCACGAGTCCGGGGCCGTTTCAGATGCCGCGCTGGGCGCCTTTGGCGCCGCGGCGGGAGGCGGTGCGCTGCCAGGCGATGATGCCCAGGCCGACGAAGCCGAGTACCACGCCGACCGCCGCCGTCCAGACCCAGACGCCGAGCGGGCCGCCCTTCGCCAGGCAGATCACCAACAGCACCACGAAGACGACCGCCCAGATGCCGGTGCCTACGATCACCACCGGTGACAGGTCGGTCAGCCTTTTGGGCAGTTCCGGCGTGGGCCGCAACGAGGCTGTAACTTCCCCGGAATTGTTCGAATCGGCCACGTCGGGAAGGGTAGCCCGGCAACGTCGATCACCCGAAGGCAGGCAACATGACGAGGTCCACCGAGGAACGCACCGGATCCGGGATGGACCGGTTCTTCAAGATCAGCGAACGCGGCTCGACGACGTCACGCGAGATCCGCGGCGGCATCGTCACCTTCGTCACGATGGCGTACATCGTGGTGCTCAACCCGCTGATCCTCGGCAGCTTCTCGACCAGCGACGCGGGCGCACACAAGGACGTCCTGGGGCACATCCTCCCGGTTTCGCAGGTCGCGGCGGTGACCGCGCTGGTCGCCGGTGTGCTGACGATCCTGATGGGCCTCGTCGCCAACTACCCGTTCGCGATCGCCACCGGCCTCGGCATCAACAGCCTGGTCGCGGTCACCATCGCCCCGCAGATGACCTGGCCCGAGGCGATGGGCCTGGTGGTCATCGAGGGCCTGATCATCGTGCTGCTGGTGTTCACCGGGTTCCGCACGGCAGTGTTCCGCGCGGTGCCGCCCGCGCTCAAGTCTTCGATCGCGGTCGGCATCGGGCTGTTCATCTGCCTGATCGGGCTGGTCGACGCCGGGTTCGTCCGGCGGCTGCCGGACGCCGCGCACACCACGGTCCCGGTCGGGCTCGGCATCGGCGGGTCGATCGCCTCGTGGCCGACCGCGGTGTTCGTCGCCGGCCTGCTGCTGACCGGGATCCTGGTCGCGCGGAAGGTGCGCGGCGCGATCCTGATCGGCGTACTGAGCTCGACCGTGCTGGCGATCGTCGTCGAGGCGATCGTGAAGGCTGGCCCGTCCAACGGCGTCGATCCGAAGGGCTGGAACCTCGGCTACCCGGCGCTGCCGAGCCAGATCGTCGGCCTGCCGAACCTTTCGCTGGTGGGGGACGTGTCGTTCGGCGCGTGGAGCAGGTTGCCGCTGATCACCGTCGTGCTGCTGGTGTTCACCCTGGTGCTCGCCGACTTCTTCGACGCCATGGGCACGATGACCGGCCTCGGTAAGGAGGCCGGGCTGATCGACAAGGACGGCCAGCTGCCGAACGTCGGCAAGGCGCTGTTCGTCGAAGGGCTGGCGGGCGCGGCCGGTGGGTTCGGCTCGGCGAGCTCCAACACGGTGTTCGTCGAATCGGCGTCCGGGATCGCGGAGGGCGCGCGGACCGGGCTGGCGAACGTCGTCACCGGTTTGCTGTTCATCGGCGCCATGTTCCTCACCCCGCTGTACCAGGTGGTTCCGGTCGAGGCCGCGGCTCCGGCACTGGTCGTCGTCGGCGCGTTGATGATGCGGCAGGTGAAGGACATCGACTTCCGCGACTTCACGATCGCGTTGCCGGCGTTCTTGACGATCGTGGTCATGCCGTTCACCTACTCGATCGCGAACGGCATCGGCGCGGGTTTCGTCAGCTACGTCGCGATCCACGCCGCGACGGGCAAGGCGAAGCAGGTCCACCCGCTGATGTGGATCATCGCGGTGGCTTTCGTCGCCTACTTCGCCGTCGGTCCGATCCAGGCGGCGCTGAACTAGCGATGGGATAGAACCGGAGGTCTTCCGCCTGCTCGAGCTGATGTTACGCCGAATGCCGAATTTTCCGGAGTTAATCGGCCCTGAACCCTGCCCCTTCGGTCGCTGACCGGGAAATAGAATCGCCGCAGACTCGATGGTATGGATCAGCTTCGAGTTCAAGGAGGATTCCGTCCTCCGGTAGACCTGACCCGGCCGTGGTCATTGAGTGATCAGGACCCCAATGACTGAAATCATGCTGCCCGAATGTGCTTCGGATCATCCCGAACTGACGGAGTTCTTCGACTGCCGGATTTTCGGCGGCCTGTCCGTGTGGATCGACGGCGGGAAGGTCGACCTCGGCGGACCAAAGCAGCAACTGGTCCTTGCTGTCCTGCTCTGCTTGGCGAATTCGACCGTCAGTGTCGACAAGCTGGTCGAAACCTTGTGGTCGGACGAACCGCCCGTTACCGCGCGGAAGAACGTGCAGGTCTACATCTCCAAGTTGCGCAAGATCTTCGGGAAAAGGTTGACCCATTCTTTACGTGGCTATCGGCTCAGGCTCGGGCCGGCGGAATTCGATCTTCTCCGGTTCGAACAATCGGTACAGGCCGGTCGCGATGAGATGCGGGCGGGAAACCGCGAGACCTGCATCGGGCTGCTGGCGGGCAGTCTCGAAATGTGGGACGACGGACCGTTGCCCGAATTCATCGGTGAGCCTTTTGTCAGCGGTCTGGTCGAATTGCTGACTGCGCGCTTCCTCGCTGTCTTGGAAGACTGGGCCGAGCTCGAACTCGACCGGGGCGGCTACCTCCAGGTCCTCGTCGAACTCGACAAGTTCGCCCGCGACCAGCCGCTGCGCGAGCGATGCGCCGCGATCTGGATCCGGGCACTGGCCGACGCCGGGCGGGTCAGTGAAGCGTTGGCCCACTACGACTTCGTCCGCCGGGCGCTCTCCCATGAGCTCGGGATCGAGCCGAGCCGGCGGCTCGCCGACTACCAGCAACGTCTGCTTCGCGGTGAACGGCTCGGGATCGCTGTGCCACCGGCCGCCGGGCGGCCGGTCAACGGTATGGACAAGGTGAACCAGCTGCCGCGCGATCTACCCGACTTCGTCGGCAAGGTCGTGGAAGTGGACGCGGTCGTCGCGGAGTTGGCCAGTGACCAGGGATGTGGCGTGGTCGTGCTGTCCGGACCGGTGGGTACCGGCAAGACGGCGCTGGCCGTGCATGCGGCACACCTGCTGGACGCGTCCTTCCCGGACGGTCGGGTGCTGCTCGAACTCAGCACTCTCCAGGGACGGCCGAAGTCACTGGACACCGTCCTCGATGAGCTGATGGGCATCATCGGTCTCGGCAGGCAACCGGTCCACAGCACCGCCCACGCACTCGCGCGGTGGCGTTCCTGGGTGCTGGATCGCCGGTTGCTCCTCGTACTCGACGCCGCTGATCGCGAGGACGTCGTCAAGGCACTCCTGCCGGGAAGCCGTCGAAGCCGTGTCGTCGTCACCAGTCGCCGGAGGCTGAGCGGGCTCGAATCGGTCATGCGTGTCGAACCGGCGCCGTTCGGCAGCGACGAGAGCGCGGAACTGCTCGGCCGGATCATCGGCGCCGACCGGCTGCACACGGATTCGTCGGCCGCCCGGCTGATCGTCGACCACTGCGCGGGTCTGCCTCTCGCGGTGCGCATCACGGGCACGAGACTGTCGGTACTCCGGCACGTCCGCCTCGGTGACTATCTCGACCAACTGGTGAACACGGAGTCGATACTCGGGGAAATGGCGGCGGGCGATCTCGACATCCGGTCGAGATACGAAAGGTTCTACCTTGACCTGCCGCAGCCGCAGCGTGCCGCCTTCCGCATCCTGGTAGCGCGCCTGACGCCACCGTTCGACCATGCGGCGGTGATGGGCGCCTTGGCCGCGATCACCCGTTCGCCCGGCACCATGCTCGAATCCCTGCTCGAGTGCTGCTTGCTTTCGGTGCCCAACGACGCGCTCGACGACCGCTCCACTCGATACCACATGCCGGACTTCGCCTACCTGTACGGCAGGGAACTCAACTCCGCGCCCGGCGAGGCCTGACTGCTTTCGTCACCGCCGGGCCTGCAGGAACTCCTGGAAAGCGTGGACCAGATCCTGGTCATCGTCGACCGGCTCGGTACTCGCCCGGCGGGTCGTCACCACGCGGAGCGCGATCGCCGCCTGGCAGGCGAACAGGGTCAGCAGTTCGAGCTCGTCGAGATTCGACCGTGACTGGGGGGCAGGGTCGAGTACCTCGAGTACCCCCAGCACGTCTTCCGCGTCGATCAGCGGTACCGCCATCAGCGCCTGCGGAAGGTAGCCCGTTCCGGCGGCCAGATCCCGCGCGAAGGATTCGTTCGACCGCAGGTCCTCGACCACCATCGCCTCGCCGGACCCCAGTACCCAGCCGGCGATACCCCTGGCTGGTATCCGGGTACCCACCAGGAATCCTTCGCCCTCCCCGGCCACGGCCTGGAAGACCAGCTCTCCGGTCTGCCCGTCGAGCAGGAAGATCGAACTCGCGGCGGCGCCGAAGATGGCGCGGGCCACGTTGACGATGGACTGCAGCAGGCCCCTCGCGTCCGCGTCGAAGGAAGCCGGCGTGGCCGGGAAGGGCAGGTGGGTGGTCATGAGATCCCTCGATTCTCGGTGCGGACGTTCGCCGCCGCCAGGTACAGCGCGGTCTTGAGCTCGAAGATGGTGAGCCGTGGATGCGCCGCGAGCGCCAGCGCGCACAGGCCGGCGATCCGCGGGGTGGCGAAGCTGTTGCCCGTCGTCTGCATCGTGCGACCGCCCAGCCAGGCGACTCGGACGTCCTGCCCCTTCGCGAAGAACTCCACCGGTGGCGAGGGGTTGTACAGGTAGAGACCCGGGTCGCTTTCCTGGTGCCCGCCGACCGAGATCACCGAGGAGAAGCTCCACGGAAAGCTCACGATGGGCGAGTTGTGAGCGGACGCAACCAGGGCGGTCCCGCGGAAGTAGGCGCGGTCGGCTATCTCTCGAAGTTCGTGCACGAAGCGTGCCCGGGTGGTGGACAGGCTCAGGTTGATGACGTCGAATCCCTGCTCGACAGCCCAGCTCAGCCCTGCGAGCAGGAAGTCGCCGGTGCCGGCGAAGTGGTTGCCGAGCACCCGCACGCTGTGCAGCTCGCAGTCCGGCGCCACTTCCCGGATGATGCCCGCGCACGCGGTTCCGTGTCCGCAGGTGTCGCCGTCCGCGGTCTGTTCCACCCGCGGCCCGTCCGCCCCCGGCACCACCGCGTAGGACGCAGCGACCGGGCCGACCAGCGGGTGCTCGAGATCGATCCCGCTGTCGACGACGCAGACCCGCACCCCGGCCCCGGTCGAGCCGCCGGTCGCCCAGCCGGGTGCGGGCCCCGCCGCGAACACCGGGATGTCTTCCGGGTGGCGTCCTCTCAGGCCCCAGCTGACCGGATTCGCGGTCGAAGTCATGACGTCGTTTCCTGTTCGGCCGAGCGGATAGCCGCGGCGAGCCGAGCCGCGCCGAGCAAACCGACCAGGTCTTCCTTGCGCCGGGACGTGCGTCCCGCTGCCGCGGCCGCGGCGCCGGCCTGCCGGTAGGCGCCCGCGGCCAGGTGGACGTGGGCGAGATCCGTCTGCGAGACGGCGAGGGTGACCGGTGAATCCGTCTTGGCGGCCTCGGCGACCGCGTGCAGCGCGAGCTCGGCAGCGGAGGCGTGGCGCCCTGCCGCGGCCTCCATGCGGGCACGGATCCCGAGCTGGTCCGCGGCGACCGCGGCCGGGACGGCTGAGGGAGTCCGCTCCGTGGGCAGTATTGCCGGGACGCGGCCGCGGGCCAGGCGTATCCGCGCGAGATCACGGGAAGCTGTTGCCAGCAAAGAGAGTTCGCCGGTCTTGCGGCCTTCGGAGATCGCTGCCCGCAGGAGCCGTTCGGCCGTTTCGAAGTCACCGGCCGCGGCCTCGACGCCGGCGGCGAAGATCGGGACGACCATCGCGGCTTCCGCGTAACCGAGTCCCTGGACCAGTTCCCCTGCGAGGGCAAGACATTCCCGGGCTTCGTCGAAACGCTGCCGCAGGGCGAGCAAGGACGCCAGTGGGCAGTTGATCGTCAGCTGTACCGCGCTTCGCCCGCTACCATGCTCTGCGAGGAGCTCGCGGCAGTTCCGGATGGCTTCTTCGGCAGGGAACGGCCCAAGCCAGAACGAAACGCCCATCGCGCCCAAGGTCAACGCACGCTCGGGTTCGGCGTCGGCGGCTACCGCCGCGTGCAGGGCGTCGGCCAGTAGCCGATGCGCGGCCCGGTTCCGGCCGAGGGACTGCTGTTCCTGGGCGAGCCTGATTCCGGCCCTGGCCAGGCCCAGGTCATCCCGGGCGGCACGGAAGACCGGGAGTGCCGCCCGGGCGACCTCGGCCGCGGAGCCGCCCGAAGCCGACCCCGGGTCCAGTGCTGCCAACTGGAGCCTGCCGTGCGCGGCGGCCAGTTGGTCACCGGTGTCCGCGGCCATCCTGACGACCTCGCGAAGCAGATCGCCGCCTTCGAGCGTGCGGCCGAGAGCCAGGCACGTCTCGCCGAGGCGCTGCGCGGTGGCCGCCCACCACGGATCGCCGGGAACCGAACACGCGAGCGCGCTCCGGTGCAGACTCTCCGACCAGGACAGGTCGGCCCGCGCCAACGCGACGCCGCCCGCCTCGCCGAGCGTCCGCGCGGCTTCACCGCGGAGCCGCTCGGTGCGTTCGTCCCGCAGGCCGAGGCTTGACCTGTGCCGATAGGCCTCTTCGAGGTGGCGGCCGGCGACGGCACGCCCGGTGCGGGGGCCGGTTGCCAGCAGTTCGTGCCATTCGGCTCGGCGTACCTTGGAAATGCCCTGGTAGGTGACTTCGCGGACAAGTCCGCTGCGGAACCGGTAGTGCCCGTCGTCGTCGACTGGTTCGATCAGCCGCCGCCGGACCAGCCCGCGCAGGATCCGCTGGTCCGGATCCGTGGCGGGCGCCGGCTCGAAGGCGTCGACCAACGGGCTGAGCTGAGCCGGGGCGAACTGGCGGCCGATCACGGCGGCGGCGTCCAGTACGACGCGTTCTTCCGAGGCCAGTGCGTCTATCCGGGCGGCCAGCACAGCGGTCACCGTGCCCGGCAGGTCGCCGGGTTCGGCGCCTTCGGTGAGCATGGCGGTGAGTTGTTCGAGGTAGAGGGGGTTGCCCTCCGCGCGCTCCAGGAGCGTCGGCGGTGGCGCGGTGCCATGCGACTGGACTTCGACCAGCTGTCCGGCCAGGGTGGCGGACTCCGCCGGGGTCAGCGGACCCAGTTCGAACGTGCCGGCGTCCGCGCTGTCTGTCCATAGTGGATGGTCAAGTAAGAGGTCGGTCCGGCCGGCGCAGACGAGGAACACCGGACTCGTCCCCAGCTTCGCGGCGATCAGTTCTATGGCGTCGAGCAGGGCCGCGTCCGCCCAGTGCAGATCGTCCAGTACCAGCACGACGGGGCGTTCGGCGGCAAGCCCGGCGAGCACGCCCGCCACAGCCGCGCGGCAGGTGTCCAGCGACGGACTCGGCGTGCCGTCGGCGAGCAGCCCCGAACTCAGGACGTCGTATGCCGAGCCGGCAGGCCCGTCGTCGAGTCGGAACCCCGCTTCCGCGGCGACGGCCAGTATCTGGCGCATCGCCGTGGCGAGCGGCATGAGACTTGCTTGGTCGCCGTGTGAATGACAGCGTCCGGTGCCGAGGAAGACGTCCGCGTCCGGCAGTTCGTCGAGCCATTCACGCAGCAGCCGTGTCTTACCGAGGCCGGCGTCCGCACACACCGTGAGCCGACGGCACGTCCCGGAACCGGTGACGCGGTCCCAGCGGGAACGCAATCGGGCGAGCTCGCTCTTCCTGCCGACGAAAGGCAGGTCGAGTCCGCGCGGCAGGTCTGCCGCTTCCGGCCGGAGACCGAGCAGTCGATGGACCGGGACAGCGGCGGCTTTGCCCTTGAACAGCATCGGCCCGAGCTCTGCGACGACGGCCGCGGTGCCCAGCGCGGCGAGGGTGTCCGGTCCGAGCAGGATCTGGTTCTCTCCGGCGTGCTGCTCGAGCCTCGCCGCGATATTGACGACTTCGCCGGACACCATCGTCTGTTGCCCGCCGTTCGCGGCCGTCACGACTTCACCGGTGTTGATGCCGAGCCGGACGCTGAGCCGGCAGCCGAGTGCCGGGGTCAACTCGCTGTTGAGCTCGCCGAGCGCGGCGATCATCTCCAGCCCCGCACTCGCCCCGCGCAGTGCGTCGTTCTCGTGGACCGCGGGCACGCCGAAGACGGCCATCACGGCGTCTCCGATGAACTTTTCGACGGTGCCGCCATGGGCTTCGATCCGTCCCCTCATCAGCTCGAAATAGCGGAGCATGACGATGCGGAGCATCTCCGGTTCCAAGGTTCCGGACAGGGCCGTCGAGGACACGAGGTCGCAGAACAGCACGGTCACGACCTTGCGCTTCTCCGCCTTGGGAGGGTCGCTGACCGCGGTGCCGCAGGACGGGCAGAACCGGGCGCCGGACGGCAGCGCCGACTTGCAGGCGGAACAGCGCGGAGCGCGCGTTTCCTCTTCCGGGGCAAGCATCAGAACAAAGCCGCCCCTGCCACCGCGGCGTGCGCCTCGACCTCCGGCGCGACAGCGTCCAGCCGGCCCTTGATGTCGACTACGAGCGCAAGTTCCTCGGCACTCAGGTCGCGGAAGACCGTGCGCTGCTCGTCAGTGAAGCCCTCGACCGGGAACCCGGCGGCTTCCAGCTCGGTGAGGTTGTCCACCTGATCGGTCATCGAGTCCACTTCCCTCCGGCCGCCGGTTCGCGGGCGATCTCGTGAAACAGGTCGGCCAGTCCGGCGACGGTCTGCAACGCGCTGACCCGTACCGCCTGCCTCTGTCCGGCGGTGGCCGGAAGTTCGTCGAGCAGGTCGTAGACGGCTCTGCTGTGTTCGGTGTCGACGACGGCGTGGTGATGCAGCGTCCGGAACGCGTCCGACGAGAACCCGGTCCTCGCGGCGAGCTCCCCGGCCAGGGTCGGGGCGGGTGAATTCCCTTCGAGGACGGCGATGTAGCCGAGGAGGCATACCGGGTCGTGGTGGCTGACCCAGTAGTACTGGGCGCCCACCAGCCGTGCGACCGTCGGCGAAGGGGCCGAGTCGAGGTCCGAGCCGAGCAGTCTCAGGTCTTCGCGCAGCCATTCGTCGTGATGTTGTTCTTCTTCGATGTGCTCGTCGAAGTACTCGCGGAGCCGCTTCCGACCGGTATCCGCGCAGCGCGACGCGGCCAGCTCCATGAGCGGCACCGATGCGCGGATGACCCCGTGCATCGCCGAAAGGTATTTGAGATACCGCTTGCGCAGGCCGTCCGGCCGCCAGATCGCCGCGGCGGTGACGTGGAGCACCGGACCGACGACGTCCAGCAGGGTCCGAACCTCCCGGCCGAGGGTGAGGCCGGCGGTGCGGGGTGGCCAGGTGAGGCCCTGGTCGGTGTTCATGGCTGGGTGGCCCCCGTTCCCGCGGCTCGGCCGTCGACGAGGTGGGCGTATCGGCTGCTTCCATATTCGGTGACCAGGCCGACGGGACCGGTCGACGCCCGCTGTTCGATCGCCGTCCGCTCAAGGAGTTCGCCCACCGGACCGGTACCGATCCGGCTTGCCCAGTTCGCGGCCGCGGGTTCGTCGCCGAGCCGGTGGCACGACGTGCAGTAGTCCGGTTCGCTTCCGGGCACGAGCTCGCCGCGGACACGGGCAGTGAGATGCAGCGGGCCGACGGTCCGGATGACGCGCAGTAGCGGCCGAGTTCGCGCGCGTTCGTGGACAGCGGCCCAGCCGTCGGTTGCGATGTGCCCGAGGGCCAGGTGATCGGGGGTCGACCGACCGTCGACGACGTCCTGGTTGCAGCAGGCCGAAATCCGCCCGTCGACACTCACGACCGGCCAGGCGGCCATCGCGCAGGGGGTGGCTCGCCCGGCATCGGCGTCGGCGAGAGCGAGAGCCCACCCCCGCGCCCGGCCGATCGGGCGAACCTCGCTGACCAGCATGGGAACGTCGGCGCCGAAGGTCCCGGAGACGGCGGTGGTGACTTCTTCGAGGTAGCTGTCGTCCGGACCGGTGCCGACGATGTGCAGGCTGGTGTCGGTGCCCTGCTTCAGGAGCAGTTTCAGCACCGCGAAGACGTCCGCTCTCGAGACTTCCCGTTCGTGGTAGGCGTCGAGGCTGATCGAGAAGTGGTCGACCGTGCGCGCGGCCTCCCGGACGGGTGCCGGGAGCCGGCCGCCGCGGGCGAAGAACGCGCCGGTCAGTACCGCGGTGCGGGTACCCGCCGTGCGTGCTTCGCGGGCTACCGCGCACACCAGGTCCGGCCGCATGAGCGGCTCGCCGCCGGTCAGCATCACGACGTCGGGCCGTTCGCCGGCGGTGAAACTGCCGACGAACCGAAGCAGCTGGTCGCTCTCGATGTCCTTGCCGCGCAGTGTCGAGGCCGACGAGCAGTGCGCGCAGCTCAGCGGACACCGGTCGGTCGTGGTGACCAGCAGGCCGGCGCACACCTGGCGGCGCAAGGCCATGATATCGGCCAAATGCATCCCCGTGCCTCCTCTCCTTGCTGTTCCCCGAGTCTCCCCCAGCCGGATCGGGTGCCGGTTTCAGCTCGGTATATTCCCGGCATATTTGCCCGAAAGTGCGGACGCTCGATCATTTTCCTGCTTTCACCGCGCCCATACCGCCTGTTAAGCGGCGCACGTTAGCGTCGCGTCGTCTCCGTTTTCCGGAGAATCTCCCGACTGTAGGAGGTCGTCGTTGTCCAGTGAGAGTGATCCCCAAGGTCAGGAATCCGCCGAGATTCCGAACGAAGCCGGTACGGACGAGGTCGAGGCGCATGTGGAAACAATGCCCGAGGCGCCGGTCTGGTGCGCCACCAACTCGTGGTGATGATCGCCTTTCACTGCGTTCATACCGTTCGTTAAGCAGTTCATCGTAGTGTTCCCGGCAACGTCGAGGACACGGCGAAAGAATCAACGCAAGGAGAAGTGAATGTCCGAAGAAAACGTCGCCCCAGAGCCTGAAGAGGTCGACCCGTCGGCGGTGAAGGATCCCGAGGTCATCGCCCACGCTGAAGAGTCCGAAGAGGACCCAGGCTTCTGCGTCGCGCACTGGTTCTGATCGACAACCGAGTTTTATCCAGTAGGAGGAAGAGAATGTCCGAAGAGAAGACCAACCCCGAGTCCGAAGAGAACGCGGCTGCGGCGGTGAGCGACCCCGAGGTCGTCGCCCACGCTGAGGGATCCGAAGAGGATGCCCAGTTCTGCCTCATCCACTCGTACTGAGAACGCCCGCAATCCGGCCGTCAGTCGGATTTGATCGCTGCTGAGTCCGGTCACCCGACGAAACTTCCTCGTTCGGTGACCGGACTCGGTTCCTCATGCTCGACACGGAAAACTGTCCACCGCGGTCGATAATGCCGCCTGCGCCCTCTTCGGGAGGTTGATGTGAATTCCAGCCAGTTAGCCGACGTGGCACCTCGCGAGCGGCTCATCAAGGGTGAAAAGAACTGGTGGTTCATCGGGCCACGAGGGATCGCCCGCCTTCAGGACGAGCATCTTGACGCGGAAGGCGCGGTGTTACCGCGAGTGGAACGGAGTCTGCGCGACCAGGGGCTGTTCGAGGTCCCGGCGTACGACTCGTATGCGCTGACGGTGCTCACCAGTACCGACTGCAATCTCGGTTGTGGGTACTGCTTCCAGAACACCGAACAGGATCCCTCCGGGGGAAACCGGCCGCCGCGTATCGCCCACGCCAGGCTCACCCCCGAGACCACGACGTCTCTCCTTGAGTTCACCGACGCGCGTATGGCCGAAGCCGGTCTGGACAAGCTGACGATCCTGCTGTTCGGCGGAGAGCCGATGCTGAACCCGAAGGGCTGCCGCGACCTGCTGTCCAGGGCCGCCGACCACGGCCTGGTCTCGGCCAGCATGGTCTCCAATGGAACACTCCTCACCCCGTTGCTGGCCAAGGAGTTGGCGGACCTGGGCCTGTCCTCGGTACAGATCACCTTTGACGGCGATCGCGAAGTGCATGACCACATCCGGATCAAACGATCGGGCGGCGGCACGTTCGACACCATCATCGCCAACATGGCCAAGGTTTCGGCGGTCACCTCGATCCGCTGGAGTCTTCGGGTGAATGTGTCGCATCACAATCACACCGGCCTCGACAAGCTGGTGGAGCAGCTCGGCGAGGCGATGGACACGTCGCGATGCAACATCTACTTCGCGCGGGTCGGCGATGTCGGGGTGGGGTACGAGAACGAGCTGCTGCACACCGGACTGCTCGCCGATAGCTTCCTGCGCTGGCAGCGTCGTGCGCTCGAGCTTGGCTTCACTGTCGCGCGACCTCGTGCGCAAGCCCCTTGCCAGACCTGTTCTTTCCGCGAGGGTCGGTTCGGCGCGGTGGTCAACGCGGATGGTGTGCTCGCCAGCTGCTGGGAAACGGCCGGCAAGCCCGGCTTGGAGGTGGGTACGACGGCGACCGGCTATCTGCCGTCAGCGGAGACCGAAGGCCGCTGGCAGTCCTGTGAGGACTTCTACCGGTTCTCGGATGAAGACCGGGGGCTGGCGAGTTTCCAGAACACGGTCGATGCCGCGCTGCTGGACCATTTGAGCGCTGTCGGGCGCCTGTAGACCAGGGAGAGCGAAGATGTCGGCGTCCGGTCTGGTGCGCAATCGGGACTTCTTACGGCTGTGGGTGGCCAGTTCGGTATCGCCACTCGGTTCGAGCCTTTCGGCGATCGCCTACCCGCTGCTAGTCCTTTCCTTCGGCGGGAGCGCGGCAGAGGCGGGTGCCGTACTTTCGGCTTCGCTGATCACCTCCACCGTGCTCCGCCTGCCCGGCGGGCACCTTGCCGACCTGGTCGATCCGCGCAAGTTGATGGTGTGGATGGATCTCGTCCGCTTGCTCGTGGTGGGAAGCGTGCCCACCACAATGGCGCTGGGGCACGTCTCGTTCCCTCAACTGCTTACGGTGGCGGCGGTCGAAGGCGTGGCGACGGCGTTGTACACCCCGGCGTATTCGGTACTGCTGCGGGATATCGTCCCCCAAGAGCAGCTTGCCCACGCGCTGAGCCGGTTCCAGGCGACGACCGGGACGATCATGATGGCCGGGCCGCCGCTTGGCGGCCTGCTGTTCGCCGTCGCCCCGATGCTGCCCTTCGTGGTCGACGCCGCGTCCTACGCGATCTCCGCGGCCGCCCTGCTCACCGTGCGAACACGTCAGCAGCCCCGGGCCGGCGACGTTGTGGACCGACGGCCCACAGCGGGAGTGCGATGGTTATGGGGCCATCCCCGTTTCGTCCGGCTGCTCGCGGTCGCGGCGGTGCTGAACCTGGCCGCGGCCGGGACGGAGGCGACCGTGCTGTTCGGGCTCCGCGGGGCCGGCGTCTCCACCGGCACCGTCGGCCTGGTCATCGCGTGTGCCGGAGTCGGCGCGGTCGCCGGCTCGCTGATCGCGGTGCGCCTGATCGCGCTGCTGGCCGAATCGGTGTTCTACGTGGCGATCGCGCTGGTGTGGGCTGCCGGGACCGCCGTGTTCGCGGTGGCCCATCAGCCATGGGTGATCGGACCCGTGCTCGTCCTGATGATGCTGCTCACCCCGGCGGCCGGGATCAGGTTGGGGCAGCTCATCTTCGCCAGTGTGCCGCGGGACCTGGTCGGCCGGGTCAGCACCGCGACCGGACTGGTCAACGCCGGTGTCGCGTCGGTGGGCCCAGCGCTGGCCGGGATCCTGCTCGGGGCTGCCGGGCTGTCGCTCACGTGGTCGTTGTTCGCGGCGCTTTGCCTGCTTGCCGCCGGAATCGTGGTCCTGCCCGGTGCGCGTTCGGCGCCGGCCCCGCTTCCGCAACCGGTGGCCGAACCCGATGTCCTTGCCCACGGCGAACCGGAGACCTCGTGAACCCGGTCGACCGCCGCTATCCGGACGCGCCACGCCAGGACCTCGTCGAGGAGCTGCATGGCATCGCCGTCGCGGATCCCTACCGGTGGCTGGAGGACGGCGACGCGGAGCGGACGGTGTCCTGGCTGGCGGCCCAGGAAGACCTGTTCATCGCGGAACGGGCCCAGTGGGCGGATACCGGAGACTGGCGCCGCAGGGTGATGGGACTGCTCCCGGAGGACGTCCATTCCCTGCCGGTGTTTCGCCGGGCCCGGACGTTCTACCGCTTCCGCCGAGGTGCCGAGGACCAGGCCGCGCTGTACGTCGAGGAGGACGGAATCCGGCGGACGCTCATCGACCCGGTCGCGCTCGATCCATCCGGCCGTACCGTGCTCGAAGCCTGGGAACCTTGCTGGGAAGGGGATTTCGTCGCCTACCAGTTGTCCGGTGGCGGTACGGAAGACTCGGTACTCCGGGTTCTCGACGTTGGCACCGGGCAGGTCGTCGACGGGCCGATCGACCGGGTACGCCGGTCGCCGATAGCTTGGCTGCCCGGCGGGCGCGCCTTCTACTACGTGCGGCGGTTGCCTCCCGAGCTGAACCCGGGTGAGGAGCGCTACCACCGCCGCGTCTATCTGCACGAAATCGGCGACGACACGCCGGCCGACGTACCGGTTTTCGGTGAGGGCCGGGACAAGACCACCTTCTACGACGTTTCGGTGACCGCGGACGGGCGGTGGCTGGCCATCACGTCCACGGTCGGGACCGATCCTGATACCGAGGTCTCGTTGGCTGATCTGCACGCCGGCCCGGTGCGCTCACCCGTCCTGATCCCAGTCGACCAGGACCAGCCGTCCACCACCCGGGCGCTCATCCCGCGCGGCACCGGTCCACACGACGTGATGGCGTTCAGAACGACGGACAAGGCGCCTCGGGGCCGCGTAGTCACCTGCACTCCCGCGGACCCGTCGGCGTCGGCCTGGATCGAGCTCATCGGCGAACGATCCGACGCGGTGCTGGACACCGTCACGGTGCTCGACGGCCCGGCGCCCGGCCGTCGCCTCGTGCTCGCAGTGTGGGCGCGGCACGCCACCGCAGAGGTCACCGTCCACGACCTTGCGGACGGCCGCGAACTCGCCGTCGTCCCGTTGCCCGGCAAGGGCGTGATCACCGGTGTGGCGACCAGGCCCGAGGGCGGTCACGAGGCCTGGCTCGGCTACACCGACCACGCCACGCCGTTGACCGTGCTTCGCTTCGACGCACTCTCGGGGGCTGTCGAACCGTGGCAGGCGCCGCGATTGCCCGCCGGGCCGCGGGTCCGTACCGACCTGGAGACCTACCGCTCCGCGGACGGTACCGAAGTCCGGATGTTCGTAGTCTCGCCGCACGGTCGACCGGACCGGCCGCGACCGGCCATCCTCACCGGATACGGCGGGTTCGGGGTCTCGATGTCCCCCGGTTACCTGGCCGACGCGCTGGCGTGGGCCAGAGCCGGCGGTGTCTACGCCGTCGCGTGTGTCCGCGGTGGCGGCGAAGAGGGCAGGCATTGGCACAGCGCTGGGACAGGGGCGGGCAAACCGAAGGTTTTCGAGGACTTCGCGGCCGCGGCCGACCACCTCGTCGACCACGGCTGGACCAACCGGGCGAAGCTCGGGATCATGGGCGGTTCCAACGGAGGACTGCTCGTCGGGGCGGTCGTCACCCGGCACCCGGACAAGTACGCGGCCGCGGTGTGCCTGGCTCCGCTGCTCGACATGGCCCGGTACGAACAGACCGGGCTCGGCCCGAGCTGGCGGCCGGAGTACGGCACCGCCGAGGATCCCGGGCAGTTCCGCACGCTGCTTTCCTACTCGCCCTACCACCACGTCCAGGTCGGCACGGCTTATCCGGCCGTCCTGTTCGGCGTCTTCGACGGTGACAGCCGGGTGGACCCGCTGCACGCACGGAAGATGTGCGCCGCGCTGCAGTACGCGTCCACCGGTGCCGGACCCGTGGTGCTCCGGACCGAGCCCGGCGTCGGGCACGGCGTGCGCCCGCTCACGAGCCAGCTCGGGCTGCTGGCGGACGTGCTGGCCTTCTTCGACAGGCAACTCGGCGGGCTGGAGAAGACATGAAAGAGCCGGAGTCCCTGCTGGGCGGCGCGTTCACGAATCGCCCGCATCCCGTACTGGAACAGCTGCGCGAAGGCTGCCCGGTGACGTCGGTTGCCGGACCGCGGAACCGGCACGCGTGGGTGGTCACCCGGGCCGACGATGTCCGCACGGCGTTGCTCGATCCCCGGCTCTCGCTCCAACCGAAGGACGTCGACCCGCACGCGGCGCTCCGGCGCGCGATGGATCTCACTTTGGTGGACTACGACCCGCCGGAGCACACCCGGATCCGGAAGATCGTCACCCCGTTGCTCACTCCGCGCCGGTTGGCGCGGTACCGGCCGCAGGTGGAAGCGGCCACGCGCGAACTGCTCGCGGCGATCCCGAGGTCCGGGCCAGTTGATCTGATGGCATCCTTCGCCGGGTTACTGCCCTTCAGGATCATCTGCGAACTGTTCGGTATTGCCGAAACCGGGCACGGAGAGCTGAATCGCAGGATGGCAGCGCTGGTCGACCGGTCCGGCCGACCCCGTACCGCCGTCGAGGAGACACTGGACTGGTTCGACGGGTTCGTCGCCGCTGAGATCGACCGGCGGCAGGGCGATCCCGGGGACGATCTCCTGTCCGCCATCACTGCGGCCTCGGCGGCCGCGGGGGACGTCAGCCGTTCCGAACTGATCTCCCTCTGCGCGACGATGATGATCTCCGCTGTCGATGGGGCCGCGCAGATGATCGGGATCTGCCTGGTCGCGCTGCTGACCGAACCGGCGTTCGCCGCGCGTGTTCGTGCCGATCCGGCCTTGGCGCCCCGAGCGGTGGAGGAGGTCCTGCGCTGGGATACCTCCAGCCCGTTCGCCACGATGAGGCGGGCCACTGAGGACTTCGAGCTGGCGGGGACGGTGATATCGGAGGGCGACGGCGTGTTGGTGGCACTGGCCGCGGCCAACCGTGATCCGCGCCGGTATGACTCGCCGGATCGGCTCGATCTCGACCGGCCGAACTCCGATCACTTCGGCTTCGGGTTCGGGCACCACTACTGCCTCGGTGCCTCGCTCGCGAGGCTGGAGCTGGAAGTCTTCGTGGCCGAGTTCGTGAAGTCCTGCCCGGGCGCCGTGCTGGCGATCCCGGCGGCCGAACTGACGTGGCGGGGCAGTTTCCTCCACCGCCGGCTCGAGAACTTGCCGGTCTCGTTGACCGGGTAGCCGTGCGTCACGTTCAGCGGGGTGGGGGAGTTCACCCGACCGGCGAGTGATCGTGAGGTACGCTAACGATATGCCGGACGACCTGCGTGAGCGCTCATTGGCGAGCCGTTTGCGGCTGGCCGTCGTTCGGCTCAACCGGCGGCTTCGCGCGCAGCGGGCCGGTCAGGGTGTCACGCTCACCCAGATCTCCGCACTGTCCACATTGTACAAATGTGGGGCGCTGACGCCGGGGCAGCTCGCTGCCAAGGAGGGGGTCCAGCCGCCGTCGATGACCAGGGTCATCGCCGCGCTCGAAGAGCTCGGTTACGTCGACAGGCGGCCCCACCCCACGGACGGGCGTCAAGCGATCGTCGAACTGTCCGAGGCAGGCTCGGGGTTCGTCCACGACGCGATTTCGGCCCGTGAGGCTTGGCTCGACCAACGGCTGGCAGAACTGACCGCCGAGGAGCGCGAACTGCTCTCCAAGGCCGCGGAAATCATCGACAGGATGGCGGGGAACTAAAACCGGTGACGAACACGGGTAGCGACACAGAGCGTCAGACGACCTTCACCGCTACCCGGGATCCGGCTCCACCGCCGCCGGCCGAACCGACCGGCACGGCAGGTCCGCCGTCGATCAAGCCGTCCATGTTCTCCTCCCTGAAGGTCCGCAACTACCGGCTGTTCTTCAGCGGCCAGGTGATCTCCAACATCGGCACCTGGATGCAGCGCATCGCCCAGGACTGGCTGGTGTTCACCCTCAGCGGGCACAACCCGATCGCACTGGGCATCGCGGTCGCGCTGCAGTTCACCCCGACCGTGCTGCTTTCGCTGTGGGCCGGGGTGCTCGCCGACCGCGTCGACAAGCGCCGGATGCTGATGGTCATCCAGAGCCTGAGCTGTGTGCAGGCCGTGGTGCTCGGGCTGTTGAACATCACCGGCGTCGTCCAGCTCTGGCACGTCTACGCGCTGTGTGTCGTGCTGGGTTGCCTGGGTGCGCTGGAGGTGCCGACGCGGCAGTCGTTCGTCGCCGAGATGGTGGGCCGGGAGCACATCGCCAATGCCGTGTCGCTCAACTCGTCGATCTTCAACATGGCCCGCATCATCGGCCCGGCCATCGCCGGGTTCGCGATCACCTGGGTCGGCACCGGCTGGTTGTTCATCGCGAACGGCGTCAGCACGATCGCGGTGATCACCGGCCTTGCGTTGATGAACCCGGACCACCTGTTCCGCGGGCCGGCGATCGTCCGGGCGAAGGGGCAGCTTCGCGACGGGCTGCGCTACGTCCGGCGGCGTTCCGACCTGGTGACGGTCATGGTGTTGGTGCTGTTCGTCAGTATGTTCGGCCTCAACTTCTTCACCTCGATCGCCATCGTCGCCGGGAACGTGTTCGGCACCGGCGCGGACGGCTACGGCCTGCTGTCGACGATGGTCGCGCTCGGGACGTTCACCGGCGCGATGATGGGCGCGCGGCGCGGCGTCAAGCGCGAGCCGCGGGTGCGGTTGCTGCTGATCTCGGCGTTCAGCCTCGGCGCGCTCGAATGCGTCGCGTCGGTCATGCCGACGTACCTCTCGTTCGGGATCGCGCTGGTGCCGCTCGGGTACGCCACGATCACCTTCCTCAACACCGCCAACTCGCTCGTGCAGACCGCGGTCAGCCCGGAGATGCGCGGGCGCGTGATGGGGCTGTACGTGCTGGTGCTGATCGGCGGCAACCCCATCGGCGGCCCGATGACGGGCTGGCTGGCGAGCAACTTCGGCGGCCGTTCGACGTTCTACGTCGGCGGTGTGATCTCGGTTCTCGCCGCCGTGGTCTGCGCCGTTGTCCTCATCCGCCGCGGCGGCGTCAAACTCCCCGTCCGCCGCTTCGGCCGTCAGCGTGTCCTGGCCCGGTAGGGCGGTTCGGCTTCTGTGCGTGGCCCTGAGGGGCCACCCCTGTGGCGTCTTTTGCTGCGCCGCACAGAGGGGACTTGCGGAGTGTGTGAGGGTAGGCTAACCTTTGTCTTGTCCGCTTCGTGGTGGGAGCGGCAGTCAGTTCGGGAACGGACGAGGCCCTGCAACCGGGAACCCCGGGAGCAGGGCTTCGTTCATTTTTGCCCGACGACCGGCACCCGCTCCAGCTCGAAGCCGAACACCGTCCGGTAGGTCGCCAGGATCTCGGCGTCGCCGGAGAGGAGCCGCTCGGTGCGATCGTCGCCGGCGGTCTCGATCAGCCGGTCGCCGGCGAGGGTCACCTGCCGGTCGGCCGTGAGCAGCGAGCAGACCAGCCGTTTCGTGAAGTTCGAGCCCGGCGACGTCGTCTGCCACCAGCAGGTCGGCTCGAACTCGTGCAGCTCACGCGCGCGTCTCTCCAGCCGATACGCGGGCTCGCCGTCGCGCAGGATGTCGATGTCGCCGCCGGGCGCGTCGAGGATCAGGAAGTCCCCGGCGTCGTCCTGCTGGGCTTCGGTGGCGTTCAGCCGCAGCGGGTGCACCGAGTGCCGCCCGAACCCGACGTCCACCAGCCACGGCTCGTCGAGGTCCACCCGCAGCGCCAGGTGGTCGAACGGGGGCCCCAAGCTGCCCCCGCGGAACACTTTGGCGCCGAGCAGTGTGACCTCGAACCCCACCTCGCGCAGCAGCCAGGCGAACAGGCCGTTCACCTCGTAGCAGATACCCCCGCGCCGGCGGTCCACGATCTTGGCGAACAGGTCCTTCTCCTCGAGGCTGACCCGCTCGCCGAGGTGGATGGCCAGGTTTTCGAATGGCACCGTGGCCAGATGCCGTTCCTGCAGGTGCCACAGCGTTTTGAGGTCGGTCGTCGGGGACGGGCGCGCGCCGATGCGGTGGAGGTAGGCATCAGGATCCATGCTCCTACCGTGTCACCTGGACCATGGTCGAGGTCAAGCCCGAAAATCGGGACCCGGCGTTGGGCGCTTTTGTACAAAAGTCGGTCTTCCGCCCTGGCGGGCGGGTTGGTGAGGGGTGAAAATCGGGTTAGGTCGCCTGCCGACGTCGTCGCACTGTGGTCCACGAGGCCGTGCAAAAGTCGGGCGCTGGGAACC
>NZ_JAODNM010000108.1 GCF_025464955.1 Amycolatopsis sp. | reverse complement strand
ATGCACCACCGCAGCGATGCATCGGGCACCACATCGTTTTGTGGGCCCACCACGGGGAAACACGCATCTCGAACCTCGTGTTCCTCTGCGCCGCGCACCACAATCTCATGCATTACTCGGAATGGCGAGTCCGCATCGCGCGGGACGGGCTCCCGGAGTTCATCCCACCAGCATTCCTTGACCCGACACGCACACCACGCCGCAACACCCTCCACCAACGGATCTAGGACACCGACCACGACACACCTCGGTGGAGACTTCGCTGAGGGACGTGATTGCGCGCGCGTGGTGACCGGAGGTTCCGTCCCGGGTGGGTGTTTCCGCTGCCGAACACCACCAGAGCCCTTACGTGGAGCGGAAACACCCATCCGGCACCAGCTCGAAACCCCACCGCTAATCTGGGCACATCAACCTCAACCTCCGGGTCGACCGATCAGTTCCGGCCGAATGCGGCGTTGCGGATGCGCCGGGTGTGGCCGGAGGTGGCGAGGACAGCCAAGGCCTCCGGGGACGACGAATCCTCGGAGACCTTGCGCTGCAACCAATCCGACGCCGCCACCAGGGTTTCCGCAGTCCACGGCAGACCTATCGTGATCTCTCTGTACGGCGACCATTCCAGCACCCGCTGGACGACGAGCGGATGGTCCTTGGCGGCGTCAGAAATTCGGCTGGCCCAGGCGACGTAGTCGGACTCGCGAAGCAGCGCCGCGGCGCGAACATCGACGTGCGCGACCACTACGGACGAAGCCATTGCTGTGTCCGGATCGGCGAGGACTTCGCTGACCACGGCCATTTCCTCCGCTGCCGCGGCCTCGCTCAACGTGTGCCGGTACTGCTGCCAGCGCACGTGCTCATCTGGCTCTGTCACGGCATCGGCAGTACGCGCCGACGGCGGTGGCGCAGGACGGACACGGTGATCACGCCGACGATGCCGAGGGCGTAGAGCGCGAGGCCGACGGGGACGGACGTGCGGTCACGCGAGTAGCCGGTGACGGAGCTGGGTGCGCCGGGCAGCCCGGCTTTGGTGAGCGCTGAGGTCGGGGTGAGATCCCGCATCGAGCCCAGGGTGCCGGTGCCGACGACGAGGCTGTCGATGTCCTGCTCGGGGATGGCGCCGTCCGTGGGCGTGTGGATGTTCATGCGTGAGTCCACCGCGTTGTTGCGAGTGTCGCCCGCGAAGAACACGTCACCGGGCGGCACCTTGATGTCAAAGGTCTGCTGTGGGTCGCCGGTGGAGAATCCTCAGGACGTACAGGCATTCGTGGACACGTTCGAGGACATCCGCCGAAAGGCGGCGTTGTCGCCGAAGGAGTCCGCGTTGCTGATCCGGGCAGCACTGGACGGACTGAGGAACGATGACCGAGAGCACGACGGCATGGCGTAAGAGCAGCTACAGCGGCCCCGAGAACAACTGCGTGGAGCTCGCGCAGACGTCGACGGGGACCGTGATCCGCGACACGAAAGACCGGGACGGTGGCACCATCGCCGTCCCGGTTTCTGCGTTCGCGGCCCTCCTGACCGCGGTCAAGGCGGTCTAGGACTCGTGAGTGTTCCGGCCGGTTCTTACCGGCCGCAACGCGCACGATGCCACAATGCAAAGTAAGCCTTCCTATTCGGGTCGGCACCTGCGAGAAGGCTGTGAGCTGCAGTTTTGGGGGCTGGACGTCGTCAGGGGTGCCGACTAGGGTGGCTTGCAATAGGTAAGGAAACGTTTGTAGGGGGCAGTGTGACCGCCATCCCGGGGCGACCTGCGCTCCTGCGGACGATCAACGACCGGGCAGCCTTCGAGCTGCTGCTCGTGCACGGCCCGCTGTCCCGTAGCCGGCTGGCCGAGCTCACCGGCTTGGCCCAGCCCACTGTCACCCAGCTGATGGGGCGGCTCCAGGCAGGCGGGCTCGTCGTGCCGGCCGGGATCCATGCCGGGGGCCGTGGGCCCAACGCCAAGCTGTACGCCGCCAACCCGCGCACGGGTTACGTCGCCGGGGTCGATGTCACGCCGTCCCGACTGTCCGTGGCGATCGCCGACATCACCGGCGAAGTCGTCGCGGAGTACGAGATGGCCGGTTCGCGCTCGCGAGTGCGCGCGGCGATCGAGGGCGCTGTGGGGCAGGTCGGGCTGCGCGTCGCCGATCTCGCACACATCGTGCTCGGGACGCCGGGCGCGATCGACAGGCACAACGGCGCCCTTTGGTACGCCGCGCACATGGCCGGCTGGCACCACGAGAACGTCGTCGACGGGCTCCGCGCCGAGTTGGGGGTGTCGGTTGACGTCGAGAACGACGTCAACCTCGCCGCGGTCGCCGAGATGCAGACGGGTGCGGCGAGGGGCGTCGAGAGCTTCGTCGTGCTGTGGGCGGGCGACGGGCTCGGGATGGCCGTCGTGCTCGACGGTCGGATCCGCCGCGGTGCGAATGGTGCCGCGGGGGAGGTCAGCTACCTGCCGATCGCGGACGTCCCGTTGAGCCGCGAGATCGGGCGTGGCGGACACGGCGGCTTCCAGCGCTCGGCGGGCGGCGACGCCGTGCTCGACCTCGCACGCACCCGGGGCATCCCCGGGAAGACCGCCGCGGAGGCCGTTCGAAACGCCGACAGCGGCTTCCTGGCCGAGCTGGCGACCCGGCTCGCCACGGGTCTCGCCGCTGTCATCTGCGTCGTCGACCCCGAGCTCGTCGTGTTCAGCGGGGAAATTCCCGAGGCCGGCGGCGAAGCACTGCTGGCGTTCATCCGGGAAGAGCTCGCCGAACTCGCCGTCGCGCAGCCGCGACTGGCGCTGAGTGCGTTGCCCGGCAACGGAGTTCGCGCCGGCGCGTTGCACTCCGCGTTGACGATCGCCAGGCGTCGGCTCTGGGCCTAGCCTCCAGGCTGGTGAGCATTGCGGACGGTTCTAACCGGCCGCAACGCTCACGAGCCCTTGCGCCTCACGACGTGAGCTTCGAAATCACGTTGTCGCCGTAGGCGTCCAGGGTCTGCTCGCGTTCGTCGTGCATGAGGTAGAGCGCGAACTGGTCGACACCGAGCTCGGCGAGTTCCTCCAGCCGTTCGACGTGTGCGCCGGCCGGGCCGAGCAGGCAGAAGCGGTTGACGATCTCGTCGGGGACGAAGTCGGTCGACGGGTTGCCGGCGCGGCCGTGGTGGGCGTAGTCGTAGCCTTGGCGCCCCTTGATGTAGTCGGTCAGCTCGTGCGGGACCGGGCCCGAGTCGCCGTAGCGCGTCACCAGGTCGGCGACGTGGTTGCCGACCATCCCGCCGAACCAGCGCAGTTGTTCACGCTGGTGGGGGAGGTCCTCGCCGACATACGCCGGCGCCGCGACGCAGACGGTGATGCCCGCCGGGTCGCGTCCGGCCGCGCGGGCGGCTTCGCGGACCGCGCCGATCGTCCAGCGTGCGATCGCCGGGTCGGCGCACTGCAGGATGAACCCGTCGGCGTGTTCACCGACCGTTTTCAGCGCCTTCGGACCGTACCCGGCCATCCACATCTCGAGCCGTCCGTCACGGACCCACGGGATCTGCACGGCGGTGTCGCCGAGCAGCGTCTCCCTGCCCTCGGCCAGTTCCTTGATCGCGTGCATCGCGTCGCGCACAGTGGCCAAAGTGGACGGTGGCTTGCCGATGACACGGTGCGCCGAATCGCCCCGGCCGATGCCGCACACCGTCCGGTTGCCGTACATGTCGTTGAGCGTGGCGAACATCGACGCCAGCACTGACCAGTCCCGCATCCCCGGGCTGGTCACCATGGGCCCCACGATCAGCGACGACGTCTGCGCGAGGACCTGCGAGTAGATGACGAACGGCTCCTGCCACAGCACGCACGAGTCGAACGTCCAGCCGTAGCGGAAGCCCTTGTCCTCCGCGGCTTTCATCAGCCGCACGACCTCGCGCCCCGGCGGGTCCGTCTGCAGCACGAGTCCGAAATCCATGTCCGTCCCCTATCCGAGGTATTGGTTGAGCCCGCGGGGCAGGAACTTGCCGTGGGTCGTACTGCCGCTGAACCCGGACGGCGAAACGACGACGCTTCCCCGAGACAGCACCGTGTCGACTTTTCCGGCGATTTCCCAGCCTTCGTACGCCGAATAGTCGACATTCATATGGTGCGTTTCGGCGGACAGCGTCTGCTTCGCCTTCGGGTCGTAGATGACGACGTCGGCGTCCGCCCCGGCCGCGATGACCCCCTTACGCGGGTACAGCCCGAACATCCGGGCCGGCGTGGTCGAACACGTCTCCACCCAGCGTTCCAGCGAGATCTCACCCGCCACGACGCCCTGGTGCAGCAGATCCATCCGGTGCTCGACGCCGGGGATCCCGTTCGGGATGGCCCGGAAGTCGCCGCGGCCGAGCTCCTTCTGGTCTTTGAAGCAGAAGGGGCAGTGGTCGGTCGAGACCACCGACAGGTCGTTCGTCCGCAGCCCGCGCCACAGATCGGCCTGGTGAGACTTCTCCCGCAGCGGGGGAGAGGCGACGTACTTGGCGCCCTCGAAGTTCGGCTTGGCCATGTCCTCAATGGACAGGTACAGGTACTGCGGACACGTTTCGGCGAAGACGTTCTGCCCCGCGTCACGCGCCTCGGCCACGGCCGCAAGCGCTTGCGCGGCCGAAAGGTGCACGATGTAGAGCGGCGAGCCCGTCACCTTGGCCAGCGTGATCGCCCTCGACGTCGCCTCGCCCTCGAGCTCCGGTGGCCTGGTGAGGCTGTGCTCCACCGGGTCCGTCCGGCCCGCCGCCACGGCCTGCGCGGCGAGCTGGTCGATCGCGATGCCGTTCTCGGCGTGCATCATGATCGTCGACCCGTTGCCGCGCGCCTTCTGCATCGCGCGCAGGATCTCGCCGTCGGTCGAGTAGAACACCCCGGGGTAGGCCATGAACATCTTGAAGCTGCTGATCCCGCCGTCCAGGCAGGCGTCCATCTCCTTCAATGACGTGTCGTTGACGTCGGAGACGATCATGTGGAACCCGTAGTCGATGGCGCAGTTGCCGTCGGCCTTCTCGTGCCACTTGTCCAGAGTGGACAGTAGCGAGGTGCCCTTGGCCTGCACGGCGAAGTCGATGATCGTCGTCGTCCCGCCCCAGGCCGCGGCCGTGGTGCCGGTGGCGAAGGTGTCGTTCGAGAAGCTGCCGCCGAACGGCATCTCCATGTGCGTGTGCGCGTCGATCCCGCCGGGCAGCACGTATTTTCCGGTCGCGTCGAGCACCTGGTCGGCAGCGTCATCGGCGAAGACGCCGGGCGCGGCGACCGCGGCGATCGTCTCGCCGTCGACGAGCACGTCGGCGACCGAACTCCCGGTGCTGCTCAGTACCGTGCCGCCCTTGATCAGTGTCCGCATGGGCTCAGGCCTCCGTCAGCGGGCCGTAGCTGTCGGGGCGGCGGTCGCGGTAGAACGCCCACTGGTCGCGGACTTCGGTGAGTTTGCCCATGTCCAGGTCGCGTATGACGATCTCTTCGTCGACGTCCGACGCGGCGTCTCCGATGAGCTGGCCGCGCGGGTCGGCGAAGTACGTCTGGCCGTAGAACTCGTTGTCTCCCAGCTCTTCCACACCGACGCGGTTGATCGTGCCGACGAAGTACTCGTTCGCCACCGCCGCGGACGTCTGCTCGAGCCGCCACAGGTACTCCGACAGGCCCCGGCTGGTCGCCGACGGGTTGAACACGATCTTCGCTCCGGCGAGTCCGAGCGCGCGCCAGCCTTCCGGGAAGTGCCGGTCGTAACAGATGTAGACGCCGATCCGGCCGACCGCGGTGTCGAAGATCGGGTAGCCGGTGTTGCCGGGGCGGAAGTAGAACTTCTCCCAGAATCCCTTCACCTGCGGGATGTGGTTCTTGCGGTACTTGCCGAGGTAGGTGCCGTCGGCGTCGATCACCGCGGCCGTGTTGTAGTACACGCCCGGCTGCTCGACTTCGTACATCGGCGCGACGATGACGACGCTGTGCCGCTCGGCGACCTCCTGCAGGAGCTTCGTCGTCGGACCGTCCGGGATCTGCTCGGTGTAGGAGTAGTAGTCCGGGTCCTGCACCTGGCAGAAGTACGGTCCGTAGAACAGCTCCTGGAGGCAGACGACCTGGGCGCCCTGCGACGCGGCCTTGCCGATCGCGTCGACGGCCGCGGCGATCATGGACTCCTTGTCACCCGTCCACCGCTGCTGGATCAGTCCGGCTCGTACCACGTCGCTCACTAGGTTCCTCCTTGATTGCCGAAACACCGCGTTCCGGAGCGAGGGCGGTCAGCGCCAGGTAGGCCACGAACGCGCCGACCAGGCCGACCACCCAGTTGTAGTCGTACAAAGGTTTCAGGAATCCGATCAGTCCGCCTGCCGGGAACGGGCCGCCGTACGCGCCGCCGACGGCGAGCACCGCGCCGATGAGGGTCGCCGCGACCGCGCGCCAGTTCCAGCCTGCCTTGAACCAGTACGTCCCGCCTTCGGTGTACAGGCCCTGCAGGTCGAGCTTGGTGCGCCGGATGACCCAGTAGCCCGCGACCAGCACCCCGGCCACCGCGCCGAGGATGCCGCCGTAGAAGCCGAGCCACGAGAAGATGTAGATGCTCGGGTCCGAATACAGCCGCCACGGCTGGATCAGGACGCCGATCACACCGGTGATCAGGCCGCCGACGGCGAAGGTGATCTTCTTCGGGAAGGCGTTGGAGAAGTCGTAGGACGGGCTGACGACGTTGGCCGCGAGGTTCGCCGAGATCGTCGCGAGCACGAGCGCGATCAGCGCGACGACGACCACGGCTGGGCTGGAGAACTTGTCCGCGAGCTGCGCGGGGTCCCAGATGTCCTGGCCGTAGAGCACGTGGCCGCCGGACGTGGTCAGGATCGCCACGATCGCGATGAACGTCATCGTGGTCGGCAGCCCGAGGATCTGGCCGCGGACCTGCTTGCGCTGGCTGCCGCCGAAGCGGGTGAAGTCCGGCATGTTGAGCGAGAGCGTCGACCAGAACGCGATCATCGCCATCAGCGACGGCGCGAACACCTTCCAGAACGACGGTCCCCAGCCGAGCTTGCCCGGCTCGGCCAGGATCGGGCCGAACCCGCCGGCCTTGATCAGCACGTAGGCCAGCATGATCAGGAAGCCGACCGACACCAGCGGCGCCGTCCAGTTCTCGAACCGGCGGATCGCGTCCATGCCCCGCCAGATGATCAGCATCTGCAGCAGCCAGAACAACCCGAACGACAGCCACAGCGTCCAGTGCTGACCGCCGATGACAGCCGCGTCCCGCCAGCCGGATCCGGTCAGCCGCCCGACGATGATGTAGACGGCCTCACCGCCGACCCAGGTCTGGATACCGAACCAGCCGCACGCGATGAACGCCCGCAGCAGCGCGGCGAAGTTCGCGCCGCGCACGCCGTAGAAGGCGCGGGCGAACACCGGGAACGGGATGCCGTACTTCGTGCCGGCGTGGCTGTTCGCCAGCATCGGCGCCAGCACCACGATGTTGCCGATCGTGATGGTGATCAGCGCCTGCACCCAGTTCATGCCCAGTGCGATGAGCGACGCGGCCAGCGCGTAGCTGGGGATGTTGTGCGCCATCCCCATCCACAGCGCGAAGTAGTTGTAGGTGCTCCACGTCCGTTTCCCGACGGGCACCGGGGCCAGCTCGGGATTGAAGAACCGGCTGCCTTCGACGGACGTGACGTCGCCGAGTTCCACCCGGCCGTCGCTGTGCACGATCTGGGATACAAGTGGCTTCGGCTCCATTGCGGAATCCTGCGCGCCACCGCCCGCGCCGGGCACTGGCAGAGTGTTCACTCTTACACCGGTAACAACGCATGCTGCCGATTGCGCAAACCGCGCTTATGCGCTGTTATGCCGCCCGGACACTCCACAGAGGAGCATGGCCCGGGTCTAGAAGCCGAAGACGCCGCTCGATTCCGCGTTGGCGGAGCACTTGTTCGCATAGGTTGCCTGGAACGACACTGGCGTGCCGCGCCAGAAACCGGCGACCACGACGTCGACCGGGGCGTAGAGCGCCGAGCAGAGCTGATGGCGGGTCGGCAGGCGCTGGAAGTCGCCGTTGGCGCCTTGGATGACCGCACAGGCTTTGGCGCTGTCCAGGTGGCTGCCACCGGCTGGATCGCAGGTCAGGGAGGCCTCGCTGACCTGGCCGCCGTAGGCGCGCTCACTGAGGTGGAACGACGAACCGGGCTGCGGTGAAGGGCCACCGAGGTACGCGAGAGAGAGCGCGGCCACGGCTGCCGGAGCGAACGGGAAGAGAAGCATATAAAAGGTATCGGCTGATTCGCGGGGGCAGCTCGTCACTCACCGGAGTGAAGATCTTACTCGGACGAGTTGCCCTTGTGTCCTCTGTGGGCAACACGCAGTAATGCGCTAGCGCTGGGGCAGCCACGGGATGACGCGCTTGATCTTGCCGCTGACCCGGTCAGGCAGCAGCGCGGGGACCAGCTCGGTGGTGACCCGCACCCCGTTGTCGCAGCTCTGGCCCGCCAGCTTGGCGAAGACGGCGTCGCGCAGCGCGGCGCCCGTGGTGCTACTCGACGTACCGGACGGTTCGTAGCGCACCAGAAGTGAATCCGGGCCCGTCTGCACCACCTGGTACTGGCGGACGCCCGGCACCACGATCGACCACAGCGGCAGCTCGGGCATCTCCATCACGCCGCCGGAGCAGCTCAGCCGTACCACCGTGGTGTCACGCCCATGGGGAAAGCTCAGCCGGGTCAGCTCCGCGTTCCGCCAGCTGGCCACATCGCCGACCCGGTAGCGGATCAGCGGGAGCACGTCCCGGTACAGCGTGCTCACCACGAGCCGGCCCGGAACGCCGGGCTCGGTGACGGGCACGCCGCCCGCGTCGAGCAGCTCGACCAGGTGCAGATCGTCATACACGGTCAGTTCGTCGAGGGCCGGATCCTCCTGGTAGCCGAGCGGGCCAGTCTCCACAGTGGAGTAGCTGTTATGCGGCGGTGATCCCCAGCCCGCGGTGATCTCCCGCCGCTGCTCGGGCTGGAGCCCTTCACCGACGCTCAGCAGGTGCGCCTGGGGCAGCGCCACGCCCCGTTCGGCCGCCGCGGCGGCCAGCGCGCGAAGCAGGTGCGGGCGGGTCAGCACGACGTCGGGCCGGTGTTCGCCGACGACGTCCAGCAACGAAGCCGGCTCGGCGAAGACGTCGGCGAGGACGACGTCGAGATGGCCACCGAGGTAGTACATCCAGGCATTGCCGCCGTTGTGCCGATCCAGCAGTCCGATGTAGAGCAGCCGCTCGGCACCCGGACGCGCGCCGCGGACACCCCGCGCGACGAACGCTTCGAGGCTGCGTCCGAAGTCCCGGACGTGGTGCAGCACGGGGAGTGGCTCGCCGGACGACCCCGACGAGCTGAACGCCAGGTGCTTCGTATCGAGCCTGCTACCCAGGCTGAACGGCTTGGCCGCGAAGGCGGTCATCGACGCGCGAGTCGCCCCCGTTCCGGCGGCGAACTCGTCGAACGACGCACCCAGCCGGGACTTCTCCAGCACCGGCAGCTGGAGTGAGTCCGACGCCGTCTCGTACAAGCGCGCGTACCCGGGGTTCTCTTCACGCAGCCGCCTGGCCAGCGTGCGGACCGCGCGCTCGGCCCACCGCCTGCGCTCTTCCGGCGCTATCGCCTCGAACTCCCTGCGGTGCGCGCGCTGTTTGGCGAACCCCTCGGCGATCAGGTCGTCCGTCGAACCCCGCGCTGCGTTCGTCCTGCTCATGTCGCCCTCAGCAGTTCCGTGTGCGCCGGAGCGGGCAGTCCGACCTCGGCCAGTTCGGTACGGGCGTGGGCGTCGATGGCCGAGACCCAGTCCTCGACCGTGCGCCGAGCCGCCGCCGGCGCCGCCATCGCCGCGTAGACCGGACGCTGGCGGCAGCCGTACTTGCGTTTGATGTAGTAGGTGCTGCGGCCGAAGTTCACCTGCCGACGCCCGTTTTCGACCGCGAAGCGGATCAGCGTGGCGTACAGGTAGTTGTACTGGCCGAATTCACCCAGCGACGTGTAGTCGAAGCCGATGCACCACGGCGCCACTTCGCCCCCGGCGTCGAGCGCGAGGCAGGTCAGGATCGGCTCTCCCCGGCCGCGGACGGTGATCGTGACGGCCGACGAGCCGAAGGCTTCGACCACCGCGGTGAGGAAGCCGGTGTCGAAGAAGACCGGGCTGCCGTGATGCTCGGCCGTCCGGCGCACCATCGACGCGAGCAGCTCGAGGTCGGCGCAGCCACGCTGTACTTCGGCGGTGACCCCGGCCCGCTCGCTACGCAGGATGCCCTTGGTGATGTTGCGGCGTCTGGTTCCCGGCAGATGCGCGAGGTAGTCCTCGAAGGTGTCCCACGGGGTCTCGAGAAGGTTCGTGCAGGACAGCAGCCCGGTGGTGAAGCCGTGCCGCCGAAGATCGGACAGCAGCGGGGAATCGCCTGGCACCAAGGGAAAGGCGAGAATCCGATCGGCCGCTTCGGCCTGCCACAGTGCGAGGATTTCGTCCAGTAGCAGCCCGCGTTCGTGCTCGCCCGCCGCGAGGAGCTCGCTCGACTGGGCGTACATGCTGTGCCCGATCAGCATGGGCGCGTCCCCGATGCCCGCGGTGACGTAGTGCTTCCGGAACATCTCCAGTTTGGGGCAGTGGCGCGTGAGGTACAGCGGCGCCAGGCCGACGATCCGTCCTTCGTCCTCCAGGACCAGATGGCGGGCTTCGATGTCGACCATCTCGGCGGCCTCCACCGAACGCAGCCACGCGTGCCGGTGGTAGACCGAACCGCCGTACCGGGAGACGGCCGCGTCCCAGGATTCTTCGGATACTTCACCGATTTCGTGCACGACCCTGACCTTGGACATGGTTGTCCCCCAGGTACTTTCGGGAAAAATGCGATCGAGCGGGGAGGAGATCGAAAAGCGGAGAGGGGGTGGCGGCCGATGGCCGCGACCCCCTCCCGGCGGTCACTCTTCGGAGAGCCAGATCCGCCGCAGGTGGCGGTTGCGGTCGGTGTAGCCGGTGCGCGAATGCACCATCCGGTGGTTGTTCCAGATCAGCAGCGAGTTTGGCTCGTAGTCGGCCGTGATGTGGGTCTCGGTGAAGAATTCGAGCACCCGCTCGCGCAGGTTGAGCAGGAACTCGTCGTCCTCGTGCACGACGCAGTTGTAGCTGAACCGCATCACCGGCGCCTTGTCCTCGCGCAGTTCGAGCAGCGGGTGCACCGCGGTCTTGCCAAGGCCCATGTCCTGCACACCGGCGCTGGAGACGAACGGGAACTTCGTTTCGGCGAGCTTGCCCCGCTCCTCGTCGGTGAGGGTTTCGAGGAACTTGTGCAGGTCACCCAGGGTGGTCTGGCCGCCGCCGTCGGCCGCGGGTACCAGGCACCAGAGCGCGAGGTACTTGGGCGGCAGGCCCAGGAACTCGTAGCACTCGGTGTGCGGCATCAGCGGTTTGGTGTTGAGCGAGTGGTACAGGTTGTCGAATCGCTCCTGCGCCTTGATCGACCAGATCAGCTCGCCGTCGTACTGCGGCATGAGCGGGCCGATCTGCTTCAGGTACCCGACGTGGTCGAAGTCCTCCGGGACCCCGTGCAGGTAGACGTAGCCGTTCTCGTCGAGCAGGCTCTTGAATTCGGCCAGGTCGAGCCCGGCGTAGTCGATCTGGCTGACGACCTTCTTCTCCTGAGTGGTAATCACGAGACCTCACCTTTCTCTGGGATTGATGTGACCGACGGAGTGCTCTCGACGGCCGGGGCCGGGGCGGGGACGGGCTTTCCGAACCGGCTGATCAGCTGCGGGGCCAGCACGATCACGGTCAACCCGACCAGGCTCAGCGCGACCCCGGTGAACTGCAGCGGGGTCAGCGACTGGTGAAGCACGATCCAGCTGACCAGGACGCCGACCACCGGCACCAGGAGCGAGAACGGCGCGGTGCGCGACGGGCCGACCCGCTGGATGAGCCGGTACCAGGCGTAGTTCCCGAAACCCGTTGCCAGCAGGGCGATGTAGAGGATGGCGGCGATCGTGCCGAACGACATCCCGGTCACCGAAGCGCGCTGGCCGCTCTCGAAGACCCCGGAGATCAGCAGCATCGGGGGGATCACCGCGACGGACTGCCAGACCGTCATCGTCCAGGCGGAGATCTTGCCCGCCTTCTTCAGCACGATGTTGGAGCCGGCCCAGCCGGCGGCGCCGAGCAGTACGCACAGCACGCCGCCCAGCGGTGCCGCGCCCCCGCCCGACAGCGCGATGAGCGCGAGACCTGCCCCGCTGACCACCAGGCCTGCCCACTTGAGCTTGCCGAAGGACTCGTTGAGGAACACTTTGGCAAGGATGATGGTGAACAGCGCCTGGGCTTGGATCACCGTCGCCGCGACGCCGGCACCGACCCCGAGGTGCAGGCCGAGGAAGAGCCCGGAGAACTGGACGACGCCGTAGAGCAGGCCGACTGCAGCGATGTACTTCCACGGCAGGCCGTTGCGGCGGGTGAAGGGCAGGAACACGATCGCGACCACGAGGTAGCGCAAGGCCACCAGTAGCAATGGAGGGACGCTCGCCACCGCTTGATCGGCGACGACGAAGTTGCCTCCCCAGATGATCGCGACGAGTATTCCGAGAATGATGTTGCCACGCCCCATGAATTCCTGCTCCTTGCACTGAGGGATTCGTCAGATTGCGCGCGGGAACAGATCGGTCGAGATGTACTTCAGACCGCTGTCCACGGCAGGGACGACGATAGTGATGTCACCGCCGTGCTCCTGGGCGACGCGCCGCGCGGCCAGCACATTGGCCCCGGTCGACGTGCCCGCGAAAATCCCCTCTTCGACAGCGAGCCGCCGGGCCATATCACGTGCCTCGCCCTCGTCGATGACCAGCACGTCGTCGTAGAGTTCCTTGTCCAGCAAGGGAGGCGTGAAGCCGAGCGCGATGCCCTCGATGCCGTGGGTACCGGGCTCTCCGCCGGAGAGCACCGCCGAAGTGCTCGGCTCGACCACGAAGACCTTGATGTCCTGGCTGTGATCCTTGAGCACCCGGGCGACACCCATCGCGCAGCCCGCGGTGCCGACGCTGGCCACGAACGCGTCGACGTCGCCGCCGGTCTGCGCCAGGATCTCGCGCCCCATGGTGCGCTGGCCGACCGCGTTGTCCTTGTTGTTGAACTGGTCCGTCCAGTAGGTGCCCGCGACCTCGGCGAGCTGGCGGGTCCGGTCGATGATCCTGGGCATCAGGTCCGGGGTGATCTTGCCGCCGACGCTGGGCACCATGACGACCTCGGCGCCCATCGACGTCATCGTGCGGATCTTCTCTTCGCTGAACGCGTCGGAGGTGACGATCCGGAGCGCGTACCCCTTGACCGCGCAGACGAACGACAGCGAGGAACCCGTGCTGCCGCCGGTGTATTCGACGATCGTGGTCTTACCGGGGGTGATCTCGCCGCGCTTCTCGGCCTCCTCGATCATCGCCAGCGCCATGCGGTCCTTATAACTGCCCGTCGGGTTGAAGTACTCCAGCTTCACCAGGATCCGCGCCCGCAGGCCATCGGTCAGGCGCAGCAGCGGGACCAGCGGTGTGTTGCCGATGGCCTCCAGCGCGGTGCCAAGAGCGGGGCGGAAACCGGGCGCGGTCCGGGGGGACGGTTCGACGACAGTCATCTGTTTTCCTTACTCCTCAAGGATGACGGATTTCAGGCGGCGGTGGCCGCGACGCCGCTCAGGCAGCGGTCAAGCGCGCTCAGGCCGACGTCGAGCTGTTCTTCGGTGATCGTCAGCGCCGGGCGGAATCGCAGACCGGTGGTCCCACAGGGGAGCACGATCACCTGTTCGTCGGCGTACATCCGGCGGACGAGGTCGTCGCGGGTGGCGGTGTCGGGCAGGTCGAACGCGCACATCAGACCGCGTCCGCGTGGGTTCCGCACCACGCCCCGATGCCGGGCGGCCAGGTTCTCGAGCCCAGTGAGCAGGTGCTTTCCCCGCTCCGCGGCGGCGTCGAAGAGCCCGTCCTCGTCGAGGATCTCGAAGATTCGGGTCGCCCGGACCATGTCGGTGAAGTTGCCGCCCCAGGTGGAGCTGATCCGGGAGGAGACGGCGAAGACGTTGTTCGCCACCAGGTCCGTGCGCCGGCCGCCCATGACCCCGCAGACCTGCGTCTTCTTGCCGAACGCCACCAGATCCGGCTCGAGGTCGAGCTGCTGGTAGACCCAGGGAGTGCCGGTCAGGCCGCAGCCGGTCTGGACCTCGTCGAGCACGAACAGGGCGTCGTACTCCACGCACAGCTCCTGCATGCCCCGCAGGAATCCGGCGCTGAGGTGGTTGTCCCCGCCTTCGCCCTGGATCGGTTCGGCGAGGAAGCAGGCGATCTTGCCGCCGGCGGTTTCGAAGGCGGCTCGCGCGGCGGCCAAGGCCTTACGCTCGGCGTCGGCGTTCTCCGCCGCATGCTCGGTGAGCGGAAATTTCAAGGCGGGGGACGGGATTCGCGGCCAGTCGAACTTCGTGAAGAGCGCGGTCTTGGCGGGCTCGGTGTTGGTCAGGGAAAGTGTGTAGCCGCTGCGGCCGTGGAAGGCCCCTTCCAGATGCAGTACCTGGTAGTCGCCGCCGGCGGTGCCGGCGCGCTGGGCTTTCCAATCGAAGGCCGCTTTGAGCGCGTTCTCCACCGCGAGCGCACCGCCGTCGATGAAGAACAGATGAGGTAGTTCCGGATCACCCAGTACCCGGGCGAATGCCGAGACGAACTGCGCGTATTCGACCGTGTAGAGATCAGGATTGGCGGGTTTGTTCACCGCGGCGGCAGTGAGCTGGGCCAGGAATTCCGGATCTTCGATCAATTCCGGTGGGCTGGTGCCCAGCGGGGAGGAGGCGAAGCAGGAGAACAGGTCCAGATAGCGGGTGCCGGTGACCGCGTCGACCAGCCACGATCCACTGCTGGCCGCGAGATCGAGGACCAAATCATAACCATCGACCAGGGTGTTGCGGCCGAGTGTCCGGTGCACATCGGCGGGTTCGATCACCGCTCGCGTTCCTTTGCCGCGTTCGGCGATGCTCGTCGAGCCCTGCGTTTTTCGCATGTTCCATCTCCCGGTCTGGATTAATCGGGAATTAAGTCACGGTGTTTTGGGCAGCAGTGATCATGACTGAATGTTTGTGAATCACGGCACTCGTGAACAATAACTTGTGAACAGGTGTGATCAACGTTGATCACGTGATTACCGACGACCCCCGAGGACGCTCTAAATCAGCGGCGTGCCGCGCTGCTGGAAGCCACGATATACGGCACTCGGGGGGATGTCTTGCCCTTCACTCCGTCATCACCCTGATGGAGCACGGGGTCGTTCGGTGCTGCCTGCGAGTGGCCTAACGGGCGTCACGCAGATGCTGTTTCGGTGACAGCAAGGGAAGATCATTCACGGTCGGTCACCCGGATGTCGTGGGCGAGTAACGCGACGTAAAGGGAGAGCATGGACTCGGGATCCTCCAGCGGAATGCCGAGAATCTGTTCGATGCGGGCGAGCTGCTGGTAATAGGCGGTCCGGGAAATATGCGCGGCCGCGGCCGCCGCCGATTTGTTGCCGCCGTGTTCGCAGTAGTGCCTCAAAGCCTGCACTAATCGGCTGCCCGAAGAGGCATCCCGCTGGAGTAGCGGACCCAGTTCGCGCGTGGAGAAGGCTTTGAGCCGCTCGTCGTCGGTCAGCAGCTGAAGCAGGCCGCGCAGGCGGACGTCGTCGAGGCGGTGAAAGACCCGCTCGGAGCCGGCACGCAATGCGGCCGACGCCACTTGCAGCGCCTCCATCAGAGTGCGGCGGGCGTCCGCCGGGCTGTCGACAACCGTCCCGACGGCGACCACGGCCGGCGCGCCCGTGCGGGCTTCGTGGATATCCGTCGCCAGGCGGTGCAGCACGCTTTCGGCGGCGGCCTCGGGGGACAGCGAGAGCAGGGCACAGACGCAGGTTCCGTCGATGTCGGCGACCAGGAGCGACACCCGGGCCCGCCGGGCGGCCAGCGCCGTCGCCTCGGCCAGCTCCCGCAACACCGGGGGCGCCGACAGCGCGGGTTTCGCGGTGGTGGACAGCCGGGGCCTCAGTGCGACGCCGATCAGGCGCCGTCCGGTGAGTTCGACGGCCAGCGCCGAGGACCTCGCCAGCAGCTCGGCCGGGGGGACGCGGGAGCCGAGCAGCTCGGAGAGCACGCCGCGATGCGCCTGCCGTTCGAGGCTGTCGGAGTCGCGGGTGATCAGCCGGTGCAGGGCGAGCGCGGAGGCGGCACGCTCGGCGACGACCAGGTGCCGGTGCGGCGGCTCGTCGGCGCAGACGACCACCAGGCGCCCCCAGTCGTGGCCCCGCGCCCCGACGATCGTGATCAGCCAGCCCGCGCCGCCGTGGTACCCGGTGCGCTCACCGAGCCCGATCGCGCGCGACCGCGCCTGCCAGCCGGTCAGCAGCTCACCCGGGTCGGTGCCGGCCGCGTCGTAGGCGAGGACCTCGTGCGACAGCGTCTCCAGCACCACGGGCTGCTCGGTGATCCGGGCGACCTCGCGCAGCACGACGGCGGGCTCCGCCCCGGAGACGGTCAGCGCGGTGAACGTCCGGTGGATCTGCTCGGCGGCCTTCAGCTCGGTGACCTGGTTGTCCACGATCAGGCCGTTGACCGTCTCGGTGATCGTGACGTACCGGGTCTCCCGCGACAGCGTGATCAGCGGGACGCCGTGCTTCTCGGCCGCTTCGAGCAGCGCCGGGGGCAGGTGCGAGCTCCAGCGCTGGACCAGCTCGAAGACCAGCCCGGCGATGCCGACGGCGGCCAGTTCGTCGATGTAGGCCGTTAGCCCGGCCGCGTCGTCGGGCAGGGCTATCCCGGTGGTCAGCACCAGCTCGCCGCCCTTGAGGAGGTGCGCGATGTCGGCAACCTCGGCGACGTGCACCCAGCGCACGGGCGCGTCGAGTCCGGCGGCGCCCGCGACGACGTGCGGCCGGCCGTGCCGGAGCACCGGAAGGGCCAGCACCTCCGCGACTGTCGGGTACATAGGACACAGACTGTACGGGCGTGGGCGGGACTCGATACATGTTGCCGGTCGCGCCCGCGAGCCGCGCCGCCGGAGACTCATCAACCATGAGCGACGACTTGGTGAGCAGGCATCGGGCGGTCATGCCGAACTGGCTGGCGCTGTACTACGACGAGCCGATCGAGATCGTGAGCGCCAAGGGCAGGCGGGTCACCGACTCGGCAGGGAAGACCTACCTGGACTTCTTCGCCGGGATCCTGACCAACGCGATCGGCTACGACGTCGAGGAGATCTCTGGCGCCATCCGCGCGCAGCTCGACACCGGCGTGCTGCACACGTCGACGCTGTACCTGATCCGCAAGCAGGTCGAGCTCGCCGAGCAGATCGCGGAGCTCTCGGGCATCCCGGACGCCAAGGTGTTCTTCACCAACTCGGGGACCGAAGCCAACGAGACCGCGCTGATGCTGGCGACGCAGTTCCGCCGCAGCAACCAGATCCTGGCGATCCGGAACTCCTATCACGGCCGGGCATTCGCCACGATCGGCATCACCGGCAACCGCGGCTGGTCGGCGAGCTCGCTTTCGCCGGTGAAGGTCAGTTACGTGCATGGCGGCTACCGCTACCGCGGACCGTTCGCCGGATACTCCGACGCGGACTACATCGCCGCCTGCGTCGACGACCTGCGCGACATCCTGCAGACCACGACGTCCGGGGACGTCGCCGCGATGATCGTCGAGCCGATCCAGGGCGTCGGCGGGTTCAACGTGCCACCGGACGGCCTGCTCGCCGGGTTCAAGGAGGTGCTCGACGAGCACGGCATCCTGTTCATCTCCGACGAGGTCCAGACCGGGTGGGGACGCACCGGGGAACACTTCTGGGGCATCCAGGCACACGGCGTCACCCCGGACGCGATGACGTTCGCGAAGGGCCTCGGAAACGGGCTCGCCATCGGTGGCGTCATCGCGCGCGGCGACCTGATGGACTGCCTGAACGCGAACTCGATCTCGACCTTCGGCGGGAACCCGGTGTCCACCGCGGGCGCGAAGGCGACGCTGGACTACCTGCTGGACCACGACCTGCAGGGCAACGCGGCCAAGCTGGGCGACAAGCTGCTGAACGGCTTGCGTGACATCGCGAGCCGCTACGACGTCGTCGGGGACGTGCGCGGCAAGGGCCTGATGATCGGCGTCGAACTCGTCGAGCCCGGCGGCAAGGAGCCGAGCCCGCCCGCGGCCGGGGTCGTGATGGAAGCGACGAAGGCGCGCGGACTGCTCGTCGGCAAGGGCGGGCTGCACAACAACGTGATCCGCCTGGCGCCGCCGATGACGCTGACCGACGAAGAAACCGACGAGGCACTGGAAATTCTCGGTGAGTCGATCGCACGGGCACACGAGGAGCGCACCAAGTGACACGACGGATCAGCCACTGGATCGACGGGAAACCGTTCTCGGGTATCGCCGAACGTTCGGGGGACGTCTTCGACCCCGCGACGGGCGAGGTCGCCGCGAAGGTCGATTTCGCTTCCCAGGACGAGGTTTCCGAGGCCGTCGCGGCCGCCAAGCGCGCGTTGCCCGGGTGGCGCGGGACCTCGCTGGCCGGTCGCACGCGGGTGATGTTCGCGTTCCGCGAGCTGTTGGCGGCGCGCCGGGACGAGCTCGCCAAGATCGTCACCAGCGAGCACGGCAAGGTCGAGTCCGACGCCGCCGGTGAGATCGCGCGAGGGCTCGAGAACGTCGAATACGCCTGCGGCGCCGCGCAGCTGCTGAAGGGCGGCTTCAGCGAGAACGTGTCGACCGGCGTCGACGTCTACTCGATCGCCCAGCCGCTCGGTGTCGTCGGGGTGATCTCGCCGTTCAACTTCCCGGCCATGGTGCCGTTGTGGTTCGTGCCCAACGCGATCGCGTGCGGCAACACCGTCGTGCTCAAACCGAGTGAGAAGGACCCGTCCGCGGCCAACTTCATCGCGGAACTGTTCGCCGAGGCGGGGTTGCCTGACGGCGTGCTCAACGTGCTGCACGGGGACAAGGTCGCCGTCGACGGGCTGCTGGAGCATCCCGACGTCAAGGCGATCTCGTTCGTCGGGTCGACGCCGATCGCGCGGTACGTCTACGAAACGGGCACCCGCAACGGAAAACGCGTCCAGGCGCTCGGCGGGGCGAAGAACCACATGATCGTGCTGCCCGACGCCGACCTCGACCTCGCCGCCGACGCGGCGGTGTCGGCCGGGTTCGGTTCGGCGGGGGAGCGGTGCATGGCGGTGTCGGTGCTGGTCGCGGTGGGCCCGGCCGGCGACGAGCTGGTCGGCAAGATCACCGACCGGATGACGGCGTTGAAGGTCGGCGACGGCCGCAACCCGGAGTCCGAGATGGGCCCGCTGGTCACCGCCGCGCACCACGCGCGCGTCGAGTCCTATGTGGATGCCGGGGTGGCGTCCGGCGCGACGCTCGTCGTCGACGGACGCGGCGTCGAGGCGGACGGCGGCGAAGGCGGGTTCTGGCTCGGCCCGACCCTGTTCGATCACGTGCGCCCGGAGATGTCGATCTACACCGACGAGATCTTCGGCCCGGTGCTCGCGGTCGTGCGCGCCGAGGGCTACGACGAGGCACTGGCGCTCATCAACGCCAACCCCTACGGCAACGGCACCGCGATCTTCACCAACGACGGCGGCGCGGCCCGGCGGTTCCAGAACGAGGTCGAGGTCGGCATGGTCGGCGTCAACGTGCCGATCCCGGTGCCGGTGTCGTACTACTCGTTCGGCGGGTGGAAAGACTCGCTGTTCGGCGACTCCCACGCCTACGGGCCGGAAGGCTTCCACTTCTTCACCCGGACCAAGGTCGTCACGTCCCGCTGGCTCGACCCCTCTCACGGCGGCGTCAACCTGGGCTTCCCGCGCAACTCCTGACGCCGGTCAGGCGAAATTGCGTATTCGGAAGTACAGGCCCAGTGGGGTGTCGCCGAGTCGGGCCGTCCGGGGCGCGCCGGTCGAATCCGTATAGGTGACCAACTGGGTGAGGATCCGGTTGGCGTCGAGGTTGTCGGACTCTTCGAGCGGCCACAGGTTTTCGTAGGCGTCTTCTCCTCGCCACTGCAGATCTCGGACGTGATCGGCCTCCTTGGTGCCCCAGGCGTACCCGTGCGCCCTCAGCAGCCTTCTGAACTGGTCCTGCTTGACCTTGCCCCGAACCCGTTTCACCTCGACCCTCGGCCACGGTTCACCGCCGATCTTCGGATAAAACTTGCTGCTGGGCGAAACCCCGATCTCGATCCGCGGAGTGCCGCGGCTGTCGGTGGTGGCCTCGCGACGCACATCCGCGAATTTTGCGGTGTTGGGCACGGTCAGCCAGCGGGGCCGGATGAAGAAGTACTGCTGCCCGCCCAGGGTGATCGACGCCGGGTAGAGGCCCGGCGGTTTGTACCAGGTCATCGGAATCGGATCGGCGCTCGTCCGGCCGGTCGGTGGCCGCCCACCGGGCGCGGCGGGCGCGCCAGGCCCTCCCGGGGCTCCGGTGAGATGCGCCTGCGTGGTGGCCGCCGTCAGCATTTCCCTGACGACGCCGATGACGTCCAGCGTCTGCTCGGTGAGGGTCACGTCCGTCACCTGCGGGCCGCCGCTGTCGTAGTGCAGGTCGAGCTTCGTGCCGATGGTCCAGTTCTTGTCGAACCGTGCCAGGTTCCAGTCCCGCCGCCAGGTCGCGCCGAGCAGCCCGGCTTCCAGGAACGCGGCGAGGTTGAAGTGGAGCGCGAGGGTGAGGCTGGCGGACTTGGCATCCCGGAAGTGGTACTGGTGGCCCGAACCGTAGATCCCGACCCGATCATGGAAGCGCAGTTCGGCCTCCACCTCGGCGTCGGCGCCGAGCCCGGCCCCGATCTTCGCGATGTCGAACAGTTTCGGGACCGAGGCCACGGCTTCCAGCGCGGCGCCCAGGTGCAGACGTCCCCCGAACCGGCCGGACACGTCGAGGTCGGCGAGGCCGCGGAACTCGGTGGATACCCGGGCGACGTCGTCGAGCGTCCGCGGCAGTCCCTGCAGCAGGATGAACGGGTTGTTCAGGGCGATCTCGTCGGCCTGCTCGCGCGAAACGCCGACCTGTATGTTGCGCAGCCAACCTTCATAGCTGCCGGTCAAAGCGGCGTCGGCTCCGGCGGATCCACGCACGTCCACGGAGACGCCAAGCTCGGGGATCAGCAGCGCGGAGAGCAGCCTCGCCTCGGCTGCCTTGGCCAGTACCGGTTTGACGAACCCCCGGGTCGGCAGGAAGTTCCAGTCCGGTAGGTGGCCGACGAGCTCGCCGATCCGGCCCTGCCGGATTTGTGGGGGCTCGGGCTCAGCGGGTGCCGCGGAAACCGTCGGGGGCGTCGACACCCCACCAGGTACGCCGGCGTCCTTCGGTCCGTCGTCCGTGTCATGGCCCAGGTCGTCACGCTGGACCATGACACCGACGGTTCCCGCGGACGCCGGCCCGCCGAGGTGCGCCTCCCGTTCCGCAGGGTCGCTCCGTCTGCTGACCTTCAGATCGGTGCCCGGTGCGACACCGCCTGGCCGGGCGCCCTGCTGGATGACGTGCGTGAGTTCGTGGGCGAGCAAGCGCTGCCCGGCGGCCGAACCGGGCGCGTACTGGCCCGCGCCGAACACGACGTGCGGCCCGACGGTGTAAGCACGTGCGCCCACAGCCTCGGCGGACTCGGCGGCGCGGGCATCGGTGTGCACGCGGACCTGACTGAAGTCGTGTCCGAAGCGTAAAGTCATCGCCGCTTCGGTCTCCTCGTCCAGCGCCTCCCCTGGCGAGCGCACGACCGAGCCGACGATGGGCGGCGCGTTCCGGGGGGTGTTTTTCGGGTGGGTATGACCTGCTCGTGTCATGCCTTCTCCTCGGTCGCCGCTGAGAGCCCGTAATCTTTCCGGCAGGCCGTCACCGCGGCGTCACTTCGGCGTCAGCGTGCCCGCTGGAGTGCCGGGAACGCGGAAGTCCGTAAGCTCGTTGTGAAGGCTTGTGGGACGAGCGTGCGCGGACGGAGGTGCGAGGGTGGCCAACTCGGAAGAGCGACGCTTCGAGGTGTTGCGCGCGATCGTCGCCGACTACGTCTCCAACCAGGAACCCGTCGGGTCGAAGGCCATCGTCGACCGGCACAACCTGGGTGTGTCCAGCGCCACTGTCCGCAACGACATGGCGGCGCTGGAAGAAGAGGGCTACATCACCCAGCCCCACACCAGCGCCGGCCGGATCCCGACAGACAAGGGCTACCGCCTCTTCGTCGACAAGATCGCCGAGGTCAAGCCGCTGAGCTCGGCCGAGCGGCGCGCGATCACGAACTTCCTCGACAGCGGCACCGACGTAGACGACGTCCTGCGGCGGTCCGTCCGGCTGCTCGCGCAGCTGACCAGGCAGGTCGCCGTCGTCCAGTACCCGATGATGACGAACTCCACGGTCCGCCACCTCGAAGTCGTCCCGCTCACCCCGGCGCGGCTCATGCTGGTGCTCATCACCGACACTGGGCGCGTCGACCAGCGCATCGTCGACCTCGGCGACGTCGTCAGCGAGCAGTCCGTCGGCAGGCTTCGTGCCCTGCTGAACTCCGCGCTGGCCGGCCGCAGGCTGTCCGAGGCCGCGGTCAACGTCGCCGAACTGCCCGACTCCTCGCCCGGTGAGCTGCGCGACGCGCTCATCCGCATCTGTACCGTGCTGGTGGAGTCGCTGGTCGACCATCCGGAGGAACGGCTCGTCCTCGGCGGCACCGCGAACCTGACCCGCAACGTCTCGGACTTCCCCGGATCGCTCCGGCAGGTGCTCGAAGCGCTCGAGGAACAGGTCGTCGTCCTGAAGCTGCTGGCCGCCGTCCGCAACCCCGGTGCGATCACGGTGAGCATCGGTGAGGAAAATGAGGACGAGCAGATGCGCAGCACGTCGGTGGTGTCGATCGGATACGGCATGGACGACCTGCTGCTCGGCGGGATGGGGGTCGTCGGGCCGACCAGGATGGACTACCCGGGCACGATCGCGGCGGTGCGCGCCGTGGCGAACTACGTAGGGCAGATCCTGTCCGCCAGGTGAGGCCGGGCGCGGCACACAGAGCGCCGTGAACAGGGCAAATGTCCTAGGAACAGCGCAAATGCTCTAGGAACAGCACAGAGGAGAAGGCAAGACGGTGGCGAGGGACTACTACGGCACTCTCGGGGTGGCCAAGAACGCGACCGATCAGGAGATCAAACGCGCCTATCGCAAGCTCGCCCGCGAGCTGCACCCGGACGTCAACCCGTCCGACGACGCGCAGCACAAGTTCGGTGAGGTCACGACCGCCTACGAGGTGCTGTCGGACCCGCAGAAGCGCAAGGTCGTCGACCTCGGTGGCGACCCGATGGACAGCGGCCGCGGGGGTGGCGGCGGCGGAGGTGGCGACCCGTTCGCCGGCTTCGGCGGGCTCGGCGACATCATGGACGCCTTCTTCGGCGGCCAGGGCGGTGGTGGCGGCCGGGGACGAGGTCCCCGCAGCCGCGTCCAGCCCGGTGCCGACGCGCTGATCCGGCTGAGCATGACCCTCGAGGAATGCGCCACCGGCGCGGACAGAGAGATCGCCGTCGACACCGCGATCGTCTGCGACCTGTGCCGCGGCGCGGGCACGGCGCCCGGCGCGACGGTTCAGACCTGTGACACCTGCGGCGGCGCCGGCGAGATCCAGTCGGTGCAGCGTTCCTTCCTCGGCCAGGTCGTCACGGCCCGGCCGTGCCCGGTGTGCCGCGGGTTCGGCGAAGTGATCACCGACCCGTGCCGCCAGTGCGGTGGCGACGGCCGCGTGCGTGCGCGTCGCAACGTCACCGCGAAGGTCCCGCCCGGTGTCGGCGACGGCATGCGGATCCGCCTGTCGAGCCAGGGCGAGGTCGGCCCCGGCGGCGGCCCAGCGGGCGATCTCTACGTCGAGATCGACGAGGAGCCGCACGAGGTTTTCGTCCGCCAGGGCAACGACCTGCACTGCAACTTCCGCATCCCGATGACCACGGCCGCGCTCGGCGCGAGCGTGCCCATCGAGACGCTGATCGACGGTGACTACGAGCTCGACGTCGAGCCCGGCACCCAGCCGGCCACGGAGCTGGTGCTCACCGGCAAGGGCATGCCGCGGCTGCGTTCTTCGGGCCGCGTCGACGGCCGCGGCGACCTCCACGTGCACATCGACGTCGTGGTGCCGACCAAGCTCGACGACACCCAGCGGGAACTGATGCGTCAGCTCGCGAAGGAACGCGGCGAGGAGGTGCCGACGCTGGCCAGCAACGGCACCAAGCACGGTGGCCTGTTCTCCAAGCGGCGCACCAAGAACCACCGCTGACGCAGTGCCGGAGACCACCCTGCCGGTCTTCCTCGCCGACGAGCTGCCCACCGCAGGTGAGGCACTACTCGAAGGCGAGGAGGCCCGGCACGCCGCCACCGTCCGTCGCATGCGCGTCGGCGAACGCCTCATCCTTTCCGACGGCGAAGGTGAGCTGGCCCGCTGCGTGATCACGGCCGTCCAGACGGGCCGCGACGCGTCCGTGCGGCTCGACGTCGAAGAGCGGTGGACCGAACCAGCCCCCGCGCTGCGGGTGGTCGTCGCCCAAGCGCTGGTCAAAGGCGACCGCGGGGAACTCGCCGTCGAACTCGCCACCGAAGCCGGAGCGGACGCGGTCCTGCCCTGGCGCGCAGCCCGCAGCGTCGCCCGCTGGGAAGACGGCGCCCGCGGCGACAAAGCCCTCGAACGCTGGCGCGCCACCGCCCGCTCGGCCGCCAAACAGGCCCGCCGCGGCCGCGTCCCCGAAATCCCCGGCCCCGTCGGCACCGCGGCCCTCGTCGACCTGATTCGCGCCTCCGCGGTCACCCTCGTCCTCGAATCCGGCGTGGCCGAGCGACTTGCCGATGTCGCACTACCGGACAGCGGAAACCTCATCCTCGTCATCGGCCCCGAGGGCGGCATCACCGACGACGAACTCACCACCTTCACCGAAGCCGGCGCCACCCCCGTCCGCCTCGGACCCACCGTCCTCCGCACCTCAACCGCCGCCGCCGTCGCCCTTGGCGCACTCGGCGCCCTCACCACCCGCTGGACCTGAGCCAGACTGAGAAAACCACCAGGAAAATTCGCGCCCAGTTATGGCGTGATCACGCTCCGACCGGTTACCCTTGTTAACAACGGTGAAACGTGGCAGCCGACCAGCGGATTGATCAAGATACAGAGCAGATCAACACAACGCGGTCGGGCAGCAACCACAGATCCCCGCCGGGCGCCTCCCCCTCAGCCCGGCGGTGCCGCGGAGGCGGTGGAGCCACCCCCAGGGTTCCACCGCCCCGCCTCACCTCCTCGTCGTGTCTGCTCGACGCTGTCGCGTCTTCGCAGGCGGGAGGTTCGGCCTGTCTTGGGGGCCGAGCCCCCAAACCCCCACGGTGCGGCACGTAGCTGTTGGCGGGCGTGGTGACGTCCAAAGCGCCTGGCTCAGGGGATCCCTGGTACGAATGGGAACGGGCGCGGCAAGTCTCAGCAACCACATCAGCCACATCAGTACCGCTGGTACCACCGCGTGACGGGGGTGGCGCTCGGATCCGCTCCGCGAACCCATTGCTGGCCACCACGTGCGTGTACGTCACCGCGCGTCGGGCCGGGTCAGTGCGTCGGCGGTGATGCTCACGTGGTCGGCGAGGAGCTCGGCGGCGGTGTCGGCGTCGCGCGCCAGGGCGGCCTCCTCCAGGCGTCGGTGGTCGTCGACGTAGTCGCGGTCGAGGGTGCGGTGGCCGGACCAGCGGCGGGCCAGTTGGCTTGCCGTCCACATCCTGTCGAAGGAATCCAGCAGCACCGAGTTGCCGCAGACGTCGAGCAGTGCCCGGCGGAAAGCGCCGTGGGCGGCTGACCAGGCAGCGTTCACCGACCCATCCGCCAGGTACACCTGAGTACGGGCCAGCCGGTGGTGCGCCGCGCGCACGCGGGCCTCCCATTCGACGTCGCCACGCTCGATCGACATGCGCAGCATGGCCGGCTCGACTGTTCGGCCTGGCCGAGACCGACGAAGGCGAGGCCGCTCGGCGTCACCGCAGCCGTTAGGGTTCGAGGATGAGTGACGCGGCGGAGACGTTGTTTGAGCGGATCGTGGCGGGGGAGATCCCGTCGGACGTGGTGTTCGAGGACGAGGTGACGTTCGCGTTCCGGGACCTCAACCCGCAGGCCGCCGTGCATGTGCTGGTGGTGCCGAAGAAGCGGTATCGCAATGTGGGCGAGTTGGCGGCGGCGGATCCGGGGTTGCTGGCGGCGGTCGTGGCGACGGCCAAGACGGTCGCGGAGCTCGAGGGAATTCTGGAGTCCGGGTACCGGGTCGTGTTCAATACCGACGCCGATGCCGGGCAGACGGTTTTCCATGTCCACGCCCATGTCCTCGGCGGCGAGCAGCTCGGGTTCTTCGGCAGCCACGCCCCGTGAGTACCCCCGGGCGGTAAACCGGACTGCGCTCGGACCCCCGAAACCGCTAGCATCGAGGAGTCCGCTCTTACGACAGCATCAGCGATCGCGCAGAAAGCAGGCCCGAAAGCACGTGGCCGGTACTCCACAGGGTGGAGCCGCCCGAGCCGACGTCCCCAAGGGCGTCGCGACTCAGTCGGCGCAATCCAAATTCCCCATCCCCGAAGCCGCCGCGCTCACGCTGCTCGGATCCCGCGACGAGAACCTCCGCGTCGTCGAGGAACTGCTCGTGGCTGATGTGCACGTCCGGGGCAACGAAGTCACTCTCACCGGCATCCCGGCCGACGTGGCGTTCGGCGAGCGCGTGTTCGCCGAGCTCGTCACGCTCGCCGGACGAGGCCAGCCCGTCGGCCCGGACACCGTCCGCCGCACCGTCGGGATGCTCTCCACCGGCGACTCCGACTCCCCGGCCGACGTCCTCAGCATGGACATCATCTCCCGCCGCGGGAAGACGATCCGCCCCAAGACGTTGAACCAGAAGCGGTACGTCGACGCGATCGACGAGCACACCATCGTGTTCGGCATCGGCCCAGCCGGTACCGGCAAGACGTACCTCGCCATGGCGAAGGCCGTCCAAGCGCTGCAGGCCAAGCAGGTCACCCGCATCGTGCTGACGCGTCCCGCCGTCGAAGCGGGCGAGCGGCTCGGGTACCTCCCGGGCACGCTCAACGAGAAGATCGACCCGTACCTTCGGCCGCTCTACGACGCGCTGCACGACATGGTCGATCCCGAGACTATCCCGCGGCTGATGCAGGCGGGCACGATCGAGATCGCCCCGCTGGCGTACATGCGTGGACGCACGCTCAACGACGCGTTCATCATCCTCGACGAGGCGCAGAACACCACCCCCGAACAGATGAAGATGTTCCTCACCCGGCTCGGATTCGGTTCCAGCATCGTGGTCACCGGCGATATCACCCAGATCGACCTGCCCAACGGCCAGAAGAGCGGGCTGCGGGTCGTCCGGGACATCCTCGACGGCGTCGACGGGCTCCATTTCGCGCAGCTGACCAGCCAGGACGTCGTTCGGCATCACCTGGTCGGGGACATCGTCGACGCCTACGAGAAATACCAGGCCCGCCAGGACGCCGAAGAGGCCACGGGCTCGACGGGTGGCTGGAAGGGGCGTCGCTGACGCGCTGTTTAATACCGCTGATGTGTTTTTCTCAGCAGAGGCGGCGTCAGATACCGCTATCGCATTTTCTTACCGCGGAGGCGGAAACAGTTTGAGTATCGAGATCGCCAACGAGTCCGGGGTCGGGGTCGACGAGACGTCGATCGTGTCGGCCGCGCGGTTCGCGCTGGACAAGATGGAAGTCAGCCCGCTGGCCGAGCTGTCGGTCATGCTCGTCACCCTCGAGGTGATGGAAGACCTCCACGACCGGTGGATGGACCTCCCTGGCCCGACCGACGTGATGGCCTTTCCGATGGACGAGCTCGACTCGTCGCGCCGTCCCGACGCCGCGGACCCGTCACCGGCGCTGCTCGGCGACATCGTGCTGTGCCCGGCGTTCGCCAAGGACCAGGCCAAGACCGCCGGCCACGGGCTGATCGACGAGCTGCACCTGCTCACCGTGCACGGCGTGCTGCACCTGCTCGGCTACGACCACGCGGAGCCCGCCGAGGAACGTGAGATGTTCGGCCTGCAGAACCGGATCCTCGCCGAGTTCCAGGCCGCCACCGTCGCCGTGCAGCGCCAGAGTGCGCAGCGCAGCGCGGACGACAGGCTGCTGGGGACGGCCGGGCTCGACGCGCCGGCCGGCGAAGATGTCGAACCCGCCTGAGCTCTCCGAGTTCGCTGATGGGTAGCGCCGCGCAAGCCGTCTCGCAGCTCGAGACAACCGTCGCGGGTGGCGGCGCCGATTCACCGACGCTGCTGGTCATCGCCGTCGCGCTGGTGCTGCTCGCCGGGGTGTTCGCCGCGGCGGACTCCGCGGTCAGCACGGTTTCGCTGGCCCGTGTCGAAGGCCTTGTCCGGCTGGGCAGGCTCGGCGCGCGCCAGCTGACGATGGTGATCGCCGAACGCCGCCGCCACATCAACCTGCTGCTGTTGCTGCGGATGGGCTGCGAGCTGACGTCGACCGTGCTGGTCACGGTCGTGTTCCTGCGGTGGGTCTCCCCGGTGTGGCTCGCGCTGCTCGTCGTCGCGGTGGTGATGGTCGTGGTGAGCTACGTCCTGATCGGCGTCGGCCCGCGCACGATCGGCCGCCAGCATCCGTACCGCGTCGGCACGCTGGTGGCCGGTCCGGTCCGGATCCTCGGCAAGGTGCTGGGCCCGCTGAGCAGGCTGCTGATCGTCGTCGGTAACGCGATCACCCCCGGCGCGGGTTTCCGCGAGGGCCCGTTCAGCACCGAGGTCGAGCTGCGGGAGCTGGTCGACCTGGCGCAGGAACGCGGGGTCGTCGAGGACTCCGAGCGCGAAATGATCCACTCGGTGTTCGAGCTGGGGGACACCGTGGCCCGCGAGGTGATGGTGCCGCGCACCGAGATCGTCTGGATCGAGCAGACGAAGTCCGTGCGCCAGGCCCTGGCGCTGGCTCTGCGCACCGGGTTCACGCGGGTGCCGGTGATCGACGACTCCGTCGACGACATCGTGGGCGTCGCCAATATCAAGGACCTGATGTCGGTGTACCTGACCGAAGGCGGTGCCTCCCGCCAGGTCAAGGAGCTGATGAACCCGGCGAGTTACGTGCCGGACTCGAAGCGGCTCGACGAGCTCCTCAAGGAGATGCAGCACTCCCACAACCACATGGCCATCGCTGTCGACGAGTACGGCGGCACGGCCGGGCTGCTCACCATCGAGGACGTGCTCGAGGAGATCGTCGGCGAGATCACCGACGAGTCCGACACCGACGAGCGGCCGCCGGTGGAGATCCTCGACGACCGGTCCGTGCGGGTGTCGGCCAGGCTCGGCATCGACGACCTCGGCGAGCTGTTCGGGATCGAGCTCGAAGACCACGACGTGGAGACCGTCGGCGGCTTGCTGGCCGAGCGGCTGGGCCGCGTCCCGCTGCCGGGTGCCGAAGCCGAGGTCGCCGGCCTGCGCCTGCACGCCGAGGGCGGCAAGGACCGGCGTGGCAGGATGCGGATCACCACGGTCGTGGTGCACGCCTCCGACGACCGGATCTCGGGCCGCCGCATCCGGGTCCAGTCCGCCGACGAAGACAACTGACCGACCGTGACACCTAGGAGCGACCATGCTTGAGCTCGATCCTGAAGACCAGAAGATCGTCACCCTGGCCCGGTCGGCACGAGCCCGCACCCAGGCGGCCGAAGGTGCGGCGGTCCGGGACACCGACGGCCGCACGTACGCGGCGAGCACGGTGGACCAGCCGTCGTTCCAGCTCACCGCGGTGCAGGCGGCGATCGCGGCCGCGGTGTCCAGCGGTGCCGAGGGCATCGAGGCGGCCGCCGTCGTCAGCTTGGCGCCGCTGGTGCAGGAGTCGTCGGTGCAGGCCGTCCGCGACCTGGCGAAAACCGCGCCCATCTTCCGGGCCGACCCCTCGGGCACGGTCCTCGACGTCCTGCGCTGAGCCACACCGCCCGGCCAGGCAGCGCGGCCATCAGCGAGAATGAGCGGATGACCACGCCCCTGCCACCGCATCGCTCCGGCTTCGCCTGTTTCGTCGGCCGCCCCAACGCCGGCAAGTCGACGCTGACCAACGCGCTCGTCGGCAGCAAGGTGGCGATCACCTCCAGCAAGCCGCAGACCACCCGGCACGCCATCCGGGGCATCGTGCACCGCCCCGACGCCCAGTTGATCCTGGTCGACACCCCCGGCCTCCACCGGCCGCGCACGCTGCTGGGCCAGCGGCTCAACGACGTCGTGCACTCGACCTGGTCCGAAGTGGACATCGTCGGATTCTGCGTGCCTGCCAACGAGAAGATCGGCCCGGGGGACCGGTTCATCGCCGCCGAGCTGACCAAGATCGCCAAGCGGACGCCGATCGTCGGGGTGGTCACCAAGACCGACCTCGTCAAGCCGGAGCAGATCGCCGAGCAGTTGCTCGCCCTGCAGAAGGTAATGGAGTTCGCCGACCTCATCCCGGTGTCCGCGGTGGACAACTTCCAGGTCGACGCCCTGAAGGACCTGCTGGTGAGCAAGCTCCCCGAGGGGCCGCAGCTCTATCCCGGCGGCGACCTCACCGACGAGCCCGAGCAGACGCTGGTCGCGGAGCTGATCCGGGAGGCCGCGCTGGAAGGCGTCACCGACGAACTGCCGCACTCCATCGCCGTGACCGTCGAAGAAATGGTGCCGCGTGAGGGCCGCGACGACATGATCGACATCCACGCCTTCCTCTACGTCGAGCGCCCGAGCCAGAAGGGCATCATCCTGGGGCACAAGGGCGAGCGGCTGAAGAAGGTCGGCATCGAGGCGCGCAAGCACATCGAAGCGCTGCTGGGCACCAAGGTCTACCTCGATCTGCACATCAAGGTCGCGAAGGAATGGCAGCGCGACCCCAAGCAGTTGCGGCGCTTGGGTTTCTAGTCCGTCATCGACGCTGGGGGAGGGACGCGCATGCGCTGCATCGTGTTCATCGTGGTGAAGCTCGCGATCATCGGCACTTCGTTCAGCCGCATCACGCCGTGAACACGTTCTCGACCGTCTACACGGGAGTGCCCGCCCGCGGCTTCGGCGGGCGGATGCGCGCGCTGAGCGCACCGCTCGCGGTCGCCGGCGGCGCGGGGGTCTGCTGTGTGGCGGTGCTGCTCGGCGACCCCACCACCCCCGGCGGTCCGCTCCCGGTGTGTCCCACCAAGGCGTTGTTCGGCATCGACTGCCCCGGCTGCGGCGGCATGCGGATGGTGTACAGCCTGCTGCACGGCGACATCCGGGCCGCGCTGCACTACAACGCGCTGTCGCTGGTAGTCCTCCTGCTGCTCGGCTGGAGCGCCGTCGCGTGGACCGTCGGCCGGTTGCGGGGGCGTCCGGTGGGCACCTGGCTGCAGTGGCGTTGGACCCCCATCGTCTTCGTGATCGCGTTCGCGGGCTGGTTCGTTGTGCGGAATCTGCCGTTCGCACCCTTCAGCGGATTGTTCGTCTGAGGCGGAACCCCGGCCGGCCGGATTGCGTCCAACCGCGGCCAGGCGGCCGGGGCTCGCCTGACGGTGGCTCGCCTCACCAGACCAGGTACGCTCCCGCGCACCGGGCTGTCCTTTGCGCCGTGATCACGTAAGTTCAGACCGGGTACCCGCGGGGTGTGCGGGTGCGACGAACAGCAGCAAGGGGGGATTCGGGTGACTCGTAACCATGGCCGGGGGCGTTCTGGCCGGCGGTACGTCGTCTCCGCGTTCTTCCACTGGGTGACCGGCCTTCCAGCATCTGACCTCCATCGCGTCTTCGCCGCGATCGACCCGACCAAGAGGAACCTTCGATGACCAACCCCTACGGGCAGCAGCCGCCCTACGGGCAGCAGCCGCCCTATGGACAGCAGCCGCCCTATGGACAGCAGCCGCCCTATGGACAGCAGCCGCCCTATGGCCAGGGCCAGCCGCCCTACGGCCAGCAGCCGCCGTATGGCACGCCCGCCGGCGGGATGCCGTCCGGTGGGATGCCGGCGCCGTACGGCCAGCCCGCTCCCTACGGCCAGCAGGCGCCGTATGGCATGCCCGGCGGCGGGATGCCGGGTGGCATGCCCGGTGGCGGCCAGGAGATCAAGGACTACAAGGGCTGGGCGATCGGCTGCATCTTCCTGATGTGGATCATCGCGATCTTCGCCATCATCAAGTCCAACGAGGTCAACACCTACAAGATGCAGGGCAACTACGCCATGGCGCAGCAGGCCTCGCAGACGACGAAGACGCTGTGCCTGACCGCGACGATCATCGGTGCGGTCGGTTGGGCCTTCTTCCTGATCTGGATCATCTTCTTCGCCTTTGCCGTCAGCACGGTCCACTGTTACGGCAGCTACTGCTGATCGAGGGTCGTTACCACCGGATGTCGGCCGATAGTGGGACGATGTCCTGGTGGTGAACCTGTATCGCGACACCGGGGTGGTGCTGCGTACGCACAAGCTGGGTGAGGCCGACCGGATCATCACCCTGCTGACCCGGCGGCACGGCAAGGTCCGTGCCGTCGCGAAGGGCGTGCGCCGCACCTCGTCGCGGTTCGGCGCCCGGCTGGAGCCGTTCGGCCATGTCGACGTGCAGTTCTACAGCGGCCGCACCCTCGACGTGATCACCCAGGTGGAGACAGTCGACGCGTTCGCGCTGCCGCTCGTCGCGGATTACCAGCGCTACACCGCGGCCAGCGCGATCGCGGAGACGGTCGACAGGCTGGCCGCGGAGGAGGGTGAGCCCTCGCTCCGGCTGTACCTCCTGCTCACCGGGGCGCTGCGGGCGCTGGCCGCTGGGCAGCGGGACGCCTCACTGGTCCTCGACGCGTTCCTGATGCGCGCGATGGCGTTCGCCGGCTGGGCGCCGGCCATCAGCGAGTGCGCCCGCTGCGGCGCCCCGGGGCCGCACAACGCGTTCAGCGTGGCCGCCGGCGGGTCGATGTGCACGAACTGCCGGGTGCCCGGGAGCGTGCACCCCGCGCCCGAGGTCCTGCTGCTGCTCGAGGCGCTGCTGCACGGCGACTGGGACGTCGCCGAGGCTTCTCAGCAGGGCTCGAGGCGGGACGCGAGCGGTCTGGTCGCGGCCCATCTGCAATGGCATCTGGAGCGCCAGCTGCGCTCGCTGCCCCTGGTGGAGAGGCGTGCCCGGGATACGCCCGTACCCGGCAAGTAGGGTCGGACCCGTTGTGGTTGCCGGATAGCGGAGGTAAGCGGGTGTTACGCAGGGGACGCGAGGTCCAGGCGTTGTCGCCGATCGTGAAGACCCGGGACCCGGAGCCGCACGAGTCCGGTGCGAGACCCCCCGAGATCCCCGCCGAGCTCGTGCCCCAGCATGTCGCGCTGGTCATGGACGGCAACGGCCGCTGGGCCAACCAGCGGGGCCTGCCGCGGATCGAGGGCCACAAGCGCGGCGAAGCGGTGATGATCGACGTCGCCAGCGGCGCGGTCGAGATGGGCGTCAAGTGGTTGTCGGTGTACGCCTTCTCGACGGAGAACTGGAAGCGGAGCCCCGAGGAAGTCCGCTTCCTGATGGGATTCAACCGGGACACCATCCGGCGCCAGGTCGACTATCTCGGTTCGATCGGGGTCCGCATCCGCTGGGCAGGCCGACGGCCGAAGCTGTGGGCGAGCGTGATCAAGGAACTGCAGGTCGCCGAAGAGCGGACCAAGGGCAACACCGCGCTGAACATGACGATGTGTGTCAACTACGGCGGCCGCGCCGAGCTCGGTGACGCCGTCCGCAAGATCGCGCAGCTCGTCGCCGAGGGCAAGCTCAACCCCGACAAGGTCGACGAGCGGACCATCGCGAAATACCTGTACCAGCCGGAAATGCCGGACGTGGACCTGTTTCTGCGGCCCTCGGGCGAGCAGCGGTCCTCGAACTTCATGCTGTGGCAGTCGGCGTACGCCGAGTACGTCTACCAAGACACCCTGTTCCCGGATTTCGACCGCACGCACCTGTGGCGCGCGTGTCTGGACTTCGCCAAGCGGGACAGGCGGTTTGGCGCTGCCGTCGATGCTTCAGCCGCTTCAGCCGCGGCCGTAGTGAATTCGGAAGGCACCCCGTGACGAACGAAGCAGCCGAAACCGCGGCGCTGCTGACGCTGGCCAGGGAGTCCCTGGAGCGTTATCTCGAGGTCCACGTCGACGATGACGGCGCGTTGACGTTCTCGCACGCGGACGTGCCGTGCGTCATCCAGGCGACCCGGCTCGCCGAGGGCCTGAACGTGCTGAGCCTGACCTGCGTCGTGGCGTGGGACCTGCCCAAGGACCAGGGCATCGCCGCGTCGGCCGCTGAACGCGCTGGTCAGGGCCTGTTCGGCACGCTCGGCGTGGTGCACACCGACCGTGGGCTGGACATCACGCTGCGCTACGCGTTCCCGGCGCAGGGAATGGACCCGGTGCCGCTGGGTACGCTGCTGATGCTGGTCATCTCCACGGCGTCGCAGCTGCGCACGGACCTGCTGGGCAGCGTCGCCAGCGAGCCGGAAACGACCGAAGACACCCCCTGACGCAGGCACTTTTGTACTTTTGTGCCCTGGTTGAAGTCTCAACGAGGGCACTTTTGTCCAAGAGTGCCCTCCGTCGTGTCGGTGGGCCGTGGGCGATCGCAACTCGCCGTCGAGTTGCGGTCATCGGCTGGGACCGCTCTGGTCCGCCGTTCCGCCGAGAGCGAAATACCCTTACGAGACGTACCGGTCGTGCTGTGTGCGGTTCGGAGACCGACGGGCCTGCCTGGCATCATCACTGCTCGTGGGACTCAAACCGGAAACAGCCACCCGGCCAGGGAAACGGGCGGGGCGCGCGCGGATCACCTCGATCGAGGTGCTGTGCGCGATCTTGCTGATCGCGATCCTGGCGCAGGGCTGGCTGCAGAACGTCTTCGACGTGCCCGCGCTGCGCACCGGGGCGACGGTGTTCGTCGCGGTCTGCGTGCAGGCGTTGCCGTTCCTCGTCCTCGGCGTGCTGATCAGCGGCGCGATCGCGGCGTTCGTGCCGGCCCATGTGCTCGAGAAGGTGTTGCCGCGTAAGCAGAATGTCGCGGTCGGGGTGGCGGGTCTCGCCGGGGTCGCGCTGCCGGGCTGCGAGTGCGCGTCGGTGCCGGTGGCCCGCCGGCTGATCGGTCAGGGGGTCGCGCCGGCGGCCGCGTTGACGTTCCTGCTGGCCGCACCCGCGGTGAACCCGGTGGTACTGGTCGCCACGGCGGTCGCGTTCCCCGGGCGCCCGGAGATGGTGCTCGCCCGGTTCCTCGGCTCGCTAGCCACCGCGATGGTGATGGGCTGGATCTGGGCGCGCTGGGGCAAGCTGTCGTGGATCACCGAGCGCGCGCTGCGCCGTATGCCCGACGTCGAGCCCGGCGACCGGTGGAAGACCTTCGTCGAAACAGCGCGGACCGACCTGGTCGAGGCGGGCGGTTTCCTGGTCCTCGGCGCGCTCATCTCGTCCGCGCTCGGTGTCCTGGTGCCGCAGCGGTGGTTCGGCCTGCTCGGACATCAGCTGGTGCTGGGCGTGCTGGTGATGGCGGTGCTCGCAGTGGTGCTCGCGTTGTGCAGCGAGGCGGACGCGTTCGTCGCCGCTTCGCTGACGGCGTTGCCGATGTTGCCGAAGCTCGTGTTCCTGGTCGTCGGCCCGGCGATCGACGTCAAGCTGTTCGCGTTGCAGGCGGGCACGTTCGGCCGCGCGTTCGCCGTCCGGTTCGCACCGGTCACCTTCGTGGTGGCCACGATCTGCGGGGTCGTCACCGGCCTGCTGGTGCTGGGGAGTGGTTCGTGAAACGGGAAACCCAGAACATCCTGCTGATCCTGCTGGGTGGCGCGCTGCTGAAGATCGCGATCAACGGCGACTACCTGCGGTACGTGAAACCGTCCCAGCAGCCGTGGGTGATCGCCGGCGGCGCGGTGATGCTGCTGTTGGGCTCGATCGCGATCGGCCGCGACCTGGCGACCGCGCGCCGCGCGTCGGCCGGGGCGCGGGCCCACGCGCACACCAATGCTCACACTGACGATCACACTGACGATGGCCACGGGCACAGCCACACCGTGCGGTCGGCGTGGCTGCTGATGGTGCCGGTGCTGGCGGTGTTCCTGGTCGCCCCACCCGCACTGGGCGCCGACTCGGTCGTCAGAACGACGTCCAGGGCCCCGCAGGGCGCCGCGGCGATGCAGGCCGCCACCTTCCCGCCGCTCCCGGGCGGCGCCGTGCTGCCGATGTCGGTCAGCGCCTTCGTCGCCAGGGCCGGCTACGACCGCAGCGGCGCGCTGAACGGCCGAACGGTCACGCTGTCCGGGTTCGTCGTTCATTCGGGCGGGGACACGCTGCTGGCCAGGATGGTGATCAGCTGCTGCGCGGCCGACGCGTACCCGGTCACCGTGCGCCTGCGGGGCGACGATTCGGCCAGGTTCGCCAGCGACGCGTGGGTCGGCGTCACCGGGCAGGCCGTGCCCGACACCGCGAACCCGGGCAACAGCTACACGCCGGACCTCACCGTGTCGGACATCCACGCCCTCACCGCCCCGCAGGACCCGTACGAGTACTGAGCGCTGCCACTAGGGTCTCGGGCGTGGACTACGGATGGCTGTTGCTGGGAATCCTCGTCGTGATCCTGATCGGGATGCAGAGTTCGGCGGGAGCGGGCCGCAAGATCCAGCGGGTGGAGCGCAAACTCGACCAGGTGGAGCGCAAGCTCGACGCCGTCATCGAACATCTCGGCCTCGATGTGGCCGCGCCTGGACTGCCGCCACTGCCGCGGCTGGAGCCCGGCCTCGACGAGGTTCACGAATTCCTTCGGCAAGGGCAGAAGATCCAAGCCATCAAGGCGTATCGCGAGAGCACTGGCGCCGGTCTCAAGGACGCCAAGGAAGCCGTCGAGCGGATCGCCGGAGAGCGCTGAACCGTGCTTGAGCGCACACGAAATGCGCTCGGACGGGCGTGAAGTGCACGCGGACGCGCGTGGGGCGCGTTCGGGTCAGTGGCGGTCGCAGATGCCGACGATCTCGACGGTGTGGGAGATCTCCGAGAAGCCGTGGGCCGAGGCGATCTTCTCCGCCCAGCGCTCGACGGCGGGGCCTTCGACCTCGACCGTCCGGCTGCAGACGCGGCAGACGAGGTGGTGGTGATGGTGTGCCGAGCAGCGCCGGTAGATCGCCTCGCCGGAGCCGGTGCGCAGCACGTCGATCTCGCCGGCTTCGGACAGCGACTGTAGCGTGCGGTACACCGTGGTGAGGCCGATGCCGTCGCCACGTTTGCGCAGCTCGTCGTGCAGTTCCTGGGCGGAGCGGAAGTCGTCGACCTCGTTGAGCAGCTCGACGACGGCGGCGCGCTGCTTGGTGGCCCGGCGGCCCGGTACCGGTGCCGAGCCACGGGCCGTGGCGGAACTCGCCGAACTCATGGTCACTTCCCCTCCTGGACGTGGGCCACCGCGTCGACCACGATGTGCGCCAGGTGATCATCCACCAGGCGGTAGACGACTTCGCGGCCCCGTCGCTCCCCGTGCACGACCCCGGCGGTCTTCAGCACACGCAGGTGCTGGCTGATCAGCGGCTGCGCCACCCCGAGCAGGTCGACCAACTCGTGCACGCACCTGTCCTCGTCGCGCAGCTGGAGCACGATGGCGATCCGGACCGGCGCGGCGAGCGCGCGGAGCAGGTCACCGGCGTCCGACAGCACGGCCGCCGAACTCGGGGTGCGCGGCTCCGCGGGCGGGCGTTGCGGTGCGTGCAGCTCCGCCCCGCCGGGCAATCCCGCGGTGCTGACCGTCGCCATGCTCTTCTCCACCCTGGTCGGACCTGATTTCGATACCCGGTTTCATTACCATTCGTCAACGCCTCCTTCCATCCTAGTGTTCCGCGCCCGGCAGGCCGGTTACTCCCGGTGGCGCAGCGGGCCGCTGCTCCCTTAGGGTGGCTCACACGGATTTTGCTTTTCAAGCACCACCTCTGTCACAGAGCGTTGTAGCCGCGACGGGAGTTTCGACCGGAGGCTGGGGAGACATGACGCGATCGGGCACGAAGCTGGTTGTCGGTACCGCCGTGCTCGCGGTGGTGGCCCTGCCGGGAATCGCGGCCGCGCAAGGGGTTTCGCCGGTCGACGAGAACACCGGCCCGGTGTCGTTCGCCAACGTCGCCGCGATCAAGGTCGGCCCGGACACCGGCGGCGGTTTTGTCATCACCGAAACGCAGCGTTCGCCGCTGCGGCCCGGCATTTCGACGTTGTCCCAGGACCGCACCGTGGTGCCCCAGGACGACGGCGAGCGCGGCGCCCTCGGCACCAGCCCCCAGTACAAGCTCGCCGTGGGCAGGTTCGGCGACCCGAGCCCGTTCCCGGCCGAGGTCAAGAGCACCGACCACCACGTCGTCGCCTCGCTCGAGGCCACCACGGTGCCCACGGCGGTCGCCGAAAGCAACTACGCGCTGCTCGACAACGGCCGAGGCAAAGCCTCACCCTCGGACGACGCCGTGGTCGTGTTCTCCGATGCCAAGACGAGTGTCGACTGCGCCGCCGTCGACGCCGTCACGTCGACGGCGAGCGCGGCGAAGCTGTGGCTGCGCGACGCGACGGACCAGCTCGTGCAGGTCGCCGTGCCCGCGGGTACGCAGAAGGCGATCATGACGGGCATTAAGGCAGGCCCGCCGTCCGCCGTGGATGGCGCGTCGCCACCAAAGACCACTTCGGACGTCACGGTGTCCCGGGTGACGTCGTTCGACCAGCTGCTGCGGCAGGACGCGTGGCGCGGCGGTGACGTCACGGCCGCCTCGGGGTGGCAGGTCGACGTCGTCACGCACGTCGTCACCGCGGCCGGCGTCCAGGATGTGCACACCAGGATCGTGCTCGGCGGTGTCAGCTGCTCTCTGCCGAAGGGCTTCGTCGCGCGGCCCGCGGCCGGGACAGCGACCTCGGAAGGCGCGCAGCCCATCGTGCCGACGAACATCCCCGCCGGGGTGACGGCCGCGCCCGACCGGAAGACCGGCTCGCCGTGGGGCTTCGCGCTGGTCGGCGCCGGTGTCGCGCTCGCGGCCGCCGCCGCGGCGATATGGCGTCGCCGGGCGGCGCCGGGAACGCCGAAGTAGCGCCACGATGGACATTCCGCGGCGGAGGTGGCTAGCCGTGCTGATCGGCGTGCTGGCCTGCGGTTTTGCCGTGGCGGGTGTCGCCGTCCTAGCCCCGGGCGCGCCACCGCCGGAGGTCCCGCTCGTGGTCGCCCTGCCCTCGCCCGGCGCCCCGCTCGAACTGCCGGCGGACGTCACGACGGCGCCCCAGGTGCCGCGCGCCGCGCAGCACCCCGGAACGGTCCTGCTGCCGGGCGGCGGCACCGCGAAGCTCGTGCGTGAGGAAGTGACCTCGAAGGGGGTCCTGCCGATCCCGCAAGGCCTCGAACGCGCCGCCTGGTGGGGCGTCGAGCTGGGTACCGCCCACGGGGCGTCCCTGCTGTCCGGCCACGTCAACTGGGCGGGGACGACCGGTCCGTTCAACCAGCTCTGGTCGATCCGGCAGGGGCAGGAAGTCAACGTGGTCGACACCGCCGGCGGGCACTGGGTGTACCGCGTCAGTGCGATCGTCACCCTGCACAAGGACGCCCTGCCGGCGCAGGCGCGGACCCTGTTCGGCCCGGACGGGCCGCCGCGCCTGGTGCTGGTGACCTGCGGGGGCGACTACGTCGGGGGCACCGACGGCTACGACGAGAACCGCATCGTCACGGCCGACCTCGTCACCCGCCCCAGGTAGCGCTGAGCCACAGCAGCCCCACTGACCCCACCAGCCCCAGAAACCCGCTGCAACCCGCCTGTTCGCCGACGGCGTGTCTAGCGGCAGCACCTCGCCGCGTGAGGTGCCCGTCCGCAGTGAAGGAGCAGGTCTCGATGGTGGAACAAATCGGCGGTCCGAAACCAGGTTCGTCCCGGACTCGCTGGCTGCTGAGCGCGGGGCTCCTGGTGGTCGCGGCGCTCGTCGCCGTGCTGCTCGTGTTCACCGGAAAGAGTGATTCCGCGGTGGCGGGCGGGACGCCGGTGCCGTCTTCGGCGTCGTCGACGCAGAGCGTGGCAGCCCCGGTCCCGCAGGGGCTGCAGTCCCAGATCCCCGGCGTCGTCACGCTGCCCGGCGGCGGCATCGCGAAGCTGGTCAAGCAGGAACTCACCGCCGACGGCACGCTGCCCATCCCGCAAAGCCTCGGCGAAGCCGCTTGGTGGGGCGCGGACGCCGGGGCCGCGCAGGGCGCGATGCTGCTGTCCGGGCATGTCAACTGGAAGGGCCAGAAGGGCCCGTTCGACGAGCTTTGGCGGGTCAAGGACGGTCAGGAGGTCGACGTCGTCGACGCCACCGGCGGCAAGTGGGTGTACAAGATCTCCGACATCGTGACCATCGACAAGTCCAAGCTGGACCAGAGCGCGCCCCAGCTGTTCGGGCAGGACGGACCGCACCGGCTGGTGCTGGTGACCTGTGGCGGCGAGTACGTCGGCGGCAGCGAGGGCTACGACGAGAACCGGATCGTGACCGCCGATCTCGTCTCCCACCCTTGACAGTCGTCTAATCCCCTCGCGAACTCGGTGGAGGGGGCGGATAGTGTGGACCTTTCAGTCCCATATCCGTCCCCGCATGCTTCGGAGCGTGGAGTGCCCGCTAACACCATCGAGACCGTCGTCAGCCTGTGCAAGCGTCGTGGCTTCGTCTTCCCTTCTGGCGAGATCTACGGCGGAACCCGGTCTGCGTGGGATTACGGACCCCTCGGCGTCGAGCTGAAGGACAACATCAAGCGTCAGTGGTGGAAGACGGTGGTCCAGGGTCGCGACGACGTCGTCGGCCTCGACTCCTCGGTCATCCTCCCGCGCCAGGTGTGGGTCGCGTCCGGCCACGTCAACGTCTTCACCGACCCGCTCGTCGAGTGCCTCTCCTGCCACAAGCGGTTCCGCGCCGACCAGCTCGCCGAGGACTACTCGGAGCGGAGCGGCAAGGAGACCAGCGAGGACGATCTGACCGAGGTGCCGTGCCCCAACTGCGGTAACCGCGGCCAGTTCACCGCGCCGAAGGACTTCAACATGATGTTGAAGACCCATCTCGGCCCGGTCGAGACCGAGGAAGGCCTCGCCTACCTCCGCCCGGAGACCGCGCAAGGCATCTTCGTCAACTTCCTCAACGTCCAGACCACCACGCGCAAGAAGCCGCCGTTCGGCATCGGCCAGATCGGCAAGTCCTTCCGCAACGAGATCACCCCGGGCAACTTCATCTTCCGCACGCGCGAGTTCGAGCAGATGGAGATGGAGTTCTTCGTCGAGCCGGGTGAGGACGAGACCTGGCACCAGTACTGGATCGACGCGCGCACGCAGTGGTACACCGATCTCGGCATCAATCCCGAGAACCTGCGCCACTTCGAGCACCCGAAGGAAAAGCTCTCGCACTACGCGAAGCGGACCGTCGACATCGAGTACCGGTTCTCGTTCAACGCGGGTCAGGAGTGGGGCGAGCTGGAAGGTATCGCCAACCGCACCGACTTCGACCTCACCACGCACTCGAACCACTCGGGCGTCGACCTGTCGTTCTTCGACCAGGCGTCGGGCCAGCGGTTCCGCCCGTTCGTGATCGAGCCCGCCGCGGGTGTCGGCCGGTCGATGATGGCGTTCCTGATCGATTCCTACCGGGAATACGAGACTCCCAATGCCAAGGGCGGCGTCGACAAGCGCGTCGTGCTGGAGCTCGACTACCGGCTCTCGCCGTACAAGGTCGCGGTGCTTCCGTTGTCCCGCAACGCTGATCTGACGCCGAAGGCGAAGGCTATCGGCGACATGCTGCGCAAGCACTGGAACACCGACTTCGATGACGCCGGTTCCATCGGCAAGCGGTACCGGCGCCAGGAAGAGGTCGGCACGCCGTTCTGTGTCACGGTGGACTTCGACACCCTCGAGGACCACGCCGTGACCGTGCGCGAGCGCGACAGCATGGCCCAGGAGCGCGTCGCGATCGACAAGCTCGAGTCCTACCTGGCTGCCCGCCTGATCGGCTGCTGACCAGGGCTCACCGCAGACACGGAAACGGGCCGTCCCCGGCGAACTTCGCCGGGGACGGCCCGTTTCCGTTTTCCGACCCCTGACACTTGTCATGGCCACGTCGTGACGCTCGGCCCAGGGGCGCCGGGCCTCCCGGCGGCAGAGTTCCGGGTATGAACAAGACGCAGACTTCGAACGCCGGCGCCGGGGTCGCCGACGGTGCGGCCGTGCATATCACTGGCCTGCGCAAACACTATGGGGACGTGCGCGCCGTCGATGGGCTCGACCTGACGATCGCGCCCGGCGAAGTCGTCGCGCTGCTCGGCCCGAACGGCGCCGGCAAGTCCACGACCGTCGACATGCTCCTGGGGCTCACCGAACCCGACCACGGCACGGTGTCCGTCTTCGGCTCCACACCGCGCGACGCGGTGTCCCACGGCGCTATCGGCGCGATGCTGCAGGGCGGCGCGCTGCTCGACGACTCCACGGTCGGCGAGATGGTCACGATGGTGGCATCGCTGCACCGCAGGCCGATGCCGGTCAAGGACGCGCTGAGCCGTGCGGGTATCGCCGATCTGGCAGGCAGGCGCGCCAACAAGCTCTCCGGTGGTCAGAAGCAGCGCGTGCGGTTCGCGGTCGCGCTCGTCAGCGACCCGGACCTGCTCGTCCTCGACGAACCGACCGCCGCGATGGATGTGGGAACCAGACGCGAGTTCTGGAAGTCCATGTACGAGTACACGGCGACCGGACGGACAGTGCTCTTCGCGACGCACTATCTGGAGGAAGCCGAAGAGTTCGCCGACCGCGTCGTGCTGATGCGGGCGGGGAAGATCGTGGCCGACGGTTCGGTCGCGCAGGTCCGTGCGCTCGCAGGGGGTCGCACGGTCCGCGCGGTCGTGCCGGGGGTCACCGGCTCGGCGATCGCGGGTCTGCCCGCGATCGCCGAGTTCGAAATCCGCGGCGACCGGGTCGCCATCTCCAGCACCGACTCCGACGCCACCTTGCGCGCACTGCTGGCGACCCAGCCCGGTGCCCGCGACATCGAGATCGCCGCGGTCGGCCTCGAAGGCGCGTTCCTTTCCCTCACCAGCCCCGATAACCCTGCCGCCGCTGCCGCTACCGCCGCCCAGATCCAGGAGAACCTGCGATGAGTGTCACCTACCTGCGCACCGAGATCCGGCGGACGTTCCGCAACACCCGGTTCGTGCTCTTCGCGATTGCCTTCCCGGTGCTGATGTTCCTGTTGCAGGCCAACCTTTTCCTCAGCGGCGTCACCCCGGCGGAGAAGGCGTCGGCGGTCGGCGTGGTGATGGTGAACATGATGGTGTTCGGCACGCTGGCCGCGTCGATGTCCACCGGCGCGAGGCTGTCCGTCGAACGTTCCGTCGGCTGGCAGCGGCAACTGCGTCTCACCCCGCTGTCCGGTCCCGGCTACCTCGGCGGGAAGGGGGTCTCCGGCATGCTCGTGGGGCTGCCCGCGCTGATCCTCGTGCCGCTGATCGCCGGGGTGGCCGAAGGCGTGCACCTCGACGCCATCGGCTGGGTGAAGATCATCGCCGGGATCTGGATCGGGTCCGTCCCACTCGTGCTGATCGGGTTGCTGCTCGGCCAGTTCGGCACTCCGGAGTCGATGCAGCCGGTCAATATGCTGGTGATGATGGGCATGGGTTTCCTCGGCGGGCTGTGGATCCCGATCGACACGGCGGCCTGGGTACACAACGTGGCGCAGTTCCTGCCCAGCTACTGGCTCACCGCGCTGGTCCGGCCGGTGGTCACGAACGAGCTGAACGTCAGCTTCGGCCACGCCGCGATGGTGCTCGGCGGTTGGACCGTGGTCCTGATGGCGCTGGTCGCCAGGCGCTACCGTAAAGACTCGGCTCGGGTCTGAAGACCGAAAGGCGATGGCGGTGAGTGAGAAGAGCGTGCGCTGGGCGTCGGGCGGCTGGACGTGGCGCGAGGAGGACTTCGGCGAGAACGGGCCGCAGTCGTCCCTGTGGCGGTGGTACCTGATCAGCGTCGCCTTCCTGCTGCCGCTCCTGACCCCGGCGGTCGACGAAGTGTTCTCCGGTGGCCACGCGATGTGGTGGAAGACGCTGGCCGTGGTTCTCCTCGCTGCTTACAGCGTCTGCTACGTGGCGTTCCCGCTGGTCCTGCCGAGGACGAGGTTCGATACACGACTGGGGTTCTGCGTCCTGATGCTGGCAATCGGCTGGGGCGTGCTCGCGATGTTCGGGTTCGCTTCGCTGTACGGGTTGATCTACGCCACGGCTGTCATCGCGTTCGCCCTGCCACCCGCTTGGGTGGTCGTGCTCGACGGCGGAAGCCTCGGCCTGTTCGCCGTGGTCGAGCTGCTTCTCGGCAACTTCGGCCGGATACAGGGCAACCTGACCACGGTGGCCGCGGTGACCGGCGCGCTGTTCTTCATGGGCAGGCTCGTCAGGGCGATGCGCGCACTCAGGCAGGCCAACGAAGAAATCGCGACGCTCGCGGTCGCCGGTGAACGGGAGCGCATGGCCAGGGACCTCCACGACATCCTCGGACACAGCCTCACCACCATCACGGTCAAGGCGGGACTCGCCCGCCGGGTGCTGGAGAGCTCAGCGGACAAAGACCGCGCGATCCTCGAGATCCGCGAGGTCGAGGGGCTTTCGCGCAGTGCGCTGTCCGACGTCCGGGCGACCGTGTCGGAGTACCGGGAGGTGTCGTTGTCGGCGGAGCTGGTCGGCGCGCGGGCCGCGCTCCGGGCCGCCGAGATCGACTTCGACCTGCCGCAGGCGGTGGACAACGTGCACCCGTCGCTGCAACCGACGTTCGGTTACGTGCTGCGGGAGGCGGTCACCAACGTGCTCCGCCATTCCAGTGCCCACCGGGTCAAGGTGCGCTTCGGCGACACCTGGTTGGAGATCGAGGACGACGGCGAGTCCTCGTCCGGTGGCGTGGTCTCGGGGAACGGCTTGCGCGGCCTGAACGAACGGCTGGCACTGGTGAGCGGCACGGTGAAGGCCGGACCGCGGCCCGGCGGGGGCTTCCTGGTGCGGGCCGAGGCGCCCGTCGAAGCCGCGGCTCGGCCCGAGCCGGTCACGGCCCGCGCCGAAGTCGCCGGAGGACTCGCTTGATCCGCGTCCTGCTCGCCGACGACCAGGCGATGGTGCGCGGCGCACTGGCCACCGTGCTCGGCCTGGAATCCGATATCGAGGTTGTCGCCCAGGTCGGCTCGGGGGACGACGTGCTGGCCGCGGCGAAGGAGACCAGCCCGGACGTCGCGCTGCTCGACGTCCAGATGCCGGGCAAGGACGGCCTGGAGGCCGCGGCCGAGCTGCACAAGGCGATGCCGTCGTGCCGGATCATCATCTGCACCACCTTCGGCAGGCCGGGCTACCTGGCCAGGGCGATGGCGGCCGGCGCGTCCGGGTTCGTGGTCAAGGACGCCCCGCCGGAGCAGCTCGTCGACGCCGTCCGCCGCGTCCACAGCGGGCTGCGGGTCGTCGATCCCTCGCTCGCCGCGGAGTCGCTGGCCACCGGCGCCAGCCCGCTGACCACGCGGGAGCACGAGGTGCTGAAGTCCGCCAAGGACGGCAGCACGGTCGCCGACATCGCCCGGGCGCTTCACCTGTCCGAGGGAACTGTGCGCAACCATCTGTCCGCCGCGATCGGGAAGACCGGCGCCCGGACCCGCGCCGAGGCCGTGCGACTTGCGGAAGAACGCGGCTGGCTCTAGATCCGGCAACGGCTGGTGGGCGCGCCCCGCGTCGCCGTTCGGGCACGCTCTGCGAGGATGGCCAGGTGAGTACGCCAGAGGTCGCCAAGCCGGGGTTGCGCACCTGGCTGCGCCGCGGCCTGGCCGGGACGGTGCTCATCGCGCTGCTGGTGATCGGCGGCACGGGGTTCCGGGTCTGGCAGGTCGGCCGCGCCGATGACCGCGGTCACGCCGACGTCATCGTCGTGCTCGGCGCCGCGCAGTACAACGGCAAGCCGTCGGAGATCTTCGAAGCCCGGCTCGCCAAGGCCAAGGAGCTCTACGACGAGGGCGTCGCGACGACCATCGTGACGACCGGTGGCAAGAAGACCAACGACAACTACACCGAGGGCCAGACCGGCGCGAACTGGTTGCAGCGCCACGGCGTCCCCGTCGACAGCACGCTCGCGGTGCCGGAGGGCAGCGACACCCTGCGCAGCCTCCGCGCGGTGTCGGACGTGGCGCGACAGCGCGGCTGGAACACCGCGGTGCTGGTCAGCGACCCGTGGCACGAGTTCCGGGCGCTGACCATGGCCGACGACGTCGGGCTCGACGCGTGGGCGTCGCCGACGCACACTGGGCCGATCGTGCAGACGAGGGCGATCCAGGCCCGCTACATCATCCGGGAGACCGGCGCGTACCTGTTCTACCGGCTCACGATGACCCCCGCCGACGACTTCGGCAGCACCGGCGTCGGCTGACCACACCACAGGCGACACCCAGCTCCGGACACCGGCTTTCGCCGTACACCGACACAACCCGGCCGGCCTTCGCGCCCGCCAAGGACTACTCGCCCGCCCCAGTCCGGTGGGACTCGGCGATCTGAACGTGGGACTCGCGGGCCCACGAATCTCGAGAACCTCACCAGTCACACCGACACCACCCCGACACCACAACCAACCGCCGAACGGTGGCACTCGGCGGGGAGAAATCTGTCGGTGGGGGTGATTAGGCTGGTGGGGTGGACGACGCGTATTCCGGGCACGACCGGGCCCGCCTGGTGACCGAGCCGGACAAGGGCGCGGTACTGGCCGGGTCGCGGTCAGACGCGCGCAGCCCGTTCTCGCGGGACCGGGCTCGGGTCCTGCATTCGGCCGCGTTGCGCCGGCTCGCGGGCAAGACGCAGGTCGTCGGTCCCGGCGAAGGCGCCGAGGTCAGCGGTGTCCCGCGCACACGGTTGACCCATTCACTCGAGGTCGCGCAGATCGGCCGGGGGATCGCCGAGGAGCTGGGCGCCGATCCCGACCTCGTCGACACCGCGGGGCTGGCACATGACATCGGGCACCCGCCGTTCGGGCACAACGGGGAGCAGGCGCTCAACGAGGTCGCGCAAGCCTGTGGCGGGTTCGAGGGCAACGCGCAGACACTGCGGATCCTGACGCGGCTTGAGCCGAAGGTCCTCACCGAGGACGGCACTGTAGCCGGGCTCAACCTCACCAGAGCCTGCCTCGACGCCACCACGAAGTACCCGTGGCCGCGTCGCCCGGGGCAGGTCAAGTACGGCGCGTACGACGACGACGCGGCCGTGTTCGAGTGGATGCGCGAGGGCGCGCCGGAGCGCGTTCCCTGTCTGGAAGCGCAGATCATGGACTGGGCCGACGACGTGGCGTACTCGGTGCACGACGTCGAGGACGGCATGCTCGCCGGACGAATCTCGTTGCGGGTCCTCGCCGACCCGCAGGAGCGCGCCGCCATCGCGGAGGCTGCCGCGAAGCACTTTTCCGCCCAGTCGGTGTCCACTTTGGAGGGTGCCGCGCGCGAGCTGCTGGAGCTGCCGGTAGTCGCCGCGCTCGCCGGGAACAGCCACGACACCTCACTGGGCGCGCAGGTCGCGCTCAAGCGGCTTACCAGCGAGCTCGTCGGCCGATTCGCTTCGGCCGCGGTGACGGGCACCCGCGCCGCCTACGGCGAAGGCCCACTCACCCGGTACTCGGCACGGCTCGCGGTACCCGCGCAGGTGGCTGCCGAGGTCGCCCTGCTCAAGGCGCTCGCGCTGCGGTACGTGATGAGCGACCGGCGGCGGCTGGCCATGCAGGACGGCCAGCGCCAGGTGCTCGCCGAGCTGGTCAACGCGCTGACCGAACGGGCGCCGGAAGCGCTGGACCCGATTTTCCTGCCCGCCTGGAACACCGCCCCCGGCGACGCCGAACGGCTGCGGGTCGTCGTCGACCAGGTCGCTTCGCTGACCGACGCCCAGGCCCATGCCTGGCATTCATGGCATACCGGACGTCATGGCTGAGCCCGTCCCTGAGCAGTGCGGAATGCGGTGGGGAACCGGTACCGTCTCGGTGTGGCTGAGCTCGACGAAAACACATCGGACCATCTGCTCTTCTGCCTGACGCTGCACGCGGCGGTGGCGGGAGACGGGCAGAACTCGTGTTTCTCGCCGTATTCGGTGGCCAGCGCGCTCGGGTTGCTCAGCCGTGCCGCGCGCGGCAAGACAGCCGACGAACTCGTGTCCTTGCTGGCACGGAACTTCGACGGGTTGCGCAAACTGGCGGTGTCCTTGCGCGGCGCCGCGACGCTGGACGAGCCGCACGGCAGGGACGAGCCTGTGCTCGCCGTGTCCAACACGCTCTGGGCCCTCGACGAGCTGCCGATCGAGGACGGGTTCCGCGCCGAACTCGCCGCGTGGCCGGGCGGTCAGGTCGCCTCCGCGCCGTTCGCGGCCGATCCTGAGGGCGCCCGCCTGATGATCAACGCCGACGTCGCCGAGCGCACCCGCGGTCTCATCCCCGAGCTGCTGCCCCCGGACTCCGTCGACGCCGAAACAGTCGCGAGCCTGGTCAACGCGTTGTACCTGCGCGCGGCGTGGGTCCACAAGTTCACCGACGGCGCGACCGAACCGGCCGACTTCCACGCGCCCGGCGGGGTCCGGAAGGTGCCCATGATGCGGCAGTCCGAGCTGCTCGGCTACGGCGCCCGTGACGGCTGGCAGGTGGTCGCGATGCCGGCGGTCGGGGGAGTGCAGGCGGTCGTCCTGCTACCGGACGGCGACCTCGCCGAGGCGGAGTCGGCACTGGACGAGCGGTCGCTCGCGGCGCTGCTGAGCTCGCCGAAGACACACACCGTCGGGCTGTCGCTGCCGAAGTTCTCGCTCGACGTGTCGACCCCCCTCACCGAGGTGTGTCAGGGGTTGGGTGTCCGGGAGGTGTTCACCCGCGGCGGTGATCTGACCGGGCTCACACCTGATCCGCGGGTCTACGTCTCGGCGATCCTGCACCAGGCCGTGCTGAAGATCGACGAGCAGGGATTGGAAGGCGCGGCCGCGACCGCGGTGATGTTCCGGGCGATGTCGATGACCAGCGCCGACCCGGTCGAAGTCGTGGTCGACCGGCCTTTCCTGCTGCTGGTGCGGCACGCCACCACCGGTATGGTCTACTTCTTCGCGCGTGTAGTCGAGCCGTGAGGACACCCAGTGGAGACCGCAGTGAGGGCCTTTCCTACGTGAGCCTGCACGAAGACGAGCTGACCGCGCTGCTGGAGCCGGACGCCCCCGACACGCCTCTCGCTGATCCCGCGAAGCCCGCGCCCGAGCGGGCCGGCCGCCGCTGGACGGCGTCGGATGTCGGCATCATGGCCGGGTACCTGTTCTTCGCGCTGGTCCTTTACAGCGGGCTTTGGCTGAACCTGAGCCATGGCTACCTGTGGAACAGCGCGTCGGACCAGAACCTCTGGGAGTGGTTCTTCGACGTCACCGCGCGCAACGTCGCGCACTGGCAGAACCCGCTGACCACCGGCCTGCAGAACTACCCGCTCAGCGTGAACATGATGGCCAACACCGCCATGCTCGGGCTGAGCGTGCCGATGACCCCCATCACACTGCTGTTCGGGCCGACGGTGACCTGGGCCATCGCGCTCACCGGCGGTATCGCCGGGACGGCGGCGGCCTGGTACTGGGTGTTCTCGCGCCATCTGGTGTCGTCGAGGGTGGGCGCCGGGATCGGCGGGGCGTTCTGCGGGTTCGCGCCGTCGATGATCTCGCACGGCAACGCGCACCCGAACTTCGTGGCCTGGTTCGTCCTGCCGTTCATCATCGTGCGGACGATCCGGCTCGTGCAGGGCGCGCATCCGGTGCGCGACGGGGTGATCCTGGGCCTCTTGGTGGCCTATCAGATCTTCCTCGGCGAGGAACCGCTCCTCATCGGCGTCCTGGCCTTCGTGATCTTCGGCGTTGCGTACCTCGTTTCGAGGCGGGTCGAGGTACGCGCGATGCTGCGGCCTGCCGCGATCGGGCTGCCCATCGCCGCCGCCGTCGCGCTGGTGATCGTCGCGTATCCCTTGTGGTGGCAGTTCTTCGGCCCGCAGAGCTACCAAGCGCTCCAACACGGCCCATCGGGCAACGACACCGCGGCGTTCACCCGGTTCGCCACCGCGTCGATCGCCGGTGACCCCACCGCCGCCGCCGACATCTCGATGAACCGGACCGAGGAGAACGCGTTCTTCGGCTGGCCGCTGATCGTGCTCATGATCATGGTGAGCATCTGGTTGTGGCGGTCGGTGGTCGCGCGGTCACTGGCGATCTCGATGTTCCTGATGGCCTGGCTGTCCACCGGCGTGCAGCTCGTCGTCGCGCACAACCAGACGGGCTTCCCCGGGCCGTGGAAGCTCCTCGCCGACAAACCGCTTTTCGAGTCGCTGCTGGAATCCCGGCTGGCCATGGGCTGCGTGTTCGCCATCGGCGGGCTACTCGCCATCGCGACCGAGCGGGTTTTCGCCGCGGCCAAGGAGTTCGACGAACGCAAGCTGCCCATTCGGCTGGTCTGGCTTGGCGCGGTGGTGGCGGTTCTGCTGCCGATCGCGCCGACCGCCTACCTGGTGAAAGATCGTCCGCAGACTCCGCAGTTCTTCGCGGACGGCACGTGGCGCCAGTACGTCGAACCGGGCGGAACGGTGGTCACCGTGCCGTTGCCGGGCAGTGGTGAATCGGAACCGCTGCACTGGCAGATGGACGCCGGCCTCGGGTTCAGCATGCCCGAGGGATACTTCGTCGGCCCGACCAGCTCGACCGACAAACGCGGCCGCTATGGCGCCTCCGGGCGGCCACTGGCGACCATGCTCGACAACGTCCACCAGACCGGCACTGCCGCGCCGGTGTCCGACACAGACCGTGCCAGCGCCCTCGCCGACCTGCGGTACTGGCGCGCGGACGTCCTCGTGCTGATCCCCCGCCCCGACGACGACGCGTTGCGGACCACCGTCGAACTGCTGCTCCGCAAGCCCGCCACCGTCGTCGACGGCGTCTGGCTCTGGGACGTCCGCGCCCTGACACACTGAACCTGCAACGAGGGCAATTTGTACAAAAGTCGGTCTTCCGCCCTGGCGGGCGGGTTGGTGAGGGGTGAAAATCGGGTTAGGTCGCCTGCCGACGTCGTCGCACTGTGGTCCACGAGGCCGTGCAAAAGTCGGGCGCTGGGAACC
>NZ_JAODNM010000064.1 GCF_025464955.1 Amycolatopsis sp. | reverse complement strand
CTACGGCTACTCGAAGGAGTACGAAATCGAGCGACTGATGCGCGAGGCGCCGTTCCTGCTCATCGGTGAGGGAACGAGCGAAATCCAGAAGACCATCATTAGTCGAGGACTCCTCAAGGAGTACAAGAGCAGGAATTGAGCCGACCGGGATAACTTGACCGGCTGGCCGCGCGGTGAATGACCAACCGCGCTATAACTAGAGCGTGAGTGGTCCGTTTTCTGGTGGCGGGCGCCCGGCCGGCGGGCAGCCTCGGTTGCCGACGCCGCCGACGGGCTGGCCGGTCGGCTCGTACGGGACGTACGAGCAGGCGCAGCGCGCGGTCGAACACCTCGCGGAAAACGAGTTCCCCGTTGAGGACGTGACCATCGTCGGCGTCGATCTGATGCTGGTCGAGCGCGTACTCGGCAGGCTGTCCTGGGGCAGGGTGCTGGGCACGGGCGCCGGTTCGGGCGCGTGGTTCGGCTTGTTCGCCGGGGTACTGCTGAGCTTTTTCGACAGCCAGGTCGTGTCCTGGGCGCCGATCCTGGTCGGGCTCGTGCTCGGAGTGGTGGCCGGATTGGTGTTTTCCGCCATCGGCTACAGCATGTCGAAGGGCCGCAGGGACTTCTCATCGTCGAGCCAGCTCGTCGCCGGCCGTTACGACGTCCTGTGCCAGCCGCGGAGCGCGGAGAAGGGCCGGAACCTGCTCTCGAAGCTCGTGATGCGCTCAACCCCTCAATGATCCCTGAATGTGCGTCACAAGTACGCCGCGATACACCCGTCTGGCGGGTAATAGTCTGAATCGTTGCGGATAGTGCTTGCGGGGCGTGATCGTCCAGGATTAGGTTGCTGGTCACCAGTCGGGCGGAACGGGCCTCCAACGTCTCCGTTCGACACCTAGCACGTCGGGGTGCTGGCGCGGAGTTGTGCTTTTCGCGCACCGGTGTCGGTCGGCACTGAACACCTCGGTGTGCGTGCTGGCAAGGAGAGCACTAAATGGGGAAAACGATCACCGCGAGGCGAAGAGGCCGGTCGCCCGGCCGAATCGGCGCGTTGCTCGGCGCCGGTGTGGTGGCCGCGAGCCTGCTGACAGCGTGCGGTTCGAACAGCGGCCCGATGAAGATCAACGTGTACTACGCGCCGGAAGACCATTTTCAGACCGTTGTCGACAACTGCAACGCGCAGGCCGCGGGAAAGTACCAAATCGTCTACAACAAGCTCCCCCGAGGAGCGGACGACCAGCGCGTCCAGATGGTCCGTCGGCTCGCCGCCGGCGACAATTCGATGGACATCCTCGGCCTCGACGTCACCTGGGTCTCGGAATTCGCCGAGGCGGGTTGGGCGGACGAATGGACCGGAGCGAACAAGGCCGAGGCATCACAGGGGGTACTGCCCGGCCCGCTGCAGACGGCCACCTGGGACGGCAAGCTCTACGCCGCACCGAAGAACACCAACATCCAGCTGCTCTGGTACGACGACCGCATCACGCCGACCCCGCCCAAGACCTGGGACGAGATGATGGCGATGTCCCAGCAGCTCAAGGCTGCCGGTAAGCCGTACCAGATCCTGTTCACCGGCGCCCAGTACGAGGGCCTGGTCGTCGTCTACAACACGCTCGTCGACTCCGCGGGCGGGCACATCCTGTCCGAGGACGGCAAGTCCGTGGTGATGGACGCCGGCGCGGTCCAGGCGCTGAGCCTGCTCAAGCAGGTCACCAGCGCCGGGATCACCGACCCGTCGCTGACGAACTCGAAGGAGGACGACGTCCGGCTCGCCTTCGAGCGCGGGAGCGGAGCGTTCGAGCTGAACTGGCCGTACGTCTACGCGGCTTACGCCAAGGACAAGAAGACGGACCTGTCCCACTTCAAGTGGACCACCTATCCGTCGGTGGTTCCGGGCACGCCGGCGCAGACCACGATCGGTGGTTACGACCTCGCCGTCAGTTCCTATTCGCAGCACAAGCCCGAGGCGTACCAAGCGGCGTTGTGCTTGCGCAGTCCCGACAACCAGCGCTTCTCGGCGATCAACGACGGCGTCCCGCCGACGATCAAGTCGGTCTACAACGACGACACGCCGTTGGACGCCAGTAAGCCCGTGAGTGCCGACAACCCGAACATGGCGTCGACGTACCCGATGCGTCAGACCATTTTGGACGCTTTGGCCACCGCGGCCGTCCGGCCGCTGACCCCGGCATACCAGAACGCGTCCACGGTGATGGCGAAAATCCTTTCGCCGCCACAGGATATCGATCCGCGGGCCACCACGGACAAACTGCGCCAGCAGCTCACCGACGCACTGGATTCCAAGGGGGTGATCCCGTGAGTCACGCCGTCGCCGAAGCCCCGGCCGAAACCAAGCGGGCGAAGAAGGTCAAACCGCTTCTCAGTGAAGGAAAGAAGGCGGAGCGGAAGCTCGGTCTGATGCTGTGTGCCCCCGCCGCGATCGTGATGATCGCGGTGACGGGCTGGCCGATCATCTACTCGGTCTGGCTTTCGCTGCAGCGTTACGACCTGCGCTTCCCGGCACAGCAGAAGTTCATCGGTTTCGCCAACTACGCCGCTGTTCTCTCGAACTCGTATTGGTGGACGGCGTTCGCGACGACGATGGGGATCACCATTGTCTCGGTCGCGGTCGAATTCGTCCTCGGGATGGCGCTGGCGCTGGTGATGCACCGGACCATCATCGGCCGTGGGGTGGTGCGGACCGTTGCCCTGATCCCGTACGGCATCGTCACCGTGGTCGCGGCGTTCTCGTGGTATTACGCGTGGACCCCGAAAACCGGCTACCTGGCGGACCTGATCGCGCCGAACTCGGCGCTGCTGACCGAAAAGGTGCCGTCGCTGCTGATCATCATCGGCGCCGAGGTGTGGAAGACGACACCGTTCATGGCCCTGCTGCTGATGGCCGGACTCGCGTTGGTGCCGGACGATCTGCTCAAGGCGGCGTCAATGGACGGCGCGAACGCGTGGCAGCGGTTCACCAAGGTGATGATCCCGGTGATGAAACCGGCGATCCTCGTGGCGCTCCTGTTCCGCACGCTCGACGCGTTCCGGATCTTCGACAACATCTTCGTGCTGACCAACGGCGCGCAAGATACGTCGTCCGTATCCATGCAGACCTACGACAACCTCGTCAAAGGCCTGAACCTCGGGATCGGGTCGACGATGGCGGTGCTGATCTTCATCACCGTCGCGATACTGGCGTTCATCTTCATCAAGATATTCGGCGCCGCCGCGCCCGGTTCGGATCCAGGGGGTAAGCGCTGATGGTGATGGGTGGAGCGGTCACAGCCGGCCGCAAGGTGAGATGGGGCCTCGTTGACATCGTGGTTCTGGTGTTCGCGCTGGTGCCGGTGCTGTGGATTCTTTCGCTGTCGTTCAAGACCAAGGACACGCTGACCGACGGCAATTTCATCCCGCGCTCGTGGACACTGAAGAACTACGCGGACATCTTCCAGACCAACGAGTTCCTGCGCGCGCTGCTGAACTCGATCGGGATCGCGGTCATCGCCACGGTGATCGCGGTGGGGCTCGGGACGATGGCCGCGTATGCCATCGCCCGGCTCGATTTCCCCGGCAAGCAGGTGCTCGTCGGGTTGTCGCTGCTGATCGCGATGTTCCCGCAGGTTTCGCTGGTGACGCCGTTGTTCAACATCGAGCGGCAAACGGGCCTGTTCGACACGTGGCCGGGGCTGATCCTGCCCTACATCACGTTCGCGCTGCCGTTGTCGATCTACACGCTGTCCGCGTTCTTCCGCGAGATCCCCTGGGAGCTCGAGAAAGCCGCGAAAATGGACGGCGCGACCCCGGCTCAGGCGTTCCGCAAGGTGATCGCGCCGCTGGCCGCGCCGGGGGTCTTCACCACGGCGATCCTGGTGTTCATCCTGTGCTGGAACGACTTCCTGTTCGCGATTTCGCTGACGTCGACCGACGCTTCGCGTACCGTTCCCGCCGCGCTGAGCTTCTTCACCGGGTCTTCGCAGTTCGAGGACCCGACAGGTCAGGTTTCCGCGGCCGCGGTGGTCATCACGATTCCGATCATCGTGTTCGTCTTGTTCTTCCAGCGCCGCATTGTCGCGGGGCTGACGTCCGGTGCGGTGAAGGGGTAGGGCATGGCTGAAATCGTTCTCGACAAGGTGAGCAAGAAGTACCCCGACGGCGCGCTCGCGGTGTCCGAAGTGGACATCACGATCTCCGACGGCGAGTTCATCATTCTCGTGGGTCCTTCGGGTTGCGGGAAGTCGACCACGCTGAACATGGTCGCCGGGTTGGAGGACATCTCCTCGGGCGAGCTGCGGATCGACGGCAAGCGGGTCAACGAGAAGGCGCCAAAGGACCGGGACATCGCGATGGTGTTCCAGTCGTACGCGCTGTATCCGCACATGACCGTGCGCGAGAACATGGCGTTCCCGCTACGACTGGCCAAAGTGGACGACAAGACGGTCAACGCGAAGGTCGATGAGGCCGCGAAGATCCTCGACCTGACCGTGCACCTCGACCGCCGGCCGGCGAACCTGTCCGGTGGGCAGCGGCAGCGCGTCGCGATGGGCCGCGCGATCGTGCGTAACCCGAGCGCGTTCCTGATGGACGAACCACTGTCCAACCTGGACGCGAAGCTGCGCGGGCAGATGCGGACGTCGGTGTCGAAGATTCAGAAGCAGCTCGGCACGACGACGTTGTACGTCACGCACGACCAGACGGAGGCGATGACGCTGGGCGACCGGGTCGTCGTGCTGCGCGGCGGTTTCGTGCAGCAGATCGGTTCGCCGCAGTTCCTTTACGACAACCCGGCGAACCTGTTCGTGGCCGGGTTCATCGGCTCGCCGTCGATGAACTTCGTCCCGGGCACGCTGGAGAACGGCAGCCTGCGCAGCGCGTTGGGCACGGTCGCGCTGAGCGACCGCGTGCGGCGGCTGGTCGAGGCGGCGAACGCACCGCGCGACATCATCGCCGGCGTGCGTCCGGAGCACTTCGAGGACGCCGCGCTGCTCGACGAGGCGCAGAAGCGCGGCGGCGCGACGTTCTCCGCGCAGGTCGACGTCCTGGAGTCGATGGGCTCGGAGAAGTACGCGCACTTCGTCGTCGAAGGCGAGCTGGCGACGACGGACGAGCTGGCGGAACTGGCCGCCGACAGCGGCTCCGCGGATGTCCCGGGTGGCGGATCGCAGATCGTGACACGCCTTTCGGCGGAGTCGCGGGCTGCTGAAGGTGTCTCGCTCGACGTCTGGTTCGACGGCGACAAGGTGCAGGTTTTCGACCCGGCCAACGGCCGAAACCTGACCTACTCGGGGTAACCGGAGCAGCTGGTCACGGAAGTTCCCTCAGGGCCACCCTCGTTGCGTCCAACGCCACAGGGGTGGCCCTGAGGGGTCTCTGGGCAGGCCTCGCACTCCATGGCTGCATGCCTGCTAGCATGAATGCATGACGCAGGTTACTTGGCGAGCACCCCGTGAACTGATTGAGAGAGTCCAACAGATCGCCAAGCGCGAGGGGATGAGCATGAACGAATACCTGACTCAGGTGCTGGACGCGGCCACGAACCCGGAACTCGCCGGGGCGTCCGCCGCGCGCACCCGCGAGCGGCTCGAGCGGGCGGGGCTGCTGTTCAAGTCGCCGGGCGCACGGGTCCGGCCGGATCCGGAGGCGGTCGCCCGCGCCGGTCGGGTGGCGGCCGAGGGCACGCCGTTGGCCGAGATCGTCAGCGAAGGCCGCGGGCCGAGGTGAGCACGTTCGCCGACTCGTCCTTGCTGGTCAAGTTGTACGTCTCGGAGGAGGACGCCGGGTACGCGCGCTCGCTGGACGATCTCGTCGTGTCCCAGGCGGCGCGGGTGGAGGTTCCGGCTGCTTTCTGGCGCAAGTACCGCATGGGCGTGCTGTCCGTCGCCGAAGCCGGGCAGCTCGTCTGGGAGTTCGAAGCCGACTACTACGGCACAGCGACCGAGGAGCCGCGCTTCGCTGTCGTCGAGCTGTCGGACGTGGTCCTCGACGTCGCCGCGCAGCTGGCCGGCATCCACGGCCTACGCGCGTACGACTCGATCCAGCTCGCGACGGCAAAGGTCGCTCGGTCCGCCGACCCGGACTGTGTGAGGTTCGCCGCATACGACGCTGACCTGTGCAAAGCCGCGGTAGGCGAGGGTTTTCAGCTGATCCCTTAAGGGACAAACCCGATGCGAGCGTGTCTCCGCGTCTGGAATATGGAGGTATACCTACTCGAGGGGAGAGCTTCCATGGCTACGAATCTGATCCGGCCGCGGCGGGGCACCATGATCGCGGGCGTCTGCGCCGGTCTGGGGCAGCGGTTCGGCATGTCGGCCAACACGGTCCGGCTGATCTTTGTGCTTTCGTGCCTTTTGCCAGGCCCGCAGTTCCTGGTCTACATCGCGCTGTGGATCATCATGCCGAAGGCCGACTACTGACGCGCTAGATGCGGACGAGCACCTGGTCGAGCGACTTGCGGTGCAGGTTCGGCACCACGCAGTCGTCGGCCGGGTAGCCGACGGGGATGACGGCGAACGCCTTTTCGTTGCGCGGCCGGCCGAGCATCTCGCCGAGGAAACGCATCGGCGACGGTGTGTGCGTGAGCGCCGCGAGCCCGGCGAGGTGCAGCGCGGTCAGCAGCATGCCGACGGCGATGCCCACGGACTCGTCCACGTAGTAGTGCTTGCGGATGCTGCCGTCGTCTTCGAGGAAGAAGCGCTGCTGGAAGACGATGATCAGGTAGGGCGAGTCGGTGAGATGCGGCTTGACGGCATCGGTGCCCAGCGGACGCAGCGCTTCAAGCCATTGCTCACCGAGTCGTCCTTCGTAGGACACCTGCTCTTCGGCTTCCGCCGCCTCGCGCACACGCCGGCGCACCTCGGGGTCGGTGACGAGGACGAAGGTCCACGGTTGCTGATGGGCACCACTCGGCGCAGTCGACGCGACCGCGATGGCGTCGAAAACCGCCTGCTCGGGCACCGGGTCGGAGGAGAACATGCGCACCGTGCGGCGCTCGCCCATGCGGCGGCGGAGGTCTGCGGCGTTGGCGAGCGACTCGTCGGCGGGCATGCGCTCCGGCCGGTACGGCACCGGTTCGTACGGCAGTCCGTGGTTGGGCGTCCAGTCAAGTGCTGTCATACCGCCGATTGTGACCCCGCCACGACGTGCATGGCGAGTATTCGCGGACGTCACCTTCACTTCGTAAGACGACGCGAGTAGCCCTACGGGCGGACGGCGTGCTGGAACGCGCGCCAGGCGTTGGCGGGGAAGGCGAGTGCTGGGCCGGTGGGGTTTTTGGAGTCCCGGACGGCGACGGCGGTCGGCACGAAGGCGACTTCGACACAGTTGCCGCCGCCGTTGGCGCTGCGGCTGCTCTTGTGCCAGATGGCGTTGTCCAGGTTCACGGCTCACCTCATGCGCTCGGCTCATCGGCAAGAGAAGCGAGCAACTCCTTGGAGTTGCTCTCGTCGAGCGCCAGCTTAGCAAGGTTGCGGAACAGGCGGGACAGCTCGGATACCTTGCCTGGCTTGACCATTTGCAGGCTACCGCCCGCATAGTCGGCGTAGCCGAGATCGCCGATCGTGTCCTGCGGGAACGAGAGCACGCTGAATGCGCCTCGCAGAGCTGGGTGGACGGCCCGACTTGCCGGAAGGATCCGCAGTGTGACGTTCGGAAATTCGGCCGCCATGAGCAGGTAGTCCAGTTGCTCACGCGCGCCAGCTGAGTCGAGTACGGGCCGCCGCAGGGCTGGTTCGTCGATGATGACGTGCAACCGTAAGGGATTGTCGCCGAAAAGGCGCTTGCGCCGACTGAGCCGGATGCTGAGGTTGCGGTTGCGTTCTCGTGTGCTGTCGAGCGTGAATATCGCGCGTGCGTAGTCCTCGGTCTGTAACAACCCAGGTATACAGACGAGTTCGAAGTTGTGCACGGAGACGGCTTCGGACTCCAAAGAGACGTAGCTGTCCGAGGACACGCCTTCGATGCGGTCTTGGTTCGGCTTCCGTGCTTCGCGGGATATCTCCACGAGGTGGACGAGGTCGTCCTCGGGTACGTGGTAGAGCTCCGCCATCGCCCTGGCGACCAGCGGGTGGATCACCCCTTGGCCCTTTTCCAGGCGCGACAACGTGCTCTTCGACATGTCGAGGTCGCCGCCCGCCTGGTCGAGGGTCAGCCCGGCGCGCTCACGCCAGTCCCGAAGTTCCCGGCCTAGCTGGAGCCGTCTGATCGCCGGAACGCTGTACTGCACCACGTGTGGACCTCCCCGTGAACCCGTTCATGATCGCGCGCGACGCATTCTGCGGGTGGGAGGAGAGCGGTGGGATCCCGGCGGGTTCACCGGTTCGGGTCAGCAGCTTTCGGGTCAGCAGCGCCACTGGCTCATGACGCAGATGAGCTCCGGCTCGGTGAGCGCCGGACGTTCGAGCTCGGAAGGCGGTCCGGGCTGGGCGCGGAGGCCGTCGAGCATGATGCGGACGTAGCGCCGCCACAGCTCGGGGTCGGCGCAGTGGCCGTAGTCCGAGATGCTGCCGATCATCACGTGCAGGGCCGCCATGTCCGTCGGCGCGAAGTCCGCGCGGAGCTGGCCGGTTGCCTGCGCGCGCTCGATCAGTTGCGTGGCTACCGGGATGAGGCGGTCGCGGGCGTGCTGGACCTTGTCGTGCCCGAACGACGTGCCGAGCATCACCTCGCGAAGCCCCCGATCGGCCGAGTGCACCTCCGCGATCTTCTCCGTGAACTGGACAAAACCCGTCCAAGCGTCCGGCTCGGTCAGTGCTTTCTCGCAGAGTTCGACAAGTTCGTCCAGCCGGTCGCCGAACAAGGCGTCGACCAGGTGTTCCTTGCTGGGGAAGCGGCGATACACCGTGCCGACGCCAAGCTTGGCGTGGTGGGCGATGTCGTCCAGCGTGGCTTCGAGTCCGCGCGCGCTGAAAACCTCTCTAGCTGCGACGATGATGCGTTGCCGGTTCAATTCGGCGTCACGCCGCAACGGCCGCGCCGGTGCGGCGGGACATGTGTCCCGTGTCATGAAAAAGATTCTATCAAAGTAGAGGCAGTTCCTCCACTTCCTGTGTAGCTTGGAGTCATAAGGGGAGACACCAGCTCCACATACCAGCGAGGATCCATCCATGACACAGTCATCCACCGCGCTCGCCGCGCCGCCGGGGAGCGCGACGACCGAGGCCCATGCCAACCCGAATCACGCTCGTCGGTGGCTGATCCTGGTTGTTCTCGGCCTGTCCCAGCTGATGGTCGTTCTGGACGCCACGATCGTGAACATCGCGCTGCCCTCCGCGCAGACCGACCTCGGCTTCAGTAACGACGCCCGCCAGTGGGTCGTCACGGCGTATGCGCTGGCGTTCGGCAGCCTGCTGCTGCTCGGCGGTCGCGCGGCCGACATCTTCGGGCGCAAACGCGTACTCGTAGTCGGACTCGCCGGGTTCGCACTGGTGTCGGCCATCGGCGGGGCCGCCAACGGCATCGAAATGCTGCTGATCGCCCGTGGCGCACAGGGTGTGTTCGGCGCGCTGCTCGCGCCCGCCGTGTTGTCACTGCTGACCACGACGTTCACCGACCCGAACGAACGCGGCAAGGCGTTCGGCATCTTCGGCGCGATCGCCGGTGGTGGCGCTGCCGTCGGCCTGCTGCTCGGCGGTGTGCTGACCGAGTACCTCGACTGGCGCTGGTGCATGTTCGTCAACATCATCATCGCCGTGCTCGCACTGGCCGGTGCGGCCATTCTGCTGCGCGACCCGCCGCGGGTCGGCGCTCGTCCCAAGTTCGATATCCCGGGTGCCATTTCGGCGACCGGCGGTATGTTCGGCCTGGTCTACGGCTTCGCCAACGCCGAGAGCCACTCGTGGAGCTCCCCGCTGGTGTGGGGCTTCCTGATCGCCGGTGTCGTGCTGCTCGTGCTGTTCGTCTGGCTGCAGACCAAGGTTTCGCACCCATTGCTGCCGATGCGGGTGCTGCTCGACCGCAACCGCGGCGGGTCGAACCTGACGGTGTTCCTGATGGGCATCGGGATGTTCGCGATCTTCCTGTTCCTGACCTACTACCTCCAGCAGACCCTGCACTTCTCGCCGGTCCAGAGCGGCGTCGCGTTCCTGCCGATGGTGGGCACGCTGATGATCGCGGCCACGTCGGCGTCGAGCGTCCTGCTGCCGAGGGTCGGACCGAGGCCGCTGGTGCCGACGGGCATGCTGATCGGCGCCGCCGGTCTGCTGTGGCTGGCCCAGCTCGACGCCGCCAGCACCTACACGAGTGGGGTGCTCGGTCCGCTGCTGGTCATCGGGTTCGGGATCGGGCTCGCGATGGCGCCGTCGATGAGCGTCGCCACGATGGGTGTCGCCACCGATGACGCCGGTGTCGCGTCCGCCACGGTGAACACCGGGCAGCAGATCGGTGGCTCCATCGGCACCGCGCTGCTGAGCACGCTCGCCGCCAACTCCCTGACGTCGTTCGTCGCGGGTAAGACGGTGACCCCGCAGCTGGCTGTCGAGGCCGCGATCCACAGCTACACCACGGCATTCTCGTGGGCAGCCGGGATCTTCGCCCTCGGCGCGGTCGTCTGCGGCCTGCTGCTCAAGTCGGGGGTTCCCGTCTTCGACGAGGACGCCGCCCCGGCCGTCCACATGTGACAGCCGGCTGAACAGCAACTCGCCGTCGACTTGCGATCGCAAGTCGACGGCGAGTTGCTGTTTGTGGACGTGAGTCAGCGGGTTTGGGCGCGCAGGGCGGTGATGACGTCGTCGTCCCAGCGGTGGGTTCGGATCAGGCGGTAGCGCTCGCCGGCGACCCACAGGTAGGCCTCGGCTTCGGTGCGGTCGCCGACCAGGTCCGCCTGTCGCAGCATTTCGACCACGGGCACGAATTCCTCTTCGTACCAACGCTGCGCGAGGCAGGCGCGGTCGGTGAACTTGCCTTCGTCCTGCATCAGCCGGAAGCTCCACGCCTCGACGTGCTCGCCGAGTTTCGCGTAGTCCCAGGGATCCGACACGATCACCGACGCCCGTGCCTGCCCGGTCAGCGGCACGCGCTCGAGGAACAGCCGCCGGTAGTCCTTGACGATCAGGTCGCCGCGGTACCGGATCCCGCTCGGGTCCAGCTTCGTCCGGACCTCGGTGACCCTGGCCTCTATTGTGGACAGTCCGAGCGCGTGGGCGACGGAGACCCGGTGGTGACCGTCGATGATGAAGTGCAGCCCGCCGATGCGGTAGACCTCGATCGGCGGAATCTCCTCGCCGCGCCTGGCCGCCAGCGCGAGCCGCTCCCAGCGCTCGCGCACCCGCCCGGACGTCGGCCGGAACCGCCGGTCGAAGTCGCGTCCGCGATCGACACTGCCGACGATCGAGTCCAGCCGGATCACCTGCAGGCCCAGCCGCCGCTCGCTCTGGAAACCCAGTGCCTCGACGACTTCGTTGAACGGCAGCATGATGTTGACGTCGTCGGGCCCGCCGCGCAGCCACTTGGCCAGCCGCGAAAGCACCTGACGCCGTCGCGCGCGCAGGAAGTCGTACTCCGCGTCCGCCTTGGGAAAACCCGTGTCCTTGCTCATGCGAACTCCATGACCTGATGGCCGACCACGTTGCGCAGCCGCGTGACCCCGGCAACGCGGTCGGGCATCTGCTCGCCGTGCGGATGGATGTGCCCGTGCAGCAGCCAGGGCGGCCGCAGTGCGTCGATCGTCCGATGTAGACATTCGAACCCGCGGTGCGGCGGGTCGTCCCGGTCGCCCAGCCCCAGCGGAGGCGCGTGGGTCAACAGGACGTCGACCCCGCGTCCGTCACGGCGACGACGTCGTTCGGCCGTCCGCACCACCTTGCGCGCGCGGCGCGCCTGCTGTGCCTGCGTCCACTGGTTCGGGCCGTCGTTGTAGCGGATCGACCCGCCCAGCCCGGCGACGCGCAAGCCGGCGATGTCGACCACTCCGGCGTCCGCGTTGATCCCGCCCATCGGCCCCGGCCACGTCGTCGGGAAACCGTCCTTCATGGACAGTCCGCCGTAGCGGGTGAAGCCGCTCAGGTCGGGATCGTGGTTCCCGGGGACGAACACGCACGGCTTGTCCAGCGTGTTCGCCAGGAACTCCAGATACGCGTAGGGCAGGTCCCCGGCGCCGATGACGAGGTCGACCGAGTAGGCGCGGACGGCGTCGGTCCACAGCCGTTCGTCGACCTCGTCGGCCACCACCAGCGCTCTGACCATAGGCCCAGCTTAGAGCTCGTGAGCGTTCCGGCCGCCTGGAACGAGCCGGAACAGTCACGAGTCCCTAGTGCGGTCCTCTGGCGAAACTCGGGTCCTTCATGATGATGGCGGTGATGGCGACGAGCCAGCTCAAGCCGAACGCGATGGCCCAGAACTTCCACTGCAGGAAAACACGTGGCATGACAAGACTCCCGTACCTCGGGTGGGTGAAAAAACAGGGGCGTTACAGCCAGCCGTTCTTTCGGAATATTCGGTACAGGAGCAGGCAGATCGCCAGAATCACGGCGATCACCACGGGGTAGGCGAACTTCCAGTGCAGTTCGGGCATGTACTCGAAGTTCATCCCGTAGATACCGGCGATCGCGGTCGGGACCGCGATGATGCCGGCCCACGCGGTGATCTTGCGCATGTCGGTGTTCTGCTGCAGCGAGATCTTCGCGAGCGTCGCGTCGACCAGCGTGGTGAGCAGTTCGTCGAAGCCGACGACCCGCTCGGTCACCGTCGTGAGGTGGTCGGCGACGTCGCGGAAGTACGAGCGGACCTCGTCCGGGATGAGCCGGGTGTAGCCCTCGGCGAGCCGCTGCACCGGGGTGGTCAGCGGCATCACCGCGCGCCGCAGCTCGAGCACTTCCCGCTTCATCAGGTACATCTGCTCCGAGCTGATCTGCGAACGCGGCGCGAAGACCTGGCTCTCGATCTCGTCGATGTCCGCCTCGATCCGGGCGGTGACGTCGAGATAGTGGTCGACGACGTGGTCGGCGATCGCGTGCAGGACAGCGGACGGCCCGAGCTGCAAGCGCTCCTGGTCGTCGTCCATGTCGCGGCGGAGCCTGGCCAGCCCGGAGTGGTTCCCGTGCCGGACGGTGATCACGAAGTCGAGGCCGAGGAACACCATCAGCTCGCCGGTCTCGACGATCTCGTTCGCGGTGGTCGGCGACTCGTGCTCGACGTACCGGACGGTCTTGAGGACCATGAACAGCGTGTCGTCGTAGCGCTCGAGCTTGGGCCGCTGATGCGCCTCCAGCGCGTCCTCGACGGCTAGTTCGTGCAGGCCGAACGTCTCCGCGATGCCCTGGATCTGCTGGGCGTCAGGCTCGTGCAGGCCGATCCAGACGAAGCCGTCACGGCGCTTGCGGACCTCTTTGATGGCCTCGGCATGGGTCCACCGGCCGGGCAGGCGCTCGCCGTCCACGTACACCGCGCAGTCGACGACGTACGCCGAAACCGGGATGCGTAGGGGCCGATCGGCCGCGGGCTTACCGCGGCCCCTGAGGCCACCGAGGGAAGGAATCGCAGGCATGGGATCTCCTGAGCTGACGTCGTGTGCGGCAGCGCGGCGGTGAAGACGCGCAGAGACGACCTGCCGTGCGGAGGGGTCCGCCCGGCACTACCAGCGTTCCCGGGCCTGAAGCGGGGAGAAGTCAGGCCGTCCGAAGGGGACTCGGGGTGAGAACGCTGGGACTACTAGGGAGCGGACTATCGCCACTACTCATGTTGTGTTCCTCACCTCCGAATGTCCGGCCTGGCACGAGTGGTGTTGCTCGCGTTGACGTGCGCACACCAATGGTTGAGGGTACTCCTCAACATCAGGCGTGTCGTTCGAGGCTCAGGCCGCGTTACTCGACGAGGAGGATCCGGGTGCAGTTCGGGCGTTATTACGAGGAGTTCGAGGTCGGTGCGGTCTACAAGCACTGGCCGGGCAAAACGGTCACCGAGTACGACGACCACCTTTTCTGCCTGATCACGATGAACCACCACCCGCTGCACCTTGACTCGCATTTCGCCGAGGAGACCACGGAATTCGGCAAGAACGTCGTGGTCGGCAACTTCATCTACTCGCTGCTGCTGGGGATGTCGGTGCCCGACGTGTCCGGCAAGGCGATCGCGAACCTCGAGGTCGAGTCGCTCAAGCACGTCAAGCCGACGTTCCACGGCGACACCATCTACGGCGAGACCGAGGTACTGGACAAGACGCCGTCGAAGTCGAAGGACGACCGCGGGATTGTCTACGTCGAGACGCGCGGTTACAAGCAGGACGGCTTGATCGTCTGTACATTCCGTCGCAAGGTGATGGTCCCGAAGCGGTCCTACGGAGACGCCCGCGGCGGCGAGCAGCCAGGCCGTCCCGTTCCCCACGCGTGACCGAAACGGGAGGCAGCCAGATGGCGATCGGGCTCGACGAGGCCAAGCGGCGGCTGCGGCTGTTCGCCGACGTCGAAGCGGCGGAGACGTCGCCGCTGTACGCACACCTCGGCGGCAAGGCGGCTGAGGACGACGACGTCGCCGGACTGCTGACGTCGGCGAGTAGCGGTGACGCCCAGGGCACGCTGCTGATGGCGACCGCGCACCGGCTCATCCAGGCCGATCCGATCCACCCGCTGTCGCGGTATTACCCGTCGCTCGGCGGGTTCGACGGGGTCGACGGCGAGACCTGGCCGATGTTCCGCGAGTTCCTGCTGGGCCGGGCGGACAAGGCGCGCGAGCTCATCTCGAGCCGGTACACGCAAACCAACGAGGTCCGGCGCGCCGCGCTGCTGTACCCGGCGCTGTCGCTGGTGTCGAAGGAAGCGGGTGGCAAGTTCTCGCTGCTCGAGGTCGGCTGCAGCGCGGGTCTGCTGCTCGGGCTCGACAAGTTCTCCTACCGCTACCAGTGCGACGGCGGCGAGCAGCTCTCGGCAGGCCCGGCGAAGACCGCGGTCGGGCTGCACGCGGCGCTCGACCTCGCACCGGGTGCGGTGGCGCCGAAGCTGTTGAAGAAGCTGACGATCGTCGCGCGCGCGGGACTCGACCGCGCTCCCGTGGATGCCGACGACGAGGAAGAGCTCGCCTGGCTCGAAGCGTGCGTGTGGGCCGATCAACCCGACCGGATCCGGCTGCTGCGCACCGCCGCGGCGGCTCAGCGGAAGTACCCGCCGGACCTGATCGCGGGCGATGCGATCGACGACCTCGCCACCGCGGCCGCCACCCTGCCCGCCGACGTACCGCTCGTGGTGATGACCAGCCATGTGCTCGCCTACTTCGGCGACCGGCGCCCGGACTTCATCGCCGAGCTGCGCAAGCTCGCGGCCGAGCGGCCGCTGTGGTGGGTCAGCGAGGAGCGCTATGAGGCCGGGCTTGAGTACGTCCTGCCCGGCCGCGCCGACCTGGAAGCCACCGACGGGATGGGCGTGCTCGGCGTCGTCCGATGGGCCGACGGCGAAGTCGACGCCCGCGCGCTTGCCCGCACGGCCGCGCACGGCCAACGGCTCACCTGGCTGGTGAGTGTTCCGGCCGGTTAGAACCAGGTTAGAACCGGCCGGAACACTCACGAGTCCGCAACCTGGCGGCGCACCCTGGCGCCGGACGCGCGTCCCGGCGACGATGGACGCCATGCCGACCGACGACTCCTGGTTCACCCCGCTCACCCCGTTGGCCTTCCTGGAGCGCTCGGCGGAGGTGTTTCCCGAGAAGCCCGCGATCGTCTACGGCGACCGCCGGATCACCTACGCCGGCTTCGCCGCGGAGGCGACAAGGCTCGCGAACGCGTTGCGGGCGAGCGGGATCGAGCCGGGGGACAGGGTCGCGTACCTGCTGCCGAACATCCCCGAGATGCTCGTCGCGCATTTCGGGGTTCCCCTGTCCGGCGCTGTCCTCGTCGCGATCAACACGCGGCTCGCGCCCGCCGAGATCCAGCACATCGTGGCGCACTCCGGCGCGAAGATCCTCGTGGTCGACGCGGGCTTGCACGGGTCTGTCGCCGCGGAACTCGACGTCCGCGAGATCGTCACCGTCACCGATCCGGCGTCGGGGGCGCAGGCGGATCCGGCGGTCGGCGGCGTTTCCTACGAGACGCTGCTCGCGCGGGGGAGCGACGACCCGCTGCCGTGGACCACCGGCGACGAGCGCGGCACCATCTCGATCAACTACACCTCGGGCACCACCGGCCGGCCCAAGGGCGTGCTGTACCACCACCGCGGCGCCTACCTGAATTCGCTCGCCGAGATCATCCACTCCGGCCACACACCGGATTCGCGGTACCTGTGGACACTCCCGATGTTCCACTGCAACGGCTGGTGCACCACGTGGGCGGTGACCGCGATCGGCGGCACGCACGTCTGCCTACGCGCGGTGGACGCCGCCGAGATCTGGCGGCTGCTGGAGGCCGAGCGCGTCACACACCTCAACGGCGCGCCGACCGTGCTGGTCGCCATCGCCGGCCATGCCGACGCCCATCCGCTCGTCCGCGAGGTCGTCGTCACGACCGCCGGCGCGCCGCCGAGCCCGACCGTGATCAAGCGGATGTCGGACCTCGGCGCGCGGCTGGTGCACGTCTACGGCCTCACCGAGACGTACGGGCCCTACAGCGTCTGCGAGTACCAGCCGGGCTGGGCCGAGCTCGACATCGACGAGCGCAGTCGCCTACAGGCCCGCCAGGGCGTCGGGATGATCGTCTCCGACGGCGTGCGCGTGGTCGACGAGGATATGGCCGACGTGCCGCGGGACGGCGCGACCATGGGCGAGGTCGTGATGCGCGGCAACAACGTCATGGCCGGATACTTCGCCGACCCCGAAGCGACCGAGCAGGCGTTCCGCGGCGGCTGGTTCCACTCCGGTGACCTGGGCGTCCGCCATCCCGACGGTTACATCGAGTTACGGGATCGCGCGAAGGACATCATCGTGTCCGGTGGGGAGAACATCTCGACGATCGAGGTCGAGGCAGCGATCGACTCCCATCCCGCGGTGCTCGAAGTCGCCGTCGTCGGGGTGCCGAACGAGAAGTGGGGCGAGCGGCCGAAGGCGTTCGTCGTGCTGCGCGCGGGCGAGTCGGTGGAGGTGGACGTTCTGCTCGAGCACGTGCGCACTCGCATCGCCCGGTACAAGGTGCCCGACGCCGTCGAGTTCGTCGGCGAGCTGCCGAAGACGTCGACGGGGAAGATCCAGAAGTTCGCGCTCCGCGAGCGGGAGTGGGCCGGTCGGGCGAGCCGGGTCCAGGGCTGATCACCTCTTCGGCAGCACGTCCCAGTCCCTGAGGTTGTCCGCCAGCTCCTCGACCAGGGCTCCGCTCTGGTCCAACCGGGTGAAATCGGCCAAATCGACCCAGCGTGCGTCTTCGGCGTCGTCGCCCGCCCGCAGCGTCCCACCGACGGCGGTGCACGCGTAGTCGAAGATCTCGTACCGTCCGCGGACGACCCTCCCGACCAGCGTCGAAGGCGTCACGACCAGGCCGGTTTCCTCGGCGAGCTCCCGGACGACGGCTTCGGCGTCGGTCTCACCGGGCTCCACGCGGCCACCCGGAACCGACCACAGGCCACGGCCGGGGTCGTTTCGACGCTTGATCAACAGCAGCGAGCCGTGGTCGTCGTAAACGATCCCGCCGACGCAACGCTGAGTGCCGGATGTCCGGTTTTCTAGAGGTTCCACGACGTGAGTTTAGGCGAGGCCGTCGCGGGAGCGATGGTCCTGTACACGGAGAGTAGTCGTGGGATACACTGTGAATCGCTTGCTGACCCAAGCGCGGGACATTCCTCCCTTACTCGGGCGCGGTGCGGTACAAAGTGATGGTCAGGTTGAAGGCAGTCAGGCGTAGAAGACGGGATTGATCACTTGTGAACGCGAAAAAGATTGCCGGTCTCGTGGGTGTCGCGTTGGTTATCTTCTTCGTGATCTCCCAGCCGGCCAACTCCGCAGGTCTCGTCACCTCCATCGTCCACTGGCTCCGCACGTCCGCCGAGTCGGTCATCGCCTTTGTCAGCACCATTTTCAAGGGTTAGCGACTAGCCTGTGATGATGTTCGCGCCGCGCGACCCGGAGTCGTACATCCTCGAGAGCGAACGGCGTGTCATCCGGATCCGCCGGCACTGGGCGGTGCTCAGCTGGGACATCTTCGAGACGTTCGCCCTGCTGGCCATCTGCGTGCTGGTGTCCTACATCCTGCCGCCGTCGGCGTGGGTGATCCAGAACGTCCTCTGGTACGCCGCGCTGCTGGTGCTCCTGCACTTCGCGTACGTGATCATGGAGTGGTGGGTCGAGCGGCTCGTCGTCACCGACAAGCGGTTCCTGATGACCCAGGGCGTCTTCACCACCAAGGTGCTGATGATGCCGATCGGCAAGGTCACCGACCTCACCTACGAGCGCACGGCCAACGGCCGCATGATGGGCTACGGCACGCTGATCGTCGAATCCGCCGGTCAGATCCAGGCGCTGAACCGGATCGACTACCTGCCCCGGCCCGAAGAGTTCAACGACACGATCTCCGAACTCGTCTTCGGCGACAAGCAGAAGCAGGCCGAACGGTTCTCCATGGTCAAGGCCCAGCGACTCGCCCGCGGCAACAAGTCGGCGAGCTGACGCAGGTCACCGGCGCCGCCGAGGGGCTCCGGGGTCGCTGTGACCTACCGCATCGTCCAGAATGGACCTGATGCGCATCGATCTACACGCCCACTCGACGGCCTCCGACGGCACCGACAGCCCTGAAGGGCTCGTTATCGCCGCGGCGAAGGCCGGTCTCGACGTCGTCGCGATCACCGATCACGACACCACGGCCGGCTGGGCTCCCGCCGCTGAGGCCGTGCCGCCGGGGCTCACCCTGGTGCCCGGCGCCGAGCTGTCCACGGTCTCGGTGGACCCCAGGACCGGCCGGCGCGTCAGCGTGCACATGCTCGCGTACCTGTTCGACCCGCTGTCCGGCGCGCTGGTGACCGAGCAGAGCCGGCTGCGGGCCGAGCGCCGCACGCGGCTGCGCGCGATGGCCGAGCGGATGGCGGATGACGGCCTCCCCGTCGACCCGGACGAGGTGATGGACGCGCTGCCCGCCGACGCTCCCGCCGGGCGGCCGCACCTGGCGCAGGCGCTGGTCCGCGCCGGCACGGTCGTCGACGTCAATCAGGCCTTCGCGGAGTACCTCGGCAACGGCCGCGGGTACTACCTGCCCAGGGAGGACACCCCGGTCGAGGCGGCGATCGACATGATCGCGAACGCCGGCGGCGTGACCGTGATCGCGCATCCGTTCGCCCGCTCGCGCGGTTCGATCATCACCCCTGAGGTGCTCGCCGAGCTTGCCGCGCGCGGGATGACCGGGGTCGAGGTCGACCACCCGAACCACGACGAAAAGACGAGGGCCGAGCTGCGCGGGCTCGCCGGCGAACTCGGGCTGGTGCGGACCGGGTCCAGCGACTACCACGGCACGAACAAGTCCATCCCGATCGGCGCCGAGACCACGGACCCCGACGCCTTCGCCGAGCTCGTCGCGCGCGCGACCGGTAGCCGAGTGGTGGTGGCCTAGGCCGTGGCGCTCAACGACTTCTTCGACGCGCGGCTGTTCACCAGCGCGACGATCACCCTGATCGTGATCATGGACCCGCCCGGGACGGTGCCGGTCTTCCTGAGCCTGGTCGGGCGCAAGCCACTGGCTGTCCGGTCTCGGGCGGCTCGGCAGGCGGTGCTCGTCTCGCTGCTGGTGATCTCGCTGTTCGCCGTTGCGGGGCAAGCGATCCTGGCGTACCTCGGGATCGGGATCCCGGCTTTGCAGGGCGCCGGCGGGCTGTTGCTGCTGCTCATCGCGCTGCAGCTGCTGACCGGCAGCGGCGCCGAGCCCGAGGCCAGCGACGGCGTCAACGTCGCGCTCGTCCCACTCGGCACCCCGCTGCTCGCCGGGCCCGGTGCGATCGCCGCGACCATCGTTTTCGTCCGTCAGGCCGACGGGCACATCGGTGCGTACGTCGCGCTCGCGCTCGCGATCGTCACCGTGCACTTCGTGCTGTACATCTGCATGCGCTACTCCGGCGTCGTGATCCGGCTGATCAAGGAAAGCGGCATCACCCTGCTGGCGAAGATCGCCGGTCTGCTGCTGGCCGCCATCGCCGTCGAGCTCGTCGCCAACTCCATCCGCGGCTTCGTCGCCGGCGGTTAAGCGACTGCTCCCGAGTGCCCACGCAAGGCACTTTTGTACAAAAATGCCCTGCTGATCGGAGTGGGCTGGTTGCGTTTCACCGCAGCAGGGACCGGGGCGACTGGGGTGTCCGTGGGTGGTCGGCGGTCGGCGAACGTGGGACTCGGCGACAGGAGTGTGGGACTCGCCGACGCGGCCCGCGAGTCCCACGTTCACCGGCGGCGAGTCCCACGTTCACGTCGCTGAGTCCCACACTCTGCTACCGAAAGGACCTGGCACCACACACCGCGCCGGTCCTTGCCGCTGTAAAACGCGACGAGCTCACATCAACCAGCTCCCCGGACCCACCCAACCGAACAGCCACTTTTGCACTTTTGCGGGGTCGTTGAGCGCTCAACCAGGGCACTCTTGTACAAAAGTGCCCGCTTGTGGGTCCAGGCGTGGCTCCCGGCGCAGAAAGTGTCGGTGGGTGTGCGTAGCGTGGGCGCGGTGGGTCACGCGAAGGAGCAGATGGGCTTCGACTTCGGTGTCGAGGAGCCCAAACAGCTCACCAGGGTCTCGCCGGCACGGCTGGCGACGTTCGAGGATTGCCGCCGTCGGTACCGGATGACGTATCTGGACAAACCGCCGCCGCGGCGCGGCGGGCCGTGGGCGAGCAGCACACTCGGCGCGGTGGTGCACAACGCGTTGCGCGCGCTGTTCGAGCTGCCGGCTGCCAAGCGGCTGCCACAGCGGGCCGCGGCGCTGGTCGCCGAGCACTGGAAGGACGCGGGCTTCGCCGATGCCACACAGGCCGCTCGTTATCGCGGCCGCGCGCGGCGGTGGATTTCGGAGTACGTCGAGCAGAACGACGTCAGCGCGGACCCGGTCGGCATCGAGCGCTGGGTGTCGGCCGCGGTGAGCTCGGAGCCGGGGGTGAAGCCGTCGGTGATCGTCGAGGGCCGCACGGACCGGATAGACGCTCGTGACGGCGAGCTGGTGATTGTCGACTACAAGACCGGCAGGCGGACACCCACCGAGGAAGACGCGCACCGCTCGCAGGCGTTGGCGATTTACGCCGTCGCCGCGGCCCATTCCCTGCGTAAACCGTGCCATACGGTCGAATTGCACCATCTGCCCAGCGGGACGATCGCCGTGGCGGAGCACACCGAGGCGAGTCTCACCGACCATCTCCGACGCGCCGAGCGCACCGCCGGAGAGCTGCGGGTCGCGGCGGATAGTCTGGAAGCAGGCGGAGACCCGGCGGAGCTGTTTCCGACGAGGACCGGCCCGCACTGTTCGTGGTGCGACTTCCGGCCGAGCTGCGCCGAGGGCCAGCAGGCCGCTCCACCGGTGCTGTCCTGGGATTTGCTGGCGCCGTGACGACACAAGAAGGGATGGCCGTGGCGGGATCGGACACCGAAGAACTTCAGACCACCTTGCTGCCCATCCCCGAGCAGCCCGGCGCACCAGCCGAGCCGCCGGTTGTCGTTACACCGCAGCCCGAGGCGCCGGTTGTCGTTACGCCTGTTCCGCAGCCCGCGCGCGTACGCCGTTGGCGCGGGCTCACCGGATCACTGGCCGTCGGCCTGGCCGCACTCGCCGTTGTCGTCCTTGCCTCGGGTGTGTTCGGCCTGTTCACCGGCGCTCCCGGCCCCGGCGTGGCCTCGCTCGTCGCGCACCCGGTCGCCGCTGTCCTCGCGCTCGTCGCCCAGCACTTCGCCGATCGCCGTCGCGGCCGCGTCGCCGGCTTCGCCGCTCTCGCGATCGTCGCCATCGCCGCCGCGACACTCTGGTTCTTCTGGTGGATCTGACCTGCACTCGCCCGCGCGCCACCTGCACCTAGCCGCGCATGAAAATGCACTCGCGGTGTATGTCAGTTGAGCCAGGAGTGCCAGGTGGGGATCAGGGCGTCGAGTAGGCCGGTGGGGTTTTCCGTGTTGGGGGAGTGCGCGGCGCCGGGCACCAGGTGGAATGGGACGTGCAGGCGTTGAGCCATTTCCCGCTGTTCCGGCACGCTCCAGGCGTCGTCGTTCTCACCGCAGACGACGACAGCGGGCAGCTCGCGACGCTGGAGTTCGGCGGCCAGGACGGCGACCAGATCCGGTTCCGTACGCAAGCCGCGGGCCATGCCGAGCAGGCCTGGTGCGCTCGACGCCACGAAGCGCGTGCGGAAGAATTCCTTCAAGTCCGCGGGCAGGCTGGCCCACGATTCGAACCGGGCGCTGATCTGCTCACGTAGGCGGTAGGCCTCGGTTTTTCCGTTGGCACGCAACAGAGGCTCGCCGATCTGGAGCCCTTTCAGCCTCGCCCCACTCGTCAGCTGTCCCGGCCCGGTGTCCATCAGTGTCAGCCCGACGATGTCGGCGCCCGCCAACACCGCGCCTCGCACGACAAGACCGCCGTAGGAATGCCCGAGCAGGACGACAGGCCGCCTGAGCTGTTCGACGACGTTCGCCACGACGACACCGAGCTTCGACGGCAGGTACTCGGCTTCTTCGTCCGGGCCTGGTGACTCGTACTGCCCCGGAAGGTCGATCGCGACAGCCTGAAACCCCGCTGTGGCAAGGGAATCCAGCAGTGGGACAAAGTCCTCTTTGGACCCGGTGTAGCCGGGGACGAGCAGGGCGACGGCATCGCCGGGCTTCGTGCGCAGGGCCGCGATCGGGCCGAACGGGCCGGGCAGGTCGATTCGTTCGGCCGAGTTGGCCGACAGCTGCGAGAGGCGCACCCGCGCCTACTTCAGCGCGGCGAGGACGCCGCCGCGCTGTTCCAGCAGTACCGGGCCCATCGAATTGAGCAGGACCGGGCCGGTGTACGTCCCGCGGTCGACGCCGACCGTGCGGATCGTCGAGCCGTCCGCCGGGTTCAGCACGGCCAGACCGCCCTTGATCGGGATGACCAACTGGCCCGCGAACGTCACGCCCGGGCCGACAGCGCTGTTGAGCGTCCAGCGGGGGGTGAGGGTGTCGAGGGACAGCGCCACCGTCTTCGAACCGGTGAACCAGTAGACCGAGTCGGCGGTCCGCGACGTCGTCATCACGCCGCTCGCCGGGTCCTGCGCGAGGTCCGACGCCGGCAGGTCGAGCGGGTACGCCGCCTTCTGGTTGCCGTCGGGACCGTAGATGACCAGCAGTTTCTTGTCCGGCAAGGCGACCGCGGAGTTGTCACCGGACATCGCGACGAGCTTCGCCGACTTGCCGGCCACGATCGAGCTGAACACGACCTTCGGGTTGTCGGAGTCGTCGGCGGTGGCGTTGTAGACGGTCAACCGGTCGGCCGGGTCGCCGGCACAGCGCTCGATCACGCCGATCTTGCCCCCGGACGCGGCGACCGAGCCGTAGGTGCAGCCGGTGCGCGGCTGCCTGCCGGGCTGCACGGTCGCGACGACCGTGCCGTACTCCATCGTCTCGACGAGATCGTTGCGCCAGGTGTCGAGCAGCTTCTTGCCGGTGGTGGTGACGTACGTGCCGTCGCCGACCAGTTGGGTGCCGAACTCGGCGTCGCCGTTGCGCTGCGCGGTGCGGCGGCCGGTGGCCGGGTCGAGCTGGGTGACCTCGCTGCAACCGCCTTGGCCGTCCACGCCGGTCTTGGCGTACACGGCGTTGACGCGCGACCAGGCCGAATCGACCGTGCACAGCGGCAGGTCGCGGCTGTAGTGCCAGCGGATCTGCCCGGTGAGCGGGTCCCGCCCGGCGACCTCGCCGTTGTCGGCGGTGACGACGTTGTTGCCATCGGCGATCGGCACGGGCGTGGCGCGGCTGGGGAACTGCCAGATCCGGGTCATCGAGCCGGGGACTGCGGGCGGCGCGGGCGGCGCGGCGGGCGCGGCGGGGGACAGGGCGTCAGTGGTGGCCCTGGTCTCCGACGTCGCCCAGCCGAGCAGTCCGGCCGCCAGCACGACGACGAAGATGACCGCGGCGATCACCCGGTCGCGTTGGCGGTTCCACGGGGATCGCCTGGCCGAGGTCTTGACCGAGTGTTTGGTGACCGGTCCGGCAGGCGGGTTGTGGAGGACGTCCTCGATGCCGAAATCCATCCCGGAACCCGGCTGCCTGCGGTGGCGCCCTTCGTCGAGGCCCCCTGGATCCAGCGGGCCCTCCGACGCAGCTTCCTCACCGTAGGGCTCGCTCACGTGCCTGACTCCCGATGTCGACAGCTTCCCGTTACCCGGCCAGTCTGCCGACCCGGATGTAGTACCGCTGTATCGGCCCCCGATGCACGGATGGCCGCCCGGCTCGAAAGCCGGACGGCCACCCGTGGTCAGGTCGGAAACTCAGTCGGCGGTGCCGGCACTTTCGGTGCCGGTGCTCGCCGAGCCGGAGCCTGCCGAAGCGCCGGAACGACGCCTGCGACGGCGGGCCGGGCGCTCGACGTTGTCGCCGGACTCCTTCTCCGCGGGGCCGGCTGCCGCCTCGCCGCTCGGCTTGGGGCCACCGCGGGTGCGACGCCGGGAGCCGCGCGAACGGCTGCCCTCGCCGGACTCGGCCGGAGCCGTGCCATTCGACTCGGTGCTGGTCGTGGCCTGCGCGTCGTCGGCCGGTGTGCCTTCGGCGTCACCACCGCCACCGCGGGTGCGGCGACGAGGCGCGCGGGCGCGCGTCTTGGCTGCCGGAGCCACGGGCTCGCTCTGGCCGCGGCCGCGCCGCTTCATGCCGAGGTCTTCCTCGTGCTCCGCGGCGAGCCCGGCCCGCGTCCGCTGCGACAGCGGGAGCCGACCGGAGGCGCCTTCGGGGATCTCGAGGTCGCTGAACAGGTGCTTCGACGAGGAGTACGTCTCCACCGGCTCCGGCTTGTCCAGGCCCAGGGTGTCGGAAATGAGCTTCCACCGGGGCATCTCGTCCCAGTCGACCAGGGTGATCGCGACGCCGGTCTTCCCGGCGCGGCCGGTGCGGCCGATCCGGTGGACGTAGGTCTTCTCGTCGTCCGGGGTCTGGTAGTTGAAGACGTGCGTGACATCGTCGACGTCGATCCCGCGCGCGGCGACATCGGTGGCGACCAGCACGTCGACCTTGCCGGCGCGGAACGCACGCAGAGCCTGCTCACGCGCGCCCTGGCCGAGGTCGCCGTGCACGGCCGCGGCGGCGAAACCGCGCTCGGCCAGGTCGTCGGCGACCTTCTGCGCGGTGCGCTTGGTGCGGGTGAAGATCATCGTCAGGCCGCGGTCCTTGGCCTGCAGGGCGCGGGCGACGAGCTCCGGCTTGTCCATCGAGTGAGCGCGGTAGACGAACTGCGTGGTGCGCTCGTGGATGGCGCTCGCGTCGTTCTCCTCGGCCCGGATGTGCGTGGGCTGGGTGAGGAACGTGCGGGCCAGCGTGATGATCGGGCCCGGCATGGTGGCCGAGAACAGCATCGTCTGCCGCTTCTCCGGGACCATCCGCAGGATGCGCTCGATATCGGGCAGGAAGCCCAGGTCGAGCATCTCGTCGGCCTCGTCGAGGACCAGGCCGCGGATCTTGCCCAGCACCAGCGCGCCGCGCTCGGCCAGGTCGAGCAGCCGGCCTGGGGTGCCGATGACCACGTCGACGCCCTTCTTGAGGGCCTCGATCTGGGTGTCGTACGGGCGGCCGCCGTAGATGGCGAGTGTGCTGACCTTGAGGTGCTTGCTCGCGCCCTTGAGGTCGTTGGCGACCTGGACGCACAGTTCGCGGGTCGGGACCACGACGAGCACCTGCGGGGTGCCGTCGCCGGGGATCTGCAGGCGCTGCAGCAGCGGCACGCCGAAGCCCAGCGTCTTGCCCATGCCGGTCCTGGCCTGGCCGATCAGGTCGTCGCCGGCCATGGCCAGCGGCAGCGTGAGCGCCTGGATGGCGAACGTCCGCTCGATACCGGCTTCGGCCAGCGCGCGGACGATCTCGGGACGGACGCCGAACTCGGCGAACGTGGGTGACTCGGGCTCGACCGGCGCCCCCGCCTGCAGCGGATGGGCGTCGATGGCCTCGGGGACACCGGACTCGCTGTGTTCCAGCGTGACCGGGTCCAGGGTCTGTGTTGGGTTGTCGTCGTTTTCGGACGGGCTAACGGTCAGCGTGATCGCCTCTCTCATACCAGCGCGCACTCACCTGGTGACTGATGGACACTCGACCGCGCTGGATTTACCGGGTCCCGGGGGCTTTTCCGCCTGAATCCGAACCTGCGCAGGAATGCCGCTTAGAGGCGTGCACGCACAATGTCTGCGCCGCTGCGAAGCTGTCCGTCGAGCTCTCCCAGCCGTGAGACCCGGTGGGGGATCTCAGTGACGGATCTGCTGCTGACGGTCTGCTGCCGCGGTGCGATAGATGTCAATACCTTGCACAGTGTACCTGGTCAGGTGTTTTGCGGTAGGTCCAGCCACGCCGACCGGCGGCGCACCCGTCCGTGGCGGGTTTCCCGATACGCTCTTCGCCGTGACCGAGGAGCGGAAGATCAGTGACGGTGAAGTCGACCTCTTGGGCGTGGTTGCCTATGGTGAATTGTCCGCTTTCGACCGATTGGCCGAGGACGCGCGCTCCGCGCCGACACTGACCGGCCGGGCCGCGCTGGCGTCCATGGCCGCCGCCGAGATCGGGCACTACGACCTGATCAGGGGCCATCTCGCCGAGTACGGCATCGCGATCGAGACGGCGATGACCCCGTTCGTCCGGCCCATCGACGAGTGGCACGCGTCCACCGCGCCGAAATCATGGCTCGAGTCCCTCGTGAAGGCCTACGTCGGCGACGGACTGGCCGCCGACCTCTACCGCGAAATGGCGAACTGGGTCGATCCGCTCACCAAGGACGTCGTACTGGATGTGCTCGCCGACACAGGCCACTCCGCGTTCGCCGAGCGCGAAGTCGCCGCCGGGATCCAGGCCGACCGCACCCAGCGGGACAGGCTCGCGCTGTGGGGGCGCCGCCTGCTCGGCGAGGCGCTGACGCAGGCCCAGTACGTCGTCGCCGAGCGTGATCCGCTCGCCGAGCTGATCGTCGCCGGCTCAGGCGACCTGTCGGGAATCGCCGGCCTGTTCCGCCGGTTGCAGCAGGGGCACACCAAGCGGATGCAGGTGCTCGGTCTCAGCTGAGGCGATGCGCCTCAGCTGAGGAGAGTGCTTCGGCTAGCCTTGTCCTGTTCATGCAAACTCGAAAAACCCCAGGCGGAGGTCTCACGTGGAGGTCAAGATCGGCATCAAGGACACCCCACGCGAACTCGTGGTGTCCAGCAGCCAATCTCCCGAGGAGGTCGAGAAGCTGGTCGCCGCCGCGATGGTCGCTGGTGACGGACTTTTCCGCCTCGACGACGAAAAGGGCCGCAAGTACATCGTGCCCTCGGAGCGCATCTCGTATGTCGAGATCGCGCCTTCCGACACCCGCAAGGTCGGGTTCTCGGTCGGCAAGTAGCCGCGCTGATCACGTCACAGGCCGGTCACCGACCCGTCTCAGCTCGCTCTCAGGCTCGCCCGTCACGCTCACCCAGAGAGACCGGCGGACGACTGACAGAGAGATGGGGTGGAGGACGTGACCGTCCTGGCGGACCGTGAGGCGGGCGTGCGCGACACGCCCGCACAGGTCGTCGAACCTCCTGGGCGGACCAACCGGCTGACCGGTATCGACGTGGCCAGAGGCCTTGCGGTGCTGGGAATGTACGCCGTGCATGTGGGACCGGACACCACGAAGCCCGGCCTGGCCGGCGCGATTTTCAAACCGTTCGAAGGGCATCCGGCGTCGCTGTTCGCCGTGCTCGCCGGCGTGTCGATCTCGCTGATGGCGGGTGGTCACCGGCCCAAGACGGGCCGCGCGCGCACCCGGATCGGCTGGAAGCTCGGCACCCGCGCGCCGCTGATGATCGCGCTCGGGCTGTGGCTGACCAACCTCGACACCGGCTACCTGATCATCCTCGCCTACTACGGCGTCACGTTCATCTTCGCGATCCCGTTCCTGCGCTGGGGCGTCAAGGCGCTGGTCAGCGCGACGGTCGTGGCCGCGCTGGTGTTCCCGTTCGTCTCGTGGCTGCTGCGCGGGCAGATCCTGCCGCACGGTGAGTTCTTCATCGCCCCGGACCTGGCCAACTCGGACTTCACTTCCCTCAGTGGGCTCGCTCACGGGGCGGTCGTGCTGGTCTTCACCGGTACGTTCCCGGCGTTCAACCTGATGACGTACATCTTCGCCGGTATGGCGATCGGCCGGCTGAACCTCGGCTCGCGGCGCGTGTGCCGGTGGCTGTTCGGCGGCGGGTTCGCGCTGTCCGGCCTGGGCTACCTGCTTTCGTGGCTCGGGACCGACGTCTTCGGCGGCATGCAGGCCATCTACAACGACGTCGCCCCCGCTGCCGCGCAAGCCGGGCTGAGCCCGCAGGACTACTTCGCCGGGTACGAGCTGTTCGTCCACGGCAGCCCGCCCACCACGAGCCTGGTCTGGGAGCTTCTCCGCACCGGCAGCTCGTACACGCCGTTCGACTTCATCATTTCGATCGGTCTGTCCGCCGGGATCATCGGTGGTTGCCAGCTCATCGCGGCGCACTGGGAGAAACTGGTGCGGCCGGTGGCGGACATCGGGTCGATGGTGCTGAGCGCGTACGCCGTGCACCTGTTCGCGATCCACGTGCTCTGGCCGAACGGCGGCCAGTTCAACGGCTGGCACTTCGTGGCGTTCTGCGCCGTCGGCATGGCGGCCGCGGTGGCGTGGCGCCGATGGATCGGCCGCGGCCCACTGGAATGGGCGCTGCACACGCTGTCCCGCTGGCCCGACTACGCCTTCCCCTCGCAGCGGCGTCCCCCGGCCGCAGCCTCTGCCGAACCCGAGCTGGAGTCCGCCTCCTCCGGGGGCGGGTAGCTGGACACCCTCAGGCCTCCTGTGGCTCGAGTTCATCGAGGGAGGTCGGGACGTGGAAGGGGGGCGTGCTGGTGCCCGTGACGCGGTAGCGGTCCCACGGGTCCGGGTCGGAGATCTCGCCCTGCGCGGTGCCGTCCGGCGTGCGGAGTTCGACGGGCCGCTTCTTGCCGCCGGCCAGCTTCGCGAGCTGCTCGTCGGCGGCGATCCGTCCGTACCAGCGGTAGTAGCCGTCGATCGGCTGGAAGTGCCCGCGCAGCGTCACCTCGACGGTGAGCTCGGTCCCGTCGAGGACCAGGGTCGCGGGGCCGATGTAGCCGTCTTCGTCGTGCTCGCTCACGGGAATCACGGGAATCTCCTTACGGTCAGCCAAGTTCTTCGGTGGACGCTGTCGACTGCGACAGCCGGACGACCTTGTTCTCGTCCAGCGGCAGGTTCGCGTCGATGACGATGCCGTGCTGGCGAGTGAGGCCGTCGATGGCGGCCCAGATGATCTGCGTCAGGTACTCCACGACGCTGTCGCGGCCCATGGATCGCCTGTCCAGCCACCATTCGCCGGTGTTCTGCACCATGCCGACGATCCCGTGCGCCCAGGGTTCGGCCGCGCCGGAGTCCATGTTGAACATGCGCATGTAGTCGCCGAGCAGCGCCGTCAGCGCGGTGGCGATGAGCTCCTTGTCCTCCGCGACGACGTCCGCGTCGACGCGCGACTTGTCCTGGAAGGACCCGCGCGCGAGCAAGCGGTACAGGTTCGGGTGCTCCTCGATGACGGTGAAGAACGCGTCGAGTGCCATCCGGATGCGGGGGACCGGCGCGAGCTCGGCGTTGATCGCCGGGATCAGCCGCTCGAACAGGATCTCCGTGCCCCGCTGGCCGAGCGCGACGTACAGGTCCGCCTTGTCGTCGAAATGGCGGTACAGCACGGGTTTCGTGACGCCGGCCTCGGCGGCGACGTCGTCCATGCCCAGGTCCGGCCCGTGGACGTCCAGCGCGCGAAGGGCGGCCTCGACGAACTCGGCCCGGCGGGCGATCCGGTGCTTCCGCCACCTGTCCCGGCGGGCGTCGCCGGTCGCCGCCTCGTCCGCGGACGGGTGCTTGCTGGGGTGCTTGCTGATGCGCTTGACACGTTCGACCACGAGAGGGATGCTACCAGAGGTAACTGTTACCCGAGGTTACAGAAACTCAGGTCACTCGGAAGGGGTTGTCGACAGTGACGTCTACGACAAGGGCGCTCAAGGAAACCGATCGAGACAAGACGGCCGAGCGGCTGCTCAAGTCTTCGGCGAACAAGTTCTACGACCCCGACGTCGATATCGACTGGGCAGCGCCGCTCGTTGACGGCCTGCACTTCATCCCGGAGAAGCGTTCGTCGCTGTACGGGACACCGCTGTGGGACAAGCTGACCCCGGAACAGCGTATCGAGCTGGGCAAACACGAGGTCGCCAGCATCGCCACCACCGGGCTGTGGTTCGAGATCCTGCTGATGCAGATGCTGCTCAAGGACGTCTACGACCAGGACCCGACGAGCGCCCACGCGCAGTACGCGTTGACCGAGGTCGCCGACGAGTGCCGGCATTCGACGATGTTCGCGCGGATGTCGGCGCGGATCGGCGCGCCCGGCTACGGCCCAGTGCCGTGGCTGCGGAAGCTCGCGAAGCTCATGCCGACGATCTCTTACGGCCCGGCGCGTTATGGCGCGATCCTGGTTGCCGAGGAGGTCCTCGACCGGTTGCAGCGCGAACAGATGAACGACCCGAACATCCAGCCGCTGGTGCGGATGGTGAACCGGATCCACGTGCTCGAAGAGGCCCGCCACGTGACGTTCGCACGTGAAGAAGTGACGCGCGGGATGGCGAAGCTGTCCAAAGTGGAGCTCGTCTACCAGCAGTTCATTATCGCGCTGATCGCGTTCTTCGTGACGCGTGCGTTCATCAACCCCGGCGTGTACAAAGCCGTCGGTATCCGCCCGTCCGAAGGCGTCGAGGCCGCGCTGAACAACCCGAACTGGCAGGAGACCATCCACTACGCGGGTGACCGGATCATGCCGTTCCTGCAGGAGTCCGGGCTGGTCGGCAAGCCGGGAATGTTCTTGTGGCGCAAGTCTTTCCTGCTCCCGAAGAAGTCGCGATGACGACGCTTCAGCCGTCGCGGCGGCCCGTTTCCTGGGACCCGGCGCGTGAACACCGCTTCGTCACCAGCGACGGCACGGCGTTGCACGTCGACGTCACCGGTCCGGCGGACTCGGCGGTTACGCTCGTGCTGGTGCACGGCTGGACCCAGGACCACCGGACCTGGGACCAGGTCGCGAACCGGATCGACGGCTCCGTGCGCGTGCTGCGGTACGACCTTCGCGGGCACGGCGGTTCCGGTCCCGCGAAGCCGGGCACGGCGAACATCGCCACGCTCGCCGACGACCTCGCCGAGTTGATCGAGGCGCGGGTTCCGGACGGACCCTTGGTGCTGGCCGGCCATTCGATGGGCGGCATGACGATCATGGCGTTCGCGGAGCGGTATCCGGAGCTGGTCTCCGACCGCGTTGCCGGTGTGGCTTTCGTCGCGACGTCGTCGGGGCAGATGGACCGTGTCACGCTTGGCCTGCCGGGCATCGCCGGGAACGGCGCTGTCCGCTTCGAACGGCGGCTGGGGAAGATGCTCGCGCGGCAGCGACGCGACGCCCTGCCGCTCTCGCCCGCCCTTGTGCGGCCGGGTGCGCGGTTCCTGGTGTTCGGCGAACATCCGCGGCGTAGCGACGTCACTTCCGTTGCGTACCAACTGCTTAGCGCGCATCCGGCCAGCGTCGCCGGGTTCCAGGAGGACATCGGCGTCCACGACCGCCGCACCGCGCTGGCGACATTGCGCGGCGTGCCGGCCGTGGTGATGGTCGGCGAACGGGACCGACTCTGCCCTGTCGCGCACGCCGAGGTCATCGCCGAGGAACTCCCCGACGCCGAGTTCGTCCGCTACCCGGGCGCCGGCCACATGCTCCCGCAAGAACGCGCCGCCGAAGTCGCGGAGCGGCTTCGAGCCGTCCTGGTCGCGGCTGCCCGGTAGGTGTTGGGCGTGGGTGCGGCGAAAGGGACGTTCCTTGCGTCAGGTGCAGGGAACCCTTGCCCGCCACGCAAGCATCGGTGCCCTTGGCGATCGCGTTCCCGCCGAGCAGGATGCCGACCGAGAAGACCAGGTCATCGTTGACACCGACCACGATCTGGCAGAGGGCCTTGTTGTTGACGCCACCGCCCGCCGCGCGGTAACCGACGGCGGGGTATCCCTGGATGAGGCCGAGGTTTCAACAGTCGCGCGCGCTCGCGGTCTTTGACGCGGCAGATGCCGAGCAGGGTCGCGACGTCGGCTTCCTTGACGGCGCCTTTTCCGGTGAGCATGCGGGAGACGTCGCTTTGGGACCAGCCGAGCTGGCGAGCGACCTCCAGGCCGGTGAGTTCGGCCTTTTCCAGGACGCGTCGGAGTTCTTCGCCGAGCTCGCGGCTGCGGACGGTCGTTTCGTGCTCGGGCATTCCGTCAAGCCACCGGAAAGGAGCTACCTACGCACCCGGTGGAATCCCCGAAGCCCCCGAACGCTCGTGAGTATTCTGGCCGATTAGAACCGGCCGGAACGCTCACGAGCTCTGACCAGGCTCAGTGTTGCAGGGGGAAACCGCCGCCGATACCGCGCCAGGCGAGGTTCGCGGTCAGGGCGACGGCCTCTTCCTGGCTCATCGAGCTGTGGTTCGCGAGCCAGAACCGGGCGCTGACCTGGCTCAGGCCGACGAGGCCGACGGCCAGCAGGCGCGCCTTGTCCTCGTCGAGGCCGGCGTCGGCGGTGATGGTCTCCGTGATGGCGTCGACGCTGGCCGACGTCGCCCTGTCGACGGCCTCCTGCACGGCGGGTTCGCCGCGGAGGTCGGATTCGAACACCATCCGGAAGGCGCCCGCGTCGCTGCTGACGAAGTCGAAGAACGCGCCGACGGTCGCGGGCACGCGCTGCCTGTTGTCGCTGGTCGAGTCCAGCGCGGTCTTGACGCGGTGCACGAGCTCGTCGACGTGGCTTTCCAGCAGGGCGATGTACAGGTCGAGCTTGCCGGGGAAATGCTGGTAGAGGACCGGCTTGCTGACGCCGGCCTCCTCGGCGATCTCGTCCATCGCCGCCGAGTGGTAGCCGTTCGCGGCGAAGACGCGCTGCGCCGCGGCCAGCAGCTGCGCACGGCGTTCCGTCCGTGGCAGGCGGACACCACGTTGCTGCACTCGCGCCATCTCCGTCATGCTTCCTCCAGTCGAGCCGCGTTCGCCGCGGCGGGGTCACCGCCACACGAAATCGCCTTGACATTACTCGCCGGTACGGCCGACGCGCCAAGGGTCAGGCATGCTGGAAGGGTGTCCACCTCCTATTCTCGCCCGAACGCCGCAGCGGCCAGACGCACCCCCATCACTCAAATCCCGCTGAGTGACACACCGCTGCCGTCGCTCGACGGCGAGCGGCACCCGTGGGCCGGGGTGCAGGAAACGGTCGGCGGGCTCCGCCTGCACGTCCGCCGTACCCCGGGTTCCGACGCCGCCGCGGCCGTCTACATCCACGGGCTCGGCGGGTCGTCGACGAACTGGACGGACCTGTCCGCGTTGTTGTCGCCGTTCGCCGCAGGTGCGTCCGTCGACCTGCCCGGCTTCGGGTTTTCCGAGCCCGAGGCCGGGTTTTCGTTCACCATGGACGCACACGCCGACGTCGTCGTGAAGTACCTCGAGCAGCTGGTCAAGGAGTCCGGCACCGGCTCGGTGCACCTGCTGGGCAACTCCATGGGCGGTGCGATCGCGCTCCTGACCGCGGCGCGACGGCCGGACCTGGTGCGCACGCTGACGCTGATTTCCCCCGCGATGCCCGACCGCCGCCCCGACCCGCGACGGATGTCCGACCCGATGATGGCGCTCGCGTACCTGCCGTTCGTCGGCCGCGGAGTGCGTCGCCGGATGGCTTCGATGGGGCCGCGCGAACGCGCGATGCAGGTGATCCGACTCTGTTTCGCGGAGCCTGAGGCCTTCACTGAGAGCAGGCTCACTGACCTCAGCGAAGAGCACAGCGCACGGGCCGGGCTTACCTGGGCGGCACCCGCGCTGGCCCGAAGCACGTTCGCCATCTTCCGCGCGTGGGGCGCACGCGGTTCCGCTTCGCTGTGGAGGACCGCGTCGACCGTCACAGTTCCCACGCTCGTGGTCTGGGGCATCCACGACCGAGTGATCTCCGTCCGGCGAGCAGCCCGTACCGCGCGAACGCTGCCGCACGGGCGGCTACTGGTCCTCCCCCGTACCGGCCATGTGGCGCAGATGGAACGCCCGATTGCCGTAGCGAAGGCCGTTTTGGGTATGTGGGAAACGGTGGAAACCGGTACCTGGTAGCCCATCCGAGTGAAGAGTTATCTCTGCGTAATACGCCAGTCGGCGTCGGCATCACGGTCCGTCTATGGCACCCTGGATGCGTGGAACGGGTGACGAGGGAACCGCGAGGCGAAGACGGGCGGGCTCAGCAGTACCCGTCGTCCGCTCGGCGCGCCCCGCATTCGGCGTCCAAGAGCTCCGGACTCCCACCGCGCACGGGTCAGCAGTACCGGCCGACTACGCCGCCCGCGGTGCGGGTCAGCGAGGACAGGTACCGCCCCGGCGGCCGCCGGACCTCCGCCGAGCCGCTGCGCGCGTCGTGGCAGCCGAAGGTCGATCCCGCCGAGGAAGACGAGTCCGACATACCGACGTCGGGCAAGCTCACCAAGCTGTCGAGGACGTACGGCTGGCGGGTCTACGCGCTGCCGATCCTCGTGGTGCTCACCGTGCTGATTGTGCTGAACACTGCCAACAGCCCGGCCCAGCCGATCGCGTCGGGTCAGCAGGCGCAGTCGCCCGCGGCGACCGGCACCGGGTCCGTCGCCAACGACCCTGCGGTCAACGAGAGCCCGGCGAAGCAGCTGAACATCCCCACCGCGGTCCTGCCCGGCGGCGGCGACTTCACCCAGCAGGGCAAGGGCACGTTCCATGTCCTCCCGATCCCTCCGGGCGGCGGCAAGAAGGTCGGCACGGCCGGCAAGCTGTACACCTACACCGTCGAGGTCGAGGACGGGATCGACGCGAGCAGCTTCAGCGGCGAGGACACGTTCGCCGATGCCGTCGAGGCCACGCTGTCGAACCCGCAGAGCTGGACGGGCACCGGTCAGGTGCAGTTCCAGCGGGTGGACGCGACCTACCCGAAGCCGAGTTTCCGGGTCAGCCTGACTACCCCGGCCACCGATCACCGCGAGGACGTCTGCGGGTACACGATCACCTACGAGTCCTCCTGCTACCGCAAGAGCTTCGACTCCCGCGTCGTGATCAACCTCGCCCGCTGGGTGCGCGGCGCGATCGCGTTCGCCGGCGACATGGGTATTTACCGCCAGTACGCGATCAACCACGAGGTCGGCCACGCCGTCGGCAAGAGTCACGTCGGCTGCCCCGGCAACGGCGAGCTCGCGCCGGTGATGATGCAGCAGACGTTCGGGGTGTCCGACGACTACGTCGCCGACCTCAACAAGGTCGACCCGACCAACTACAGCGCGGTGGCGAAGGACGGGCGGGTCTGCAAGGTCAACCCCTGGCCGAACCCGCAAGCTCAGCCGACAGGCTGACCCATCTCACCAGGTGGACGAGGGGAAGTACTTCTTGCCCGCGCGCGTTAGACATACTGGGATGCAGACGCGATCCACGCGAAGATGGAGGACCGATGTCAGGGACGCTGCCGCCGCTCGTAGAGCCGGCCGCTGAGCTCACCAAGGAAGAGGTGGCTCGCTACAGCCGTCACCTGATCATCCCGGATGTCGGAATGATCGGGCAGAAGCGGCTGAAGAACGCGAAGGTGCTGGTCATCGGTGCCGGCGGGCTGGGCAGCCCCGCGCTGCTGTACCTGGCCGCGGCCGGGGTCGGCACGCTGGGCATCGTCGACTTCGACGAGGTCGACGAGTCGAACCTGCACCGCCAGGTGATCCACGGCCAGTCCGACGTCGGCAAGCTCAAGGCTGTGTCGGCCAAGGAGTCGATCGCCGAGATCAACCCGTTCGTCAAGGTCAACCTGCACACCGAGCGGCTCGAGAGCGCCAACGCGCTGGAGATCTTCGCCGACTACGACCTCATCGTCGACGGCACGGACAACTTCGCCACCCGGTACCTGGTCAACGACGCGGCGGTGCTGCTCGGCAAGCCGTACGTCTGGGGCTCGATCTACCGCTTCGAGGGCCAGGCCAGCGTGTTCTGGGAGGACGCGCCGAACGGCAAGGGCCTCAACTACCGCGACCTCTACCCCGAGCCGCCGCCCCCGGGCATGGTCCCGTCCTGCGCCGAAGGCGGCGTGCTGGGCGTGCTGTGCGCGTCGATCGGTTCGATCATGGTCAACGAGGCGATCAAGCTCATCACGGGTATCGGTGAGCCGCTGCTCGGCCGTCTGATCAGCTACGACGCGCTGGAGATGCGCTACCGAGAGGTCAAGATCCGCAAGGATCCCGAGACCCCGAAGATCACCGAGCTCATCGACTACGACGCGTTCTGCGGCGTGGTGTCGGACGAGGCAGCCAACGCGGCGGCGGGGAGCACCATCACCCCGGCCGAGCTGAAGGCCAAGTTCGACAACGGCGACGTGTTCGAGCTGATCGACGTCCGCGAGCCGCACGAGTACGAGATCGTGAACATCAAGGGCGCCAAGCTGATCCCGAAGGACCGGATCCTGTCCGGCGAGGCGCTGTCCGAGCTGCCGCAGGATCGGCCGATCGTGCTGCACTGCAAGTCCGGTGCCCGCTCAGCGGAAGCACTTGCGGCGCTGCACCAGGCCGGTTTCAAGGATGCGACCCACCTCGGTGGCGGCATCCTGGCGTGGGCCAGGCAGATCGACCAGAGCCTGCCGACGTACTGAGCCACACACGACTCGCCGTCGACTTGCGGTAGTTGAGTCCTCAAGCAGGGCACTTTTGTGGCTCTTGTGTCGTAGGTGTGGGTCCGCGACGCCTCAGTGGCTGGTGAGGTTCTTGAGGTCAGCGGGTGTGGTCGGCTGTCAGTGAATGTGGGACTCGTCGGCGTGAACGTGGGACTCGCCGGGCAGGAGTGTGGGACTCGCCGATGTGTTGTGCGAGTCCCACGTTCAGCGAGGGCGAGTCCCACGTTCAGACCGGCGAGTCCCACACCCAGCTCCGGACACCGGCATTCGCCGTACACCGGACACGACCCGGCCCTTGCTGCGGTAAAACGCAGCCAGTCCACAGCAACCAGCACCCACACAGACGACCGAAGACCCACTTTTGTACAAGGGTGCCCTGCTTGTGGACGCTAAGCACCGCAACTCGACGGCGAGTTGCACGCCGCGTCGATGCGAGCCGTCTCATTCGTGGCGCCGAAAGCGAGGTAATCTCACTTGTCGTGCGCTCCAGACCCGAACCCCCGCCGGACCACGTCTGTTCGGCCTTCGGCGCGCGGCCCGTGGAAGCGGAGCTGCTGCCCGAACGCGGCGCGTGGCGCTTCGGCGACATCGTGCTCAAACCGGTGGGGGACAAGCGACACGCGCTCTGGTCGGCGAAGGCGCTCAACCACGTCGTCGTGCCGGATCTGCGGATCGCGAAGCCGGTGCGCGCGACAGACGGACGGTCGATCGTCGCGAACTGGTCGGCCAACCGGTACGTGTCGGGAACGGCCGAACACCGGTACGACGAGGTCGTGCTCGCCGCGGTCAAACTGCACCGCGTGACAGTCGACTTCCCGCGTCCGCCGTTCCTCGAGGAGCGCACCGACTTCGACTCCGTCGCCGACCGGATGGCGTGGGGAGAGGCCGAAGTCCAGCTCGACGAGACCAACGGCGGCCGCTGGTTCGAGGTCCTCGCCGGCGCGCGGCGGCCGGTCCGGTTGCCGAACCAAGTCGTCCATGGCGATCTGCTGGCCAGCATGGTGTTCGACGGCGATGCCCCGCCCGGACTCATCGACTTCACGCCGTACTACCGCCCGGCCGAGTGGGGCGTCGCCGTCGTCGCGGTCGACGCGCTGATCTGGGGCGGAGCGGACATCCAGCTGCTGCACCGCTGGTCACACCTGCCGGACTGGTCCCAGATGCTCCTGCGCGCGATGCTCTTCCGGCTCGCCGCGAACGCCATGAACCCGAAGGCCACCCGCGCTGCCCTCGACGGCCTCCGAGCCGCGTCCCGCGAGGTCAGCGAGCTCGTCTGAGCTCAAGTCGACGGCGAGTTGCGGGAGTCGGCGCGCATCTCACCGCGTGGACGGGGATTTCGGTGCCCTTTGTCAACTGCCGGAAACATTCAGGCGTTTTGAGGTAACACCCCGTCCTTAGCGTCCCTTCCTGAGCCGACCACCGGAAAGGGAGGGACACCAGCATGACCGCCGACGCCGCACCCCAAGTCCAGCACTCGGGAAAGCACTGGATCGACCACTGGGAGCCCGAGGACGCCGGGTTCTGGGAGTCGACCGGCAAGAAGATCGCCAACCGGAACCTCTGGTTCTCCATCTTCTCCGAGCACATCGGCTTCTCGATCTGGAGCCTGTGGTCGGTGATGGTCCTGTTCATGGGCCCGAAGTTCGGCCTCTCGGCGTCGGACAAGTTCCTGCTGGTCTCGACGCCGACGCTGGTCGGGTCGATCCTGCGCCTGCCCTACAGCTTCGCCGTCGCCAAGTTCGGCGGCCGCAACTGGACAATCATCAGCGCGCTGCTGCTGCTGATCCCGACGGTGGCCGCCGCGATCGTGATGCAGCCGGGCACCTCCCTGGGCACCTTCCTGATCGTGGCCGCGTTCGGTGGTGTCGGTGGCGGGAACTTCGCGTCGTCGATGACCAACATCAACACCTTCTACCCGGAGAAGGCCAAGGGCATGGCGCTGGGTCTCAACGCCGGTGGCGGGAACCTGGGGGTCGCGGCGATCCAGCTGGTCGGGCTGCTGATCATCGGCACCGCCGGTGCCACCGCCCCGCGGATCGTGCTCTACATCTACATCCCGCTGATCGTCATCGCCGCAGTGTGCGCGGCGCAGTTCATGGACAATCTCTCCACGGTGCGGGCCGATAACAAGGGCATGCGTGAGGTCGTCAAGGACGCACACAGCTGGGTGATGTCGTTTCTCTACATCGGCACCTTCGGTTCGTTCATCGGCTTCAGTTTCGCCTTCGGTCTCGTCCTGCAGAACCAGTTCGGCCGGACACCGCTGCAGGCGGCCGCGGTGACGTTCCTCGGCCCGCTGCTCGGCTCGTTCTCGCGTCCGGTCGGCGGCTGGCTGGCCGACCGCCTCGGCGGTGCGAAGGTCACGTTCTTCACGTTCGTCGGCATGGCCGTCGCCACGCTCGTGCTGATCGTGGCGTCGAACAGCAAGTCCCTGGCACTGTTCACGATCGCGTTCATCGTGCTGTTCGTGCTGACCGGAGTCGGCAACGGTTCGACCTACAAGATGATCCCGGCGATCTTCCGGGTGAAGGCCAAGGCCGCGATCGCGGAAGGCGCGGACGAGGCGCTGGAACTGCTCAAGGCGCGCAAGCTGTCCGGTGCGCTCATCGGTTTGGCAGGCGCGATCGGTGCGCTCGGCGGGCTGTTCATCAATCTCGCGTTCCGGCAGTCGTTCGCCGACGCCAAGAGCGGGGTGCCCGCGTTCGTCGGGTTCCTGATCTTCTACGGCCTGTGTTTCGTCGTGACCTGGGCTGTCTACCTGCGCAAACCCGCCGCGGAGACGAGCAAGCGAGGACTGGCGATCGCCGGGGCTGAGGTCTGATGCCAGACACGCGCACGCTGGTCGTTGTCGGGCATGGCATGGTCGCGCATCGGCTCGTCGAAGCCGTTCGCGCGGACGACCCGGCGGGCGCGTGGCGGATCGTAGTGCTGGCCGAGGAGCCTCGGCCGGCCTACGATCGGGTCGCCCTGACGTCCTATGTGGACGGTTGGGACCCCGCGAAACTGGCGTTGCCGGGAGCCGACTACGCCCATGATGAGCACGTCGAACTCCGTCTCGGCGACCCGGTGACCACCGTGGACCGTGAACGCCGGGTTGTCGTCACGGAAGCCGGGTTCGAGCAGGGCTACGACGCGCTGGTGCTGGCGACCGGCTCGCGTCCGTTCGTTCCGCCGGTCAAGGGGCACGACCTGCCGGGCGTGTTCGTCTACCGGACGATCGAGGACCTCGACGCGATCCGGGCGGCGGCGGGCAAGTCCGGTCGAGGCCGGCGCGCCGCGATGGTCGTGGGTGGTGGCCTGCTCGGTCTTGAAGCGGCGAAAGCACTGCGGGACATGGGCTTGTCGCCGCACGTGGTCGAAATGGGACCGCGCCTGATGCCGTTGCAGGTCGACGAGGGCGGTGGCGGTCTGCTGCGGCGGCTGATCACCGCGCTCGACGTCTCCGTCCACACGGGAACGTCGACGGAGGTCATCGAGGCCGACGGCGAACGGCTTTTCGCGCGGCTGGCCAACGGCACCGAGCTGGACCTGGACCTGGTCGTGTTCTCGGCCGGGATCCGGCCCCGTGACGACCTCGCCCGCGCCAGTGGACTCGAAGTCGGCGCGCGGGGCGGGATCACGGTCGACGCCTCGTGCCGGACCGGCGACGAAAACGTCTACGCCATCGGCGAATGTGCGGCGGTCAACGGCCGTGTGTACGGCATTGTCGCGCCGGGTTACGCGATGGCGGAGGTGGTGGCGGCCCAGCTCACCGGAAGCGCGGCCACCTTCCCCGAGCCGGACACCTCGACCAAGCTGAAGCTAATGGGCGTCGACGTCGCCAGTTTCGGTGACGCGCATGCGGCCACCGAGGGTTCGCTCGAGGTGGTGTTCAACGACGCCGTCGCCGGTTCGTACAAGAAGCTCGTGGTCTCGGACGACACGCGAACGCTGCTCGGCGGGGTGCTGGTCGGCGATGCGAGCGAATACAACACGTTGCGGGCGTTGGTCGGCAGACGGCTGCCCGCCGACCCGGGAGCGATCCTCGCGCCGGCCGGTGGCGGTGCGGCCGTTGGTGTCGACGCGCTGCCGAGCGAAGCGCAGATCTGTTCCTGCAACGCGGTGACCAAGGGTGCGATCACCACCGCGATCACCGAAGGCGGTAACGACTCGGTCGGCAAGATCAAGGCGTGCACCCGCGCCGGAACTGCTTGCGGCTCTTGTGTTCCGATGCTGGGCAAGCTGCTCGCGGCGTGCGGGGTCGAGCAGTCGAAGTCGCTGTGCGAGCACTTTCCGCAGTCGCGCGCGGAGCTGTTCGAGATCGTCCGCGCGACCCGCATTGCCACGTTCAGCGAGCTGATTCGCCGATACGGCAAGGGACTCGGCTGCGCGATCTGCAAGCCGGCGGCGGCGTCGATCCTGGCGACACTGGGGAACGGGCATATTCTCGGCGGCGAGCAAGCCACTCTTCAGGACACGAACGACAAGTACCTCGCCAACATGCAGCGCAACGGGACGTACTCGGTGGTCCCGCGGATCCCGGGCGGCGAGATCACGCCGGAGAAGCTGTTGGTCATCGCCCAGGTCGCGCTGGATTTCGGGCTGTACACCAAGATCACCGGCGGACAGCGGATCGACCTGTTCGGTGCGACCGTCGACCAGCTGCCGGACATCTGGCGGCGGCTCGTCGACGCCGGGTTCGAATCCGGACACGCCTACGGCAAGGCATTGCGGACAGTGAAGTCGTGTGTCGGGTCGACGTGGTGCCGCTATGGCGTTCAGGACAGCGTCGGGCTCGCGATCGAGCTGGAGCTCAGGTACCGCGGGCTGCGGTCGCCGCACAAGATCAAGTCCGGCGTGTCCGGCTGCGCGCGTGAATGCGCGGAGGCCCGCAGCAAGGACTTCGGCATCATCGCGACGGAGAACGGCTGGAACCTCTACGTCGGCGGTAACGGGGGCATCACGCCACGCCACGCCGAGCTTCTGGTGTCCGATGTGGACACCGAGACGCTGATCCGGACCATCGACCGGTTCCTGATGTTCTACGTCCGGACCGCCGACCGCCTGCAGCGCACAGCGGCTTGGATCGAGGAGATGGAAGGCGGGCTGGACCATCTGCGGGCGGTGATCGTGGACGACAGTCTCGGCATCTGCGAAGACCTGGAGGCGGCCATGGCCAAGCACGTCGAGGACTACCATGACGAATGGCGCGGAGTGCTTGAGGACCCGGAGAAGCTGGCGCGGTTCAGTACGTTCGTCAACGCGCCGGGTACCCCCGATCCGACCATCGCATTCCGCACCGAGCGGGAGCAGAACGTGCCCGTCTTGCTGGGCATGCCCGAGGTCGCGAGTCGATGACCCTGTCAATGGAGCGAACGTGGACAGCGGTATGCGCGGTGACGGCCATCCCGATCGGTGGCGGTGTCGCCGCGCTGCTCGGCGAAGATGTCCAGGTGGCGATCTTCCGGCCGTCGGAAGATGACCTTTTCGGACTGTCCAACATAGACCCGTTCAGTGGTGCTGCGGTCTTGGCGCGCGGGATCGTCGGGGACAGCGAAGGTGCCCCGGTGGTCGCGTCACCGATCTACAAGCAGCGCTTCGACCTCCGCACCGGTGTGTGCCTGGACGACGCAGGGGTGCGGGTGCTGGTGTATGCCGTGCGGGTGACGGCTGGAGTGGTGCATGTGGAGTTGCCATGAATGAAATGGGTGTGCTGCCGCTGGCCGGATTCGTCATCGGCATCACCGCCGCGCGCCGGGCTGACGAGCTCGGCGCGTTGCTCGTGCGCAAGGGCGCGACCGCGCGGTACGGGCCGGCGATCCGGATCGTGCCGCTGGCCGACGACTCCGACCTGCACGCGGCGACGACCAGGTTGCTGGACGAGCGGGTGGACGCCGTCGTCGCGACCACCGGCATCGGCTTCCGCGGCTGGATCGAGGCAGCCGAGGACTGGGGAATCGGGCAGGCGCTGCTCGATCGCATCGGTCAGGCGTCGCTGCTCGCGCGCGGGCCGAAGGCGAAGGGCGCGATTCGTTCGTCCGGGCTTTCGGAGGAGTACTCGCCGGCGTCGGAGAGCAATGCCGAACTGCTGCAGCACCTGCTGACCACCGGGGTGGACGGCCTGCGGATCGCGGTCCAGCTGCACGGCGAGCCACTGCCGTACTTCGTGGACTCACTGCGCGCGGCCGGGGCCGAGGTCATCGAGATCCCGGTGTACCGATGGGTCGGGCCCGCTGATCCGGGTCCGCTGGACAGGCTGATCGACGCGGTGCTCGACGGCACGATCGACGCCATGCCGTTCACCAGCGCGCCCGCGGCGGCGAGCATGCTGGCCATGGCGAAGCGCACTGGGAGGCTCGCGGGCCTGGTCGACGGGCTGAGTGAGCGGGTGCTGGTGGCGTGTGTCGGGCCGATCACCGCGGCCCCGCTCGCCGCGCTCGGCATTCCGACCGTGCAGCCGGAACGAGCCAGGATCGGTGCGCTCGCGCGGACGGTCACGCAGTCCTTGGCTGAACGTTCGCCACGGCTGCACGCGGCGGGGCGGTGTATCGAGCTGCGCGGCCAGGCGGCCATTGTGGACGGTCAGTGGTGTGACGTCGCGCCGGCGCCGATGGCGTTGCTGCGCGCGCTGGCGGCCGAGCCGGGGCGAGTGGTTTCGCGGCGGGAGCTGGTGTCGGCGTTGCCTGGCGGTGGCGAGGCGCACGCTGTGGAAACGGCGATCGGCAGGCTCCGGACCTCGCTGGGGGAAGGACGGCTGGTGCAGACCGTGGTGAAACGCGGCTATCGGCTCGCCGTGGAAAGGTCGCAGTCATGATCGTCCTGGCAGCGCACGGTACGCGCGATCCGGCCGGTGCCGTCGTGATCGAAGCCCTGGCCGCCCTGGTACGTGCGCGCGGCTACGAAGTCCGGGTGGCCTACGCCGACGTCCGCGCACCGGACGTGACGACGGTCCTGGACTCGCTATCCCTCGGCTGCGGGCCGGTGGTGGTGGTGCCCGCGTTCCTTGCCTCGGGGTATCACGTCCGCACCGACATTCCGGCGCAGGTCGAAGCGAGCGAGCGCCGGAACGTGCTGATGGCGGAGTCGTTCGGGCCCGCGCGTGAGCTCGTCGACGTCATGGCCGAACGGCTCTACGCCGCTGGCTATCACGAGAGCGATCACGTCGTCCTCGCTGCAGCAGGATCCAACGACGCGCGTGCACTGTCCGATGTGGACAATGCGGCACACGCGCTCGCGCTGCGCTTGGGCACCCCGGTGCGGGTGGGTTATGCGGCCACCGCTTCTCCTTCCGTCGCGGACATCGTCGAACAAGCGCACGGCAGGGTCGCCGTCGCTTCCTGGCTGCTCGCCCCCGGCTTGTTCCACCGCCGGGTCACCGAATCGGGTGCCGGGGTGTGCGCCGCCCCGCTCGGCGCCCACCCCGGCATAGCTGACCTCGTGCTACGCCGCTATCACCGAGCCCTGCGGACCGCCGCCGCAGCCTGAGGGCCGGTGAACCTGGCCGTGCCGATCGTCGCTTCTTCGTTGGTGCCCATAGCTTTCCTCCCCGTTTCCTCGTTGTCCCCTTGATCCTCTCATTCCCCACCGACAGTTTCCGCTCATTTTCGCGACGGGCGAAGCGTCGGCTTGGCGTCGGGCCTCTGCTGCTGGTGATGTGACTGCTGAGGCCGGCCCGCGAGGTTTCGGACGTCGTGAAAGCCACCTTGACCGTGTCCTACGCCGATGCCTGGAACTTCAGGGAGCGCTAAATCCAGCTGACGCGCAAGTCTGGAAAACCGCGGGTGGTGGCCACGCGCTCGGCCTCGGATTCGGCGGCATTGCGGGTGGCGGGCGGGAGGGGGGTGAACGTCGTGAGGGTGAAGTCGAGGCGTTTGCGGCCGGACGCCTTGGCCCGCCAGGTCCCGGCGATCCCGCCCTCGGCAAGGACGACCCCGGGGTTGCCGAGGATCTTCCAGACCTCTTTCTGCCGCGCCTTGTCCGGCAAAAGCAGCGCGCGGTCCCGCGACTGGAGGAACGGGTCCAGTGGCGGAAGGAGCCGGACCAGGTCGGGCTCGGGTGGGTTTTCCAGCTCTGCCAAGTGTTCCGCGGGCAGGTGGACACGCTTGCCATCGACGTCGACCTCGGCGAGGTCGTCCGGCCAGATCGGCTTCAGCGCCGCGCCTGTGGTGTTGACGAACCCGGCGACGTCGGCCATCGTCGCCGGTCCGTGGACGCGCAAGTACTGCGTGATCACCCTTGCCGCGGCGACCGGGTCCGGTTTCGTGCGGATCGCGGCCCGGCCTTCCAGCGGCGTCAGCGTCGCCGGGGAGGCGCCTGCGACGAGCCGGATTCCGCCGTGGGGCGCGGCCAGCCGCATGAGCTGCTCCAGGATGTGCGTCGCCTGGCAACCCCGGCACCAGTACGAAAACGACTCGGGCACCAGCTTGGTGACCGCGGTGCTCGCCGTGCCTTTGGTCATCGTCTTGCCGACGGCTTTGCGCATCGCCCGCGCGGCGGTGAACAGGATGTCCGACGCCGTCATCCCGGCCGCCTCGACTTGCTTGCGCTGCCAGGCCATCCGCGCCATCGCGTCGGACTCGTCGAGCGGGATCAACGCCGCGATGACGCCGGGCAGGTCCTCGGTGCGGTGGAAATGCGGTGCGCCGCGGTGGGTCCAGGCGAGGACCAGTCGCGGATCGTCCACAAGCGACTGTTCGGTGACGTCGGCGTCCTGCCGGGCGGCCAGTGCGAGCAGGGCGGTGTCGCGGGGGCTGTCCTGCACGCCGAGGTCGAACACGGTCAGCTTCGCCGCGTCCGGCTCGTCGCGGTGCAGACCCTGCGCCGCGATCCGGTAGGCCAGCACCTGCTCGCGGTCCACGGTCAGCCTTCCTGCCAGGTGTACGACACCGTTTCCTGCCCCGACTTCGCGGCGACCGTGCCGGTGCCGGTGAGCCCGGTCAGCTCGTCCGAACCGGAGCCCGCGACGACCTCCCAGGTTCCGTGGATCCCGTTGGCACCAAAACCTACCTCGTGCCGGATGACGAAGCTGCCTTTGCGACCGTCGACGCTGCCCTCGATCCGCTCGAAACCCGGCGCAGTGTGCCCGCCGCCTTCGTAGCCTTCGCCGACGTAGAACAGCAGGAAGTCGACGGTCGACGTGCCCTCGATGACGCCGGAGTACTTCATCGTCGCGTGCGCGTGAGCCACCCGCGGGGCGCCGTCGATACCGCTGACGATCTTCTCGTCCCAGCTCTGCATGCTGAATGTGTTGTCCATGCGACTCACCTTGCCGGGTATACCTGTCATCCTGTGTCAGGTATTTGAGGGAGAATCCACCGTATGCGTGCCAGCCGACTCCTGTCGATCCTCCTCCTGCTGCAGAACCGCGGCCGGATGACGGCGGACGAACTGGCCGCCGAGCTTGAGGTCTCCGTGCGCACGATCTATCGGGACATCGACGCACTGTCGGCGTCCGGCGTCCCGGTGTATGCCGATCGCGGGCGCACCGGCGGCTACCAGCTGGTCGACGGCTATCGGACCAGGCTGACCGGGATGACCGAGGAAGAGGCGCAGTCGCTGTCGCTGGCGGGGCTGCCGGTCGCCGCCGCCGAACTCGGGTTGGGCACGGTGCTCGCGGCCGCGCAGCTCAAGCTGTATGCCGCGCTGCCGGAAGAGCTGCGTTCGCGCGCCGGGCGGGTGGCGGAGCGCTTCTACCTCGACGTCCCGGGGTGGCATCGCGGGATCGAGAGCCTGCCGAAGCTGTCCGAAGTCGCCGACGCCGTGTGGCAGGACAGACGGCTCAAGATGACTTACGAGCGCTGGGACGGCTCTGTCGTCGAACGGGAACTCGAGCCGCTCGGCGTCATCCTCAAAGCGGGCAACTGGTACCTCGCGGGCCGTCGGGACGGGCACGACCGTACCTACCGGATTTCCCGCATCCGCACGTTGCAGCAGGTCGGGGAGTTCAAGCGACCCGCGGATTTCGACCTGGTGGGCTACTGGCGAGAATGGTCGGAGCAGTTCGAGCGGCGGATGTACCCGCGGATCGCGGTGGTGCGCCTGTCGCCCCGTGCCAGGGCCCTCGTACCGTTCTACCTGGGCGTGGTCGGCGTCGGCGCGCTTCGGCAGGCCGAGCGGGACGGCGAACCGGACGAAGACGGGTGGTTGCGCGTGGAGTTGCCTGTCGAACCGCATGACGCGGCGCTGGGCGAGCTGCTCCGTTTCGGTCCTGAGCTGCAGCTACTTGACCCGCCTGAGCTGCGCGAACAGGTCGCCGAGGCGATCGGGAGGATGGGCTCGTTCTATGGCTGATCTCAGCGGCGTGACCATCGGGATCACCGCCGAGCGGCGCGCGGAGGAGTTCATCGGCGCCCTCGAACGCCACGGCGCGAACGTGGTGCACGCACCGTCGATCCGGATCGTCCCCCTGCCGGACGACGCGCTGCTGCGCACGGCGACCGAGAACGTGCTGGCCGCGCCGGTGGACTTCACCGCGATCACCACCGGCGCGGGCTTCCGCGGCTGGGTCGAAGCGGCGGACGGCTGGGGGCTGCGTGACGGGCTGCTGACGTCGTTGGGCGCGTCGCGGGTGTTCGTGCGCGGGCCGAAAGGCGTCGGCGCCGTGCGCGGGGCGGGCCTGCGTGAGGAGTTCTCGGCGCCGGAGGAGAGCAACGCGGAGCTGCTCGCGGCGGTGCTGGGGGCCGGGGTCGGCGGGAAGCGGGTCGCCGTCCAGCTGCACGGTTCGCCGCTGCCGGAGTTCACCGGCGCGCTGGCCGACGCGGGCGCCGACGTCGTCGAGGTGCAGCCGTACCGCTGGCACGGCCCGGTCGATCCGGCGTTGGTGTACGCGCTGATCGACGGCGTGATCGCGGGGAAGGTCCAGGCGCTGGCGTTCACCAGCGCCCCGGCGGCCGCCAACCTGCTCGCGCTCGCTCGTGAGTCCGGCCGGTGCGATGCGCTGCTCACGGCGTTGCGCGGCGAGACGCTCTGCGCGTGCGTCGGCCCTGTCACCGCCGCGCCGCTCGAGGCCGCCGGCGTCCACACCGTCCAGCCCGAGCGCCAGCGCCTCGGCGCCCTCGTCAAGCTCCTCGCCGACCGCCTCAGCCCGGCCTAACCCCACGTCATTGACCGCTCAACCACCGCAACTCGCCGTCGAGTTGCGATCGTTGTGGACGCTAACTATCGCAACTCGCCGTCGAGTTGCGATTGGGGCGAGGGGTTAGAAGAGGGAGTCGTGGGGGGCGGGTGGGGGTTCGGTCTCCCAGCGGTACTTGCGGAGGTCGACGCGGTTGCCGTCAGCGAGGACGCCTTCGACACGCAGTAGTTCGAGCTGTTCGTGCAGCAGGTGGGGCGCCGGGGTGCCGTTCGCGCGCAGGATGCGGTGCCACGGCAGGTCGTGGCCGTCCTCCGCCAGGATCCGGCCGATCAACCGCGGCGACGGAGCCCCCGAGATCGCCGCGATATCCCCATAAGTCGCGACTTTGCCGGCCGGAACGCTCGCGATCACCTCGCGCACGCGTTCGTTGAATTCGTCGTCCATGGCTCCTACTCTGCCGCAACACGCCCCCCGGTCCCGCAACACGTCGTACTCGCGTGGTTCCATCGCAAGTGTGAGCGGCAGGAGAACGGCGAACCACGTGGGCGCGCGACTGGTGCGTCCGCCTGCCGACGCCGTCCGCCCGCTGGCGTGGGACGAGCAGGCCAGGCGTGTCCTCCTCGCGCCGCAGGGGTTCCAGCGCGTCCTCGGCGGCCCCGGAACGGGCAAGACCACGCTGCTCGCCGCCGCCGTCGCGCGCCGGATCGCGCAGGGTGGGGTCGACCCCGAACGGATCCTCGTGCTGACGACGTCACGCCGTGCCGCCGAGGCCCTACGCCGTGACATCACCCGCATGCTCAACAGCGATCCCGAGCAGACCGGACCGATCGGCCGGACCGCCCGCGAGCCGCTGGTGCGAACGGTCCACTCGTACGCCTACGGGCTGCTTCGCCTCCAGGCCGCCGCGGACGGCACCCCGGCGCCGCGCCTGCTCGCCGGCGCCGAGCAGGACGTCGTGGTGCGCGAACTCCTGGCCGGTGACTTGGAGCTCGGCGCGCTCGACTGGCCGGACAGCTTGCGTCCCGCGCTCGCCGTTCCCGGGTTCGCCGAGGAGCTTCGCGACCTGCTGATGCGGGCCGCCGAACGCGGCCTCGGCCCGGAGGACCTGGTCAAGGTCGGTCGCGGTCAGCACCGCGACGAGTGGATCGCGGCCGGCAAGTTCTGGCGCCAGTACGAAGAGGTCACGCTCCTGCAGGGCGCGGGCGGTAACGCGCTCGGCATGCCCGGTTCGCCCGCGCTCGACGCCGCTGAGCTGGTGACCTCGGCCCTGCTCGCCCTCGACTCCGACCCCGACCTGCTCGTCCGGGAGCAGACGCGCGTCCGGCACCTCTTCGTCGACGACGCCCAGCATCTCGACCCGCTGCAGTACCGGCTGCTCGGCCGCGTCGGGTCCACCGCCGAGGAGTTCGTCGTCGCCGGCGACCCGGACCAGTCGGTGTTCTCCTTCCGTGGCGCCGATCCGAGGCTGCTCGTCGACGCGGACGCGGCCGGCGACAGGACGGTCACGCTGTCCCGGTCGCACCGGCTCAGCACCGGCGTCCACGCCGCTGTCGCCCGGCTGGCCGCGAGCCTGGCGGGGGCGTCGCCGCACCGGAAGGTCGCGACCGGCCCCGAGGCCGAACCAGGTCTGGTGCGCATCAAACTGATGCCGACTCCGGCCGCGGAAGCGAGCTGGGTCGCCGACCAGCTTCGGCGCGCGCATCTTGTCGACGGCGTGCCGTGGTCGGAGATCGCGGTGCTCGTCCGCTCGCCCGCGCGGTCGTTCCTGGTGCTGCAGCGGGCTTTGCGCGCGGCCGGGGTGCCGATCGGCACGGCCGCCGAAGAACTTCCCCTGGCCCGCCAGCCCGCCGTGCGCCCGCTGCTCGCGGTGCTGAGGCTCGCCGCCGACCCAGGACTGCTCGACGTCGATCTCGCCGAAATGCTGCTGTCGTCCGCGCTCGGCGGCGCCGACCCACTCGCGCTGCGCCGCCTACGCCGAGGGTTGCGCCGGTTGGAAACGGCCGCGGGCGGACAGCGTTCGAGCGATGATCTTCTGGTCGAAGTGTTGCAGGGCAACGATATTCTGGCTGGACTAGCGGATTCCGAGGCGCTTCCCGTCCGTCGTGTCGGCGGCCTGCTGCACGCCGCGCACCGCGCTGTTGTCCGAGGTGACGGCGTCGAGCAGGTGCTATGGGAACTCTGGCAAGCCAGCGGTCTCGAAGAGCGGATGCTGCGCCTGGCGGGCCGCGGTGGTTCGCTCGGCGCGCAGGCCGACCGCGACCTCGACGCCGTGGTCCGGCTGTTCGACTCGGCCGGCCGGTACGTCGACAGGCTGCCGCGTTCCGGGGTCGCCGCGTTCGCGGATTACCTTTCCTCGCAGAACATCGCGGGTGACAGCCTGGCTCCGGTGGCCATGCGCAAGGAAGGCGTCTCGCTGCTCACCGCACATGGCGCGGCCGGTCGCGAGTGGACGGTCGTGGCCATCGCCGGGGTCCAGGAGGGCAGCTGGCCCGATCTGCGACTGCGAGGTTCGCTGCTCGGCGTCGAACGGCTTGTCGATCTTCTGTCCGGTGTGGACGGTGAAAAGGTGTCGGCCATCGCGCCGATCCTCGCCGAGGAAAGACGTTTGTTCTATCTGGCCGCGAGCCGGGCGCGGCGGACGTTGCTGGTCAGCGCGGTCGCGGGGGAGGACGAGCAGCCGTCGCGCTTCCTCGACGACCTCGAGGACAAGGGCGACGAGACGGCGAAGCTGGCCAAAACCGAACCGGCCGAACGCGGACTCGTCCTCGCCGAGTTGGTCGGTGAGCTGCGCCGGGTCGTGTGCGATCCGGCGACCGAGCCCGTCCGCCGGAACCGCGCGGCCAAGCAGCTCGGGCGACTGGCCGAGGCCGGCGTGCCGGGTGCGCATCCGAGCGGCTGGTACGGACTGTCCGGCCCGTCGACGGACGAACCGCTGCACAGCTCCGGTGACCTCGTCCGCATTTCACCGTCCACTGTGGACATCCTGGCGCGCTGCCCGCTCCGCTGGCTCATCGAGCGGCATGGTGGCAGCGACCCAGCGCAGCTCGCGGCGGTCACCGGCACCCTGGTGCACGGGCTCGCGCAGGCGGTCGCCGCCGGTACCGGGGACGAGCAGCTCCAGGCCGCGCTCGACGACGCGTGGGCGCGGGTGGACGCCGGTGCGCCCTGGTTTTCCCGCCGTGAGCGACGCCGTGTCGAGCAGATGCTGCGCAACTTCATCTCGTGGCTCCGGCAGAGTCGCGCGGAGTTGAAGGAAACCGGTGTCGAACAAGACATCGAGGTCGAGCTGCCGGCCGAGGAGGGCGAGGCCCGGGTACTGCTGAAGGGTCGCGTGGATCGGGTCGAAATGGACTCGGAAGGCCGCCCGGTCATCATCGACATCAAAACCGGCAAGGTCCCGGTCACCGCGGCGGACGCCGAGTTGCACCCGCAGCTGGCCGCGTACCAACTGGCCGTACTGCTCGGTGCGTTCGAGGGCAAGCAAGTGCCCGGTGGCGCGAAACTCGTCTACGTCGCGAAATCGAACAACAAGACCGGGTCGACCCAGCGTGAGCAAGCGCCGCTGGACGACGACAGTGGGAAGCACTGGCTCGAACTGGTCCGCTCGGTGGCGGAGTCCGCGGCCGGGCCGGTGTACGAGGCATCCGAGAACTCCGACTGCGACCGTTGTCCGGCAAGGGGTTCGTGCCCGATCCGACCCGAGGGCAGGCAGGTGACCGGGCCGTGACGAAGGCGCTGAACTGGGTGACGCCGGCCGGGGTCGCCGAGGCGCTCGGCCTGCACCCGCCGACCCCCGAACAGGCCACCGTGATCGCCGCGCCCATCGAGCCGGCGCTCGTGGTCGCCGGCGCCGGCGCCGGCAAGACCGAGACGATGGCCGCGCGCGTGGTCTGGCTGGTGGCGAACGGTTTGGTCGCCCCGGAACGGGTGCTCGGGCTGACGTTCACCCGCAAGGCGGCGCGGCAGCTGGCTGAGCGGGTCCGCGCCAGGTTGCGCAGGCTGGCCGGTTCCGGTCTGCTGGAACGACTCGACCCCAGCGGTGCCCGGCGCGCCGCGGTGCTCGCCGGTGAGCCGACAATCCTGACCTACCACGCCTACGCCGGTCGATTGCTCGCCGAACACGGCCTGCGGCTGCCCGTGCAACCCGGGGTACGGCTGTTGTCCGAGACGGCGTCGTGGCAGATCGCGCACCGGGTGGTGTCCACTTGGGACAACGACCTCGAGACCGATCGCGTGCCGTCTTCGGTCACCGCGCAGGTGCTCGCGCTCGCCGGTGAGTTGGGCGAGCACATGGTCGAGGTCGCCGACCTCGCCGAGCATTCTCGCTGGCTCTGTGAGGTGATCGAGAACGCGCCGCGGGCAAAGGGGCAACGTTCCGCGCTGCCGCAGAAACTCATCGACGTCATGACGGCACAACGGTTCCGGCTCGAACTGCTGCCGTTGGTCGAGGGATACCAGCAGCGCAAAAGGTCCGAAGGGGCGCTGGACTTCGCCGACCAGATGTCGCTCGCCGCGAAGCTTGCCCAGACTCATCCCGAGGTCGTAGCTGGGGAGCGCGAGCGGTACGGAACCGTTCTGCTGGACGAATACCAGGACACCGGGCACGCACAGCGAGTCCTGCTTCGAGGATTGTTCGGTGGGGTGGAGAACTCGCCGATGCCGGTGACCGCGGTGGGTGACCCGGCGCAGGCGATCTACGGCTGGCGTGGCGCGAGTGCGGCGAACCTGCCGCGCTTCACCACCGACTTTCCCCGCAAGGAAGGGCGAAAGTTTCTCCCGGCGGATAGTTTCGGCCTGCTCACCAGCTTCCGCAACCCGCCCGAGATCCTGGCGCTGGCCAACGCGATCGCCGAACCGTTGCGCGCCGGGGGACTCGGGGTCGCGCGGCTGCGCGCTCGCGACGGCGCCGGGCCCGCTGACATCGCCTGCGCGCTGCTGCCGGACGTCCGCGCGGAACGGGTCTGGGTGGCTGACGCGCTGGCCGAGCGGTGGTTCTCCGAGCTCGAAGCGACCGGCGAGCCGCCGACGGCCGCGGTGCTGGTGCGCCGCCGGTCGGACATGGCGCCGATCGCGGCCGAGCTGCGCGCGCGAGGACTCCCGGTGGAGGTCGTCGGCCTGGGCGGGCTACTCGACGAGCCCGAGGTGGCCGACCTCGTGAGTACGTTGCGAGTACTGGCCGATCCGCTCGCCGGCACCGCCGCGGCCCGCCTGCTGACCGGTGCGCGCTGGCGTATCGCCGCTTTCGACCTCGCCGCGCTGTGGCGGCGAGCAAACGACTTGTCCAGTCCGCCACCGGCAGGCGGTGAGTCCGCCGGGTCTTCGGATGACCCGATCCTGTTTTCCGAGCGGGCTGAGCAAGCCGGGCTGGTGGACGCGCTCGACGATCCCGGTGACCCCAAGAAGTACGGCTATTCCGGCGACGGGTACCGCCGCATCCGGCGGATCGGCGGTGAGCTGTCCATGCTTCGCCGACGTCTCGACCAGTCGCTTCCCGAGCTGGTGGCCGACGTGGAGCGCACGATGCTGCTCGACGTCGAGTCGCTCGCGCGGCCCAGCGCGGCCGGCCGGGCGCACCTCGACGCTTTCGCCGATGTCGTCACCGACTACGCCGAGGCAGCGCCGACGTCGACGCTGTTGTCCTTTGTGGACTACCTGAACACCGCTTCGCACGCTGAGGACGGACTCACGCCCGGTGAGGTGGAGGTTGTGCCCGACCGCGTCCAGGTGCTCACGGCGCATTCCGCGAAAGGCCTGGAGTGGCGGGTTGTCGCGGTGCCACACCTGGTCCGGGATGTGTTTCCGAGCAAGCGGCGGTCGTCGTCGTGGCTGCGGACGGTCACCGCGCTCCCGGCGGCCTTGCGCGGGGACGCGCAGGACCTGCCCGAGCTGCGTGTCGCGGTGGGTTATGACCGCAAGGAAGTCCTCGAAGGACTCGAACTGCACGAAGAGGGTTTCGTGGAAAGGGAAGCGGAGGAGGAGCGCAGGCTCTGTTACGTCGCGCTGACCAGGTCCGAGCACGCTTTGCTGGTGTCCGGCCATTGGTGGAACGACACGAGCGCGAAGCCGAAGGGGCCGTCCGGCTTTCTTCTGGAGATCTCCGAACTGGTCAAAGCCTCGATAGAGTCCGAAGAGGACACCGCGCTCGGAAAGATCGGCCTCTGGGCGGACGAGCCCGAGCCGGACGACGAAAACCCGCTCGTCGCGGATTCCCGGACGGCCCAGTGGCCGGTGGATCCGCTCGGCGATCGGCGTGACGGCGTGACCGAGGGTGTGGAACTGGTCTTCTCCGCGATGCACGCTGCTGAGTCGGACGAGGATGACAGCGACGAGGAGCCCGAGGACGACCCGGACGGTTGGATCACCGACACCGACGTCCTGCTCGCCGAACGCGCCAACGCCGCCACCCGCACGGAGCAGGTCACTCTGCCTTCGCACCTTTCGGTGAGTCAACTTGTCGAGCTCGCCACCGACGCGACCGGCCTCGCGCGCCGCTTACGACGTCCGCTTCCTATGCCGCCCAACGCTTTCGCTCGACGGGGCACGGCGTTCCACGCCTGGCTCGAGCACCGGTTCGGCGGCGAGCGGCTCTTCGAGATCGACGACCTGCCCGGCGCGGCGGACCCCGACGCCGTCGAGGATCACACCCTGGCAGACATGCAGGAAGCCTTCGAGGCCAGCGAATGGGCCAACCGCATGCCGTTCGACGTCGAAGTCCCGTTCTCCACCGACGTCGATGGGGTCGCCGTGCGGGGCCGGATGGACGCCGTGTTCGCCGAACCGGACGGCGGCTGGACCGTGGTCGACTGGAAGACCGGCGGGGTGCCGGACGCGGCCAAGATGCGGCCGCTGGCCGTGCAGCTCACCGCGTACCGGCTGGCCTGGGCCGCGATGCGGCGGGTGCCGCCGGAGAAGGTCCGCGCCGCGTTCCACTACGTCTCCGCCAACGTGACGGTGTGGCCGGAAGACCTGCTGGACCCCGAAAGTCTCCGCGAGCTGTTGCGCAGTATCCCGGACTCGTGAGTGTTCCGGCCGCTAACTGTGTCCTGCGGGACACCCGCACCCGGGCGAGCCGGAACGCTCACGAGTTCTAGGCGTTGTCGCGCACTCGCAACGCCCACGCCACCAACGGCCACTGCACCGGCAGCCGGGCGAACATCGCTAGGCGCTCACGCGCGGGGCGATCCTTCTGCTGGGCGTCGAGTGCCATCTTCACGTTCGCGGGGAAGACGCCGACGAGGAACAGCGCGATTACGAGCCCGGCCAGCTTCCGTGTGCGAGGCACCGCCACAGCTGTCGCGAGGCTGAGTTCCGCGACCCCGGACACCTGCGTCCACAGCTGCGGCGAGCCCGGCAGTTCCTTGGGCACCATGGCGTCGAAGAACTTGGGCCTGGCGAAGTGCAGGACACCGGAGCTTCCGAGCAACGCGGCCAGTAAAAATGCGGGGCGCTGCGATGGGCCGGCGTTCCTCGATGCTCGTGACATAAGTCGAGCTTCGCACAGCGCGGGCGTACTTACCTCCGATAGCATCCCCGGCGTGAGTGGCGCCGGAATCGCGGGATGAAGGGGATCAAGCGCTTTCCCCTGGTCAACCGGCTGAACGACAAGGCCGATCACGAACTCGTCGGCGTCCTCCGGATGCCGGAGCCGACGGTCAGCCCGATGCGCGCGATCGTCAAACGCGTCATCGGCGCCGGGCTCGCACTGCTGGTCACGGTGTTGATCGTCTACTTCGACCGCGGCGGTTACCGCGACGCCGACGGCGATGGGTTGTCGCTTTTGGGCAGCTTGTATTACTCGACCGTTTCGCTGTCCACCACCGGTTACGGCGACATCGCCCCGGTGACCTCGACCGCGCGGCTGATCACTGTGCTCGTCATCACCCCGTTGCGGGTGCTCTTCCTGATCGTGCTGGTCGGGACGACCCTGGAAGTGCTCACCGAGCGCTCCCGGCAGGCTTTCAAGATTCAGAAGTGGAGGTCCAAGGTGCGTGACCACGTGGTGGTCGTCGGGTTCGGGACCAAGGGCCGCTCCGCGGTGAACGCGCTGCTCGGCGACGAGACCGTCGACCCGGGCCACGTCGTGATCGTCGACACCGACCAGCAGGCCCTCGACGCGGCGGCCGCGCTCGGCCTGGTCACCGTGCACGGTTCGGCGACCCGGTCCGACGTGCTCAGGGTCGCCGGGGTGCAGCACGCGAAGGCCGTGGTGGTGGCGCCCAACCGGGACGACACCGCGGTGCTCGTGACGCTGACCGCGCGGGAGATCGCGCCCGACGCGCACATCGTCGCGTCGGTGCGGGAAGCGGAGAACGTCCACCTGCTCAAGCAGTCCGGGGCGAACCAGGTGGTGGTGTCGAGCGAGACCGCCGGGCGGTTGCTGGGGATGGCGACTTCGACGCCGCTGGTGGTCGACATGGTCGAGGACCTCCTCACCCCCGAGTCCGGTTTGGCGATCGCGGAGCGGGCCACTGAACCTTCGGAAGAGGGCGGCTCGCCGCGCCACCTGCCCGATCTCGTGCTCGGCCTGGTGCGCGACGGGACGTTGTACCGCGTCGACGCGCCGCAAGCCGACGCGATCGAGCCCGGGGACAGGCTCCTGTACGTCAAGAAGGTCACGCAGGTGGACAAGATCGAGCGTTGAGCCGTTCGGGGGTGTGGAGCCGGGCCCGGCGGAGGCGACCTGTGCTTTGCCCGGCAGATCTGGAACGATCGGTGCTGTGCGGCAGCGAACTGATCACCCTGGGCGACATCTCATGCCGCCGTGGCCGTCACTGGCCGTCGCGGGGGTCGTCGGAGTGCTGGTCGTGGTGCTCACCTGGCTGCTCGGGCCGGGAGCGCTCGGCATCGTGGCCACCGTGCAGGGTACGTCCGTGTCCGCCCAGGTGACGGTCCCGACGCAGTGCGAGGTCGGCACCTCGCACGAGACGGTCGCCTTCACGCTCAACGGCCAGAACCGCTTCGGCACGCTCAGCGCCTGCGGCCACGACAAGGGCGAGCACGTCGACATCGTCATCCCGCAGGGTTCGTCCGATACCGGCGCGATCGCGGTGGACTCCGCCGACACTGCGTCCGGCAGCACGGACCTGCGCGGCCCGCTCGGGCTGGCGCTCGTCGCGCTGAGCTGCATCGCCGGCGGTTTGTACGCCTTCCTCGTCCTTCGCGACCCGCCCCCGCGGCCCGTTTTGATCTAGCCCTAGCTGACTCCCGAGGAAGCAGCGGCGAAGGTGTTGCAGTCGGCGATGCGGTCGCTCTTCGCGCCCGCCCGCCACCACGAGGCGTAGTGCGCGTTGGTGCCGTGGTCATGGCTGCCGGACGTGTTGTCCCCGCGGGTCTCCTGGTCGTTCCACGCCTTGTCGAACATGTCCCGCGTGACGGACCCGCCCTGGTCGACCATGGCGCCGAGGAACATCCCGGAGAAGCACTGCGCCTGCAGCTCCTTGCGGCGCGACATCTCCAGCCCGGCGGGGCTGGTCGGGCCTGCTTCGTAGATCTTCTGCCACGCGGCGTCCATGATGCCGGCGACTTCCTGCACGTGGTGGCCGTATTCGTGGGCGATCAGCGCGAGGTAGACGCCGGGGTCGTTGCCGTACTGGTCGGTCTGCAGGCCCTTGAACGGGATGTACAGGTTGTTCTCGCAGTAGTACGCGGCCGTGGCGAGGCCGACGCCGATCGTCCCGCACTGGGTGTCGAAGCTCGGCCCGGTCGGGAAATGCAGCGTCGGCGACGTGAACGGCAGGTGGTAGAACTCGAGGAACGGGCCCCATGAGGCGTCGAGGCACTTGCTCGCGGCGGTGAAGAACGCCTCGGCGTCGATCTCGTCGCTCTGCCAGGCCGGCAGGGTGCAGACGCGGTTCTTCAGCCCGGCCTTCGGGTCCTGCAGGATCGGATGGTCGGCGAGCTTGAGGATCTTCTGCGGCCCGGACGTGCTCAGCGGGCCGGCGCTGGACGTCGTCGGCGCGACCTGCGGCGGGATCAACGTCGGCGTCGACGAACCGCTCGGCGGGACCTGCGGTACCACGCGCTCCACCGGCTGGCCCGGATAGTTGGCGTTGGCGACCTTGACGTCGTCCTTGTGGTCGAGCGAGATGATCGCGACCAGGCCCAGTACCAGCACTGACACCGCCCCAAGGCAGATCCCGATGATCGCGCCCGGCGACTTCCGCCGGACCGGCACCGACGGCGCCCGCCGCCCTGGCGCGGGCGGAGGCTGGACCGCTCCGGGCGGTGGCCCGTAGCCGTCTGGCGGTTGCGTCATCTCTGCGATCCCCGTGCGGTCTCTGCGGCTGGCGTCGGTCCGTGCCCAGCATAACTAGCCCCTCACCCGTTAAGTAGCGGTCAGGTTGGGGCCTCTCCCGTGACGCCGGTTAAGCGCTCTGCAAGAGTGTGGGCCACACCGTTCTTGACCAGGGGGGTAAGGCTCGATGACCGACACCGGTGGCCAGTCCGCGCCAGAAGAGCCGGACGCTCCGACGCCGAGCCAGGGTGTGCCAGTACCCGGGGCACAGTCCGAAGGGCCGCCAGCGCCGCCCGTACCGCCCGAGCAGCCGCCGGCCCAGCCCGCCCAGTGGGCCCAGCCGGCTCCCTACCAACAGCCTTACCAACAGCCCCACCAGCAGTTCCAGCCCACGATGGACCCGCGCTGGCACCCGAACGGCCTCGGCAGGCCCGGCGTCATCGCGCTGCGGCCGCTGAACGTCGGGGACATCCTCGACGGGGCGATCAAGGCCATCCGCCGCCATCCGGGGCTGATCCTCGGTGTGTCGGCGATCTTCGCCGTGATCGCCGCCGGGCTCAACCTCGTCGCGTCGCTGTGGCTGCTGCCGGACATCAGGCGGGTCTCCGACCTCGGCCCGGCCGCGACCCAGCAGGAGCTCCTCAACCAGAGCCTGACGCTGCTCGGGGAGAGCGGGGCCACACTCGCCATCACGTTGGCCATCACGATGTTCCTTCGGGGCATCCTCACCGGGTTCCTGACGGTCGTGATGGGCAAGGCCGTCCTCGGCAAGCCGATCACGTTCGCCCAGGCGATGCGTGAGGCGGCGCCGCGGTGGGGCTCACTTATCGGGTTGGTCCTCGTCTACGTCGTCGCCACCTTCGTCGGCGCGATCTTGTGCCTTGTCGGTGCCGTGGTGCCGTACGTGCTCTTCGCACTGGCCGCACCGGCGTTGATGCTCGAACGCAGCAAGCTCGGCCAGGCGTTGACGCGGTCGCGCCAGCTCGTGGCCGGGTCGTTCTGGCGGGTGCTGGGCATCCTGCTGCTCGCGTCGATCATCGGGGGCGTGCTCAGCGGGATCATCCAGATCCCGTTCTCGCTGGGCAGCGGCCTGTTCAGCGGGCTGTTTAACCCCGGCAGCATTCCCGTGCAGAGCACCGGCGGCCTGGTGTTGCAGTCGGTAGGGGTGATCATCGTGGACACGCTGATCACGCCGTTCGTCACGCTGGTCACCGTGCTGATCTACATCGACCAGCGGATGCGCAAAGAAGGCATGGACATCGAGCTGGCCAGGGTCGCCGGGATCACCCCGCCGACCCCGCCGCAGGCCTGGTGACGCCCGCCCTCACCGACGTCCCGGTCGACCTCGGCCGGGACGACGCCCGCGCGGCCGTCCAGGCCGAGTTGACGGACCCGCGCTACGCCGCCGCCCGGCCCAACCTGCTCTCGACGGTGTTCAACTGGATCGTCGAGAAGTTCATGGACCTGTTGAACGCCATCTCCGGCGCCGTTCCGGGCGGGTTCCTCGGCGTACTGGTGATTCTGGTCGTGCTCGTCGTCCTGGTTGTGGTCGTCCGGCTCCGGGTGGGCAAGCTGGGCCGCTCGGCCGGGCAGGCCCGGCAGGTGTTCGCCGGCCGGAAGCAGACCGCTGACGAGTACCGCGCTGCGTCCGCTGCCGCGGCGGAAGCCGGAGACTACGGACAAGCGGTCCGTGAGCATTTCCGCGCGATCGTTCGGGCGCTGGAACAGCGTGGGCTGCTCGACGAACGTTCCGGGCGCACGGCCGACGAGGCCGCGGCGGAGGCTGGGAAGCTGCTGCCGGACTGCGCGGCGGGGCTTTTCGACGGCGCGAGGCTGTTCGACGACGTCCACTACGGCGGCCACCCGGCGACGTCGGCGGGCTACCGGCAGCTGGTCGAGCTCGACGACCGGTGTGCCGTCGCGCGACCCGTCGCGCTCGTGAGCGTCCGGTGAGCACGTCCGTTTCGCCCGACGCCCGCCGGATCTGGCGGGCGGCCAGGGTGCCCGTCGCGTTCCTGCTGGTGATCTTCGTGGTCGCGCTGGTCACCGTGCTCTCCCGCGGCGACCAGGGGCACGGCGACCTCGACCCGGCGTCGTACGACCAGGGGGGAAGCCACGCGATCGACGCGGTGCTGACGTCGAACGGCGTCCGCACGCAGACCGTCCGCACGGTCGCCGACGCCGACCTCGTCGCTCCCGGCGCGACGGTGCTCGTCATCAACCCGGACCTCGTGCCGCGGGACCAGCTCGCCGGCTTGCTCGAGAAGGCCGGCGACGTCGTGCTGGTCGGGCCCGGTCAGGACGTGCTCAACCTCGTGTCCCCGGCGGTGAACGTCGACGGCGAATCCTCTGTTTCGGTGCGTTCGCCGTCGTGCGAGGTTGACGCGGCGACGTCGGCCGGATCCGTTCTGCTGGGCGGAATCCGTTACCGCACAACGAATCCCGCCGAGCAGCTGTGTTACCCCGATGGCGGTGGCGGCACGCTGGTGAGCGTCGGCCACACGACCGTGCTCGGTGGTGGCACGCCGTTGACCAACCAGCACGTCGCCGAGAACGGCAACGCGGAGCTGGCGCTTCGGCTGCTCGGCACGCGGTCGAACCTCGTCTGGTACCTGCCGTCCGCGAATGACCCCGCGCTCGGCGCGGCGCACCAGACGTTCGGCCAGCTGATTCCGCGCGGCTGGGTGTTCGGCGCGCTCCAGGTGTTCATCGCCGCGGCGCTGTTCGCGCTGTGGCGGGCGCGTCGGCTCGGCCCGGTCGTCACCGAACAACTGCCGGTGGTGGTGCGCGCCGCGGAGACGACCGAAGGCCGCGCGCGGCTCTACCGGCGATCCGGCGCGACCGAGCACGCCGGAGAAACGCTTCGCGACGCGAGCCGCGCACGGTTGCGGGCAGCGCTGGGCCTCCCGGTGGACGCCGGGCCCGACGCCGTCGCCGGAACGGCCGCGACGCGTGTCGGTCGGAACATCGCCGAGGTCGGCGGGCTGCTCTACGGTCCGCCCCCGGCCGACGACGCGGCGCTGGTGTGGCTGGCGGACGCGCTGGACGAACTCGAACTGCAGGTGGGCCGGTCGTGAACTCGGAAGCCAGGAAACGGTAGGGGAAGTCTTGAGCAGCACCGAACAGACGTCTACGCAGACGCCGATCAGCGAGGTCGAAGCGCGTAACGCGCTCATCGCGTTGCGCGCCGAGGTCGGCAAAGCCGTGGTGGGCAACGACGCGGCCGTGACCGGGCTCATCCTGGCGCTGCTGTGCCGGGGGCACGTGCTCGTCGAGGGTGTGCCCGGGGTGGCGAAGACGCTGCTCGTGCGCGCGCTCGCGACCGCACTGGACCTCGACACCAAGCGTGTCCAGTTCACCCCGGACCTGATGCCCGGCGACGTCACCGGCTCGATCGTCTACGACGCGCACAGTGGCGAGTTCTCGTTCCGTGAAGGCCCGGTGTTCACCAACCTGATGCTGGCGGACGAGATCAACCGGACCCCGCCGAAGACGCAGTCCTCGCTGCTGGAGGCGATGGAGGAGCGGCAGGTGTCGATGGACGGGAAGTCGCGGCCGCTGCCGGACCCGTTCATCGTGATCGCCACGCAGAACCCCGTCGAGTACGAGGGCACGTACCCGCTGCCGGAGGCGCAGCTGGACCGGTTCCTGCTCAAGCTGACCATGCCCGCGCCTTCGCGGGAGGACGAGTTCGGCATCCTCGTCCGGCACTCGCAGGGCTTCGACCCGCGCGACCTGGTCGGGGCGGGCCTGCGGCCGGTGGCCGGTGCGGCGCATCTCGCGGCGGCCCGCGCCGCGGTGGCCAGGGTGACCGTGGCGCCCGAGGTCATCGGCTACATCGTCGACATCTGCCGCGAGACCCGCGCGATGCCGTCCGTCCGGCTGGGGGTGTCGCCGCGTGGCGCCACCGCTCTGCTGGCTGCGACCAGGGCTTGGGCCTGGCTCGCCGGCCGCGAGTACGCGACCCCCGACGACGTCAAGGCACTCGCGCGCCCGGCCCTGCGGCACCGCCTGGGCCTGCGGCCCGAAGCCGAACTCGAAGGCGCCACCCCCGACGGCGTCCTCGACCGCGTACTCGCCTCCGTCCCGGTCCCGCGGTAGGTCGTGAGCGTTCCAGCCGGTTCTAACCGGCCTAAACACTCACGAGCAGTGTCGTGACGCTCACCGGGCGGCTCGGGGTGGTGGCCCTGGTGGGGGCGCTGGTGGTCGGGTTCGGCGTGCCGTCGTGGGCGGGGATCGCCCTGGTGGCCGCGGTTCTGCTGGCCGCGGTGATCGTCGACCTCGTGTTGGCCGGCGGAGTTCGCGGGCTGGCTTTGGTGCGGTCTGGGGAGACATCGGTTCGCCTCGGCGAGTCCGTCGACGTGACGCTGACACTCGGCAACTCCGGCCGACGCGCGGTGCGCGGGATGCTGCGCGACGCCTGGTCGCCGAGCGCGGGCGCCGAACTGGACCGGCATCCGGTCGCCCTGCCCGCCGGGGAACGCCGAGTCGTCACCACCCGGCTGACCCCGACCCGGCGCGGTGACCGCAGTGCCTTCCGCGTCACCGTGCGCTCGCTCGGCCCGCTGGGCCTGGCCGGGCGTCAGGGCTCGCACACCGTGCCGTGGACGGTCCGCGTGCTGCCGCCGTTCCACAGCCGCAAGCACCTGCCGTCGCGGCTGGCGAAACTGCAGCGGATGGACGGCCGCAACGCCGTGCTGATCCGGGGCCAGGGCACGGAATTCGACTCGTTGCGCGAGTACGTCATCGGCGACGACGTCCGCTCGATCGACTGGCGCGCGTCGGCACGGGCGTCCGACGTCATGGTGCGGACATGGCGGCCGGAGCGCGACCGGCACGTCGTCCTCGTGCTCGACACCGGGCGCGTTTCCGCCGGGCGCGTCGGGGATTCACCGAGGCTCGACGCCGCGCTGGACGCCGCGCTGCTGCTGGCTGTCCTCGCGTCTCGCGCGGGGGACCGGGTCGACCTGATCGCCTACGACCGGCAGGTTCGCGCTTCGGTGACGGGTTCGACCGGGGTGAACCTTCTGCCGTCGCTCGTCACCGCGATGGCGCCGCTGGAACCGTCGCTCATCGAGACCGACGCGCGCGGCATGGTCGCCGAGGTGCTGCGCCGGACCCGCCGGCGGTCGCTGGTGGTGCTGCTCACCGGCCTCGACACCGCGCCGCTGGAGGAAGGCCTGTTCCCCCTGCTGCCGATGTTGACCTCACGGCACAAACTGCTGATCGCGGCCGTCGCAGATCCGCGCGTCGCGGAGATGGCTCACGGCCGTGGTGACGCCGAAGCCGTCTACGGCGCCGCAGCCGCGGAGCGCACCCTCGCCGAGCGTCGCAACGTCACGGCCCGTCTCGGCCGCTACGGCGTCGACGTCGTGGATGCCACGCCGGACGACCTGCCACCCGCGCTCGCCGACCGCTACCTCGCGCTCAAGGCCGCCGGCAAGCTCTGAGCTGGTGAGTGTTTAGGCCGCTTCTAACCAGTCGGAACGCTCACGAGTGGTTCCGGTCGGGGGAAATCGGTCCACCATGGAGTGGATTCGGCCTCGTCCGAACGCCCGCCCGGTTAACTCGCAAGGGGTCGACTTGGAGGGACGGGTTACATGGCGGTGAGGTCGTTGATCGCGGCGTTGGTGGTCGGCTTGCTGGGGGTGACGGCGGCTGCGAACCAGGCAGCCGCGGCCGACCCGGCTGCCGCACCGGTGTACCTGGCCGACGGGGGCGGCGCGGTGTCGCTCGCGGTGGTCGGCGGCAAGCCGCTGCTCGCCGCCGCCCAGGACCCGGCGTCGCAGTGGACGTACGACCAGGCGACCTCGCTGTACAAGAACGTCGCGAGTGGACAGTGCCTCGCCGCGCTCAGCCCGGTCGACGGGCTCACCGTGAAAATGGCCGCCTGCGACCCCAAAGACCGCTACCAGCAATGGAAACGCGGAGCCGGGCAGCCGGGCCTGGTCGTCATCACGAGCGTAGCGACGGACCGGTGCCTGACGGCGGAGGGCACGAGCGTCGGATCGCGGCTCTACCAGGAGGTCTGCACGCTGACCGGGGTCGAGAACTACTGGGCGGCCGGTGAGCGCACCCTGGCCATCGTCGGCGGCAACGGGCAGCGCCTGGTCACGAGCGATCCCGGCGTTCCGTTCGCGGTCAAGGTGATCGGCGTCGACGGCCAGGCGGCGAACGGGGTCAAGGTCAGCTTCTACGTGCGCTCGGCGCGTGCCACGAACCACCTGATCTTCGACGGCGCCGCCGAGACGGCCATCGCCACCACCGGCGCGGACGGCGTCGCGACGAGCCCCAAGCTGAAGCTGTCCGGCCCGGGGGAGTTCGAAATCCGGTTCACCGGCAGCGCGAGTCTCGACGACGGCAACAGCATCGCCTTCGAGGGAACCTGTCTCTGCTAACCCGTTTCCGGCAGTGCGTCGCCGGCGTAGACAGCGTCGACGTCGCCGACCTCGCCGGTTCTGGCGGCGCGCTTGCCGAGCACGAAGACGTAGACCAGGAACGCCACCTCGACGACCACGCCGATGCCGATGCGGGCCCAGGTCGGCAGCCCGGACGGCGTGACGAAGCCCTCGATCATGCCCGACACCAGCAGCACACAGGCGAGCCCGAGCGCGACGACCACCACCGATCGGCCCTGCTCGGCCAGCGCCGCCGCGCGTAACCGGCGGCCGGGGTCGATCACCGTCCAGCCGAGTTTCAGCCCGGTGCCGGCCGCGATGAACACGGCCGTCAGTTCGAGCAGGCCGTGCGGCAGGATCAGGCCGAGGAACACGTCACCGCGCCCGGCCCCGATCATCAGGCCGCCGTCGACGCCGATGTTCGCCGTGTTGCTCCACAGCGCGCCGATCACCGGCAGCCCCAGCAGCACCCCGAGGAACAGGCAGGTGGCCGCGACCCACGCGTTGTTCGTCCAAACGTGCGCGGCGAACGCGCCGGCGGAACCGGTCGAGTAGTAGGTCTCGAACTGCCCACCGGGCGCGGTCAGCGACCGGATCTCGTCCGGCGGCGCGATCGAGGCCTGGACCTGCGGGCTCCGCGCGATCCACGCCGCCATCAGGGCACTCACCGCGACGCAGACCAGCGCGGTCGGCACCCACCAGCGGCGGCTGAGGTAGACGGCGGCGGGAAATCGGCGCGCGAAGAACAGTCCGACTTCGCGCCAGGCGGGGTTGTGCGAGCCGGCCACCGCCGACCGGCCGCGCGCGACCAGCCTCGACAGCCGCGACACCAGTGCCGGGTCCGGCGCGACCGAGCGGACGACCGACAGGTGGGTCGCCGTGCGCTGGTAGAGCGCCACCAGTTCGTCGGCCTCGTCACCGCGCAGCCGCCCGGCGCGCGCGATCAACGCGCCCAGTCGATCCCACTCCGCGCTGTGTGCCGCGACGAACACGTCGACATCCACCCTGACCTCCTCGTTCCAGCGCCAGCGTAGTTGTCCCAAGCCGGCCCGCTCATGGCTTCCGGCCAACTAGTGTTGCAACGTGAACGAAGAGTCCGATCTGGTCACCGGCGAAGCCGTGGTCCTCGAACTGCCCGTCGCCCGGCTCGCCACGCGCGGCCTCGCGATGATGCTCGACGTGCTGGTACAGGGTGCCGTGCTGTTCATCCTGTTCCTGGTGTTGGCGTTCACGATGTCGGGCGCTGACGGTTCGCTGGTGCTGACGATCATCCTGGTCGGGTTCGTGCTGGTGATGGTCGGCTATCCGGTGCTGATGGAGACCCTCACGCGCGGCCGTTCGCTGGGGAAGATGGCGCTCGGCCTGCGGGTCGTCCGCGCCGACGGCGGCCCGATCCGGTTCCGGCAGGCACTGGCGCGCGGGCTCGGCGGGTTTTTCGTGGACTTCTGGGCGCTCGGTTTGCTCGGCGCTGTCGCCGTGGTGGTGTCGATGATTTCTCGCGACGGCAAGCGGGTCGGCGACTACCTGGCCGGCACGGTCGTCATCCGGGAGCGGGTCGGGGTGTCGGAGTCCGTGACGATCCCGATGCCGCCGCCGCTCGCGCACTGGGCGTCGCAGCTCGACCTCACCGGCCTGCCCAACGGCCTCGCGCTGGCCGCGCGCGACTACCTCAGCCGCATGCACCAGCTCCGGCCGGACGCGGCGAACTCACTCGGTTACGGCCTCGCGCAGCAGATCGGGCAGGCGATCGGCGCGCCCATGCCGCCGGGCGCCCCGGTGTGGGCGTACCTCGCGGCCGTCCTGGCGGAACGCCGGGCCCGTGACCAGGCGCGGGTGTTCGGCCCGCCCCCGCAGTCCTATGCCCCGCCGCAGAGTTACCAGCCGCAGAGTTACCAGCCGCAGGTGTCTGTTCCGCCGCAGCCGCCTTCGCCCGCTCCGCAACCACCCGCTCCGCCGCCTCCGCCCGCCGAGAGCCCGTTCACCCCGCCGAGCTAGCTACGCGGCTGGGACAGACGAAGCTGGCGATCGCGCTGCGACGTTCCCTCGGGGCCACAGTGATGGCCTTGATGGTCCTGAGGTGGATTGGGGGTCTTCGGCGTACGACAGTGCAGGGCGGGGACGTCGTGTCGGGTTCCGGTCTACGGCAGCAACGACTGGGGGCTGCCCGGGCGCATCGACTGGCTCAGCGAAACGAAACGTCCCCCGAGTCGCTCGCGCGCGGGCCGCCACTCTGATCGCGGCCGCCGCACTGGCGGTGAACGCCACTGGTGTGGCCCCCCGAGGGGTCTTTCACCGTCCACAGCCGCGCGGTGCTACGAAATGTCGCCGGAGCTGGAGGCCCAGGTGTTGCACTGCTGGGTCCGGTTCGTCTGAGCACCGTGCTGCCACCAGCTCATGGCGTGGGCGTTGCTGCCGTGGTCTCGCACCGGCTGCTGCCCGTCCCCGCGGTCCTCTGAGTTCCATGCCTCGTTGTAGATGTTCCGGTCGACGTCGCCGCCTCGGCCCACAGTGGAACCGAGGAACATGCCGGAGAAACACTGGGCTTGCAGCTCGAGGCGTCGGGAGAGTTCCAGCCCCGGAGCCGAGTCGGTACCCGCGTCGTAGCGCTGCTGCCAGTAGGTGTCGCTAACCCCGGAGAGATTCTGCACGTGGTGGCCGTACTCGTGGGCGAATACGGCGAGGTAGACGCCGGGGTGGGCGCCGTACTGGGCGATTTGCAACCCGGCATACGGCATGTACAGCGTCTCGTCGGTGGAACAGTAGAAAGCTGCGGTGTGGCCGTTGTCGAGGTCGCCGCACGGGCTTGACCAGTTGTTGCCGGACGGGAAGGCGAGTTTCGGCGGGTGGAACGGCAGGTTCGCCTCGGCCAGGGTCTCTGCCCAGACCGCGTTCAAACAGGGGAGCGCGCTCGTGAAGAAGGCTGCCGAGGCCTCCGGGCTGTTGCTCCACCTCGCCAGCGAACACCCCTGGTTCTGCAGGCTCCCGTTGGCGTCGGAGAACAGCGGGTTGGTCGCGAGCGTGTGCGAGGGCTGAGGCCCAGACGGGGTTTCCGGCGCCTCGCTCGTGCTCGTCGGCGTCACCGAGGCGGAGGTGCTCCTGGTGGTGCTCGTCGTCGCGCGACTGGACGTCGTAATGGTCCTGCTCGACGACGTGGGGGAGCTGTACGTCGTCGCGGACGTCGGGTAGCTCTGGTAACCCGCGTCGGCGACATGCGACGTCTTCGGCCCGGACAGCGCGAACGTCGCGATCAACCCGCCGACGACCACGAAGACGCCGATCATCACCACGGCCGTGATGGCGCCCGCGTTGGACTTCTTCGGCGCGTACCCCGCGTAGGCGTACCCCGGCGCGAACCTGGGCGGTGGTCCGAACTGCGCCACTTGGCCGGCGTACGGCGGCATCGGCGGGGCAGGCGGGCCCGGGCGCGGCGGCGGGAGCGGCATCGCGCCGGGCGGCGGCAGCGGGCGGCCACCGCGCGGCGGATGCATCGGTGGCGGCGGTGGCGGCATGGGCGGCCGTCCCCCGGCGAACGGCGGGCCCTGGTTACCGCGCGGGGGCAGTGGCCAGGCTCCCGGTGGCGGCAGCGGCCTCGCACCAGGCGGCGGTGTCCGTGGATCCCAGGGGCCTGATGGTGGCTGGTTCATCAAAAAACGGATCCCCCCGAGTGGTTCTTCCCCCGCTGCCCTCCACTCAGGTGGAGCTTCCGGCATTCCGGTCACCAGCATAAGGGGAGTGCCTTACAGTCCGTGGCGTGTTGACCAAATGGGTGCCCGCCGTGGTGCTGACCGCTTCCGCGCTGCTGACCGGGCTGGCCCCGGAACAGGGCGGCGGGCCGTCGCTGCCGAACAACCCGATCGCGGTGCCGACCCCGGCCCGGCCCGACGGCGCCACCGGGAACTTCGGCCAGGGCGGTGACAATGGCCCCTCGCCCACCGGCCCGGTCGTGGACGTCGCGCTGAAGGTCGATCGCGACGGTGGCCTCTCGGTGACCGAGAAAGTGACGGTCCCAGGTGGGCAGAAGGTGGTCCGCAGCATTCCGGAGCGCGTGCCCGCCTCGGACGGTCAGGACCGCGTCTACACGATCAAGGACCCGAAGGCGACCGGCGCGGGCAGCGTGAGTTCCGGGGAGAACCAGGTCGTCCTCACGGCGCCCGCCGGTCAGACCACTCTGACGTACACAGTGGACGGTTCGGTCGCGGATCTGGCCGGCGCTCAGGAGGTCCGCTGGCAGGTCGCCGGCGGCTGGGACACCAAGCTCGACAGGGTCACCGCGTCGTTCGTCGCGCCGCTGCGGGCCACCCCCACCCAGGACTGCTTCGCCGGTCCGGTCGGTTCGGCCGTGAAGTGCACGCTGTCCGAGGTCGACCACACCGGGATCATCCGCGTCGAGCAGGACGGCCTGGCCGTGGGCCACAGGGTCGACCTAGCGGTCTCCATGCCGCTCGGGACCGTGCCGTCGAACGCCCGGTTCGTGCAGACCGCCACGGTCGCCAACGCGTTTTCGCTGACGCCTGCCGTCGGCATCGGCTTCGCCGTACTCGCCTTGCTTCTCTTGCTGGGCGGCCTCGCGGTGTGGTGGCTGAGACGTCGTGACGCGGCCTCGCCCGTCGGCGTCACTCGCGCGGAAGTCTTGATGCGCGAGAACGGGCACGTCCATTTCGCGTCGCCGGACGGCATTCTGCCCGGGCAGATCGGCACGGTGGTCGACGAGACCGTCGACGTCATCGACATCAGCGCCACCGTCGTCGACCTCGCGGTGCGCAACTACCTGTGGGTTGCGGAAATCCCGGGCGAGTCAGGCTTTCCCGACTGGCAGCTGTCCCGGCGCAACCCGCCCGACGAGCACCTGCGCGAGTTCGAGCGCGCGATCTACGACGCGCTGCTGCCCGACGGAACGCAAGCCGTGCTCCTGTCGCGGTTGCGGGCCTCGGGGTCGCTCGATCTGCGCAAGGTCGCCGACACGATGTACACCGACGTCGTCGCGAAGGGCTGGTTCTCCCGGCGTCCCGACAGCGGCCGGAACCTGGTGACGTGGCTGGGCCTCGCGCTGGCGGTGCTCGGCGTGGTGTCCACAGTGGTCTTGACCTTCACCGCCGGGTACGCGCTGCTGGGAGTCGCGGCGGCGGTCGCCGGCATCGCGCTGGCATTCGGCGCCGGCTGGCTCCCGTCGCGGACCGCGCGCGGACGGGCGCTGGTGAGCCAGGTGCACGGCCTGCTCGCGTACCTCCACACGGCCGCGGTGGGCGAGATTCCCGAGCGTGACAAGGAGATGGTGTTCTCCCGCTCGCTGCCGTACGCCTTGGTGCTGGGCGACGGCGAACGCTGGCTCCGCGCGTTCGTCGGGTTCAACCCGTCGGCGGACGGCTCCGCCGGGCTGTACTGGTTCGGCGGGATGGAGTCCGACACCGACCTCCGCCGGTTCGGGCCGCATTTCACCGCCTTCGTCGCCGCGCTCGACGGCCTGCTCGCCGAGTCGGGGCACCTGCGCTCGATCCGCCCCGAGCCGGTCCCCGCCTGACGTTTAGCCTTACCGCGTGAAAGCCCTGGTCCTCGCGCTGGTGGCGCTGTCCTTATTTGCCCAGCCTGCCGCGGCGCAGGACGCCCCGCCGGTGCCGAACCTGCCCAACAGCGCGGAGATCCAGCTCAAGGTGCAGCGTGACGGCTCGCTGTCGGTCATCGAGGCGGTCTCGGTCCCGACCGGTACGACGATGACCCGGCACGTCCCGCTCAGGGTGTCCGCGCCGGACAACCGCGACCGCATCTTCGGCGTACGCGACGTCGTCATCGAGGGCGCGGGCACCGGGGCGGTGTCGAAAGACCAGTTCACCCTGTACCTCCTCGGCGGGACCTCGATCGTCCGGTACACAGTGGACGGTGCCGTCGATGCGACCGGGCGCGTCTCGTGGGAGCTCGCGGGCGGCTGGGACACTGAGCTGAAGCTCATCCGCGCGTCGTTCGCCGCGCCGCTGATCCCGGACGCCGTCGACTGCGTCGCGGGCCCGTCCGGTTCAACCGTTCCGTGCGGTTCCGCGCAGATCGACCACGCCGGGCTGACCCGGTTCGCCCAGCAGAACCTGCCTGCCGGACAGCGCATGGACATCACGGTCGAGCTGCCGGCCGGGACAGTGCCCGCCGACGCGCGGTCGGTGCCCGCGTCGACGGTGGCCGGCGCGTTCGTCCTCACGACACCGGTCGGCTGGGCGTGGAGCGTCTTCGCCGTCCTCGTGCTACTTGCCGGAGGGTGGCTGTGGTTCGCACGTCGTCGCGCGAACGTCATCGGCAAGCCACAGGCTGTGACGCTGACCACTGGCGAAGGTGAGGACGTCGTGTTCACGTCGCCCGACGGGGTGCTGCCCGGGCAGGTCGGGCTGGTGCTGTCGGGCCGTTCGGACGCCGTCGACCTGGCCGCGACTGTGCTCGACCTGGCCGTCCGGAACTACCTGTGGGTCAGCGAGGCGCCGCAGGAAGGACTGCCCGACTGGCGTCTCGCGCGCCGAAATCCGGCGGACGACCAGCTCAGCGACGTCGAACGGACCGTCTTCGACGCCCTGCTCCCCGAAGGCACCGACACAGTCCTGCTGTCCGAGCTGCGCGGCGCCGGGCTGAGGTTCCAGGCGGAACTCCACGAGGATGTCGTGCGGAGACGTTGGTTTTCCGGGCGCAAGCTCGCGTCGGCGGGTGTCCGGATGATCTTCTACGGCGTCTTTCTCACGGCTCTGCTCGCCTTCACCGTCGGCTACGCCCAGCTCGGCCTGATCGTGGTCGTCGCGGGCGTGCTTCTGGCAGTCGGCGCGCGGGGGATGCCGCAGCTGACACGAAAGGGCAGGTCGCTACGGCAGCGACTGCTCGGCCTGCGTGCCGCACTGCTTGACGTAGACGGCACTGACGGCACTGACGGCACTGACGGCACTGACGCCGCTGACGTGCCCGAACTCGAACGCGGCAGGCTGTTCTCGCGAGCGCTGCCGTACGCGCTCGTGCTCGGAGAATCCCAGCGCTGGGTGGCCGCTTTCGCCGAGTTGAACCGTCCACTCGAGCTCTACTGGTACGACACCGAGGCCGGGGCACCGCGGGCCGGCGAGTTCGCGGCCGCGCTCATCGGGACGTTCGCCGGGACGCGTTCGGGCAGCTCGTTGTCAGGTCGCTCGATCCGGTTCGCGGGTTCCCCGTAGGGTGGACTCATGGCTGTCCCGGAGCTGACTCGATTCACCCTAGACAACGGTTTGCGCGTGGTGCTCGCGCCCGACGCCGGAGCGCCGGTCGTCGGGGTGAGTGTCCACTACGACGTGGGCTTCCGTTCCGAGCCGGAGGGGCGTACGGGCTTCGCCCACCTCTTCGAGCACCTGATGTTCCAGGGCAGTGAAAGCCTGGAGAAACTCGCCCATTTCCGGCATGTGCAGTCCAGTGGTGGGACGTTCAACGGCTCGACGCACCCCGACTACACCGACTACTTCGAGGTCCTCCCGGCCGCCGCGCTCGAGCGTGCGCTGTTCCTCGAAGCGGACAGGATGCGCGCGCCGAAGCTGACGCAGGAGAACCTCTCCAACCAGATCGACGTGGTCAAGGAGGAGATCCGCCTCAACGTGCTGAACCGGCCGTACGGCGGGTTCCCGTGGATCCTGCTGCCGCCGGTGCTCTATCAGACGTTCGCGAACGCCCACAACGGCTACGGCGACTTCGTCGACCTCGAGCAGGCGTCCCTTGACGACTGCGCGGCGTTTTTCGACACCTTCTACGCCCCGGCCAACGCGGTGCTGACCGTCGCCGGAGACTTCACCGTCGAGCGCGCGCGTGAGCTGATCGACCGGCACTTCGGCGATGTCCCGGCCCGCCCGGCCCCGCCGCGCCGGTCGTTCGCCGAGCCCGCGCCCGTCGGCGAGGTGCGCGGCGAGCACACCGATCCGCACGCTCCGATGCCCGCGCTCGCCGTCGGCTACCGCATGCCCGACCCCATCAACGACCTCGACGGCTACCTGGCGAACCTCGTGCTCGCCGGCATCCTCTCGGACGGCGACGGGTCCCGGCTGCAGCAGCGACTGGTGCACCGCGAGCCGCTGGTCACCGACATCGGCGCGGGTGCCGGGCTGTTCGGCCCGTTCGAGGCCCGCGACCCCGACACGTTCTCGATCACCGCCGTGCACACCCCGGACGTCACGCCCGAGCAGGTGCTCGCCGCGATCGACGACGAGCTCGAGAAGCTGGCGTCGACCCCGCCCACCGCCGAGGAGCTGCTGAAGGTGACGGCCCGCTGGGCCGCCAGCCTGCACTCCGAGCACGACAGGCTGGTGTCCCGGACGTTGGCGCTCGGCTCGTTCGAGCTGCTGTACGGCGACGCCGGTTTGGTCTACCAACTGGCCGACCGGATGGCCGCGGTCACCGCGGAGGACGTGGCAGCGGCGGCGAAGGCCCTGCGCCCGGATTCCCGCGCCGTCCTGGTCGTCCACCCCGAGCAGGGAGACAAATAACCCATGACTTCCGCTACCCACCGCACTGCCGAAGAAATCGGCCGCACACCTCAGGGCCCGCGTCCCGTGCCGCCGCTCGGCGAGCAGCGCGCCGCCGCCGACCTGTCCCATGTGGACACGGTCATCGGCAACGGCCTGCGTGTCCTCGCGGTGCGCAAGGCGAACGTGCCGCTGGTCGAGCTCCGCGTGTGGATCCCGTTCGCCGGGGCCGACAAGCTGCACGCGGCCACCGCCGAGGTACTCACCGAGACGATCCTCACCGGCACTGCCCGCCGTGACCGCATCGAGATCGACACCGAGCTCGCGCTCATCGGCGGTGATCTCGGCAGCGGGGTCGACCCCGAACGCCTGATCCTGCACGGCAGCTCACTGTCCAGCGGGCTGCCGACGCTGCTCGACGTGCTGGCGGACTCGCTCACCGGAGCGTCCTATGTGGACGCCGAAGTGGCGAGGGAGTCGGAGCGGCTCGTGGAGCGCATCGCGGTCGCGCGCAGCCAGCCGAGGACGATCGCCCGTGAGGCGCTGCAGAAGCACCGCTACGGCGATCACCCGGTCACCCGCGAGACGCCGCAGGCCGAAGACGTCGCCACCGTCACACCTGAGCAGGTCCGCGCGCTGCACACGGCGTCGGTGCTGCCCCGGGGTTCGACGATCGTGATCGTCGGCGACATCGACCCGCAGACGATCGTCGGGGACGTCGAAAAGGCGTTCAGCGGCTGGGCTTCGGACAAGTCGGCGAACCGGCTGCCCGAGCTGCCCGTGCTGGCCGGCGGTGACGTGCTGCTCGTCCCGAGGTCGGGCGCGGTGCAATCGCAGCTTCGCTTGTCCTCGCAGGGGATCCCGCGCACCGACCCGGGTTACGCCGCGCTGCAGCTGGCGAACCTGGCCTTCGGCGGGTACTTCTCGTCACGGCTGGTCGAGAACATCCGCGAGGACAAGGGTTACACGTACAGCGCGCACTCCGGTTTCGAGACCACGGGCGGCACTGCGACGATCAACATCGAAGCGGACACGGCGAACGAGGCCACCGCGCCGGCGCTGCTCGAGATGCGGTACGAGCTGGGCAGACTCGCCATGGTCCCGCCGACCGACGAGGAGGTCGAGTCGGTCCGGCAATACGCGATCGGTTCGCTGGTGACGTCGACGTCGTCGCAGTCCGGGCTCGCGGCGCAGCTGTCGGCGCTGATCCCGATCGGACTCGGCCTCGAGTGGATCGGTGAGCACTCGACCCGGCTCGCGCAGGTCACCGCGGACGAGGTGGCGCAGGCCGCGCTGGACTTCTTCGCGCCCAAGCGGTTCACCGGTGTTGTCGTCGGCGACGCCGAGCTCCTCGCGCCGAAGCTGACCGCTCTCGGTGACGTCATCGTCGGCGAACCGGGTGTCGGGAAGTCATGAGTTCGCCGTTCCAGCTCGACTCGCTCCCCACCTTGTCGCGGTCCACTGTGGACCGACAGGAAGCCTTGCGCAGCAACCCGGAGCGGCTGCTGACGCGCTGGCCGAACGCGCGCGTGGTGCTGCTCGACGACACCGGGCGGACGCCCGTCCGCGAGGGCGAGTCCTCGCTGGCGACGCGCAAGGCGCTCGGTTTCGGCGACGAGCCGCCCGCGGACGCGGTGTTCCTCGGCGAGTTCGAGGGCGTCGACTACTGGTCGCTGCCGGGTAGCCCGGAGGGTGACCCGGTGACCGTGCGCATGCAGGGCAGCTGGGGCATCGTCGAGGAAGTACCGCGCGTCGACGGCGAGATCTGGGTCGAGTTGCGCGGTTACGGCGACAGACTGGACGACACGTCGGCTGGGCTGTTCACCACCGCGCAGGCGCTGCGGAACTGGCGGCGGCAGGCGCGGTTCTGCACCCGCGACGGCAGCCCGACGCACCTGACCCAGTTCGGCTGGGCCAGCAAGTGCGAGAAGTGCGAACGTGAGGAGTACCCGCGCACCGACGGCGCGGTGATCTGCCTGGTGCACGACGATTCCGGCGTCAACGGCGAGCATGTGCTGCTCGCGCGTCAGCCGGTGTGGCCGCCGGGGCGCTATTCGGTGCTCGCCGGGTTCGTCGAAGCGGGGGAGTCGCTCGAAGGTTGCGTCCAGCGGGAGATCCTCGAAGAGGTCGGCATCGACGTCCACGGGATCCGCTACCTGGGCAGCCAGCCGTGGCCGTTTCCCCGGTCGATCATGCTGGGCTTCACCGCCCGCGCCGACATGTCGGCGACGCTGATCCCCGCCGACGGCGAGATCGAGGAAGCGCTGTGGGTGTCGCGCGCCGAAGTCCGCGCCGCGTTCGCCAACAGCGAGGTCCGCGACGCCGACGGCGAGCTCATCCCCACCCCGATCGCCGGCGGCACCCGCACGATGATCCTGCCCGGCAACTCCTCCATCGCCCGCGTCATGCTCGACGCCTGGTCCCACGCCGAACCGTAAGTACCCACGAGTTTGCGTCCCGTGCACACGAGTTTGCGCCCTGTGCACGCGAGTCCCACATTCGCGCCCGGGTAGGTGGCTGTCCGGGCTCGGTTCGAACGTGGGACTCGGGCGGTTGAGTGAGGAACTCGCGGGCGCTGAGTGTGGGGCTCGTGCGCGTGAGTGGGGGACTCGCGTGCGAGGAGAACGAGGGCGGTCGGCAAACTGGGCGTTGACGGACGTGGTCGGGGTTACTACAGTTCCCGAAATCGTCTGTAAAGTTCCCTAATAAAGTCTGGAGCACCGCGTGCGAGCCGGAAGCCCCCGAATGCTGCGTGAGCTCAACGATCGCGCCGCGATCGATGCGCTCCTGCGGGCCGGGGCGCTCACCCGTGGGGAGCTCGAGACGTCGATCGGCCTGTCGAAGCCCGCTACCGCACAGCTCCTCACGCGGCTGGAGCTCGACGGGGTCGTGTGCAAGGCAGGCGTCCGCGATGACGGACGGCGTGGCCCGCGCGCCCAGCTTTGGGCGGTCACCGGCAAGTTGGCGTACGTCGCCGCGGTCGACCTCACGCCGCAGGCGGCCGACTTCGTGGTCTCCGACGTCGCCGGCACCGTGCTCGCCGAACACCGCGTCCGCCTGCCCGTCGAGTCCGGCGCCGACGTCGTCGGCTCCTTCGGCGAGGCCCTCGACCTGGTAGTCGGCGAGGCCGGCTTGAGCCGGGCCGACCTACGCCACGTCGTGATCGGCGCCCAGGGCGCACTCGACCCGCGCACCGGCCACCTCGAATCGGCGCCGCACGTGCCCGGCTGGACGGGGTTCGATCTGCCCGGCAGGCTCAGCACCGAGCTGGACCTCGAAGTGACCATCGAAAACGACGTCAACCTCGTCGCGATCGAGGAGATGACCGTCGGCCGCGCTGCCGAGATCGACGACTTCGTCCTGGTGTGGCTCAGCGAAGGCGTTGGCGGTGCGGTGGTCGTCGGGCGCCGGTTGCTGCGCGGCGCGTCCGGTGGCGGCGGGGAGATCGACTGGATGCGTGTCCCCGATCCCGCGTCCGTCCACACCGTGAGCAGCCGCGGCAATGCTCGCGACGGCGCGCGGTTCGGCGAGCTCGTCGACTCGCCCGCGATCGTCGTCCTGGCGGCCGCCCATGGCATCACCGCGGACACCGGCTGGGCGGCTGTCCGCAAAGCACAGTCGGCCGGGAAGTCCGGTGAAAGCTTCCTCGACGATCTCGCGCGCCGTGTCGCCACGGGGGTCGCCAGCATCGTCAGTGTCGTCGACCCGGAGCTCGTGCTGCTGTGCGGCGAGGTCAGCCGCGCCGGCGGCGACGAGTTCGCCGCGCGGGTCACCGCGCGGTTGCAGGACCTCGTGCTGCCGCGCACCCCGGTCGGCCTCGCTTCGGTGCAGGGCAACGCCGTTCGCGCGGGCGCCCTGCAATCCGCCCTCGCCGTCGTCCGCGAGGATCTGTTCGGTCTGGTCCCGGTGATCAGGCAAGTGCTTCCCGGGTCGCGCAGACCAGGGGAGGGAACGTCCGGTGCTCGGCCGGCGGTCCCGATTTCGCAGTCCGCTCCACCATCCCCCGCCGGCGCCTGAGACGGCTACCCGGGTGGCTTTCGTGTCACCCACCTGAAAAGGCGCTCCAAACGCCGGAACGAGCTCGATGTTCCGGGGTCGATACCACCTACCAGGAGGAGGGTCATGCGCTCCACGACCCGGGTTAGACGAAGCGGCCGCCGCTGGCGCGGTTCGCTCGTGATCTCAATGGCCGCGGCCTTGCTGCTTTCCGCTTGCGGCGCCGCGGCAAGCGGGCCGGCCTCGAGCGGGCCCGCTGCCGCACCAGGGAAAGACGACAAGCTCACCCTGACCGTCTACAGCAAATTCACCGCGCGCGAGTACGACATCGTGACGAAAGCGCTGAACACGCTCAAAACGAAGTACCCCAACATCGAAATCAAGCACGAAGGCAACCAGGACGACGACAAGCTGACGCAGTCGATCCGCGGTGGAAACCCGCCGGACGTCGCGATTTCCTTCTACACCGACAATCTCGGCGCCTGGTGCTCCACCGGGAGCTTCCAGGACCTGCAGCCCTATATCGACCGTGACAAGGTCGACCTGAAGCAGATCCCCGACGCGGTACGCAGCTACACCGAATACCAGGGCAAGCGGTGTGCGATGCCGATGCTCGCCGACGTTTACGGCTTTTACTACAACAAGGACATGTTCGCCGCGGCCGGCGTCAGCTCGCCGCCGAAGACGATGTCCGAGCTGCTCGAAGACACCAAGAAGATGACCCAGTTCAACCCGGACGGCTCGATCAAGGTCGCCGGCTTCATGCCGTCGATGCCGTTCTACGCCAACAAGGCCGAGATCTGGGCGCCCAGCTTCGGCGCCACCTGGCTCGGCCCGGACGGCAAGTCGGACCTCGCGGACAGTCCTCAGTGGAAGGACATGTTCGAGTTCCAGAAGAAGCTCATCGACTTCTACGGGCACGACAAGATCGAGAAGTTCAAGTCCGGCCTCGGTGACGAATACTCGGCCGATCAGGGCTTCCAGGCCGGCAAGATCGCGATGGCGTACGACGGTGAATACCGCACGGCGTTCATCAAGGACCAGACGCCGAAGGTCAACTTCGGCACCGCGCCACCGCCGGTCGCCGACAGCGCGCCCGACCGCTACGGCACCGGGTTCACGACCGGCACGATCATCGCCATTCCCAAGGGCGCCAAGAACCCGGGCGCCGCTTGGGAACTGATCAAGCAGATGTCGCTGGACACCGACAACCTGGTGCAGATGGCGAACGGCCTGAAGAACGTGCCGAGCACGTTGGCTTCGCTGACCGACCCGAGGCTGGAGGTCGATCCCCAGTTCAAGACCTTCCTCGACATGTACTCGGGCGGGAAGTTGCTGCCCAACCCGTCCACGCCGATCGGTGACGCGCATCTCAAGGCTGTCAACGACTTCGCCGAGAAATGGCAGGCAGGATCGGTACCGGATCTGACCGAAGGCCTCAAAAAGGTCGACGCCCAGATCAACGACGCACTGGCACAGAAGACCGGTTAGGCCATGACCGCCACCTTGACCTCCAAGGCGGCCAAGACCTCGCCCGCACCCTCCCGGGTGCGGGCGAGGTCCGGGGCCCGCCGGCGGACCGTGCTCTTCTTCATGGCGCCCGCGCTCATCGGCTTCCTCATCTTCTTCGCCTACCCGCTGATCGCGACGCTCTACTACTCCTTCACCAAGTACGATCTCATCAACCCTCCACAGTGGATCGGTTTCGGCAACTACGTCCGGATGTTCACTTCGGAACCGCTGGTCGGCACGGCCGCGTACAACACGCTGTGGCTCGTGATCGTGCTGACCGTGTGCCGGGTACTGTTCTCCCTCGGGGTGGCTTCGGTGATCTCCCGGCTCAAGCGCGGGATCGGCCTGATCCGGACCCTGTGCTACCTGCCGGCGCTGGCTCCGCCGGCTGCCGCGACACTGGCTTTCGTCTTCCTGTTCAACCCCGAATTCGGCCCCGTCAACCGGATCCTGAAGTTCTTCGGGATCGACGGCGGCCTGTGGTTCAACGATCCTTCGATGGCCAAGCCCGCGTTGACCCTGTTGGTGATGTGGGGCTCCGGCGAGCTGATGATCATCATTCTGGCGGCCCTGCTCGACGTGCCGCAGGAACTGCACGAAGCCGCGTCGCTGGACGGCGCCGGCCCGATCCGGCGGTTCTGGCACATCACCTTGCCGTCCATCTCGCCGGTGCTGATCTTCGGCGTGGTCAACTCGATCATCTTCGCGTTGCAGTTCTTCACCCAAGCCGTCGTCGCGGGTTCCGCGGCGGCCGGCAGCGCCGACGTCGCCGGGAACACCAAGTACATCGGTGCTCCGGAGAACTCGACGCTGACCTATCCGGTTTGGCTCTACGTACAGGGTTTCCGGTACTTCAACATGGGGTACGCGGCGGCGATGGCCGTACTGCTGTTCATCGTCTCGTTCGGGTTCACCGCCATTCTCGTCCGGCAGTTGCGCAAGGCTTCACACCAGGAGGAGGGCCCATGACCGCGGTGCTCGAAACCCGGAAGAGCCCGGACCAGGGGCCGCCGATCGTCCGGCGTAAACGGGCTTGGGACAAGCGGCTCTATTGGATCGCGACGCACAGCCTGGGCATTGTGCTCGGGGCGTTGTTCACCATGCCGCTGCTGTTCGTCTTCCTGACCGCGGTGATGAAGAACGACCAGGCGATGTCGTCGAGCCTGTGGCCGTCCGAGTGGCATTTCGAGAACTTCATCGAGGTGTTCAAGCGGTCGCCGCTGCTGGAGTACCTGACCAACAGTCTCACCTATTCCGTACTGGCGACACTCGGCGCGCTGCTTTCGGCGATTCCCGCCGCGTACGCACTCGCCAAACTTCGTTTTCGCGGGCAGACGTTCTTCTTCATGCTGACCGTCGCCGCGATGATGTTGCCGCCTCAGGTGACCATCGTCCCGCTGTACGACCTCTGGGTGCGGCTGGGACTCACCGGGACCCTGGTTCCGCTGATCGCGCCGTACTTCTTCTTCGACGCCTTCAGTGTTTTCCTGCTGCGGCAGTTCTTCCTGACCATTCCGAAGGAGTACCTCGAGGCCGCGAAGGTCGACGGGTGCACGGAGTTCCGGGCGATGACCAGGGTGCTCATCCCGATGGCCAAACCGGGGATCGCGGCCACCGCGATGTTCTGCTTCCTGTTCACCTGGAACGACTACTTCGGCCCGCTGCTCTACACCGGGGAAAACCAGGACAACTGGCCGCTTTCACTCGCCATCGCGTCCTTCCGCGGGATGCACCATGTCGAGTGGAACCTGACCATGGCGGCCACCGCGCTGATCATGGCGCCGGTGATCGTGCTGTTCATCTTTGCCCAGAAATCTTTTGTCAAGGGCATTACATTCACGGGGGTAAAAGGATGAAGCTCACCGTTGTCGGTGGGGGATCGACGTACACCCCGGAGTTGATCGACGGCATCGCCGGCCGCCGGTCCACTTTGGACGTCGACGAGATCGTGCTGGTCGACCCGGACGAGCACCGGCTCGCCGTCGTGGGGCCGTTCGGGCAGCGCCTGCTCGACGTGGCCGGGCATCCGGCCCGGATCCGCACCACGACGAGCCTGGAGGACGGGGTCGACGGCGCGTCGGCCGTGCTCCTGCAGCTGCGGGTCGGCGGGCAGAAGGCACGTCGTTCGGATGAGACGTTCCCGCACGTCTGCGGTTGCCTCGGCCAGGAAACCACGGGTGCCGGCGGGCTCGCGAAGGCGTTGCGCACGGTGCCGGTGGTCCTCGACATCGCCGAGCGGGTACGGAAAATCGCCGGCGACGACACCTGGATCGTCAACTTCACCAACCCCGTCGGCATCGTCACTCGCGCGCTGCTGAACGAAGGCCACCGTGCCGTCGGGCTGTGCAACGTCGCGATCCACCTGCAGCGCACGTTCGCCGCGATGCTCGACGTCGGTGTCGACGACGTCAAGCTGGAGCACACTGGTCTGAACCACCTCAGCTGGGAACGGCAGGTGCTCGTCGACGGCGTCGACCGGCTGCCCGAGCTGCTGGAGGTGCACGGCGAAGCAATCGCCGAGCAGATCAGCGCGCCGGTCGAGTGGATGCGGCGGATGCGTGTCGTGCCGTCGTACTACCTCAAGTACTACTACGCGCACGACAAGACCGTCGAAAAGCAGCGGACCGAACGTCCACGCGCGGAAGTCGTCAGCGATCTCGAGGAGGAGCTTCTCAAGGTCTACGCCGACCCGGAGGTCAACAGCAAGCCCGAGCAGCTCGCGCAACGCGGCGGCGCGTTCTACTCCGAAGCCGCCGTTCAGCTGGTGCACGCGTTGACCGCGGGCGGTCCGGCGGAGGAGCACGTGGTGAACGTGCGCAACAACGGCACGATGCCGTTCCTGCCCGATGACGCCGTCATCGAGGTTCCCTCCACTGTGGACGCCAAGGGCGCGGTGGCGCTGCCGGTGCGTCCCGTCGAGCCGCTGTTCGCCGGGCTGATCGCGAACGTGACGGCGTACGAGAACCTCGCGCTGGACGCCGCGTTGCGCGGCGGACGGGACAGGGTCGCCGACGCCCTGCTCGCGCATCCGCTGATCGGTCAATACGCTCAGGCGGACCAGCTCGCGGACACGCTCGTCGCGGCCAACCGGCAGTTCCTGCCCTGGGCCGGGGAATGACCGCAGAGCCCGACGAGGTTGTGGTCGCCATCGACGGCGGCAACAGCAAGACCGACGTCCTCCTCGTCGACGCGGCGGGCACCGTGCTGGGCAGTTCGCGCGGGCCGGGCGTGTCGCCGCAGAGCGTCGGCGTCGACACGTGTGTGCGGGCGTTGGAGGGCCTGGTCGTGGAGGCGCTCGAAGCGGGCGGGCGGGCGGCTGTCAAACCGTTCGGCGCGCACACCTCGGCATACCTGGCCGGGCTCGACCTACCCGAGGAGGAGGAGATCCTGTCCGCCGCACTCGGGGCCAGGGGGTGGACGCGCTCGCTGACCGTCGGCAACGACACGTTCGCCCTGCTGCGCGCGGGCAGCTCCGACGGAACCGGCGTGGCCGTTGTGTGCGGCGCCGGGATCAACGCCGTCGGTGTCGGCAAAGACGGCCGGGTGCACCGGTTTCCCGCGCTGGGCAAGATCTCCGGTGACTGGGGCGGCGGCCTCGGGCTCGGCGAGGAGGCGTTGTGGTGGGCGGCCCGCGCCGAAGACGGCCGTGGCCCCCACACTGCGTTGCAGGAGGCGGTCGCGGCGCGGTTCGACGCCGCGTCCGTGGTCGAAGTCGTGCAGCGGCTGCATTTCGAGAAGCTCCCGCGTGGTGCGCTGCACACGTTGTGCCCCTTGCTGTTCGACGTCGCCGACGCCGGCGATGAGGTGGCGCGCGCGGTCGTCGAACGGTTCATCGAGGAGATCTGCGTGCTGGTCGCGGTCATCCTCCGAGGGCTCGCGCTGACCGAGGCCGCGCCGGAGGTGATCCTCGGCGGCGGGGTGCTGGTCGGCGTCGATGCCTGGGTCATCGCGGAGATCGAGAGCCGATGCCTCAAGGTGGCGCCACGCGCTGTCGTCCGGGTCGTGGACGTCGCCCCGGTCGTCGGCGCCGCCCTGTACGGCCTGGACACCCTCGGCGCCACCGAAGACGCCAAAGCCCGCCTCCGCTCCGCCACTCGGCTCGCCCAGGCAACGGGCGAGCAGCCACGATGAAGGCCGGAGCGCGAGGGGTGGACGAACTCTGGCGGCCGGTCAGGGAGACCGGCCGCCAGAGGTTTTGACCTTCGTCAGATCGCGCGCGGCAGAGAGATGTCACCGCGCAGGTTGGCCAGAGTGGTGAGCTTCGCTTTGGTATCCGTCAGTTTTTCCGGTAGGTGAAGAATCAAGCGCATGTCCTCGCGATCGGCCAGCTGCCACATCTGCACGCTGAAGCTGAGCCGGCCCACTTGGGGATGTTGGAGTTCCTTCGTCTTGCTCTGCAGCTCCGCTACCTCGTGACTCTCCCAGAGCTGGGAGAATTCGCTGCTCTGCTCACAGAGGAACGCGATGAGCTGGGTGAACCGTTCGTCGTCGAACTGGTTCACCAGGTCGGCCCGGAACTGAGCGACGGCCATCTGGGCGATCTGGTCGGCGTCGACGTAACGGTTCCGGTATTGCTGTTTGGTGAAGAAGGCGGTCAGCAGATTGGAATCCTCGGCCCCCAGGCCGAGTACATCTTCACCTGCTTCATTGATCGCGCGCAGGTTCCAGAACTTGTCGATGATGACGGCCGGATTGGGCAGCCATTCGTTCACCAGTGAATCGCAGGCTGCATCCCCGAACTTCGGGGAATCGTCACTGAGAACCAAGGTCGGGTTCATGTCCAGCAGGCGGAACAGGTACATCTGCTCCGCCGGTTCGAGCCGTAGCGCGCCGCTGATGGCACGGGCCACCGACTCCGACACCTTGATGTCCCTGCCTTGCTCGAGCCAGGTGTACCACGAGGTCCCCACCCCCGCCAATACGGCCACCTCTTCCCTGCGAAGGCCGGGTGTCCGCCGTCTCCGGGAGGTGTTGAGCCCCAGATCCTCAGGTGACAGCCGAGCCCGGCGACTTCGCAGGAAATGACTTAATTCTTCTAGTTTACGCCCCCGTATAGCACTTCCGCGCATAGTGAATACTCTAAGGTGGCTGTCGATATTGTGTCAAGAGAATGACTGTAGGCATTCGGTACGTTACTCGTAGTGTGGTTGTTTTCTATTCGAATGCGATGATCATTCCGGAAATGTATCGAGGAAATGCGCAGTCTGTATTTTACAAAGTAGTAACCGATGGTCGCACCGACAGCGCGAGCTTGCCCGTGGTGCGGTTCGACTCACCCATCTCGTGGGCCTTCGCCACGTCGGCGAGCTCGAAGACCTGGTCGAGGTGAACCCTCAGTTCGCCGCGCTCGACCAGGTCCACTAGTGCGCTGAGGCCGACCTGGTCCGGCTCGACGAGGAAGGCGGTGACGCGGACGCCCAACTGCTCGGCGCGGGTCGCCAGTTCCGGGCTGACGAAGCCGATCGCGAGGACCAGCAGTCCGCCGGGTCGCAGCGTTTCGAGCAGTCGCAGGCTGTTCTCCCCGCCCAGCAGGTCCAGCACGACGTCCTGGCCGTGAACGTGCTCGGCGACGTCGACAGCCGTGTAGTCCACAGCATGCGTGACGCCGTTTTCCCGGAGGAAGTCGTGCTTGGCTGCTCGCGCGGTGCCGGTCACGACGGCTCCACGCGCCTTGGCCACCTGCGTGGCGAGGTGCCCGACCCCGCCCGCCGCCGCGGTGACGAGGACCCGCAGGCCCGGCCGGACGTCCGCGACGTCGACCAGCGTCTGCCAGGCGGTCAGGCCGGCCATCGGTAGTGCCGCGGCTTCTTCGAAGCTCAGTGACGCGGGTTTCCGGACGAATTGCCGGGCGGGCGCCGTCACGTATTCGGCGTAACCGCCGCCTTGCCGTGGGAACCAGATCAGCCCGAGGACTTCGTCGCCGGGCTGGAAACGGGTCACCCGGGGACCCGCGGCCACCACCCCGGACACATCCCATCCTTGGATGAACGGATAGGCGCCCAGCGCCCCCGGCGGAAACTTGCCGGAGCGGATCTTCCACTCCACCGGATTGACTCCGGCGGCGTGGACCTCCACCAGGATCTCGGTGGGCAGCGGGACCGGTCGCGCCGCTTCGAATGGTTCGAGCACCTCGGGGGAGCCCGCGGCGGTGGTCCGGACGGCCCGCATCGTGGGCGGTTCTTCCTGCGCTGTCATCACGTGTCTCCTTGGCTGTGGGGCAGAGCGGACTCTGCGGTGTATCCGGGGAGGCGGCGCCATCCGTTGTCACCCGCGTGGCCGGCGAGGACCGGGTCCTCGCCGACCACGCAGGCGTTTCCGACCGACGAAAGCAGGTGAGCGTCCGACGAGTGGTCCCCGTAGGCGAAGCAGTCCTCGAACCGGACGCCGTTCGAAGCCGCGAACGACCTCGCGGCTTCGGCCTTGGCCCGGCCGATCATCGGCACCGGGATTTCGCCGGTGTACCTGCCGTCGGTCGCGAACGGCGTGCTGCACAGCACCGCGTCGGCCCCGGTGAACCGAGCGATCGGCGTGAGGCAGGGCGGGAACGAGCCGGACAGGAGCACCACGAGGTCTCCGGCGAGCCGGTGCTCCCGCAGCATCATCAGCACCCGCGGATCGAACAGCTCACCGCGCGCGTATTCGGCCTGGAACCAGTCCCGGCCCTTCGCCATGACTTCGGCGACGTCCCGGCCCGCGAACAGGCGGTAGTAGGCCCGGTTGTTCTCCTCTCGGGGGAGGTCGGCCTCCGTATTCTTCCGAATCCCGTCGAACGCGTCCGCGTAGTCACTCGGCGGGCGGCCACGGGTGGCCAGGTCGTACTCGAGGAAGCTGAAGAGACTGGTGCCGGTGAGCAGGGTGCCGTCGACATCGAAGAACGCGGCGGGCACCGGTCAGTGCAACTTTCCGGACAGGTACTCCACGGCCTCCGCCACGGTCTGGCTGAGGCTGAGCTCGCCCTCGGCGACCGCGACGCTGTGGCGCTTTTGCATGACGAGCGAGATCTCCATCAGGGTCAGCGAATCCAGCCCGGCTTCTTCCAGCGTCTGGTCCAGTACGAGGTCGGAAACCTCGAGTTCGGCCTTCGCCGCGAAGAGCTCGATGACGTCGGCGTTCAAGGTGATGTCCATGTTCTTCTCCCAGTTTGTTTCGGTTGGTCAGGAACGGGCGAGGGCGGGCCAGACCAGGGTCACCGCGCCCCAGGTGGCGCCGGCGCCGAACGCGGTCAGCAGTACCCGGTCGCCCGCTTGGAGCACGCCGGCCTCGTGGGCGTCGGTCAGCGCGAGCGGGATCGACGCGGCGGCGGTGTTGCCGAGCTGCTCGATGTTGATGAACGCGCGCTCGGCGGGGATCTCGAGGTGTTCGGCGACGGCCCGGAGGATCCTCGCGTTCGCCTGGTGCCCGACCAGGCAGTCCACCTCGCCGACGGCCCAGCCGGTGGACGCGAGCACCTTGCGGGAGGACTCCTCCATCCGGAGTACCGCGTTGGCGAACACCGTCTTTCCCTGCATGTCCATGAAGTAGTCGCCCGGCTCGGGTTCGGTGCCCGCCGCCCGCTGCCGGGAGCCGCCGGCGCGGACGATGATCAGCTCGGCGAGGTCGCCGTCGCTGCCCAGATCGAAGCCGAGCAGCGCACCCTGATCAGCCGGTGACCCGGCCTCGAGGACCACGGCTCCGGCACCGTCACCGAAGATCGGCGCCGTGCCGCGGTCCATCGGATCGATGATCGTGGTGAACGCCTCCGCGCCGATGACGAGTACCCGCCCAGCGGTGCCGAGCGCGATCAACCCGGCCGCGGTCAGCAGCGCGTAGAGGAATCCCGAGCACACCGCGCCGACGTCGTAGGCCGGAACGGTCCCGAGCCCCAACCTGTTTGCCACCGTCGGCGCCGTCGCCGGGCACTGGTAGTCCGGCGTCGCGGTGGCCAGCACCACGGCGTCGACGGTGGCCACCCCGGCGGACTTCAGCGCCCGCGCGCCGGCCTCGACGGCGAGGTCGCTGGTCGCGGTGTCCTTGCCGACCTTGCGCCGCGCCTTGATACCGGTCCTCGAATGGATCCACGCGTCGGAGGTGTCCATACGCTCGGCGAGCATGTCGTTGGTCTCGATCTGGTCGGGGACGGCCGATCCCAGACCGATGAGCACGGCCGTGCGGTTCGCCATGACCGTGCTCACCGGGACGCGACGATGACCGACGCGCGGTCGGATTCGATGGTCATGTCGACCGACTGGTACTCCAGCTGCGCGAGCTCAATGGCCGTTTCGACGGCCATGACCTGCTCGAAGCCGAAGATCTCGACGATCCGGGTCAGCCGCTCGGGCACGGTGCCGCCGACGACGTGGCGTGGGAAGCCCATGGCGTCGACCTCGCGGGCGATGGCCTCGTCCGCCATCGTCCGGAAGCGCTCGTTGACCGGGCGATGCCCGTCGGCGGCGAGGGCCAGCTCGTTCGGCAGGTGCACGAAGGCGTCGTAGGACTCGCGTACGTGGTCCTTGATCGCGTAACCGAGCTGCCCGATCACGTCCTCGAAGAACACCATTTCGGTGGTCCGTTCCACCGATTCCAGCTCGCCAAGGTGGAGGGAGTTGTTCGGGTTGATACCGACGATGACGCGGACCGAACCGTAGATCCATTCCTGCAGCGATGAGCCGTCGGAGATGAACCCCTCGGTCAAGTGGCTCTCCTGGACGGCCCTTTCGACGTGGCGGCGCATGATCAGCTGGAGGAGTTCGGCCGCACGGCATTCTTCGAGGGTCTTGCCCGGCAGTGCGATGGGCAGCAGCTCCCGCATGGTCCGGGCCCGGGTGCGGGGGATCCCGGTCAGGTGGGAGAGCGCGTAGGAGGTGATCGTCTTGCCGGAGGAGTAGGTGCCGGAGATCGCGAGTCGCATGAGTTTCCTCTTTCTGGTGACGGGGCTGGTCAGTGTCGGGAGATTCGGTGGGTGACCGCGCAGCGCAGGTCCACTCCGCCCAGGTGCGCGACGATGTCGGCCGTGCGCCAGGTGCTGGCGCCCATTTCGAACAGCGTCGTGTTCTCCAGTGAAGTCGTCAGCTTCGACCGGTCGAGGACACCGCGACGGGGCCGCTCGGCCCGCAAAGATGTGCTCCGCATCCATAGCGTGTTGCTCGTGCTCCTCGACAGCGAGTCGAGCTCGTACAGCAGGACCTGGCCGAGTTGCAGCGCGGTCACGAAACAGTCCACTGTGGTGGGTGAGGGATGGTAGTCGCCGCCGATCCCCTTTGTTCCCACGGGAAGCGAAGATTCCTCCTCGTACTCGACCGTTGCTTCCGAGGTGAGGGTTGCCGGGGTTACCACGACGCCGGAAACCCGGTGGGAGCGCGTCTTGAAGCCGTCCCCGTAGTAGCGCCCGGCCGCCGGGCCGAGCAGTTCGGACGGCGTGGCGTAGGTGGCCGCCGACATCAGAGTGGGGTCGTCGAGGCCGGCGATTTCGCAGCGCATGCGCATCTTGCCGATCGTGGTCTCCAGGACCACGGTGGAATCCGGCTTCGTCGCGAGAATTCTGGTGGTGGCGTCGAGCGTGCCGAGTTCTTCGTTCGGTTCGGCGCCGGCTTTGATCCTGACGCCGGAGACCCACAGGCGGCTGCGTTGGCCAGGGCTCAGGCGGCAGGCGTGCGCGAGACAGGCTTCGCTCAGTTCGATCGCGAGAATCAGTCCATCGACCGTGCTGAGATGCGGCCGGAGCGTCACCCCTTCGGTTTTCTTCGACCAGTCGGCCGGATAGCTCAGGCCGACCGTGGTCTCCAGTTTGCCGGCGACGTCGTCGAATGCCTCCGCGACGACATCACCGTAGCGGTAGTCCACCCGGCGATAACCGGCGCCGAAGAACCGCGTCGCGGCGGGGCCGAGGTAGTCGTCGACGGAGTCCAGCATAAAAGGAGGACGTATTGTTTCCGCCGTGGCGATCATTTCTGTGCTGATGTCGTTACCCCATTCATCTCGGTATTTCCCGGTCGATGCGCCCAGCGCTTTTCCGCCCGTTTTTCGGCCGTTTTCGGCCGCTGCGGGAAGAGCTCGATGATGGTGAGCGAGATCATCGGCGACGTCGACTTCGATGCGCTCGATATCGAAGCTAGCACAGGCCGAGCGTGCTCCCTGAGTGCCGTTTATGCGGGTACTTTCTGCACCAGCCTGGCCGGTGTGTCCCTGGCTACACCCGCGGGATTTACCGGCGGAGGTGATGAGACTGGACAGCGCTCGGCAGCGTCGCCGCCGCAGGACATCCCACGGTCCATCCCCTTATCCCTCCTCGAGGAGGTCCCATGTCCGTCCCTTTGGTCGACGACCAGGAACTGCTGATCTCCCGCCTCGGCATCCGGATCACCCGGTACGAGGCCGGTGTCGTCGCGGGCTCCATGCCGGTCGCCGGAAACCTGCAACCGGTGGGAATCCTCCACGGCGGTGCCAACGCGGTACTGGCCGAGACGCTGGGCTCACTGTCGGCGCTGCACTACGCCGGACCCGGCGGCCAGGCCGTTGGACTGGACCTGTCCTGCACACACCATCGCTGGGTGTCCAGCGGGCTGGTCACCGGGGTCAGCACACCGCTGCACGAAGGGGTTTCCACGGCGACGTACGAGATCGTCCTGAGTGACGATTCCGGTCGCCGGACCTGCACCGCGCGGCTGACCTGTGCGATCAGCCGGCGTACCCCGCAGCTTCGGGCGCGCTGACCTGCGGGCGGACCGAAAAGGGGTTCCGCGAAACCTATGAATTGCCGGCCTATGGCCTATCCGGGCCTGGGCGGGACGAAGTCTTCCGGGCTAGTTTCGGTTTGGCGAACAGAGCCGGGGAAGACAGTCGAGCTCGTTTCCGCGAATTTCACGACGCGCCCGACGGGCGTCACGACAACTGGAGGATTCCCATGTGCCACAGCGAAGACAGCCAGCCGCCCGCCGCTCCCAACCGCGGCCAGGTCGCCGAGCACGGCGCCTTCGAACTGACCGCGAGTGACGGCACGGTGTTCTCGGCGTACCAGGCCGTCCCGGCCGAGCCGAACGGCAAGAGCGTGGTCATCCTGCCTGACGTCCGGGGGGTGCACCCGTACTATCGGGAGCTCGTCCAGCGCTTCGCCGAAGCGGGTTTCACCACGGTCGCGATCGACTACTACGGCCGGACCGAGGGCACCGGGACCCGCGACGACTCGTTCGACTGGCAGAAGTACTTCCCCCAGCTCGAGGCGACCGAGATCGCCCTCGATGTCGCCGCCGCCGCGGACCACCTGCGCGAGGTCGCGCCTGGGCCGGTCTTCTCGGTCGGGTTCTGCTTCGGCGGCAGCCAGTCGTGGCGCCTGTCGGCGTCGGACCTCGGCTTGGCCGGTGTGATCGGTTTCTATGGCCAGCCGAAGCTCGTCGAGGACGTCATCGACGAGTTCTCCGCACCGCTGCTCCTGCTGATCGCCGGCGCCGACGTGGCCACCACCCAGGTCGAGTTCCAGGACTTCGCCGGCAAGCTCGAAGCCTCGGGCAAGACCTACGAGATGAACGTCTACGACGCCGCGCCGCACTCCTTCTTCGACCGCGCCTTCGGCGAATGGGCCGAGGCGTGCGATGACGCGTGGAAGCGCGTCCTCGACTTCACCGAGCGCCATGGCGCGCCGCTTCCGGTCGCCTGACGGATTTTTCCGAAGCCGGGTCCGGATGTGCGCCGAGCACACCGGACCCGGCTTCGTTTCCTGTTCCAGCCGAGGAGAGAGAAGGAGCTGTCCGTGTCCGAAGAATCGAACGACCGCCTTACCCGGGGACTTGCCAAGATCGCCGAGATCGGTGGCAGCGGCGACGCGATTTTCGATCCGCTCGCCGGGATCGCCCCCGATCTGGGGCGCTATGTGGCCGAATTCGCCTTCGGCGACATCTACAGCCGCCCCGGGCTGACCGCGCAGCAGCGGCAGCTGACCACGATCACCGCGTTGACCACCCTGGGCGACACCGCGAGCCAGCTGCGCTTCCACATCGGGGTCGCGATCACCGTCGGCCTGGCACCGGAGACCGTCGTCGAGACGATCCTGCACTGCCTGCCGTTCGCCGGGTTCCCGCGCGTTTTCAACAGCATCGGCGTGGCCAAGGAAGTCTTCGCGAAGCGTGGCCTGCTGCCGGTCCAGCCGCCGGCACCGGACGCATGACCGTCGCGCCCGCCCACCGGCAGCTGGTCGAAGGCCAGGGCTTGCCGCGAGGGATGGTCACCCTGTTCGCCGTCGCGGCCGGACTGGCCGTCGCGAACATCTATTACGCGCAGCCGCTGCTCACCTCGATCGCGGCCGAGTTCCACACCGGCAGCGGGACGGTCGCGCTGATCGTGACCGCGACGACGGTCGGGTACGCGATCGGGTTGGCGACCGTCGTGCCGCTGGGCGACGTCGTGAGCCGACGGCGGCTGGTGGTCACGCTGCTGGTGCTGGTCGCGATCGGCCAGGCCGGCTGCGCGGTGATGCCGTCGATCGGACTGCTCGTCGTGGCCTCGTTCGCGGTCGCGGTGTGTGCGGTCGTGGCACCGCTGCTGGTGAGCTTCGCCGCGGCGCTGGCGAATCCGGGTGAGCGCGGACGGGCCACCGGCACGGTCATGAGCGGGGTTCTGCTCGGCCTGCTGCTGGCCAGGACCGGGGGTGGGGTGGTCGCCCAATGGGGCGGCGGCTGGCGCACGGTCTATGCGGTCGCCGCGGTGGTGATGCTGGCGCTCGCCGTGGTGCTGCACCGCGCGCTGCCCGACGTCGAGGTCGCGTCGAAGCTGCGGTATCTGTCCCTGCTGCGTTCGGCAGTCGTGATCGTGCGCGAAGAACCGTTGCTGCGTCTTCGGTGCGCGTACGGGTTTCTCTCCTTCGCCGGTTTCTCCGCGTTTTGGGTTTCCAGTGCTTTTCTGCTTGCCGACGCGCCTTACGGTTATGGTTCGGCGCTGATCGGAACCTTCGGTCTGGTCGGTGCCGTCGGGGCGTACGCGGCAAGGGCCATCGGCCCGGTCTCCGACCGCGGCCGGGACAACCTTGTCACCGGCGTCCTGCTTTCGGTGATCCTGCTCGCCTGGGGCGCGCTCGCGCTCAACGGCGGCCACTGGCTGATTGCGTTGCTGGTCGGCGTCGTCCTGCTCGACCTCGGTGTGCAGGGGGTGCAGGTGATGAATCTCGGGGTGGTCTACCGGCTCCGGCCCGAGGCCCGCAACCGGATCACCATGGCCTACACGTCGACCTACTTCCTCGGCGGGGTAGCCGGTTCGGCCGCTTCCGGCGCCGCCTACGCGGCGGCCGGATGGCCCGCGGTGTGCGCGGTCGGCGGCGGCTTCGCTTTGCTGGCACTGCTCCTGCAGGTCGCGGAATCAACCGTCCGCCGCCTTCGCGTGGCGGGGCAAAGGAATCCGTGACGCAGTACACACGGGTGGTATTGGTACCTGCTTAAACGCACCTATTCATTGTTCCGGGAAAAGGTGTTAGCGTTCGATTCGACGCGGATCCGGGTCTGGATCGCGATCCACCGGAATTGTCCGGTCCATTCCTTGGTCACCTCGCACTCTTGATGGGGTAAATGAGATGCAAAAGAATCAGCGAAGGTATTCCAGTGATCATTCCGGGCCGGAGGTGCTGATCATCGGCGCCGGTCCGGTGGGCCTGCTCCTCGGCTGCGAACTCGCGCGGCAGGGCGTCGCGATCCGCGTGATCGATCGGCAGCGGGGCGACGAAGGCCCCGGCGGTTCCCATTCCCGCGCGATCCTCATCTGGCCCCGGGTCCTGGAGCAACTCCGCCGCACCGGGGTGAGTGCGCGGCTGGTCGAGGCCGGGCACGTGTTGCCGGCGGTCGATTACTTCACCGAAGGCCGGCTCCGGGGCCGGGTAAGGATCGACAAGCTGACCGACACCGCCTACCCGTTCATCCTCACCCTCGCCCAGAACGAGACGGAGACCATCCTCAAGGACCGGCTTCGCGAGCTGGGCGGCGCTGTCGAGTACGGCACCGCGGTGGAGGGGATCGACAACGGCGACGGCACCGGAGCCGAACTCCCGAAGGTCACCCTGCGGCTGCCGGGCGGAGAGACCGAAACGGTGGTGCCCGCCTACGTCGTCGGCGCGGATGGTGCCGCTAGCCCCACCCGCCGCCTCCTAGGGGTCGAGTTCGCGCAGCACCCCATCGACGTCAGCTACGGCATCGGTGATTTCCCGATCACCGGCCCGATCCCGCACAGCGTGCAGTACTACTACTCCGGCAAGGGCATCGCGGTCGTCGTCCCACTGGCCAACGGCCTGTTCCGCATCGCGGCCAACATCGGCCACCGCAGCGACGCCGACGGTCCGCCGCCGCCCGAGTTGTTCCAGGAATTCCTCGACCAGCGCGCGAAGCTGCCGGTGAAGCTGGGTGCCCCGGCGTGGACCAGTTCCTTCCGCCCGCGCTGCGGTGTGATCGAGCAGTACCGCACCGGCCGGTGCTTCCTGGCCGGGGACGCCGCACACGTGGTGAGCCCGGCCGGCGGCCAGGGGATGAACCTCGGCCTGCTGGACGCGGTCGACCTCGGCTGGAAGCTCGGCGGTGTGCTCAGGCATCGGCTGCACGCGAAGGTGCTGGACACCTACCACCCGGAACGCAGCGCGGCGGCGAAGCGCGTGGTCGACACGTCCGCCACCCAGATCAAGTTCGGGCAACTGCGCGGAAGAGGCAAGGTCGTCCTGCGCAACCTGCTGTTCACCGCCGCCTATCGGGTAGGGCTCCTCCAGCGGTTGTTCGCCCCATTGCTCGCGCAGACCGACTTCAGTTACCGGCCGGGTGCGCCCGCCGGGTTCCAGTCCCACCGCGAACGCGAGGTCGTGGTCGGTGACCGGGTGCCACTGTTCGCCCCGCCGGTCGCGGTGGCGAGCCTGCCCGCGCTGGACCTCGATCTGCACACCGTGCTGCTGTGGCCCGGCACCCGGACCGGCCCCGACTGGCCGGCCGTCCAGGCGGGCCTGCGCGACCGGCTCGAACCCCATGCCGCCGTCGCCGATCTGTCCACTGTGTTCGGCCGATCGGCGCGGACGCTGCGGAAGGCGTTCGGTGCCAAACCGGCGATCTTCGCCGTCCGCCCGGATGGCCACCTCCTCTACCGCGGCGCTCCGGAAACCGCCGACACGCTCGTCTCGCTGTTGCGGGCGCCCGAGCCCGCCGCGATTCCGCCGGTCGTCGTACCCGCTCCGCAAGCAAGTTCCGTCCAGATCAAGGAAAGAGGCTGACCCGCATGACCACGACGACCGCCCCGCACGGTACCGCCGAAACGGTCCAGGAATTCTTCACGCTCTTCGGCTCCGGCGACCGGCCCGGAATGCTCGCCCTGTTCGCCGCTGATGCGGAGGTGGTCGTGGCCGGCTCGCCGACGGTTCCGTGGGTGGGCCGCCACAGCACGTCCGAGGCGATCGATGCCATGTTCTCCGCCTTCGCCGAGAAGGTGAAGACGGTACTGTTCGATATAGACCGGATCCTCGTCGACGGCGACCACGCCATCGTGCTGGGCAATTTCGCCCACGAGGTCCCAGCGACCGGCAAGACGTTCCGCAGTGCCTTCGCCCTGCACATCGTTGTCGGCGAAGGCAAAATCCTGCGCTATGAGATGTTCGAGGACAGTTGCGGAGCCGCGGCGGCCTTCGCGGCCTGAGTGCCTTTTTGTTGCTCTTGTGTCGTCTGTGCGGGGTCTCGAGCGCTGTCGGCGAGTTCCACACTCACCGATGGCGAGTCCCACGCTGACGGAGCCGAGTTCCACCGATTCGTATCCACCGACCCCTGGTGCAAATCATTCGTACCAGGGGTCGGTGGATACGCAACCCTCGTTGCACACGCGGGTAACCCGCGCGCACAAGGACCGCAACTCGACGGCGAGTTGCGGTGGCAACTACCCACACGGCCCGGCCTTTTTGTTGCGGTAGTCCTATTTCTGCTCGGCCGACGGAAGCTCGGTGGCGATCGTCTCCGGTGCGTGGAGTTCGTTTCCCCAGCTTGCCAGCAGCCGCATCGAGGTCTCGGATTCGGAGTCCGGCTCCGGGCTGAAGACCATCACGAGCTGGTCGTTGTCGTCGGAGAGCCGCAACGCCTCGTAGGTCAGGGACATCGCGCCTACCAAGGGATGCGCGAGCCGCTTGACGCCGTGGGTGCGGTCGGAGACGGTGTGCTCGGACCAGAGCCGCCGGAACTCGTCGCTCTTGATCGACAGTTCGCCCACCAGCGCCGCCAGCTTGCCGTCGTCGGGGTGACTGCCCGCGCTGAGGTGCAGGTAGTCGACCGTGCTCCGGGCTATCTCCGGCCAGTCGACGAACAGCTGCCGCGCGGGTGGCTCCAGGAAGACGAACTGCGCCATGTTGCGCCGTTCGGCCGGCATCGCCACGACGTCGGCGAAGATGATCTCGGCCAGCGGGTTCCACGCCAGCAGCTCCATCGCCCGGCCGACCAGGTAGGCCGGCCCGCAATCGACGCTCTCGATCATGCGGAGGAGGCCGGGCCGCACCCGTTGCTTCGGCTGGGGCGCCTGCTTCCGGGGACGGTGGCGAGTGAGGTTGCGCAGGTGTACCCGCTCGTCCTCGGTGAGGCGCAGCGCGTTGGCCACCCCTTCGAGCACCGAATCGGATACCTGCTGCGTGCGCCCCTGTTCCAACCGGATGTAGTAGTCACTACTGATTCCGGCCAGCTGGGCGACCTCTTCCCGCCGCAGACCCGGCACGTGCCGGCGTGAATTGTACGTCGGAAGTCCCGTCTCCTCCGGCTTCACCTTGGCCCGCCGGGAACGGAGGAACTCCCTGAGTTCGCTGCGCTGATCCATTTCGCCATTGTCTCCCAAAGCGGCGCGGAAAACCTGGTTCTGACAGACCTATGAATTCCCCGGCCTTGGCGCCCGTCGCTGCGCCGATCACGATTAGGGGGACCTCATCGGGGTCGAAGGCTTGGAATTCACCGAAATTGAGCGGAGTGGAAACATGTCCACAACACGCGATGGGGCAGCCCCCGCGGCGGGGACCGCCCCGGCCGGAGGCGGCACGCCCGCCACCGGGCCTGGCCGGCTGCTGTTGATCGTCCTGCTGGGAGCGCAGTTCCTCATCGCGCTCGACTTTTCGATCCTCAATGTGGCCCTGCCCGACATCGGTACCGGCCTCGGCTTTTCCCTGGCGAACCTGCAATGGGTCGTGACGCTCTTCGCATTGGCTTCGGCCGGTTTCTCGCTGATGTTCGGCCGGGTCGCCGACGTGGTCGGCCGCCGCCGGATGTTCCTCATCGGCATGGCACTGCTCGCCCTCGCCTCGTTGGCCGGCGGCTTGGCCGACAGCCAAGCCGTCCTGCTGGCCGCCAGGGTCGCGCAGGGGCTGTCCACCGCGATGATCGCGCCTGCCGCGATGGCCCTGCTCACGACGTCGTTCCCGGAGGGCGCGATGCGTGACCGTGCGTTGGGCCTCAGCGGCGCGCTGCTGTCGGCCGGGTTCACCACCGGCGCGGTTCTCGGCGGAGTGCTGACCGGGCTCGTCGGCTGGCGCTGGGCCTTCCTGATCAACGTCCCGGTGTGTGTCGCGGTCCTGGTCTTCGCCCCGAAGCTCATCACCGACCGCGGCCGCGGCCGGGACGCGCGGCTCGACGCGACCGGTGCGGTGACCGTCACCGCCGGCCTGCTCGCGCTGGTCTACGGCGTCACCGCCGCCGGCAGCAAAGGCTGGGGCAGCACGACGACGCTGGTCTCGCTGGCGCTGGCCGTGGTGCTGCTGGTGGTGTTCTGGCTGATCGAGCGGCGGGTCGCCCAGCCGCTGGTCTCGGTCCGCGTGCTCATGCGGCCGAGTGTGCGGTGGGGCAATATCGGCGGCCTGGTGACCTTCACCATGTTCAGCTCGGTCGTCTTCCTGATGACGCTCTACCTGCAGGAAGTGCTGCATTACTCGCCGCTGGTCACCGGCCTCGCGTTCGGGGTCCAAGGGGTGGCCGCGTTCTTCGCCGGGCTGAACGCGCCGAAGATCATCGCGCGGCTCGGGGGCAGCAAGCAGTCGCTCGTTGCGGGGCTGGTGCTGCAGGCAGCCTCGACGGCGGCCCTCTTTTTGATCGGGGACAGCCGGGTCTCGCTCGTCCTGGTCATCATCGCGACGTCGATCGGCGGGTTCGCGCACGTGCTGAGCGTGGTGTCGTTCATGGTCACCGCCACCTCCGGCCTGCCGGACAGCGAGCAGGGCTTGGCCACCGGCCTGGCGACGCTCACTCAGCAGGCAGGTATCACGCTGGGCATCCCCATCATGAGCGCGATCGCGGCGGCGCACGCCAACTCGCTGAAGTCGGGCTCATCGGCGTCCGGCGCGGTACTGGGCGGGACGACCTTCGCGATCGTCATCGACGCCGCGGTGGTGCTCGCCGGTGCGGTCGTGGTCGGTCTATTCCTCCGCAAGCCGGCCGCCGTCTGACACACGTGGCGGTCTAGGGATGTGGTGAGCGTTGCGGCCGGTTCTCAGTGGCTGTGCTGTCTCAGGACTTCGTGAACACATGTGTCCCACGACATCGTGAACAGTTTCTCATACCGGTGTGTCCTGGGTCGGCCCTTGGGCCGGCCCAGGACGTCTCGGGGTGAGGGGTTGGTAGCGGC
>NZ_JAODNM010000034.1 GCF_025464955.1 Amycolatopsis sp. | reverse complement strand
CCCGGGTGTAGCTGATCCGGTCGGGGTCGAGGTCCGCGGCTTCAGCGGCTCGGGCGATGAGGACGCTGAGTGCGTAGTGCACGGTCAGCCACGCCCAGATCTCCTGATGCACCAGCTCAGGCAGCCGGGACCGCAGGACCCGGCCTGGTCCGCGGAGGTGGGTTTTGAGTTGGTCGTTGGCGGTTTCTTCCTCCCACCGCTGGTGATACGCCGCGGCGAGTTCGCCGGCGTGGGCGTCGGCGGGATCGGTGATGGTGGACACCAGCACGATCAGTTCCCCGGTCCCGTTGCCCTCACGGTCGGGGACGTCGTACTCGACGACCCTGACCAGATGCGCTTGCTCGGGGTGGATGTCGAGACCGGCTTGGGCGGCGGCGAGGATCTGCCGGCGACGCCCGGCGCCCCTGACCTTCGGGTTGATCAGGACCGTCAGGTAGGTCCCATCGGAGAGGACGTCGATGACCGGCAGATCGAGCCCGGCGGTGACCCGCCACAGCAGCGCCGCCCCCGACCCGGCGGCGGTGTCCCATGCCTGCCAGCTGTAGAAGTTACGGTCGGCGGTCAGCAGCTCATCACCGCGCAGGCGTGGATAGAGCCGCTGGGCCAGGGTCTGCTCCCCGACCTTGTAGGCCCCGATCTCCGCGGCGAGGAACGCGTGCGTGCCGCATTCGGCCAGGGCCACCACCCGCGCTTGAGGGAACGCCGAACGCTGCTGACCGGATCCGGCATAACCGAACTCTTCGGCGTTGCCCTCGGAGTCGGGCAGGTCGACGTCGAACCCGTCGATCGCGAGCAACCGCCACCCACGCAGCCACGCGCCACGGGTGCCCGAGGTCGCGACCGGTGCGGCGACCCCCTCGAACACCTCGGCCATCACCTTCGGGCCCACCCGTTTGCGGGCTTGGGTGATCCCGCTGGAGGTCGGGACCGTCCACGCTGCGTCCCAGCACCCCCAGCGTGACAACGACCCCGTGACTTTCGTCGCGACCTCTTCGTAGTCATCGGCAGGAAACAAGCACATCGCCATCGTCAGATACGCCACCACATGCGGCGGTAGTTTCCCGCCCGCACGCCGGGTACCGACCCCGCACGCCGCGATCGCGGCGTCGATCACGTCCCGATCCACCGCCGACACCAGCACACCGAACGACACCTGATCCGGACCAACCAGCACACCCGAGTCCATACCAGCGATCCAACAACACCTGCCCCGCCCAGCCACACCGCCACGCCGTGACCCGAACCAACCCCACCACCAAGATCAACTTAAGCTACGTGGCATTGCATCTGCAGGGGGTTGCCGTGAAAGCCATCGTGAAACGTATGATTCAAACATCAGTGGCGGTCGGGGGAAGCATCGCACTACTCATGTCCATTGCGCCCGCGGCCAGTGCAGCGGCTGCCCGCGCTCGCGATGGCCACTGCGATGACGGCGAGTTCTGCCTGTACCACGGACTTGACTACAGCGGATCGGTATCGGACTTCAGTGGATCGATCCCGAACTACGGGGATTCCCAGCCGGGCTGCTACGAATACAAAGGGGCCGGCACCGGGCAGGGGGAATGTGCGAAGAACAACGCCAAATCAGCGAGGAACCTGACCCATATCTACGTGGTGAAAGTCTATTACAACAGCAATTACAAGGGCCGGGATTTCGCCTTCAACCCCGGAGGTCAGGGAAATTTGGATTTTCTCGGCAAACAGAATGCTTCGCAGCTTTACGAACTTGTCAGCTGAATGGCGGCAGCCCACGTAGGAACCCTGTGAGATCCCGGCGATGGCGCACGTCCGGCACAGCGCACGACCGCGACTCGCCGCCGAGTTGCGAATCGGCGGCGAGTCGCTACGGGCGGGGGTCAGCTCTGTTCGAGCAGGACCAGTGGGATCTCGCGCTTGGTCTTGGTCTGGTACGTGGCGTAGTTCGAGTGATCGGCGGTGACCAGCGGCCAGAGGCGGCCGCGCTCTTCGGCGGTGGCGACCCTGGCCCGCATGGGCTGCGCGGGCTTGCCACCCACCGCGACCTTGACCTCGGGGTTGTCCCGAAGGTTCAGGAACCAGGCGGGGTGCTGGTCGTCGCCGCCACGGGAGGCGACGACCACGTAGGTCGTCCCTTCCTGCAACGGCGAGGTCAGCAGCACCGAACGCGGCTGCCCGCTCTTGCGGCCCGTGGTCGTCAGCTCCACGACAGGCATGTTCGAGGCGCTCCAGCCCACCCGCCCGCCAGTGAGCTTCTGTGCGGCCCGGTGGAGGGTGTTCATCGTCTTCAACGCGAAATCGCTCGGCATGCGGCGAAATCTACGCCATGATCGCTTGCCCTGCGACATCCAGGTTCGCCTCGACGTCGTGGGCATAAGCCTGCGCCTGTCCCCCGCGCCAGTACGGGCCGCCGTTGTACCGCGCGGCGAGCTCGCGGTACTGCTCGGAGGTCAGGTCCTCGAACGACGCGAAACCGGTGGCGGCCTTCAGGTTCGCGACGTGCTTCGCGGCGATGAAGATGTTCGCGGCCGGATCCTTCAGCGCGTCAAGGAGTTCCTCGCGCTGGGGTTCGGTAAGCGTGCCCGGGTCGTACCCCAGCACCTCGGCCGCGCGCCGGACCTGCACGGACAACGGGCCGTACGAGGTGCGGTCGCGGTCACCGCCGAGCGGACCGGGCAGGTTCTCCGGGGTGACCGGGCTCCACTCCTCCTCCGCGATCCGCCGGATCCCGCCGGCGACGTCGTCCAGCAGGGCCGGCTTCCGGCCCACCTCCTTCCATGCGATCCCCGCCAGCAGGTCGACGGGTAACCCGGCCTCCGCCGCGGCGGCGCGAAGGATTTCGGCGGCCGCACGCAGCCACTCCATCCGGTCCTCTTCGGACGCACCGAGCACGAGGAAACGCCCCGGCGTAACCAGTTCCGGCAGCGACGCGACCTTCGCGCGCAGGTCCGCCAGGCCCGGCGAGATCGCGGTGTCGCCCGCATTCGGGAACGCCCGGGATTTCGTGCCACTCCCGGACAACCGGATGAGCGCACTGTCGACCGGAACCGAGGCAACGGTTCGCGAGACAAAGCCGTCTCCAGGAAGATCGGGCGCAGACAGCTGCGCGGCGCTGAGGCCTGCCAGACAGGCCGCACGGGCGCCTTTCTCGATCGACAACGCGTTGCCGAACGCTGCCGCGGCAAGTTCATAGGTCCGCACAGCCTCGGCGCGGATGCTGTCGACGTCCGCGCCGAGTTCCGACAGCCACGCGAGGAAACCCTCGCTGTCCCAGAGGTCCTCCCATCGGCGCATCGGCTCGGCTTCCTGCGCGGCGCGGGTCACGGCTGTCGCCTCGGACGAGATCAGCTCGTCGAGCCGGTCCGCGGCGTCCACGCCCGCTTCCAAGAACCGCTGGGCGTCGACGAGTTTGCCCGCGTACGCCAGCAATGCCTCAGCGGCCTCGCCGAAGGCCCTAGCCAACGCCGCTGCCTCGTCACCTACGACGTCGGACGTGGCGGCGGCGCCGAGCAGGTCCCGCATCCGGGCGAACTCGACCGCGTTGCGCCTGACCAAGCCCGGGCTGCACTCTTCGAGGAACTCGACGTCAGCGTGGTACGCCACGCGACACCTCCCCCTCGGCGGCGAGCCGGGAGATCACCGCGCGATACCGGTCGTCGCAGTGCGTCGCGAACTCGGCCACCTTGGTGCCGACCTCGGAATGCGACCGGGGCGCGCGAGCCATCGAGCCGAGATCCCCGTCAAGCCATCCCGCCTGCAGCAGGGCCGCGAGTTCGGCCGGATCGGGCGAGACCGGAGGTCGCTCAGCGCTGCCGGCGGCGTCCGCCTGGACGTTGTTCACGGTGCTTGGCCTCTTTCATCGAATCGTCCAGTTTGGCCAGTAACCTGCCGAGCAAGCGGACGTCTTCGGCTTCCCAATCCTCGACGAAACCGGCGAACCGGTCCAGGCCGATCAGCGGCATGATCACATAGTAGAACCCCATGTCGTACCGCAAGCACAAACACCGAACCCGCCGGCGCGAGACGCGCGCCGGCGGGTTCAGTGGTCGAGTTAGTCGCGTTCGTGCCGTGTCAGGAGGCCGCTGTCGCCGGCTGTGGCGAAGAGTTCACCGTGGCGAGGTTCTCCGGGAAGTGGCAAGCCACCTCGTGTCCCGGTTCCAGTTCCCGCATCGGCGGCTCCTGGGTCTTGCAGATGTCCTGCGCCTTCCAGCACCGGGTGTGGAACCGGCACGCCGGCGGCGGGTTCAGCGGGCTGGGCACGTCACCGGTCAGCCGGATCCGGTCCCGCTTCGTCCGGCGGCTCGGGTCGGGCACCGGCACCGCGGACAGCAAAGCCGTGGTGTACGGGTGCATCGCGTTGGTGTACACGCGGGAGGCCTCGCCGATTTCGACGATCTTGCCCAGGTACATCACCGCGACCCGGTCGGACACGTGGCGCACGATCGACAGGTCGTGCGCGATCATCACGTAGGTCAGGTTGAACTCTTCCTGCAGATCCTCCATCAGGTTGATCACCTGGGCCTGGATGGAGACGTCCAAAGCGGACACCGGCTCGTCGGCCACGATCAGCTTCGGCCGCAGGGCGAGGGTGCGAGCGATCCCGATGCGCTGCCGCTGCCCGCCGGAGAACTCGTGCGGGTACCGGTTGTAGTGCTCGGGGCTCAGTCCGACCAGCGCGAGCAGGTCCTGCACGGCCTTCTTGACGCCGTTCTCCGTCTTCACGTCCTGCAACTTGAACGGCGCGCCGACGATGGTGCCGACGGTGTGCCGCGGGTTGAGCGAGGAGTACGGGTCCTGGAAGATCATCTGGACTTCGCGGCGCAACGGCCGCAGCTGCTTCATCGACTGGTGGGTGATGTCGCGGCCTTCGAAGATGATCTTGCCGTCGGTGGGCTCGATCAGCCGGGTGAGCATCCGGCCGGTGGTGGTCTTGCCGCAGCCGGACTCACCGACCAGCGACAGCGTCTCCCCGCGCTTGACGGAGAAGTTCAGCCCGTCGACGGCCTGCACGGCACCGGTCTGGCGCCGCAGCAGGCCCTCGCGCACCGGGAAGTACTGGCGCAGGTCGGTCACCGTGAGCAGGTCGTCGCGTTCGCCGGTGGCCGCACCGGCCGTGATGTCGTCGTTCATCGTTTCTTGTCGTCCTGTCACAGGTTCGGCTTGATCTCGTCGTTCCAGATCCGCTGCTGCTGCGCCTCGGAGAGGTGGCAGGCGACGTGATGGCCGAAGCCCACGTCGCGCAGTTCCGGTCGCTCGGTCTCGCTGGCTCCACCGTTCAGCTCGGAATAGACGCACCGGGGGTTGAACGCACAGCCCGTCGGCACGTTGATCAGGCTCGGCGGGGTGCCCTTGATCGGGATGAGCCGATCGGTGCGCGCCCGGTCGAGCCGCGGCATCGAGCCGAGCAGACCCCAAGCGTAAGGATGCCTGGGCTCGTGGAAGATCTGCTCGGTGGTGCCGTATTCGGCCATCCGGCCGGCGTACATCACGAGGATGTCGTCGGCGAGCTCGGCCACCACCCCGAGGTCGTGGGTGATGATGATGACCGCCGAGTTGAACTCCTGCTGCAGATCCCGCATCAGGTCCAGGATCTGCGCCTGCACGGTGACGTCCAGCGCGGTGGTCGGCTCGTCCGCGATCAGCAGCTCCGGGTCGCACGACAGCGACATAGCGATCATCGCGCGCTGCCGCATACCGCCGGAGAACTGGTGCGGGTAATCGTCCACACGGGACTGGGGCTGCGGGATCCCGACTCGGGCCAGCATGTCGATCGCGTGCTTGCGCGCGACCTGCTTGCTGACCTTGTTGTGGACCCGGTAGGCCTCGATGATCTGCGCACCGACCGTGTAGAACGGGTGCATCGCCGACAGCGGATCCTGGAAGATCATCGCCATCTTCTTGCCCCGCAACCCGCGCACCGTCTCCGGGCTGGCGGACACGAGTTCTTCGCCGTCCATCCAGATCTCGCCGGAAAGCTGGGACTTGGCCCGGTTGTGCAGGCCCATGATCGCGAGGCTGGTCACGCTCTTGCCGGAGCCCGACTCACCCACGATGCCCAGCGTCTTGCCGCGTTCGAGCTTGAACGACAGGCCGTCCACGCTCTTCACGACGCCGTCGTCGGTCGGGAAGTGCACTTTCAGGTCGCGCAGTTCCAAAAAGGACGACGACGGTTCACGGACTTCGGCGAAACGCGCGGAGTCCGGGGTCGTTCCGGTGTCTCCACTCATCAATAACGCACCCTCGGGTCGATAACGGCGTACAGGACGTCCACGACCAGGTTGGCGAGGACCACGAAGAAGCTGGCCAGCAGGGTGACGCCCATGATCTCGGGGAGGTCGTTGTCCTGGATCGCGTCGATGGCGAAGTGGCCGAGCCCGGGCAGCGAGAATGCGAACTCGGTCAGCACCGCACCACCGAGCAGCAGACCGAGGTCCAGCCCGAAGATCGTGACGATCGGCGTCAGGGTCGCACGGAGTCCGTGCTTGACGACAACGGTCCGCTCCGGCAAGCCCTTGGCGCGCGCGGTGCGGATGAAGTCCTCCCCCATGGTGTCCAGCATGCCCGCCCTGGTCAGCCGCGCGTAGAGCGCCGCGTACAGGAAGGCCAGCGTCACCCAGGGCAGTACCAGGTTCCACGCCCATTGTCCGGGGTTGTCCAGGAACGGGATGTAGGTACCGGCACCGGGGAAGATGTTGATCGGCCCGTCCCGGCTGAAGATGGTCAGCGAGAGGACGGCAGTGAAGAAGACGGGCAGCGAAACGCCGGCCAGCGCGACGGTCATCGCCGAGCGGTCGAGCACGGATCCGCGGCGCAGGGCCGACAGCACACCGATGCCGACCCCGAAGATCAGCCAGATGATCGCCGCACCGATGGCAAGCGACAGGGTGACCGGCAGCACGCTCATCATCTGCGGCCACACCGGCAGCGAGTTCTTGAACGAGTAGCCGAAGCACGGGGCCGGGCAGTGCGATACGTCCGGCCCGTTGTTGTAGTCCGCACCGGCGACGATGGCCTTGATGAAGTGCCAGTACTGCTCGTAGAGCGGCTGGTCGAGGCCAAGCTTCGCCTCGATGGCGTGCAGCGACGCGGGGTCGGGACTCTTGCCGACGTACTGAGCCGCCAGCTGGTCGGTGGTTTGCCCGGCCAGTTTCGGGACCAGGAAGAAGATGCAGAACGTCACCAGGCTGACGATCAGCAGTAGTACCACGGCCGAGATGAGCCGTCGGATGATGAACGTGATCACAACTAACGGCGGCGGTGCCCGGCGGGATCGCCGCCGGGCACCGGTGCCTTCACCTGCTTCCAGTCAGATCGATCAGGAGGACGACTTGCCGATCTGCGTGTAGTCGTACATGCCGTACGCCTCGGTCACGTAGACGTTCGTGAGCTTGGGGCTCCGGTACAGCAGCGACTTCGCGTAGACCTCAGGCAGGATGGTCGCCTGGTCCATCATGATCTTGTCGATCTGGGCGTAGAAACCGTTGCGGGCGGTGGCGTCCGTGCTGGCCGCCGCCTGGTCCAACAGCGAGTTGACCTGAGGGTCGTTGAGCATCTCGAGGTTGGCGTTACCGGCATCCTTGATGGCCCGGCCGTCCGCGATCTGCGACAGGAAGCCGAAGCCGTCCGGCCAGTCCGCGGCCCAGCCGTACATCGCGAGGCCGATGTTGTGCTGCTTCATGAAGGTCGGCGAACCGGCGAACGAGGTGCCGTAGGTCTTCGCCGGGTACTGCAGGATGTCGGTCTTGATGCCGACCTTGGCCAGCGCCTGCTGGATACCGGTCGCCGCGGCGACCTCCTTCGGGCGGTCGCCACGAGCGGAGATGTTGAACGTGAAGCCGTTCGGCTGGCCGCAAGCGGTCAGCGACGCCTTCGCCTTGTCCAGGTCACCGTGCACCTGGGTGGTGGCTTCGTAGTTGTCGAACTTCTGGTAACCCAGCACGCTCGGCGGCATGACGGTGCTGGCGATGTCACCGCCGGCCTCCGGGCCACCGTAAGCGGACTGCTGGACGGTCTTGTCCACCGCGTACTCGATCGCCTTGCGGCAGTCCAGGTTGGTGATCACCTGGGTGTCGATCGCGCCGTACCAGAGGAACCCGGACAGCGCGTCGTCCGCGTTGTTCTTCAAACTCGTCGAGGCGAGGATCTTGGCCCGTGCCGCGGTCTGCACGCCGGTACCGTCGAGGTCGACGTCGAGGTCACCCGAGAGCAACCGGGCGTCCAGATCGGCGGCCTGCAGGTTGAACGTGACGTTGATGTTGTCCGCGAGCTGCTTGTCGTTCGCGTCGGTCTTCGGGTCCCAGTTCGTGTTCTTCACCATCTTGAACCCGGTGTTCGGGTTGAAGTCGGTGAACTTGTACGGACCCGAGGAGAGCGGGTGCGACTGGTACTGGGCCCCGGTGTCCTTGGCGGCCGGGACCGGCGCGGTCTGCGGGCTGCTCACCAGGTAGTCGAAGTCCGCGAACGGCTTCTGCAGGTGGAACACGATGGTGGTGGCGTCCGGGGTGTCGATGGACGTCAGGCCCATCTTGTCCGGCGCGGTGTCCTTGTACGGACCGGCGTAGGTCGGGTCCGCCAGGTACTGGGCGAAGTACTCCGGGCCGTTCGGAAACACGTCGCGCGCGTAGTTACTGCGCTCGACGGCGTACTTGACGTCCTTGGTGGAGATCGCCGAACCGTCTTCGTACTTCAGGCCGGCCGGGATGTGGTAGGTCCAGGAGAGACCGTCGGCGCTGACCTGGCCCTTGCCGGTGGCAAGGTCGGGCGCGAGCTCGAGCCCGGCGGCGCCGGGAGCGGACTTGAACGTCAGCAGCGGACGCGCGTACAGCCGGGTGAAGTTCCAGTTGTAGGCGTAGTAGGTGTTGCCGGGGTCGGTCGAGTCGGGCGCGCTGGTCATCCCGTAGTTGAGGGTGCCGCCGGTCTTGTCCGAAGCATTGACGACCCCGGTGTTGCCGGCACTGTAAGCCGGCTGCGCACCCGTGGTGCTGCCACCGGTGCTGCCACCACACGCCGCGACCAAACTCAGCCCCACACATCCCAGGGCCAGCCCGATCAGGTTCTTTCTCTTCATGCGACTAACACGCCTCCTAGCTGGATTGCGAAAAAACACTGGTTACGCACTACCGTCCACGCGGGTCGAGCGCGTCCCGCAGCCCGTCACCGAGCAGGTTGAACGCCATCACCGTGATGAAGATGGCCAGACCCGGCACGAGGAAGTACTCCGGGTCGACCGAATAGGACCCGTTGACCACCGCGTCGGAAAGCATGCCGCCCCAGGTCGCCGTCGGCGGGTGCAGCCCCACTCCCAGGAACGACAGCGCGGCCTCGAACAGGATGTTTGTCGGGATCAGCAAGGTGGAATAGACCAGGATCGGGGCGATCAGGTTCGGCAGCAGCTCGTGGCGGAGGATGTAGAAGCCGCGGGCGCCCTGGCTGCGAGCGGCGTCGACGAACTCACGTTCGCGCAGCGACAACGTCTGCCCTCGCACGATCCGGCCGATATAGGGCCAGTTGAAGAACCCGATCACGAAAATCAGCACGGCGATGTGCAATGTGTCGCCGCTCAGTCCGAACGCTTCCTGCTGCACCACTCCGGTGAGGTCGATGGCGAACAACAGCAGCGGGAACGCAAGGAAGACGTTCATGCCCCAGCTGATCGCGGCATCGGCCCAGCCGCCGAAGAATCCGGCGACCAGCCCCATGATCACGCCGATGATCACCGAGAGCAGAGTGGAGCCCGCGGCGATGAGCAGTGAGTACTCCGAGCCGACCATGACCCGGGAAAGCAGGTCGCGGCCGTTGCCGGGGTCGACGCCCAGGGGGTGCGCCCCACTGATGCCGCCGAGGCCGCCGATCGGCTTGCCGAAGGTCGGGTCGATCAGCTCGGGGTGGTAAACGTTCGGCGTCAGGACGCCGGTCTTCTCGAGGATCACCGACGCGATCGCGATCAGCACGAGCAGGACGATGACGACCGCGCCGCCCAGCGCCCACCTGTCGCGCTTGAGTCGCATCCAGGCGATCTGTCCCAGCGAGCGCCCTTGAATGGCCTTGCCCATACCGGCCAGAGCGGCCTCCGGCTGCGCCTCGGTCGCAGAACCGGACACGTCCAACGGTGCCGTCAAAGCTTCACTCCTCCTGGTGATGGGACCTCGTGGGTCCGCGATCGTGCGGCTGAGGGTACAGCCGTCCGATTGCTGTGCAGACCCTCCATTCCTTAACACCGCCAAAGCTAGCCTCAGGCACTGTCCGTGGCGTAATTGTAATCAATCAAACGGACTATTCAGACATTTAACCCAAACAGAATCAATCGGACTGAGTCGAATTGCCTATTTTTCGCTTTGTTTCGGCTACGAGAACATCACGGGTCGGCCATATGTGCGAAAACGGCGTTAAGGCGGCCGGATCGGCGATGGGCAGCGAGTCGGCACACCGCCGACGACCAGCAACGACGCCAAGATCTCCGGGTCACCCGGCATACGCGTGCGACACCCGTCCGCGCGCAATCTCCGAAGACCTTGGGGAACAACGGATCGCCGGTCGGGGGAAAAACTCCGCACCGGCACCGCGCGAACACAGGCCGCCGCGACGGAAGCCGAAAGCGCTATCCGCGACCGCGGACGTTCCGGAATGTTCCGGCCCACCGGAATCTATTCGCGGCGCGTGCACGACTGATTCCTTTGCGTGCGGTTCCCGGCACCAGAATGGCCCGTGTTCAATGGCGGCCGAATGCGGCCGCAGTCCACGGACCGGCTGAAACAACGACCCGACCGGGTGATCGACCGAGCGTTTCACCGCTACCGGACGAGCCGGGACCCCGGATAACCCAAACCCCGAAAACCGACGGAGAAAGACCCCGCCGCCGTCCGGCCCGGCGGAAGAGTCCGAAGAGGAGCGTGTGGACCCGCCGGGCGGGTCCGCCGGAGTTCCGCCGGACTTCCCCAGCTGCGAAGGCAACCTTTCCCGACCCGGTGACGTCTGAACCAATACGGCCTCGAGAAGGTCCACGACGGGTAGCCTGGCGCGACATCGAGAGAGCCTCTCGACGACGACGTCGACTCCCCCTGCACCGCTGGAGGACGACCACGCATGCCCAGTTCCGCACCGCGGCGGCGCACCACCCGCGCCGCGCTCCTCTTCGGAGCGTTCGCCCTGCTCACCGGCGTCGCCGCCTGTGGGCAGAGTGACCCGTCGGCGGCCGTCGGCACCACCGTGCGTCCGACCTTCACCCTGACTCCCCAGAACGTTCCGGACGCCGGACACGAACAGGGCGGGCACGAACCGGGGCGCGGCGGCGCGAAATCGGCGACCCAGGGGGCCGGCGCGTGCCAGAGCCCGCTGCTCACCGCCGGGCTGACCAGCCGCTACGTCGAGTCCGGCGGCCAGCGCCGCACGGTCCTCGTCTACTTCCCGCACGGCCACCACGCCGGCAAGCCGATCCCGCTGGTGGTCGACCTGCACGGCAGCGGTGGCACGCCGCTGGAGCAGCTCCAGTACACCGGGATCACCCTCACCGCGGAAAAGCACGATTTCGCGATCGTCGCGCCCCAGGGCGGGCTGCCGCTCACCCTGGGCAAGAGCCACGGCTACGCCTGGAACGTCCCGGGGGTGCCGCTGGCCAACGGGCAGCCGGTGGCCCGGAACGCCCCCGACGACGTGCGGTTCGTGCGGGACACCATCGACGCGGTGTCGAAGCTGGTCTGCGCGGACAGTCAGCGGATTTACGTCACCGGGTTCTCCGGCGGCGCGCGCATGGCGTCCCAGGTCGGCTGCGTGCTGGCCGACCGCGTCGCGGCCATCGCGCCGGTCTCCGGGCTGCGCTTCCCCGGCGGCTGCCACCCGGTCCGGCCCGTGCCGGTGATCTCGTTCCACGGCACCGCCGACACGATGAATCCGTACAACGGAGACAAAACGAGCCGCTGGGGTTCCGGGGTCCAGGCCGCGGCCCAGCGGTGGGCCGCCGAGAACCGCTGCGGGAAGACGTCGACGCAGGCCCCGGTGGTCCCGCTGGTCACCACCACCGCCTACCGCTCGTGCACCGCGCCGGTGGAGCTCTACACGATCACCGGCGGCCGGCACGCGTGGCCGGGCACCCCGGACTCGATGGTCCGCGGCTCGACCAACCCGAAGCTCAACGCCGACGAGCTGATCTGGTCGTTCTTCGAAGCCCACCCCCTCGGCGCGGCGACCTGATGTGCGCTGCGCAGGCCGCGCAAAAAAGTCCGCGCCGGTGGGAGCACCGGCGCGGACGAGGTGGGACAGGAATTGACCTACTGCGGCTGCTTGACCTCCATCGCGCCCTTCCAGCGGACGGTGGGGATCATCTTCTCCGGCAGGACCCGGTGCTTGTTGGCACCGACGAGGTCGAACATCGACTCGATCAACGTGTCCGAAAGCAGGTGCGGCTTCAGGCCCAGCTCGACCAGCCCGGTGTGCTTCACGTTGTAGTAGTGCTCGGGCAGCTCGACGCGGGGGTTGTCGAGGTGCTCGATCTGCACGGGGCCGGGGAACTGGTTGGCGACCAGGTCGGCGATGCCCTGCACGGACAGGCTTTCCGTCATCTGGTTGAACACGCGGAACTCACCGCGGTCGGCGCGGTTCTCCACCGCGAGCCGGATGCACTCCACGGTGTCGCGGATGTCGATCAGCCCGCGGGTCTGGCCGCCCTGGCCGTACACGCTCAGCGGCTGCCCGAGCACGGCCTGGATGACGAAGCGGTTCAGGACGGTGCCGAACACGGCGTCGTAGTCGAACCGCGTGGCCAGCCGCGCGTCCAGCATGGTCTGGGGCGTCTGCTGCCCGTAGACGACACCCTGGTTGAGGTCGGTGGCGCGCAGGCCCCAGATCCGGCAGGCGAACTCGATGTTGTGGGAGTCGTGCACCTTGCTGAGGTGGTAGAACGACCCGGGCTTCTTGGGGAAGAGCACGCGGTCCTTGCGGCCGTTGTGCTCGAGCTCGAGCCAGCCCTCTTCGATGTCGATGTTGGGCGTGCCGTACTCGCCCATCGTGCCGAGCTTGACCAGGTGGATGTCCGGGTCGATCTCGGCGATCGCGTACAGCAGGTTCAGGTTGCCGATGACGTTGTTGTGCTGGGTGTACACGGCGTGCTGCCGGTCGATCATCGAATACGGCGCCGACCGCTGCTCCGCGAAGTGGACCACCGTGTCGGGCGCGAAGTCACGCAGCGTCTCGAAGACGAAATCCGCGTCGAGCAAGTCGCCGACGTAGCTGGCGATCTGCTTTCCGGAGACCTCCTGCCAGGCCTGCAGCCGGGTGTCGAGGTCTTCGATGGGGACAAGGCTCTCGACGCCGAGCTCGTCGTCGTAGCCGCGGCGCGCGAGGTTGTCGAGCACCGCGACGTCATGTCCGTTTTCTGAGAGGTGCAGCGCTGTGGGCCAGCCAAGGTAGCCATCCCCACCAAGAACGAGCACTCGCATTGTCCCGCCTTTCCTGCATGTCACGTGACCAGTGCCCAGATTCCCGTTTTGCACTCGTCTAACCTTTGTGGTTCCGACGTTATCTATCCGGTCCTGGCTACGCCCTGTCAACGACCTGTGAGTTTCCTATGCGTTCGTGCCCCGGACGGCGGCGGCTCACGAGTGGGGTAAGACTGGGGGCATGTCGTCCCCACCGGCCACCGTCGAAACCGGCAGCCCTTCCCCGGCCGCCGAAGCGCGTCCGCGAAGGTTCGTCCGCCTGTTCCGGGCGGCGACCAGTTCAGTGGTCGCCACGGTGATCAGTCAAGTCGCGTTGCTCGTCATCCTGTCCTCGGGCGGCAGCGCCGTGGTGGCGAGCGCGGTGGCGTTCGTGGCGGGCGCGGTGCCCAATTTCCTGCTGACCCGGAGCTGGGTCTGGGGACGTCAGGGCAAACCGCGGGTCAAGACCGAGGTGGCACCCTATCTGGTGGTAATCGCCCTCGGCGGGCTGGCCTCGGTGGGTCTGACGACGCTGACGGGGCACCTGCTCGCCCCACTGGCACTGCCCGGGCTGCTGCGTGTGGTGCTGCTGGACGGCGCGTACGTGGCCAGCTACGCGATGGTGTTCGTGTTCAAATTCACCCTGCTCGACCGGGTCGTTTTTTCCCGTGACGCAGTCGCCCGCGACGCAGGACGTACTCCCGCCACCACGTCCCCGTCATGACGCGGGCGTAGTTCGCGCCGTAAACCAGCGTCCGGCCCTTCTTGCTCTTGCCGGCGTTGCGCAGCCGCATGGTCATCGGGCGTTCCAGCAGGCGTGAACGCCGGGCCGTCACCCCGAGCAGCAGTTCTGATGACTGGTACTGCGGCTCGGCCAGCGGGATCGAGCAGGCGAGCCCGGCGCGCATCCCACGGAACCCGAACGAGGTGTCGGTGATCCGCCGCAGCGTCAGCACCGAAGCCAGCACGGCGAACACCCGCACGCCTATCCAGCGCATCCGGCTGTCGGCCTCTTCGTGCCCGAGCCTGCGCGAGCCGGTGACGAAGTCAGCCGTGTCGTCGAGCAGCGGCTGGATCAGCTCGGCCATCTCACTGTTCTCGTACTGGCCGTCACCGTCGGTGGTGACGATGTACTCGGCACCGAGGTCGGCCGCCAGGTGGTAACCGAGGCGCAATGCCGCACCCTGGCCCCGGTTGCGCGGGGCGACGCAGACGTAGGCGCCGTCAGCCGCGGCGATCGCCGCCGTGTCGTCCGAGCCGCCGTCGACCACGACCAGGACCTCGACGCGCATCCCGCAGCACTCGGTGGGCATCTCCTTGAGCACGGCCCCGATGCCGTCGGCCTCGTTGTAGGCCGCGATCACCACGGTGACCGGGGCCAGCCGGAGCTCGCCGTACTGCTCATGGAACGCTTTCACCGCACCGGAATCGACGTCGTCGGGGTACGCCCCGAGCCGGCGTCGGCTCGCCGCTGTCAGCGTGGTGAACCCGAGCGCCCCGGCCAGCGGCAGCAGCACGAGCGCGGGAAGCTGGTAACGCCACGAGAATTCGAAAGCGGCCGAAGCCAGCAGGAGGAACAGGCCGGTACCCGCCGCGAACACCGCGCCCGGCCGAGCCCGTCCACGGCCCCAGAAAGCGAGCAATCCCAGTAACGCACCGATCCCGAGGAGCGTGCCCGGCGTGTATCCGCCGTTCAGCTGATAAGTACGCAGGATCGGGGCGAGATCGGTGTTCACCGAAGGCAGGATTCCGTCGTACTGCTCGGTGAACTGGTTGACCGTTTCCTGGAAGTTGAACAGCGGGTACTCCGTCTGGAACTGCCAGCGGTCCAACGGCACGTCGTCGGGCTCGGAGACGCGGGTCGGCGCGAAGCTCTTGGCGAAGTCCTTGACCACCGCCCAGACCACGTCACCGGGCTGCGCCGCCAGTACCTTGTCCGAGAACTCCTTCACCAGCCCCGACCGAGTCATCCCGGCAGGGATCGGACCGGGCCAGTTCGGGTCGACGTCGAGGTGCGCGTAGTAGTCGACACCGATCCGTTGGCCGAGCGGCTCGATGGGGCAGAACGGCTTCAGCGCGGCGTCGAGATTCAACTTGGCGCAGTCCGCGATATTGGCTGTCCGTCCATAGAGGACGTTCGACTGGGACACCGACAGTCCCCAGTTTCCGGTGGCGGACTTGAAGTATCCCGCGTAGGGCACCACAACGATGGCAAGCCCGAGCACCGCGGCACCGCACCGCACACCGATGCGACGCCAGCCCGCGCGGGTACGCCATGGCTTGCCCGCGACGATCAGGTAGACCAGCAGCGGGAGGATCAGTGTGATGCCGATGACCCGGGTCAGCACGGCGGCGCCGAGCACGATCCCGGCCAGGCCGGCGCGGCGCCAGTTCGGCTCACCCCGACCGAGCATCAGCCACAGCAGCCCGAGCAGAAGGACCTCGAAGGTCACCTCCGACATGATGTTCTGCTCGATCTGGACCTGGTAGGCGTCGAGCAGGAGCGGAGCGGCGGCCAGCGCCGACACCCAGCGGCGCGCACCGAGCCGCTGGGCCAGCGCGTAGACGCCCACCGCGACCGCGAGCCCGGCCACGTGCTGGACGGCAACGACGAACGCGAGCCCGCCGATGGCCAGCAGCGGCTTCAACACCAGGTCGTAACCGATCGGGTTCAGCTGGTCGGGCGCGAGCGGGCCGACGTTGTAGAGATAGCGGAACGAGTCGATGTAGAGCAGCGCCGGCTGATAGGCCACCCACACCAGCACGCGCAGTACGGTGCCGAGTGCGAGCAGGACGACCAGGAAGCTGTGGCGGCGCAGGAAACCGAGCAGTCGGGTCACTCCGCCGCTGCCAGGTTCCGCTGGGCCGCGTCGTATTCGGAACTCTGTTGTTTCAAAAAGTACTTCCAGGCCGTGGCGAGGCCGTCGGCGAGCGAGACCGACGGCCGGTAGCCGATCGTCTCCGCGCTGCCGGAGACGTCGACGACGACCGCGGGCATCTCGCCCGCGGGCGCGGCGACGTGCTCGACCGGCAGCGGCGCGCCGGTGACCTCGCGGACGGCCTGCACCAGCTCCAGCACCGAGACCGACCGGCCGGCGCCGACGATGGCCCGGCCGGTGTAGCCGCTGTCCCAGGCCAGCCGGATCGCGCGGACGACGTCGTCGACGTGGACCAGGTCCCGGCGCTGCTGCCCGTCCCCGTAGACCCGGATCCCGGTCCCGGCCAGCGCGGCGCGCATCATGCGCGGGACGAAACTATCCTTATGGGACATTCCGGGACCGTAGACGTTGGTGAACCGCAGGGCGCACGTCGTCATGCCGAACGCGCCGGCGTACCCGGAAAGCAGCATCTCGCACGCCGCTTTCGTCGCGCCATACGGCGTCAGCGGCTGCAGCGGCAGGTCAGGGGTGATGGTCGCGGTGCCGACGTTGCCGATGACGGCGTTGGTGGAGGCGAGCACGAACCTCGGCACCTCGCGCCGCCGGGCGAGCTCCAGCAGCTCGTGCGTGACGGCGACGTTGTCAGCGTAGGTCTGGGCCGGGAGCTCCACCGACTTCAGCACCGACGTCAGCGCGGCCAGGTGGACCACGCCGCCGATGCCGGGCGTCATCGCGGCTTCGCGGACCGCGGCGTCCCCGAGCTCGCCGACGACGACGCGGATGCCGTCGTCACCTTCGCCGTCCGGGAACGGGATCCGGTCGGCGACCGTCACGGCAACCCCGGCTTCGCGGAACGCGCGCACCACCGCGCGGCCGATGAACCCGCTGCCACCGGTGACCAGCACGGCCGTCTTGCCAGGATCGTTCGAAAGCGCCATGGCGCACAACCTACCCAGCCGCTGTGACCACCTGGTGAGTCACCGCCCACTTGGGGTCGTGTCGAGGATCATCCGATCGGCCTCAGCGGCTTCAGGCTCGCCGACGAGCGTGGCACCGGTTGCGACGAACAACCGATATACCTGCGAGCTGATGCCGGACATGGGGGTATAGGAGGTCAGCGGTTCCACGACGGACACACCTGGTAACCGGTTTCTTCCAGGACCTCCCGCCGCGCCGCTTCCGCCGGATCCTCTCCGTCGTCAGACCACCCGGCAGGGATCTCCCACCCCCATGGATCCGTGGCAAAGCGGTGCCGCCAAAGGAGCAGTACCTTGTCATTGTCAACCACGACAGTGCCGACGGACGAGCGAGGGAACCGCACCACATGGTGTTCGAAACGTCGACCACCGGCTATTTCGACTTCATCCGGGTCGACGTTCAGCCACGAGGAGGCGTAGACCCTCCGTGTGCCGTGCCTGGCCCAGCGTGACGAGTCAGCCATTGGTCAACTGCCTCCCGTGACTGTCGAATTCCCGCACTTCTACCTGCTCTGTCCAGGGCGCCAAGTAGGTCAGCAGTTCACGCGCACGATCTGCGATCGGAACGACGGCAGAACCACTGACCGATACCAGCGCTGTGGTGGCCAACCTCGAAGCTTCCTCCGGCTCCCGATCAATGGCCGATCGGTACCTCGTCGGAAGCGAGTCGAGTTCGACTGGAGACCCTGCTGGTGGCCGCACACGGAAACAGTGTGTACGTCGCCACACGGTCTGCCCCCTCGATTCTGCAGAATGTGCACGCCACGACTACTTCTCCACCACGCTGGCCGAGCCTTGCCGAGAGCGGTAATCCAGAGCCCCCGGAAACTCACACCTGTGCGGCGATGTAGGCGATGGTCGACTCCACCGACGCGCGATAGATCTGTTCGCCGGTGACCGAGACCAGGGCGTCGGCGTGGCCACGGATGGCCGGATAGCCCTCGTGCGGAAGCACGGCGTAGACCCTCGACCAGGCCGTGGTGTCCTTCTCCAGGATGTCGGGCGGCAGGGTCCTCGCGGTCGCGTTCATGCCACACAGTGAGAGCACGGTGTCGACGAACAACCGGTACAGCAACGCGGTCTTCTCCTGGGACAGCCCGAGCTTCGCCAGTGTCGACATGATGAGCTCGACCATCGACCGCTCCCCCGGGCCACCGGTGACCCTGGCGAACATCAGCGAGTACACCGCCGGGTAGGCCTGGCACTGCTCCCAGTTCGCCTCGGCGATCCGGCGCAGGACGTGCCGCCAGTCGTCGTGCTCGCCGAGGTCCACGAGGGATGCATGAGCGCGGGCGATGGTCCGGTCGCCCAGTGCGAGCACCAGCTCGTCCTTGTCGCGGAAATGCCGGTAGACCGCGGTGGCGTCCACCCCGAGCCGACTGCCGAGCCGCCGCATGGTCAGCGCGCCGGGACCTTCGCGTTCGGCGAGTTCCAGCGCGTGTTCGACGATCTTGTCCACGCTCAGCGCCGGCGCCGAACCACCCGCCTGCCGTGTCGCCTTCGTCATGCGTCCCCTTTCTCAAGCACCGGATCATCTTCGCACACCATGATGACAACAGCGTTGACAACGGTGATGTCGATGGTGTTCCATCTTGCCAACAGAGCAGCCCGATACCGGTACGACCGAAGGACGCGAATGGAGAAGCCCAGGTCACGGCCAGGTGAAGGCACGCTCGTGTTCCGAGGCGGGTCGGTGTTCACCGCCGACGCGGCCGGGTCCGCGGCCAGCGCGGTCGCGGTCGAAGACGGCCGGATCGCCGCGGTCGGCGGCGACGCCGAGGTCGCGCCCTACCTGCGCCGGGCGGACGAGGTCGTCGAGCTCGGCGGGCGCCTCGTGGTCCCCGGTTTCGTCGACGCGCACGCCCACCCGGTCCAAGGCGGACTCGAGCGGATCCGCTGCGACCTCTCCGGTGCGCACACGATCTCGGAGTACGTCACGCTCATCGGCGACTACGCGCGGGCCACCCCCGAAGCGCCGTGGATCCTCGGCGGCGGCTGGTCGATGGACGCCTTCCCGGGCGGCCTGCCGACCCGCGAACAGCTCGACGCCGCCGTAGCCGACCGCCCGGCGATCCTGCCCAACCGCGACCACCATTCCAGCTGGGTCAACACGAAAGCCCTCGAACTCGCCGGCATCGACGCCGGCACCCCGGATCCCGTCGACGGCCGGATCGAACGCGACGCCGACAGCGCACCCACCGGGCTGTTGCACGAAGGCGCCGCCGCCCTGGTAGCGAACCTCGTGCCCGCCACCACCCAGGAGGACTATGACGCCGGGCTCCGCGCGGCGCTCGACTACCTGCACTCGGTAGGCGTCGTCGGCTGGCAGGACGCCTGGCTGACGGTCGGCGAGCCCGGCCCGAGCGCGCATGACTCGTACCGCCGGGCGGCGGCTCAAGGTTGGCTCACCGCAAGGGTTTCCGGCGCGCTGTGGTGGGACAGGGCGTGCCCGCCCGACGACGTCGACGCCCAGGTCGCGCGCCTGGCCGAAATCCGCGACCAGACCGGCGACAACGACCGCTACGGCGTCCACAGCGTGAAGGTCATGCAGGACGGCGTCGTCGAGACGTTCACCGCGGCGATGCTCGAGCCCTACCTCGACCGCTGCGGGCACGCGACCGGCAACCAGGGGATCAGCTTCCTCGACGCCCAGCAGCTGACCAGGGTGACGACCGCGCTCGACGCCGCCGGCTTCCAGGTGCACTTCCACGCGCTCGGCGACCGGGCGGTGCGCGAAGTCCTCGACGCGCTGCAGGCCGCGCGGGAAACCAACGGCACCGCCGACCACCGCCACCACCTGGCGCACCTGCAGGTCGTGCACCCCGACGACGTCGGGCGGTTCCACGCCCTTGGCGCGGTGGCGAACCTGCAAGCCCTCTGGGCAGCCCACGAACCGCAGATGGACGAGCTGACCATCCCGTTCCTCGGGGCCAGGCGCGCCGGCTGGCAGTACCCGTTCGGCGACCTCTACCGGGCGGGCTCGATGCTCGCGATGGGCAGCGACTGGCCCGTCAGCAGCCCGGACCCCTTGGCCGCGATCCACGTCGCGGTGACCAGAACCGCGCCGGACGCCGAGCCCGGCTCCCCCGCACTCGGCGCCGAGCAGGCTTTGCCACTCCAAGTCGCCCTGCGCGCCTATACGGCCGGTTCGGCGTACGTCAACCGGCTCGACGGCCGCACCGGCACGATCGCCGCCGGCTACGAGGCCGACCTCGTCGTCCTCGACCGCGACCCCTTCGAGGGGCCCGTTTCCGAGATCGGCTCCACCCAGGTGGAGCGCACCTACGTTCAAGGCCGAGAGGTCTACCGGGTCGACTAAGCGTTACCCAGGAGGATCCATGTCACCGCGCAGATCGCCTCGCTCTTACGCAGTCCCGGTGGTGCTGGCCGCGACACTCGCCGTCACCGCGGCGTGCGCCTCGCCGAACGCCTTCGGTCCCTCCGGCCCAGCCGTCGTACGGGTGGCCGCGTCCACGCCCACCACCGGTACCGCGACCGGCGACGTCGACTCCGTCACCTGGTACGGCGACTACCGCCCGGTGGTCAGCCTCGACCCGCTCAAGCTCTCGGACTATCCCGAAGAGACGGTCATCCCCAACCTGTGCGAGCCGCTGTTCCGCGCGGCGCCCGACTACACGCTCTCCCCCGGCCTCGCCACGGCGTACACCGTGGTCGATCCGCTGCACGTCGACCTGACGATTCGCACCGGCGTGAAGTTCTCCGACGGCAAGCCCATGACCGCCGACGACGTCGTGTTCAGCCTCAACCGGAACCTCGACCCGCAGGTCGCCTCGAACTACTCGTACCTCTTCACGCGGGTCAAGTCGATCACCGCGACCGGCACCCACACGGTCCGCATCGACTTCACCGAGCCGGACACCACGTTCAAGACCGCACTGGGCGTTCTCGCCGGCGCGGTCGTGGAGAAGACCTTCACCCAGCAGGCGGGACAGGACTTCGGCAGCCCGCAAACCGGGGTCAGGTGCACCGGCCCGTTCACGCTCGGCTCCTACGACGGCACCAGCAAGCTCGTCCTCAACAGCAACGAAAACTATTGGGACCCCGCACATCGGGCGCACGCCAAGACGTTCACCTTCGTCTTCCCGACCGATCCCAGCGCGCTCGCGACGGGCTTGAGCTCCGGCGCGATCGACGGCGGTTTCGACATCCCGGGCGGGCTCATCGCCCAGCTGTCCTCGGCCAGCAACGGCAAGCTCTACTTAGGACAGGAAGGGTCGACGCCGATCAACGTCGACATCGTGCTCGCGAAGGCAGGCGGAACCCTGGGCGACCCTCGGGTGCGGCAGGCCCTGTCGATGGCGCTGGACCGGAAGGCCATCGGCGAGAAGCTCTTCCAAGGCGCCGCCGACGCGCTGTACAAACCCACCGGCCCGGGGTTCTGGGGCCAGCACGCCGGGGATTACAGCCCGGCGTACCAGTCCTACGAGAAACCCACGGACGTCGCTGGGGCGAAGAAACTCGTGCAGGCGGCGGGAGCTGGGGGCAAGTCTTTCTCCTTCGGCTACCCGACCGGCGACCCCCAGAGCGTCCAACTCGCGACCGTGCTCAAACAGACCGCGGAGTCGATCGGGTTGGCCGCGAACATCGTCGGCTTGCCCAGCCAGCAGTACGGCGCACTGTTCAACGACCCGAGCGCCCGCAAGCCCTACGACGCGTTCCTGACGAAGAGCTACATCGAACTGCCCGAACCGTTGCTCATGGACAAGTTCTACGGCGCACCGGAAGGCGCGGGAAACTTCTCGGGCTACGCCGACAAAACCGTGACCGACAACCTCGACCAGGCGACGCTGACCGCCGACCCGGCGGCCCGCGCGAAACTCGTCCTGACCGCTGAGGCTCAGCTCGCCAAGGATCTGCCGCTGATCCCGGTCGTGCAGCCGCGCGCGGTCGTCTTCCTGAACTCGCGGCTGACCGGCGCGACCCTGACCTTCTCCTATACGACCACGGCGTGGGCCGCCGCGATCGGCGGGAACTGATGATCGCCTTCACGCTCAAACGCCTCGCCGGGCTCGTGGTGACCCTGTTCGTCGCCAGTTTCGTCGTGTACGACAGCATCTACCTCTCGCCAGGTAGCCCCGAAACCCTCCTGTTCGGCGCGCGACAGCCGACGCCCGAGGTGCGGGCCGCGGTGCGCGCACACCTCGGTCTGGACCAGAGTTTCCTTACCCGGTACGGACATTGGCTGTCCGACATCCTGTCCGGAAACTTCGGCACCTCGTTGATTTCGCAGCAGCCCGTGGCGGAACGGATCTCCGGGCCGCTCACCATCACGCTCGCGCTCGTGGCTTACGCGGCCCTGCTGATCATCATCGTGGGTGTCGGTCTCGGGCTCGTGTCCGCGCTCAGCCCCGGCGGAGTCGACCTGGCGTTGACCGGGGTGGTGTCGATGGCGACCGCGATCCCGGCGTTCGTGGCGTCCTCGCTGACGATCTCGGTGTTCTCCGTCGGACTCGGCTGGTTCCCCGCTTACGGGCTGCAACCCAGCTTCAGCGGGTGGTTCAGCAGCCTGACCCTGCCGGCCGTCTCGCTCGCGGTCATCGCGTGCGGCCTGGTGGCCAGGGTGACCAGGGCGACCGCCCGTGAACAGGTGCTGTCCGAGCATTTCCAGACCGCGGTGTCGCGCGGGATCTCCCGGCCCCGCGCCATCCGCAGCCACGTGCTGCGCAACTCCGCGGGTCCGGTCGTCGTGATCACCGGGGTGCAGATCGCGTCGCTGTTCTCCGGCGCGGTGGTGGTCGAGCAGGCGTTCGGCCTCGGCGGGCTCGGCCAGCTGCTCATCTCTTCGGTGCAGCAGAAGGACTTCACCGTGGTCCAGGCGATCTCACTGATCATCGTGGTCGCGTTCGTGGTGCTCAACCTGCTGGCGGACCTCATCGCCGCGGCGATCGACCCGAGAGTGCGCAAAGGGGTGGCGGCATGACCGCGGTGAGACTGGCGGCTTCGAGTACCGGTAAGTCCCGGAGGGTGACCTGGCCACGGCTGGGCGCCGCCGGCTCGACGGCACTGACCGTGCTGGCCGTGGTCGTCGCCCTCGCGGTGTTCGCCCCCCTGATCGCGCCGCAGGACCCGGACCAGGGCACCCTGCTCGACGCCTTCGCGCGCCCTGGCGCGGGCCACTGGCTGGGTACCGACGCTACCGGGCGCGACATCGCATCCAGGCTGATCTACGGCGCCCGCACGAGCCTGCTCGGGCCGGCCGCGATCGTCGTGGTCTCGCTCGCGCTGAGCATCCCGCTCGGGCTCATCGCGGCCTGGCGCGGCGGCGCGGCGGCGTGGGTGATCAGCCGCGGACTCGACGTCGTGTTCGCCATTCCCGGGCTGCTGCTCGCGATCCTCGTCGCGGCACTGTTCGGGCCGGGGCTGACGGCGGCCGTCATCGCACTCGGCGTCGCCTACGTCCCTTACGTGGCAAGGCTTGTCGTCACCGCGGCGGAACACGAACGGCGGCTGCCCTACGTGCAGGCGCTCTCGGTCCAAGGACTCGGCGTCCTGCGGATCACCACCGTCCACATGCTCCGCAACCTCGCCCCGGTCATCGCCGGCCAGGCGACGGTCGCGTTCGCGTACTCGCTCATCGACCTCGCCGGGCTGTCGTTCCTCGGGCTCGGCGTGCAACCACCGCTCGCGGATTGGGGCGCCATGGTGAGCGACCGCGACGCCGTCCTGCAGGGCTATCCGGGACAGGTCATCGCCGCGAGTGTCGCGATCGTCGCGACGGCGTTGTCCCTGTTCATCCTCGGCTCGCGGCTCTCGGGCGAGCAGCCCCGGTTCTCCCGCCGCCGGCTGCGCAACCAGGAGGCGAAAGCCCAGTGAACGCTCCCCTGCTCGACGTGTCCGGCCTGACTCTGGACCTGCCCGGTGCCCACGGTTACGTGCCGATCCTTACTGGACTGGACCTTCAGGTTCGCCCAGGGGAGGCGGTCGGGATCGTCGGGGAATCCGGTTCGGGCAAGTCCATGACGCTGCGATGCATCGCAAGGCTGGCACCGGAAGGAGCCCGAATCGGCGGCAGCATCACGGTCGGCGGCCGAGACGTCTCGACGTTGAAACGCTCCGCGCTGCGTGACTACCGCCGACGGGAGACGGCGGTGATCTTCCAGGACCCGCGCTCGGCGATCAACCCGATCCAGCGCGTCGGCGACTTCCTCATCGAAACGGCACGCGACGCCGGTGCGGACGTGCCGGCAGCGCGGCGAGCGGCAGTGGACATGTTGTCCCGCATGGGAATTGTCGACCCCGAGCGGCGGATGGGCCAGTTCCCGTTCGAGCTGTCGGGCGGGCTTCTGCAGCGCGTGATGATCGCCTCGGTGCTGTTGTCCGGCCCGTCACTGATTCTCGCGGACGAGCCGACGACCGCACTCGACGTCACGACGCAGTCCGACGTCCTCGCGATCTCCGAGGAACTCCGCCGGGACAGCGGGACCGCGTTGGTGTTCGTCACGCACGACCTCGACCTGGCGCTGTCGATCTGCGACCGGGTGGTGGTGCTCTACGCGGGGACCGTGCTCGAACTCGCTGACGCCGAAACGATCCGCCACGCGCCGGCGCATCCGTACACTCGAGGGCTGCTCGCGTCGCGGCCGCCGCTGGACGAGCGGCTGGCCGAACTCCCGGTGATCGACGGCGCGCCGATCTCGGCCGCAGACGCGGGTGGCGGGTGCCCGTTCCTGGAGCGCTGTCCGTCCCGGATCCCCTTGTGTGAGAAGACAAAGCCGAAACTTCAGGCGTTCCGCGGCGGGCAGGTCCGCTGCCATCGCGCCGAGGAGCTCGCAACTGTGGGGAGCGCGTCATGACTGGGGACGTGACCGAGGACGACGTCGTGGTGCGGGTCGAACACCTGGTGAAACGCTACGGGCCGGCCGTCGTCGTCGACGACGTCTCGTTCACCGTCCGCCGCGGCCGCACCACCGCGCTGGTCGGCGAGTCCGGCGCGGGCAAGTCGACCATCGGCGCGATACTCACCGGGCTGCAGGACGCGACCTCGGGAACGGTCGAGGTGTGCGGCGAGGACCGCGGCCGGGTGGCGCGCTCCGCGCGGCTGCGCCGACACCGGGCGAGGCAGCTCCAGATCGTCCCGCAGGACCCGTTCACCTCGCTCGACCCGGCCCAGCAGGTCGGCTCGTCGTTGCGGGAAGCCGTTGCCGTGCACCACAACGGCGGCAAACGGCACTGCGCCGGACGCGCGGTGGAGCTGCTGCGGTCAGTCGGCCTCGCCGAACGGCACCTGGCGGTGACCCCGCGCCTGCTTTCGGGCGGGCAGCGTCAGCGCGTCGCGATCGCGAGGGCGCTGGCCGCTGAGCCTGACGTGCTCGTGCTGGACGAAGCGGTGTCCGCACTCGACGTTTCGGTGCAGGCACAGGTGATCAACCTCCTGTCCGCACTGCAGCGCGACACCGGCACGGCGTATCTGTTCATCACCCACGACCTCGGGGTCGTACGGCAGATCGCCGACGACGTGATCGTGCTGAAGAACGGCCGGGTCGTCGAACACGGCGACGCCGCGCAGGTATTGGACGATCCGCAGGAGGCGTACACGCGCCTGCTCCTGGCATCCACGCCGCGTCCGGGTTGGCACCCGGTCCGGCGCTAGCGCCACTAGTCGGTGTAGCGAAGGACCCGGAGCATGCTTTGTGGGTCGACCTGGTCGGGTTTGTCCTCGACGCAGGCTCCGAGCGACTTCGTGACGGCATCGACGTCGATCCCGCTGCCGATCAACACGAGCTGGGTCGTCCGCGGCTCGTCACGTCCCCAGGACGAGCGGGTGATCCGCAGATAGGAACCGACCGTGTGCACGGTGAACTTCTGCCGATGCCCGGGCAGTCCGAAGTAGACGAAGCCCTTCATCCGGTAGAGCCCGGCGGGCCGGTCGTCGAGGAAGCTCATCAGGCGACGCGGATGCAGCGCCTGGTCGGAGGTGAACGAGACGCTCTCGTACTGGGAATGCGCGTGGTGTTCGTGTTCGTGGTCGTGTCCGTCGTTGTCTTCTTCGAGCTGGTCGAACGACAGCTGGCGCGCGACGGTCTCGCGGACTGGCCTGGATCGTTCGTCGAACAGCAACTGCGGGTCGATCCGCGCCTGCACCGCCGGGACGACGGGCTTGCCGCCGCTGAGCGCCTCGACGGTGGCCAGGAGTTCCGCGCGGTCGACGTCGGCGAGGCGGTCGGTCTTGTTGAGCACCACCAGATCGGCGTAGGCGAGGTGGTGGTCCAGCTCGGGGTGCCGGACGCGGGTGCTCTCGAACTCGGCCGCGTCGACGACCTCGATCAGCCCGCCGTACTCGATCCGCTGGTTGGTGCTCGCGAGCAGGAGGCGGATCAGTTCGCGTGGTTCAGCGAGCCCGCTCGCCTCGATCACGATGACATCGATGCCCGCGGCCGGTCGCGCGAGCTTGACCAGCAGGCCGTCCATCCCCCGGGCGTCGACCGCGCAGCACAGGCAGCCGTTGCTGAGTGAGACCATCGAGTCAACCTGGCCCGCGACCGACATCGCGTCGATGTTGACGCTGCCGAAGTCGTTGACCACCACGCCGATGCGGGCGCCCTGGTTGTTGGTCAGCAGGTGGTTGAGCAGGGTCGTCTTGCCTGATCCGAGGAACCCGGCGACGAGGACGACCGGAATCCGCCCCTTCGCCACCGCGACCTCCCCGCCACTCGCCTCCCCGCGATCCTTTCACCCCGCCCCCACGCACCCCCAACCCCCCTGCCCCCGCAACTCGCCGTCGAGTTGCGATAGTTGAGCCCTCAAGGAGGGCACAAAAGTACAAAAGTGGCTCTTCGGTCGTCTGTGTGGGTGCTGGTTGCTGTGGACTGGCTGCGTTTTACCGCAGCAAGGGCCGGGTCGTGTACGGCGAATGCCGGTGTCCGGAGCTGGGTGTGGGACTCGCCGGTCTGACTGTGGGACTCGCACAGCACATGGGCGAGTCCCACACTCCGGCCCGGCGAGTCCCACGTTCACGCCGACGAGTCCCACAGTCAACGTGAACCGCCCCGG